>CAUJDW010000108.1 GCA_963169455.1 Bacteroidota bacterium | reverse complement strand
CAGGGAATCGCCGGTGCAGAGCTGCCGGGAGAGGAAGAAGGTGTCGATGGGGAAGAAGCTCAGGCTGACCGTCAGCACCGAGTCGCAGCCGTTGGCGCTGCCTCCGGCGAATATCTCCGTACCTGTTGGGTTTGTTTCGTTGTAAACCGTTCCGTTCACCACGGCCGAATCGCCCGGGCAAAGCGTCAGGTTGAGGGTTTCGGCGGCGGGCGGCAGGAAGCTCAGGCTCACGCTGATAAGGGAATCGCAACCGTTGGCGGTTGCCCCGGCCAGCAGTTCGATGCCGCTTGGGTTCGCCTCGTTGTACAGCGTGCCGTTGACCAGCAGGGAATCGCCGGTACAGAGCTGCTGCGAGAGGAAGAAGGTGTCGATGGGGAAGAAGCTCAGGCTGATGGTGAGGATGGAATCGCAGCCCGCCGCACTGGCGCCTGCAAAAACCTGCGTACCTGAAGGATTGGCCGCGCTGTACACCAGGCCGTTCAGCAGCAGGCTGTCTCCTGCGCAAATTATGGTGTCGAGCTGGCCCGTGGCGGGCGGGGTAACGGTTATCACCTCCAGGTGGTTGAGGGTGTCGAGGCAGTGCGCATCCTGCAGGATGGTGAAAAGCACTTCCAGGGGGCCTGCGGAAAGCCCGAAATCGGCGGCGCAGATCTCCAGCACGGTGTCGGCCGAAGCGGGGGCGATGGAGAATGCCAGCACCGTATCGCCGTTATTCACCTCGTAATCCAGCTGGAAAGGCGGCGTGCCGGTAAGCTGAATGTCGAATGTAAAACAACTGTCCTGGCAAACGGGCCCGCCGGGCGAAAAGCCGGCCTGGGGCGCAGGGAAGGCATTATTGATGGTTGCGTTGCCCGAAACCTGGCAGCCGTCGCTGTCGACGATGGTGACGCCATAAGTGCCGGCGGCGAGCCCGCTGCGCAAGGTGTCGCCCGTCACGCCATCGCCCCAGGTGATGGTGTATGGAGGAGCGCCGTTAAAGATGGCCAGTTCCACCGCCCCGTCGGCCACGCCCGGGCAACTGGCGGGCTGCAGGCTGGCGAAGCCGGCGGCCAGTGTGCAGCCCGGGCCGTTGACGATGAAGCTGCAGCTCTCCGTGCAGCCGTTGGCGTCTTCGATGGTTACGGTGTACAGGCCCTGCAGCAGGTTGGAAAAGATGACCGTCCCGCCCGCCGGCGAGTTGCCGCTTTCGCTCACGGGCCCGGCCAGGCTGACGGAGTATGGGGGCGTGCCGCCGCTGAAATTGACCATGCCCTCGCCCTCGCTGCCGCCGGGGGTGATCACGGGGTTGGTGGCCATGCAGGTGGACGTAATGGCCGGCGGCTCGCTCAGGCTGATGGAGGCGGCCTGCATACAACCTGCGCCATCTGTGACGGTGAGGGCGTAAGCGCCGGCGGTAAGGCCTGCAGGGTCTTCCTGGCCGTCGAGGGCGTCCTGGTTCCAGTCATAAGTAAAGGAAGGCGTACCGCTGCTAACCGTCAGGTCGAGGCTGCCATTGGCGGCGCCATAGCAGTCGATGGGGGTGGCTACCTGCAGCAGGAGGACAGGCAGGGGGTTGATGGTGACGAAAAAGGCTTCCTCATCCGCGCAGCCCGGCGCGCCGTCGTAGGCGTACAGCAGTGTGCTGGCGTTGATGGAAGCGCCGGGGGCGAAAACGGTTCCCGTTCCGCCCGGCCCGCTGTAGTAAGCCTGCCCGCCGCTGAGGCCGGCGCCGGTGATGGGCGGCAGCGCGAAGGAGCCGCAGCTTTGCTGATCGCCGATGGGTGCGATGTCGGGCGCCGCCTGCAGGCTGAGGCTCACCGGAGCGCCGCTGCTGCAGTTGCCGTCCGAAACGAAAGCGTAAACCGTGCCGGCGGCGGAGGTGAAACTGCCGGGGTTGGGGATGGGGATGTTGCCTGCGGCGTCGAAGGACCAGGACACGCTGTAGGGTTGCCCCCCTGTAACGGTGGCTTCCGCCTCAGTGAGGTCGAAAAGGCCTGTGCCGTTGCCGGTGTCGCAGGCCGTCAGGGCTGCCGGGTTGGCAGCCGGCGGGGGCAGCAGGATGAGCTGTATGGCCGCCGGGTTGGCCGACTCGCAGAATCCGTCGGACACCGTGGCGTAAACCGTGGTATTGGTGCTGATGACAAAGTTTCCGGGGTTGGGGATGGGCACGGAGGCATTGGGGTTGGCATACCAGTTGACCGTGCCGTTGCCGTTGCTGATCATGTCGTCGATGGCGGTGAGGTCGAAGCCGGCCTGGCCGCCGGCGGCGGGGCAGCCGAAGAGCGGCCCGGCAGGGCTGGCCGGCACATCCGACACATCGACGAACAAGGTGTTGGGTAATCCGCACTGGCCGGGGCCGGGGGTGAAAATCAGCGTCACCAGCCCGCTGCCTGCTGCTCCGGGGTCAAAAACGTTGCCCCCCGTGCCGGGGCCGCTCCAGTTGCCGGTATAGCCCCCCTGGCTGGCGGGCAAAACCACCGGCGGATCGCTGGCGCAGAAAGGCCCGATAGGCGTCAGGGCCGGCGTTCCGGCCGCGTTGACCGTCACCTGCGTGCTGTTGGTATTGGCGCACTGGTTGGGGTTGGGCGTGAACAAAAGGTTCCAGGTTCCTATGCCGGCGGCGGTGGGGTTGAAAGTGTTGGCGTTCACCCCGGGCCCGCTCCAGTTGCCGGTGACGCCGCTTTGCGTGGTGGCCAGGGCCACGGGTGCGTCGCCCTGGCAGAAGGGCCCGATGGGCGCCAGGGCCGGCGTGGTGGTGCTGGACACCGTCACCTGCAGGTTGGCCGGGTTGGCGCACTGGCCGGGGTTGGGCGTGAACAAAAGGTTCCAGGTTCCGATGCCCGCGGCGGTGGGGTTAAAGGTATTGGCGTTCACGCCCGGGCCGCTCCAGTTGCCGGTCACGCCGTTCTGGGTAGCGGCCAGGGGCACGGGGGCGGCGCCCAGGCAGAAAGGCCCGATAGGCGTGGGGTTGATCGTCGTGTTGGGCGTCAGGATGACGTTGACCGGCACGGTGGCCGACTCGCAGCTGCCGTCCGACACGGTGGCGTAGAGCGTCTGGTTGGGCCCGCCGGCGATGAGGTCGAAGATGTCGTTGGGGTCGAAGGGGTCGATGGCGTTGGTTCCCGCCGCATCGAGGTACCAGTTGACCGTCAGGCCGGCATTGCCCCCGTTGATCTGGTTGATGATGGCCAGCAGGTTGTCGCTGTAGGAGAAGGGGATCAGGGTGTAACAGATCAGGTAGGGCTGGGTGGGGGTGCTGGCGGTGGGGCCGGTGACGGTGAGGGTGGCCGGAACTGATGCAGAGGTACAACCACCGCTGCTCACTGTTGCATAAACTGTGGTATTTCCCGAAGTAAAAGCTGCCGGATTGGGGATGGGGTTAGTCGCCCCCATATCGGTGTACCAGTTGACCGTGCCCACGCCGCCGCTAATGGTATTGTTGAGTGATGTCAGGTTGAATGTTGCGCTGCCCGAACCACATGCCGACAGCGGCCCGGCAGGGTTGGCTGTTGGAGGGGGTGTAACGGTTATGGTTACCGCTGTTGGGGCGGAAGTACAGCCGCCATTGGTAACGGTGGCGTAAACGGTAGTGCTGCCGGTGGTAAAGGATGCCGGGTTGGGCACCGGGACGGTCGCGGCCGGGTTGGTGTACCAGTTGACCGTGCCTGCCCCACCGCTAATGGTATTGTTCAGCGATGTCAGGTCGAATGTTGCGCTGCCGGCGCCGCAGGCTGACAGGGGCCCTGCCGGGTTGGCAGTGGGCAGGGGCGTTACGGTTAAAGTGACGGCAGTGGGCGTTGAAGTACAGCCGCCATTGGTAACGGTGGCGTAAACGGTAGTGCTGCCGGTGGTAAAGGATGCCGGGTTGGGCACCGGGTTGGTGGCCGCCATGTTGGTGTACCAGTTGACTGTGCCTACGCCCCCGCTAATGGTATTGTTCAGCGATGTCAGGTTGAATGTTGCACTGCCGGCCCCACAGGCGGTGAGCGGGCCTGCGGGGTTAGCTGTTGGAGGGGGTGTAACGGTTAAGGTGACCGCTGCAGAGGCGGAAGTACAGCCGCCGTTGGTAACGGTGGCGTAAACGGTAGTGCTGCCTGTAGTAAAGGATGCCGGGTTGGGCACAGGGACGGTAGCCGCCATATTTGTGTACCAGTTGACCGTGCCTGCCCCGCCGCTAATGGTATTGTTCAGTGATGTCAGATTGAATGTTGCACTGCCGGCGCCACAGGCGGTGAGCGGGCCTGCGGGGTTAGCTGTTGGTAGAGGTGTAACGGTTAAGGTGACCGCTGCAGGGGTGGAAGTACAGCCGCCGTTGGTAACGGTGGCGTAAACGGTAGTGCTGCCGGTGATGTAGGCTGCCGGGTTGGGCACAGGGACGGTGGCCGCCATATTGGTGTACCAGTTGACTGTGCCTGCCCCGCCGCTGACTATGGCATTTATGGTGGTGAGGTTAAAGGTGGCGCTGCCGGCGCCGCAGGCGGAGAGGGATGCCGGGGTGGCGGTGGGAGCGGGGTTAACGGTGACGTCGATGGAGTTTGGGTTGGCGCACTGAAGTGTATTTGGCGTGAAGATCAATGTCCAGGTACCCACACCAGCAACAGAAGGATTAAAATTGTCACCTACAAAGTTTACTCCGTTACCAGACCAAACTCCCATTACTCCATTTTGCGTTGTATTTAATCCCACAGGGGGGGCCGAATTACAAAAAGGGCCAATTGGAGTAAGGTTAGGGGTAATAGGAAAGTTTGCTGTAGCAGGTGGAGCAGCACAAGTAGGATTTGCCGTTACTATGCCTGAACCTGTCACATAAGAGCCTGTGCCTGCGGCATTAGCTGCAGCTTTATCATACACTACACCCGAGGAACATAATGGGCATCCATTAATAAGAAGCTGATAACCAACAAGAGAAGAACCTGGTGTATTGGAAAACGCACCTGCCGTCCTTTCACAGGAACTCGAGACGACATAAATACATTGCCCTGATCCACAAATAGCGCTAAAATCATGAATAGTTAAAGGGTTGCTACTTGTTTGAAGAACGACTAACGAGTTTGCAGGAACAAAATCGCCTGGTCCTACTGGAATGACATTTGGACACCCTCCAATTACCGAAGGATCTCCTGGCTGTAACCCACAAGGTGTTGGATCAGATGGGTCATTATCCATATTATAGTTTATGTCATTATTCTGTGCTCCAAAGTTGTTGTTATTATCATCGAAATCAAACTGGATTAGGCCAATATTGAAACCGCCTCCCGAATTAATTAAAACATATTCATCATTTGGCTGAGATGCCCCACATGGGTTTACCATTATTGCCTGAATAGTAGGACACGGGCTCGGGCACTGCCCCCGCCCCTGCGCCGGTTTCAACAGGCTGGCGAGGAGCAGGATCAAAAAGAGGGGTTGTACTAACGGGGTACGGGTACGTATCATGAGCCGGTTTTTATGCATTCCATGGAATTGAAGGGCTTGGGGTGAGATAGCTGCCGGTTATTTGGCCATATTGCCATAAGCTATATTGCTATATGGCTTTTTTTATCATGTCATCACCCTGCATGTGATTGTTTTTCAACAGATTAGAAAACCCTGGGGGTTTACATGCAGGACGAAGGCAAAAATACAGGAAAATTTGCATTCCGGAAGGAGAGTTGTGTAAAGCGGAGGTTAAGAAAATGAGGGGAAAAGGGCGGAGCCATAAAATCCGCATTTTTTTTATTTTCGCGGGGAACTTTTGAGAGCCGCCAGGCATTGAAAACCAAAATCCGGAAAAACGGGACCTACGATGGAGCAAAGAAAAAGCGTATTATCCGGCATACAGCCGACGGGGCACATGCACTTCGGGAACTACTTCGGGGCGGTGAAGAACTGGGTGCGGCTGCAGGAAGATTACACCTGCGTGTTCTGCGTAGTGGACTACCACGCCATCACCATGCCCTACAACCCGAAGAAGCTGGCCGAAGCCACCTGGGACCTGGTGGCCAACCTCATGGCCGTCGGCGTAAAACCGGAGAACCTCTGCATACAGTCGCTCATTCCGGAACACGCAGAACTGTGCTGGATACTGAACTGCTTCACCTCCTACGGGCTGCTGACGCGCATGACCCAATTCAAGGACAAGAGCGCCCAGAGCCAGGAGGAAAGCGGCGAAGGATTCATCTCCGCCGGCCTGTTCGACTATCCGGTGCTGCAGGCGGCCGACATCCTCATCTACCGGGCCGATTACGTGCCCATCGGCAAAGACCAGGAACAACACCTGGAACTGACGCGCAACATCGCCCAGCGCTTCAACAATCAGGTGGGCAAGGAGTACTTCGTGCTGCCCGAACCCCTGTACACGGAAGTGCTGAAGGTGCGCTCCACCGCCGACCCCGAGCGCAAGATGAGCAAAAGCCTGGGGGAAAAGCACTACATCAACGTCTTCGAAGAAGAAAACCGCCTGCGCAAACAGATCCGCTCGGCCGTCACCGATACCGGCGACACCCCGGCCGGCGAGATGAGCCCCGGCGTCGAAAACCTCTTCCTGCTGCTGAAGGCATCGGGCAAAGTGGAAGCCCACAACAGCCTGATGGACACCTACCGGGCCGGCAACCTCAAATACGTGGACCTCAAAGAAGCCGTGGCCGACGCCCTGGCCGAACTGAGCAACGGCTTCCGCGCCCGCAAAGCCGAACTGGCGGCCAACAAAAAGGAGATCAAAAACCAGATCCGCGAATCCTCCGCCGTGATCCGCAAACGGGCGCAGGAGACGGTCAGGGAGGTGAAGGAGTTGACGGGGCTGCTGAATGTGCGATTCTGAGGGCAGGTGGTTATATTGTTATATTGTTATATTGTTATATTGTTGGCTTGGGGGGGGCGGTAGTTATATTGTTGGCTTGGGGGGGGCAGCGGTTATATTGTTATATTGTTGGCTTTGGGGGGGCGGGCAGCTTAAGGGAGTGTTTTCCATTTTTTCAGAGGTTTGGTTATGGAATTTTTGGAGTTCTGCGTCTTATGCTAATAGAACTTCGATGCCAACAAAACCATGGAATATCTTTCCTTAGATAAACTGAACGCTTATGTGATAGCCTTTGAATTGGGCAACACTGTTTGGGATACAGTACAAACCTGGAATAATTTCGCGAAGTGGACGGTGGGAACCCAATTCGTCAAATCGGCAGATTCCATTTCGGCTAATATTGCGGAGGGCTTTGGGCGGTTTTACAAGAAGGACAAAATCCTTTTCTACCGCTATAGCTCGGCTTCTACCAAAGAATGCCTGGATTGGACAAATAAAGCCATCCACAGAGGGCTGCTGCTACCGGAACAATCTGAATTCATTTTACAAAAACTGGAAGTGCTCCCCAAAGAAATCAACCATCTCATCAATTTCACCAACAACAACCTAAAATACTGATCAACAACCAAATACCAATACAAAAATATAACAATATAACAATATAGCAATATAACCATGAAAATCCTCTGCATCGGCCGCAACTACGCCGAACACGCCAGAGAACTGAACAACCCCGTGCCCGCAAAGCCCGTGGTATTCCTCAAGCCGCCCACCGCACTGCTGGTGAACGGCAAGCCGTTGTATTACCCCGGCTTTACGAACGACCTGCACTACGAGCTGGAGGTGGTGCTGAAGGTGGCCAAAAACGGGCGGCACGTGCAGCCGGAGTTCGCTTCGGGCTACTACAATGAAATCGCCCTGGGCATCGACTTCACGGCCCGCGACCTGCAGCAGGAGTGCAAGGAGAAAGGGCAGCCCTGGGAGATCGCCAAGGCCTTCGACGGCTCCGCCGTGCTCGGCCCCTTTGTCCCTCTCGATGCCGTCGATGCGGGGGCCATCGAATTCGAACTGCGCAAAAACGGGCAGGTGGTGCAACGCGGCAACACCAGAGACATGATCTTTTCCTTTGAGGATATCATCGTGTACGTATCCCGCTTTTTCAAACTGCAGATGGGCGACCTCATCTTTACCGGCACGCCGGCAGGCGTGGGCCCGGTGCAGATCGGCGACAAGCTGGACGGCTACCTGTACACCCGAACGGAGGTGATGCACTTACTGAGCTGTGAGGTGAAATAGTTCCAAACAATTTCTATTTTTGCAGCGTTTTCGCAGAGGCCTGTTCCGAGGCGCTTTGATTAATCCACAAGCAAAAATAGTTATGCCATACCTTTTCACTTCCGAATCCGTTTCCGAAGGGCATCCCGACAAAATTGCCGACCAGATCAGCGATGCGCTGGTGGACCATTTCATCGCTTTCGACCCCAAATCGAAGGTTGCTTGTGAAACGCTTGTGACCACCGGGCAGGTGGTGCTCGCCGGGGAAGTAAAATCCTCGGTTTACCTGGATGTCCAGCAGATCGCCCGGGAGGTGATCAGGCGGATCGGCTACACGAAATCAGAATACATGTTCGAGGCCAACTCCTGCGGCATACTCTCGGCTATCCACGAACAGTCGCCCGACATTAACCAGGGCGTGGAACGCGCCAACCCGGAAGACCAGGGCGCCGGCGACCAGGGCATGATGTTCGGCTACGCCACCAACGAAACCGAAGACTATATGCCGCTGGCCGTGGATATCGCCCACAAAATCCTCCAGGAACTGGCCGCCATCCGCAAAGCCGGCCGGGAAATGGCTTACCTGCGGCCCGACTCCAAATCGCAGGTGACCATCGAATACAGCGACGATCATGTCCCGCAGCGCATCGACAGCATCGTGGTGTCCACCCAGCACGACGAATTCGCCGATGAGGCCGGTATGCAGGCCAGGATACGGGAAGACATCATCAACATCGTCATCCCGCGCATCCGGAAAAAACTGCGCCCGGAACTGCAGAAACTCTTCGACGGCGACATCACCTACCACATCAACCCGACGGGCAAGTTCGTCATCGGCGGCCCCCACGGCGACACGGGCCTCACCGGCCGCAAGATCATCGTCGATACCTACGGCGGCAAGGGCGCGCACGGCGGCGGCGCCTTCTCCGGCAAAGACCCCTCCAAGGTCGACCGCTCGGCAGCTTACGCCACCCGCCACATCGCCAAAAACCTCGTGGCCGCCGGCGTCTGCAGGGAAGCGCTCGTCCAGGTGTCCTACGCCATCGGCCTGGCCGCCCCCACCAACATCTACGTCAACACCTACGGCACGGCCAAAGTGGGCATGTCCGACGGCGATATCGCCCGCAAGGTTTACCAGCTCTTCGACATGCGCCCCTACGCGATCGAACAGCGCCTGAAACTGCGCTACCCCATCTATTCCGATACGGCCGCCTACGGGCACATGGGCCGCCCTTCCCAGCTCAAAAAAGTGCGCTTCACCGACGGCTCCGGCAACGCCAAAGAGATGGAGGTGGAAACCTTCACCTGGGAAAAGCTGGATTACGTGGATAAGGTCAGGGCCGCTTTCGGGCTGTAATGGCGACGGTCAAAAGGCCATGCAGAAAAAAGTGTAGGGGGGCGCCTGGCAAACCAGGCGCCCCCCTACATCTCCTTACCCAGCCTCCAGGCCTCCTTATTCCCTGTCGTCACTAGCGCTTCAGCACCTTGGCGTCCTTCGCCAGGCCTTTTTCGCGGATGTCGTCCAGGATTGTTCTGATCTCCGCGTCGGAGGAGTAGGCCTTCTGGATACCCACACGGGTGCGGGCGCCCATCTTTTCGGTGAAAGGCTCATAGCCGGCGTCGTACACCCTCTGGACGAGGCGCTGAGCGTTATTCTCGTCGCCGAATACGCCGAGGGAGATCAGCACGTAACGCTGGCCGGGAGCGATGGTCGGCGCCTCGGTATCGGGTTCTTCCGGGCTGGCGGCAGGTTCTTCACCGATATAGCTGTCGCCGATGAGCAGATCGTCATCCTCGCCGGCCGTATCGGCGGGCAGTTCCACGGAGGGGCTGACGTTGATGCGCGAGGAAGGCGGGGCCTGCGTTTCAGCGGCCGGGCGCTCGTAGAAAAACAGGAAGTAAACGGACAGCAGGGCAACGATGCCCCCAAAGCCGATGATAACCGCCAGGCCGTTGCCGAAAATGCGGCTGAAAAAGGCCCGAAGCCCCGCCTTCGGCTGCGGAGCGGGAGGCGCCGGCGCCCCTTCGGCTTTGACGGCAGCCGGGCGCTCAGTCCGGGCCAGGGGATAAAAATGTACGGCCGGCAGCCCGTAGGAATCGGTATTGAAATTGGCGCCATCCGCCAGGAACTGAAGGTTCTGCTCGTAATCTTTGTACAGGCGCCCCACCTTCGGCAACACGACGATCTCCCGCCGGTTGATGGCATCCAGCACGCCCTGCACATAGCGCTCGACTTCTTTTTTGGCTTCCGCCAGGGAGATGTGGTGCTTGTCGCGGATGTATTCCGCCAGCAGCCCGTCGTCCATCACCAGGTTGGTGTTGAACTGCAGGCCCTTGGCCGGCGGGTGCAACTCGCCCTGAACCTGGTCTGCAAAGGCGGGTTTGTACCGGGCCACAAAGCCCCCCAGCCCCGGAATAGCTACCGAATCGTGCTCGTACAACAAATCGGCGATGTATGCGCCTGCGTCAATGCCCATAACTGCTGTTTTTTGGTATGCCCCCGGCAGGGGGGTGGCTTGATTGCTGCATTTGCCTCATTTACAAATGTCTGCATTTCTGCCTTATCTAACCAGCAGTAGCGGGAGATTATTTCGCGAAAGGCTGGAAAAGGCCGCATGATTGGCTTTGCCCGTAAATGCAAAACCGCGAAGGCGCGGAGGACGCGAAGGTTTTGCCCTTTCCCTCGCATGCTCCGCAACTTCGCGGTTCTCATTTATCCGCCGGGCGGCCTGCTTACGTACGGCCTACCTCCTCCACTGCAGGGCATTGACCTTCTGCCCGATGCCGTAGCCCAGTTCCAGGCCCGCATCCGCGTCCATCTGGAAGTGTACGCCCAGGGGGATGCGGGAGTAGGCGTTCTCTTCTGCCATGGCGTGGAAATTGGTAAAAGTACGGGGGTCGCCTTTGAATTCGGTGCGGCCCTCGTGGCAATTGTCGGTCATGGAATAGCTCTGCCCGAACAAAGCGGAGAGCACTTCGGCCGCCACGGCGCCGAAGGTGGCGTGGCCCGAAGGGTAGGCGGGGAAGGGCGGCGTGAAGAAATTGCCCGAGCCGTCGGGGCACATGACGGTGTTCCAGTTGGGTTCGCCCTGAATGCGGCGAATGTAGTCGATGGGGCGCTCCACGTTGAAGCGGTATTTCTCGTGCCAGCAGCGCACGCCGGCGTCGTTGAGCGCCATGCCGAGGCGGGCGTACAGTTCGACGGCCAGGCTGAGGGGCGCATTTTCCCTTTCCACCACCTGGTTGGCCACCGCTACCCAGCGGGCGGCCGGGGTGAAGGTCAGGATGGGGCAGTCGTCGCTCCAGAACTGGGCGATCCAGAAATCCTCGGGCAGCCCGCCCTGCTTGATCTGGTTGACCATGTTCCTTACTTCAACGGCCTGCTGGTAGATCGGCGAATTGGGGTCCTCGCTGTAAGGCAGCGGATCGGGGACGATGTCCGCATCCGTTGCGGCGAAGGTGCGCACCTCGCCCCAGTGCGGCAGCAGGGCCGGAGCAAAGTCGGGATAAGTGGGCTGCCAGAGCCCCACCCCTGCCGGGGGCTGATAGGCCGGGTCGTTGTTGCGCAGGTAGGCTTCATGGCCTGCCGGGTCAGTAGCCGACCAGTCGAAGACTGCATCGGCCACCGCGCGGCCGTAGGCGGTGGAGCGGGTAAAGACATCGTGGGGCACTTCTTCCTTGAAGTCCAGGAAGAAATCGTTCTGCAACTGATATATCTTAAAAAGCTGCTCGGAGGGCGCCGTCGGGAAGAAAAGCTCCATAGAGCGGGCGTAGGAGGCGGCCAGGCAGGAAGGCCAGTGGTAGTCTTCCCCGGCTTCCGGCTGCGGGATGTCCAGCCCGGAATAATAGCCGGCGACGGATTTGTTCCCCGTCGTTCCGTTTACAACCGATTCGTAGGCAGCCAGCCCGATGTAGGCGGTGGCCCGGGCCGAAACCGGCGGGCGATAACCCGGCGTGAACCGCTCCAGTTCCAGCAACAGTTCATTCCACCGCAGCGCTACATCTGCCGAATAATCATCCACCTTGCCGTATGGGTTTTCGGGCAGGGGGTCTTCATCGCGGGCGCAGGACCCCAGAACAAGAAGCCCCAGGAGCAGGGGCCATAATTTGCGTTTTGCGTAAGAGGCTACATTCATGGCTAAGACACTTTTTGATTGTTTGTTATAAAGTTTGAATCGCATGGTTACAACAGAGGCAGGGAAGTACGAAGGGGGAGGCTATACCGGGGGGAGTTGCCGGCAACCTTAGCCGTTTGTGCACTTTACTGTATCGAAGCGGGCTTTCCATTCGGGAAGCAGGGCGGGGTAACCGGCTTCAAGGCGGGCCAGCAGGCTGCGCACCCGGGCCTCGTTGGCGTCGAGGCTGTCCTTGGCGGCCCGCATCTGGGCCGCCAGGCCCGCATCTGTACTGCCCGCATTTTCGACGATCCGGTGCACAGCCGTATCGAGTGTGGGGTAAACTTCGAACATCTGGATCAGGCCCGTATTGCGCACCGCCAGCATATTTCTGCGCTCATCGGGCGGCATGCCGGCCGGAAGGGCCTCCGACAGGCGGGCCGAAACGGTGTCCCAAAGGGCTACGGACTCTTCGTGCAAGGCCTGAAGCCGGCAGTGAAGGCGCTGCGCCTCCTCAATCAATGCCTCCGCTTCCGCTTCCACCGCAGGCTCCTGCTGCTGGCAGGCATACCCTCCCGCCAGCAGGGCGGCAAGGGCGGCAATCCATAACGCACGCTTCTGAAAATACATGTCAACCGGGTTTAAGATGTTGGGAGGGGGCCAGCTCTGTGCTTTCCCCTTTAGGCCTTCTACGGCAGCCCTGCCAATTGGTTACATTCCCCAGTAATTTTTTTTCAGCAAATTTAAAGTCGCTGCTGCGACATTTCATACTACCTCTTGTTTTTTAACTATGCGGGCCGGTTCGGGACATTAGCCCCCCCTTCGTATCGTGAAATGCATTGTTCCTGAGGCTAGGGTTATGTTGTTGGATTGTTTGCGAATCCAGGGCTAAACTGCCTGGCAACGGCCCAGCGGGCCGCAATATTGGTAGAAAAAACAGGGAACCGAATGTCCGCGGCCCAGCCGGCCGCAATATAAACGGGCAAAGAACCCAAAGGCCTGGATTTTATTCCGGCCCGCTGGGCCTGAATCCGCACTTCCGCCCTGTTTTCTAACGACATTCTGGCCATCCGGGCCAAATTATGGTGGCTCAGGGACGCCCATACCGAGCGTTTTCCTGGATTTAGCCCTGGATTCGCACATCGTTATATTGTTCTGCAAAATGTGTCCAACTACTTAAACGGCCTACACTAATTCCGCCAGTCGGTAGCGCCGCGGGTAGAAATTCAATAATTTGTTTATCCAGGCTGCCTAAGATGCTCGGAGAACTAAGGGCATAATGGGAAATTATGCCCTTAGAACCAAACAGCCGGCGGGTGTCAGGGTACAGCTTTCTACTGTGCCC
>CAUJDW010000107.1 GCA_963169455.1 Bacteroidota bacterium | reverse complement strand
CGATCTGGTTTTTGACGAAGCGGATGGCGCCCCGGGCGTCCTGTATGCCACGGTACAGCGCCCGGCGGATTTCCTTGTCATAAGCGTACAGGCACTGCGGGCTGGGAATGCCGGCCAGCGCTCCAAGCAGGGCGCAGTTGGTGGCCTCATTGGCGTAAAAGACGGATTTGTGGAAGCCCAACCGGTAGTTGATGCTCGCCGCTACATAACCCCGGGCTGCAAAAGCCCGCGCCGTTTCCGCCATGTCGGGGCTGCCTTTGTCCCCGCCCAGGAAGGCCCCGCCGTGGATCAGCACCACGGCCGGGCGGGCGGGGTTGCCGTCGCCGATGGGGCGGTAAAGGTCCATCAACAGGTTCTGGTTCTGCCCGCAATAGGTGGCGGCCTGCCCATAGGGGATGTCTTTTTCCACCCAAACTTCAAAGTCCGGGGAAGTGTAGCAGCCGTCGTCCTGGGCGTAAAGGGCCGGGCCGGTTGCGCACAGCAGCAGGGCAAGCAGGGAGTGGCGGGATAAAACAGCCATAGGCGCTGAGTTTGGTTTGAAAAAGGAGGTTGCCCGTAAAGTTAATTTTTCCCCATGACGTTCATCATTCCCGCCGCTGATTTCTGTCATTGGCTGGCCAGGTAATAAAAAATAAAATTGCCCCATATTGGCTAACCAAAGAAAAAAGTTAGGGTTATTTTTCCTTTTTCCGGTTGGCTGGTCTGAATAATCGTCCTAAACAGTAAAGGTCATCCAATGAAGAACACCACAGAACAGGTGGAAAGCCCGGTGCAATTGCCAAATAAGAAAAAAACGCTTCGCGGCCATATCGTGGAGATCGTGAGCGATTCCGGCGAGGGCGCCCAGAAAGCCGGCCAGAGTTTCGGCGCCATTTCCGCCAAAATGGGCAATGGGGTATGGACCGTAGAGATCATTCCTGCCGACATACAGCCTCCCGCCAGGACAAAAGAGAGCGCCTCGGGCATCCGCATCCGCCTCGGCTCGGAAACCGTCACCAACGCCGGCGATGAGGCCGACCTCGTCGTGGCCTTCAACGAAGTGGTGCCCTACGCCCGCATCGAGCAAAAGGCTTACCGGGAAGGAACCCTCTTCCTCATCGAAAGCAAGTGGGGCGAAGACAATAACAAGGCGGTGAGGAGCAGCTATGCCGAAGCGCTGGAAGACTTCCGCAACCGCGGCTACCGCGTTTATGAAATCCCCATGGAAAAGGAGTGCCTCCGCTGGGCGCCCAATGCGAAGAAAGGCAAGAACATGTGGGTGCTCGGTTTGCTCTGCAATATTTATCAGCGCGACCTGGGACTGGCGGAAGGGCAGGTGCGCCAAACCTTCCGCAAAAAATCGCAGGAGGTCATCGACTCCAACCTCACCCTGCTCAAAGCCGGTTATGGCTGGGCGGAGGAGAACCTGGACTTTCAGTTCGACATCCCGGCCCGTAAGGCGGAGCAGGAACTGGTGGTGATGAACGGCAACGAAGCCCTGAGCCTGGGCATCGTCGCCTCCGGCATCGAGGTCTGTTCCATGTACCCGATCACCCCGGCGACTTCCACTACCCACCACCTGGCCGAATACATCGAGAAGGCCGGCGGCATAGTCCACCAGGCCGAAGACGAGATCGCCGCCATTGGTTTTGCCATCGGTTCCTCCTATGCAGGAAAGACGTCGGTGACCGTCACTTCGGGCCCGGGCCTGGCGCTGAAGACCGAGTTCATCGGCCTGGCAGTCATGGCGGAGGTGCCGCTGGTGATCATCGACGTACAGCGCGGCGGCCCCTCTACCGGCTTGCCGACCAAAGTGGAGCAGAGCGACCTCCTGGCGGTGCTCTACGGCCAGCCCGGCGACACCCCCAAGATCGTGCTGGCGCCATCGACCATCGAAGAGTGTTTCCAGTTCGTTATTCTGGCCCGCAAGATCGCCGAAGCTTTCCGCGTGCCGGTCATCCTGCTGTCCGACGCCAACCTCGGCACCGGCGTGCAGCCCTTCCCCAGGCCTTCCATCCAGCCTGAATGGCTGGCGGCGCCGATAGACCAGAGCCCCTGGAAAGAGAACGGCAAACCCTACGGCTGGGACCCCCAGACGGGGCTCAGCAGAAGGCCGGTGCCCGGGCAGCCCGGAGGGGAATACACCCTCACCGGGCTGGCGCACAGCGAAGAAGGCAAGGTCACCTACGACCCCGACATCAACCAGCGGGCCTCGGCCATGCGCAGCCGCAAGCTGGCCGCTTTCGGGCGCACCCTCAAACCGCCGGTTGTGCACGGCGATGAAGAGGGCGATTTGCTGCTGGTCGGCTGGGGCTCCACCCGTGGCGCCATCGAGGAAGCCGTGGATCGCGCCCGCGAACTGGGCGCCAAAGTGTCCTCCTTACACCTTCGCTTCCTCAGCCCTATGGAACCCGGGCTGAAGGACATCTTCCGGCGCTTTGGCAAAGTCATGACCGTTGAGCTCAACTACAGCGACAACCCCAATGACCCCCTCATCACGCCGGAAAACCGCCGGTACGCGCAACTCGCCTGGATGCTGCGGGCCAGCACCCTGGTGGACATCGACTGCTTCTCCAACGTCCAGGGGCAGCCAATTCGCCCGGCCAGCATTTTGCAGATGATCAGAAAAGAATTAAACCTTTAAAAGCAGGAGCCATGTTTGGACTGAATACCGAATGTATCCTCGACCTGGATACTACCAGACAATACTTCACACTGGATGATTACAAAAAGGGCACGGCCCGCTGGTGCCCCGGTTGCGGCGACCACTCCGTGCTCTCTGCTGTGCAGAAGCTATGCCGCGAAGAACAGCTTCCGCCGGAGAAGACGGTGTTCGTCTCCGGCATCGGCTGTTCCAGCCGCTTTCCGCACTATATGGACACCTACGGATTCCACGGCCTCCACGGGCGGGCATTCCCGGTAGCCTGCGGCGTCAAGTTCCGCCGCCCCGACCTCCACGTCTTCGTCGTTACCGGCGACGGCGACTGCTGTTCCATCGGCGCCGGGGCCTGGCTGCACGCCATCCGTTACAATATGAACATGACGGTGCTGCTTTTTGACAACAACATCTACGGGATGACGAAGAAACAAACTTCGCCGACTTCCCGGATGGGCACCATTTCCAATACCCACCCCCACGGTTCGGTGCTGCCGCCGGTCAACCCTATTCAAACCACCCTGGGCGTCGCCAACGCTTCCTTCGTCGCCCAAACGGCCGACTGGGTGCGGGGGCACCTCTACGCCACCATCAAAGCCGGCTATGAACACAAGGGCTTTTCCTTTATCCGCATCCTGGTGCGCTGCACCCATTTCATGAACGAACTAGCCAATGAGATGATCAGCAACAAGGAACACCTCATCATGCTCAGCCATGAGCAGGGCATCAACCCGGATGAGGCCACCCTGAAAATGTTCGCCCGCCAGGAAGCCCACGACCCCACCGACATCCACCGCGCCCGCCAGCTGGCCGAGAGTGAAGAGGTCCATCTGGGGCTGTTTTATCAGGACAAAAACGCGCCGAAATACGACCAGTACGGCGCGCATAACCTTGGCTTCGGCGTGGATCAGAGAATGGCCGCGATCAATGCCGAACTGGACCGCTTTGCGGTATGAGGGGAGATAGTTTAATAAATGCAAAGCCAATGCTCATGAGCGATAAGAAAGGCAGCCCGGCCCCTTTCCCCGGCCTGTTCAGGGAAGAATCCGAAGAACTGTTGGGCTTTTTCAACAATACCGAAGTTGAAACGCCCCTCACGCTGGAGCCCGCTTCCCCCCCTGCCGGTAAACCGCTGGTAATGCCAGTAGCCCAGGCTGCCTCCCAGGACGAACTCAAAGCCTACTGGAGAAAGTTGCGCGCTTTCTTCCGGACGGGGGAAGGGGCGGACGAAAAACCAATGCCCGCCTTTCCCGCCCTGCTGGCCCTTGAGCGCGGCCGGCTGTCCCAGAGCCGCACTTTCCCCATCTGGTTGGCGGACGCAGCCACCCTGGAAAAGGAAAGCGGCTTTCCGGCCCTGGCGCCGATCCAGGAATTGTTGGCCCGGGCCATTTCGTCTTTTGCAAAAGAGGATGGGCAGGCCCGCATTTTGAAAGACAACCTGCCGCGGCTGCTGGGGCTCATAATGCAGAAAATAAAAGGAGTGGACGAGCCCTTCAAAGCTTTTCCCGTTCTGGATGAAGCCCTTGATGCGCTGCTGGCCGGGCTGTCCGTCAAAGGGGAAGAAGGAGCCGCCTTCGCTCAGGATGCCGCGCAGCTGAAGCGTGCGCTGCCCAAAACCGGGCTCCTGATACCCTTTTCCACTTTTACGCCGCTTCACCTGCTGGCCCACTACCTGCACGGGCGCCTGACGCCACAGCGGCGCAGGATAATGGAGGAAATAAATCAGTTTCAGGCCCGCCTGAAAACACTTCTGGAGGTGGAGCGGGAAAAACGCCCCGGAGCCCGCTCGGCCGAACAACTGCAATCCGGGATGGATTTCGCCCAGGCATTCCTCAATTTCGAAGAATTGTCGGCCGTCCTGCCTGAAAGCGGGGCGGAACTCATGCCCGAGGCGCGCCTCGAACGCATCGGGCAAATTGTGGCCGCCCTGGATCAGGCCGGCGCCATCCTTTTTGAAACCGACGCAACCCTGCTGGTGGGCTATGGCCTTGCAGGCCCGCACGGGCCGGACTGGGAGCGGTGTTTTCCCGGCTCGGTAGTCCGCAAAGCGGAGAAAGGGCAGTCCTGCGCCGCCGCCACAGCCCTTTTTGACCGGCGCATGGAGGAAGCTGCCCGGATCTTTGGCGCTTTGCGCATGGCCCGGCTGGAATACGAAAATCTCTATGCTCCTGAAATCCACGGCGATTTCTTCGCCCATTTCGGATGGCGCCAGTTTTCCGACGAAGAGATGGCCGCCTGCCCGCCCGTCATCCTCCTCGCTGATGCCGCCGAGCTGTTGGCATCCGAAATGGATGGCTATTCCGGCCTGCTGGCTTCCGGCAGGCCTATGCGCATATTACTGCTCCGGCAGGAGGAGCACAGGGGCGAAGCGGCTTCCAATGGGCTGGCCCTGCCGTTCCGGCCGGAACCGGGCGCCCTGGCAATAGCGCACCGCAAGGTTTTCTTTTATCAGGGTGCAGCCCTGCGAACGGAACACTTCTTTCAGGGGATGCAGGCTGCTTTTTCTGCCTTCACCCCGGCCGTACTGCATCTGCTGATGGCCGATGTTGAAGAGGGCGGCCAACTGTGGATGAGCGCAGCAGTGGAAGGGCGGGAATTTCCGGCTTTCACCTATGACAGCCGCCTGGGCCCCAAATGGGGCAGCCGGTTTGACATCCGCGACAACCCTCAGCCGGAAATGGACTGGCCGCAACATGAGCTGGCTTATGTGGATGCGGAAGGAAAACAGGCCAGCCTGGCCTTGTCCTTCACTTTTGCCGATTTTGCCGCCCAGCATCCTGAATATGTGCACTATTTCCAGCTGGTTCCTGCTGCGTTCTGGAGTGAAAACCTGATCCCTCTGGTTGAATATCTGGCTTTGCCGCCGGAACAAAGCTACAGTAAGTTGCCTTTCATCTGGGTAGTTGACGATCAGAACCAGCTGCAGAAGGCGGCCCCGGCCTGGCCGGTGGTGCTCGCCTGCCGGGAGCGCCTCGACTTCTGGCGCTTTCTGCAGGAGAATGCCGGCATCCACAGTTACCATGTAGAACTGGCTACCGAAAAGCTGCGCCGGGAACTCGAATCGGCTGCCGAGGCGCGTTTTTCGGCCCTGGAGGAAGCACACCGGCAGGAGTTGGAAAAAACCCGCGAAGAAACGGCGCGGCAGGCCATGGCCCAGCTGGCTGACGTTTTGCTCGGCCTGGAGCCGCTTGCGGGCCTGGAAGCTTTGGCCCCTGCGCCGGCTGTTTCCCCTCCGGCGCCTGCCGAAGGCCCCATGGCCGAAGCGCCACCGGTTCCCGCTGCTCCTGCTCCGGAGCCGGTTGCCGGGCCTGAAAAGGCAGAGGAGCCTCTGCCTCTGGGCGAGGCCTGGATCGAAACGCCACAGTGCACCTCCTGCAACGAATGCACCTCCATCAACAACCGGATATTCAAGTACAATGCGGATGAGCAGGCTTACGTGGCCGACCCTAAAGGAGGCCCCTTTGCCGACATCGTCCGGGCTGCGGAAAGCTGCCCGGCCCGCATCATCCATCCCGGCGCCCCGCAGAACCCTGCCGAGCCCGGGCTGGAAGCTTTGATCAAACGGGCGGAGCCCTTCAATTAAGCTTTGCAGCGATGCTGAATGAAATCGCCATAGGAGTTGGAATATTGGCCGGACTGGGCCTGCTGTTTGCGGCGGTAATCGCCATCGCCTACCGCAGGTTTCGGGTCGAGGAAGACCCCCGCATCGACCAGGTGGAGGAGATGCTGCCCCACGCCAATTGCGGCGCCTGCGGGTTGCCGGGCTGCCGCGCCTTTGCGGAAAAAGTGGTGGCCCATGACATCCAGCCCTCCAAATGCACCGTCAGTTCGGCGGAGGCCGTCCAGCGCATTGCGGCTTTTCTGGGCGTTGACGCCGGTTCGGAAGAAAAACGCGTGGCGCGCCTGCTCTGCGCCGGCGGCCGGCGGGAAGCCCACAACCTGGCCGATTACAAAGGCGCGATGAGCACCTGCCGGGGCGAGGCCGCCGTCGCAGGGGGCTCCAAAGCCTGCAGCTGGGGATGCCTGGGGCTGGGCGATTGCGAAGTTGCCTGTGATTTCGGGGCTATCTTCATGAATGACGACGGCCTGCCCCAGGTCATCGCCGATAAGTGTACGGCCTGCGGCGACTGCGTGGCCGCCTGCCCCAAGGGCCTGTTCGAACTCATGCCCGTGAGCAGGAAACTGATCGTACAGTGCAAGTCTTTGCTCGAAGGGGCGGAGGCGGAGTCGAGGTGCTCAGTAGCCTGCACCGCCTGCGGCCGCTGTGTAGCGGACGCCGCCCCCGGCCTGATCGAGATCCGGGACAATCTGGCCGTCATCGATTACAGGCTGAACCACCTGGCGGGGGCCGAGGCCACCTTCCGTTGCCCAACCCGGGCGATCGTTTGGGTGGAATGGGAACAATTTGCCAAACCCGCAGCTCCCACACTGCCGCTTGGGCGGGTGGAGCGCTACGGGGAAGAATACTATCAATGAAATAAAAAACCATGGAACAGGGCCAGGAGGAATGGTACGGAAAAACGATGGAGCTGACGGCTGAGGCTGCTGTCCGCCGGCTGGAAGCTGCCATCAGCGATGGCTATTCGGCGCCGGCGGCTCACCCGCTTCCCGGAGGGGCCAACCTGTTTGGGCGCCAGGCTGTTTTTGCCGCCACCCCGGAGCTCGATTTCGCAGCCGGGCTGGCCGCTACAGGCCTGCGCGCCGCTGCATTCCTTTCCGGTGAAAGGCCTGCCGGGCAGCTTTCCAAATGGGCCCGGCTGCACCTGGGGCTGGTAGTGCACGCAACTGCTCAGCCGCCCGAAGCCTTTTCTCGGGGCGCCTTTCAGTTCAGGGCGGCAAACGCCCAGGAGGCGCTCGATTTTGCGGCCATCGCTCACAGGGTGGCCGAACTCGCCCTTATTCCCGGCCTCAACGTACTGGAGTTGTCCGAACTGCAAAGCGTGCAAATTCCCTCCAGAGCGCAGTTGCTGCAGTTCCTCGGCGGCCCCGACGACTACATTAGCTGCCCCACGCCGGCTCAGGAGATGATCTTCGGCAAAAAGCGCCGCCGCCTGCCCAACTGGGCAAGCCCGGATTTTCCCGCCCTGGCCGGCACCAGCAAGGATGTGCCTGCCGGCAACCTGGAAGCCGCCGCCCGGAGCCGGTATTTTTACCATTACCTGCCGGCCATCATCCGCCAGGTGATGGAAGAATTCGGCAGCCTGACGGGCCGGCATTATGCCCCCCTGACGGCTTATCAGGCCGAAGGCGCCGATTTTCTGATCATCAGCCAGGGCGAAGCTGCTGCCCAGTCCGTGGCGGCAGCAGCGCTGCTGCGCGAGAAAGAGCGGGCGCGCGTAGGGTGCCTGAACCTGAGCCTCATCAGCCCCTTCCCCGCAGCCGAACTGGCTGCCCTGCTGGCGGGCAGGCGGGCCGTAGCGGTGCTTGAACCGGTAACCGCCGCCGCCGATACTGCCGGCGGGGCGCTATTGCGGGAACTGAAAGCCGCTATCTCCGGCCTGGGCAGGCAGCAACCTGAGTGCTATTCCGGGTACTATGCTGCGCCGCTTCGCCTCGAAGATGCCGTGGCGGCTTTCCGCAACATGATGAAAGGCGGGCAGGGGAAAAAGCAGTTCCTGCTCGGAATGGATTATACCCGTACTGCGGCCGTTTCGCCCCAGCACCAGTTGTTGCTGCAGGCCATCGGGCGGAATTATCCCGGCATAGAAGCCGAAAGCCTGCATTCCAGCCCGGCGCCGCAGCGAAAGAATCCACAGGGCGCCGCATTGGGAATGCCCCGAAGCGTACAGCGCTACAGGGATCATGGGGCGCCATATACGAGGCTATCGCGTTTTTACCACGATACAGCTGCTTTTTATCAAAACGGGGAGGAGGAAGAACTGGTTGCCAGCCCATTTGAGGCCCTGCCTCAGAGCCCGGCGGCTTCGGCGCTTTTCGCCAATCAGGCCGCCCGGCGCACAGAATTGCCGGTATTCCTTCCCGAAAACTGCACGGGTTGCGGCCAGTGTGCGGTTTTGTGCCCTCATGCCGCCATCCCTCCACTGGCCATCGGGGTGGAAGCCCTGATTAAAGGAGCCATGGCCATTTCCGCTTCCCGCGGAACACCGCTCGCGCAGTTTACCCCCCTGGCGAAAAACCTGGCCCTCCTGGCCGGGGCGGCAGTCAAGGCTGCCGGGACAGGCGCCGCAAAAGTGTCCGATTTCCTGCCGGCGGCCTTTGAACGGCTGCTGGAACAGATGAAAATAAGCGGGGATAAGGAAGGCGCGGTTCGCCGGGAGTGGGGAATCATTCTGGATATCATAGGCGGGTTTCCGGTAGCTATCACAGAAACGTTCTTCCACGGGCCGGAAGCACAGGAAAGAGGCGCCGGCGCGTTTTTCTCTCTGGCCGTCAACCCCCACGCCTGCACCGGTTGCGGGCTCTGCGTGCAGGCCTGCCCCGAGGGAGCGCTGGAAATGGCGCCCCAGGCTCCGGCACTGCTAGAAAGCCTGCAGGCCAGCTTCGATTTGTGGGAACAACTGCCCGACAGCCCGCCGGAAACGGTCGCCCGCCTGGTGCAGGAACCTGCTTACGATTCCCTCGCAGCCATACTGCTGAGCCGCAATTACTACCAGTCGATGGCAGGTGGGAGCCTTTCGGAATCGGGCGCTCCTGCCAAGGCTATGCTTCACCTGGCCACAGCCGTAACCGAGTCGGTGGTGCAGCCGCGCCTCGTCAGGCTGGCCCGGGAGGCCGGAGAACTGATGGAGGCGCTGCTGGAAAACGTCCATAAAAAGCTGAGTGAAGCGCTTCCACGGGAAAGCCTGCTAACGCTTGAAAATGCCGTGGGCGAAGCCGGCGGCGCCAACCTTCCCCTGGATGAACTCGTCGGCAAACTGGCGGCGCACGAACATTTCAGGCTGGTGGATACCGCTGAACTGCAGCGCAAGCTCGGCCTGGCCAACGGCCTGAAGGCCCTGCGGTGGGCCATTCTGGAAGGCCCTACCGGCGCCGGGCGCGCCCGCTATGCCCTGGCTGTCCAGGCAGGTTTGTGGCCCTGGGCGGAACAATATCCCTACAATGCTTTTATCGCGCCGGCTTTGCTGGATGCCGATGGCGCGGCCGGGCTGGCCTCCGGCCTTTTCCAGGGGTATCTGCGCCACGCCCTGGACAACATCAGGCTGTTGCGCCGGGCCCGCCTGGAAGTGCAAGGCAAATACCGCCCCGAAGCCCACGACCTGGAGATCGCTTCCCTGAGCTGGGAAAGCCTCGATGAAACCGAACGGGGCCTGGCGCCGCCGCTGCTATTGGTGGGCAACCAGAACCTGCTGGAAGGGCCGCAGCGCGAAGCCCTCGATGCCTTGCTGGCTTCCCCCTGGCCGGTTAAAGTAATTTGCCTTGATGATGCTGCGGCCGATGTGCAGGCTACCCAACGGCAGCTGGCCAGAGGCAATGCGGCGCTGTTTGCCGCCGCCGCCCTGCGCAACGCCTTCGTATGGCAGGGCAGCCTTGGAGCAGCGCCGGAACTGTACGATGGCCTCCGCCAGGGGATCTCCAGGCCGCGGCCTGCTTTTTTCCACCTGCTGGCCGTTGGCCCGGAACAGCTCGACGCCCCCGGCGGCCAATGGCCGCAAATGGCCGGGCTGGCTTTGAAAACCCGCGCCTTCCCCGTGCTCCGCTTCGACCCGGAAACGGAAGGCGGCTTCCTGTCTCAGGCAACCGCCCTGGACGGCAACCCGGCGGAGGATGAGGATTGGTGGGCAGAAGATCTGCCGGGCCGGGAGAGCAAGGGGCAGCCTTATGTGTTTACTTATGCCGACTGGTTGTATGCCCAGCGCGCCTGGCGGGAACATTTTTTCCACCTTCCCGCTGAAGGCTCAACCCCCCTGCCCATGGCGGAATATCTCAGGCTCCCGCCGGAGGCCCGCAAGGGCAAAACGCCCACGATCCTGGTTTCCGGCGAAGAGGGTGGTTTGAGCCAACTGATGGCCTCAGAACAAGTGGTGGCCGCTACGGAGGGCGCCCTGCACCAGTGGCGCATGCTGCGCGAAATGGCCGGCGCACTGTCCCCCTTCCCCGAAAAACTCAGGAACAAGGTGGAACAGGAACTGGCGGAAAAATACGAACGGGAACTGGAGAAGGCCCGTGCTGAATTCGAAGCGAAACTCCGGAACAAGGAAGAAGAACTCATGCAGGAGGTGCGGGCAAAACTCCGGGATAAACTCCTGGCCCTAAGCCGCACCCCGATTACCCCACGGCTTTAGCCGTGGGTACATACCCCACGACTTCAGTCGTGGGTACATCAAATATCCCACGACTTTAGTCGTGGGTAAATTGACGACTTTAGTCGTGGGTACATCCACGACTTCAGCCGTGGGCACACAAACCATGCAAAGCACCACCCTCACCGGCCCCCTCCTTACCTTCCGGCATGGCATCCATCCGGAAGAATACAAAGAACTGTCGAGCCACCGCCCGATAGAGCGGATGCCCTTTGTGGAGGAGTACATCCTGCCGCTGTCGCAGCACATTGGCGCGCCGGCCCGGCCGGTAGTGCGGGAAGGGCAGCGCGTGCGGCGGGGAGAACTCATAGCTGAACCCGCGGGTTTCGTCTCCGTCGGGCTGCATGCTCCGGTTGACGGGACGGTTACGGCCATTGGCTTGTTCGGGCATCCCAACGGGCAGATGTCGCCGGCGATCCGCATCAAAGCGGACCGTTTTTCCAGCCAGCGCTTAACCCTTGCCCCGCCCATACCCCCGGAGCAGATAAGCGCAGCCGATTTCATTGCCGCCGTCCAGCGGGCGGGCCTGGTCGGATTGGGAGGGGCGGCGTTTCCGGCTCACGTGAAGTTCTCCATCCCGGAAGGCCGTCATATCCGATGCCTCATGGTGAACGGCTGCGAATGCGAGCCTTTCCTGACCTGTGACCACAGGTTGATGCTGGAATACGCCGATGAACTGATGGACGGTGTGGGCATCCTGCAGCACTTCATCCGGGCGGAGAAAATTTATATCGGGATCGAGGCCAACAAGCCGGACGCCATTGCCGTCCTCCGGGAGAAAGCCGGAGGCGGCGCACTACCCATTGAAGTCGTTCCGCTCCAGGTCAAGTATCCGCAGGGCGCGGAGAAGATGATGATCACCGCCATTCTGGGAGAGGAGGTGCCCGGCGGGAAACTGCCGCTGGATGTGGGCGTGCTGGTGTCCAATGTGGGCACAACCGTTGCATTGTCGCAATATTTCCGGCAGGGGTTGCCGCTAATCGAGCGGGTGCTCACCGTCACGGGCCCGGCTGTCCGGCGCCCGGCCAATGTGCTTGTTCCGCTGGGCGCCCCGATGCGGGCCGTAACCGATTTTTGCGGAGGCATCAGCGATGAGGCCGCCCGCATCCTGCTGGGCGGCCCCATGATGGGCGTGGTGCAGAAAAGCCTCGACGTGCCGGTTGTGAAAGGCATCTCCGGCATCCTCGCCCTGACCGATGCCGAAGTCCGGGATTTTTCGACATACAACTGCATACGCTGCGGGCGCTGCCTCGAGGCCTGCCCGCTTTTCCTCAACCCGGCCCGGCTGGGGCTGCTTGCCCGTAAGGGCCTGTGGGAAGAGATGGAAGCATATAATGTATTGGACTGTTTCGAGTGCGGCTCCTGTTCCTTCGTCTGCCCGTCGGGCATTCCGCTGGTGCAGAGTTTCCGCGTCGGGAAAGCCATGATCCGGGAACAGAAGGCCAGGGAGAGGCAGGGGTAGAGGGCTGGGCTTAGGTCTGTGTTATATTGTTATATTGTTATATTGTTATATTGTTATATTGTTGTATTGTTATATTGTTGTATTGTTATTTATTGAGTAATAGTGGAATCATTTAAATTATCGATATCGACTTCGCCATTTCTGCATGACAGGGGCAGCACGCCCCGGATCATGTGGGAGGTGGTATATACCCTTATTCCCGTTTTTCTGGCAGCCTTTTATTATTTCGGGCTGAGCGCGCTGCTGGTCAGCCTGGCCGCCATAGCGGGCTGCCTGCTGACGGAGTGGCTTGTGGGGCGTGGCAAAGGCCAGGAAAGCAGCCTTTACGACGGCAGTGCGCTGGTTACCGGGCTGTTGCTGGCCCTTACCCTGCCGCCGGGATTTCCGCTTTGGATGGCATTTGTCGGCGGGGTAGTGTCGATCGGCATGGGCAAGGCCATCTGGGGTGGGCTGGGGCAGAACGTGTTCAACCCGGCGCTGGTGGGCCGGGCCTTTTTGCAGGCCGCATTTCCCACCGCCATTACGACCTGGGAATTGCCCGACGGGCGCTACTGGATGCCGCGCGGAACCAACCTGGCCATGCCCTTTTATCAGGGCAGCCCTGTGGACGCCATCGGCGCCGCCACCCCTCTGGCCCGGATGAAGTTCGACCACGAGCCGACGGAACTGGCCAGCCTGCTGCTGGGCAATACCAGTGGTTCGCTGGGAGAAACATGCGGGCTGCTGCTCATTCTGGCCGGGCTGTACCTGGCCTGGCGGCGGCTCATCAACTGGCGCATCCCGCTGGCCATTCTGCTGACGGTAGCTCTTTTCACTGCCGTCTTTTACGCAATCGCCCCTGCCCGCTATCCGTCGCCGCCGTTTATGCTGCTGGCAGGCGGGCTGCTGCTCGGCGCGGTGTATATGGCCACGGACATGGTGACCTCCCCCCTGACGCCGAAAGGCGCCTGGATATTCGGCGCCGGCATCGGGCTGCTGGTGGTGCTCATCCGGATTTGGGGCGGGTTGCCGGAGGGCGTCATGTATGCTATTCTGCTGATGAACGCTGCGACGCCCCTCATCAACCGATTTACTAAAACCAGGGTATACGGCTACTCATGAGCGAAAGGAGCACACAAGAAAAACCATTGGCAAACACCGAAGCCGAACCCAGTTCTGCAAGGCTGATCGCAACGCTGGGCATTGCCGGTTTCTTTTCCGGGCTGGTGCTGGTAGGGGTTTACCTTTTTACCCTTCCCATGATACAGGCCAACCGGGCGCAGGCCACCGAACGCGCCATATACCTCGTGCTGCCGGGCAGCAAGGCCTTTCAGGCGCTGGTTCTGAAAGACGGCGGCCTGGCGCCGGCGGAAGAGGCCCCGGCAGGTAAAAGCGGGGAAGAGCCCCCGCGCATTTATGCCGGCTTCGATGAGGCCGGCAAACTCGTAGGCTTCGCTATTCCATCCGATGAACCCGGCTTCCAGGACATCATCGGCGGCATTTTCGGTTATGAACCCGAAAAACAGGCTATCATCGGTTTTGAAGTGCTGGACAGCAAGGAAACCCCGGGCCTGGGCGACAAGATCATAAAAGATGCCGCCTTTCGCGAGAACTTCCGCGAGCTGGCCATCGCTCCGCAGATCATTTCTGTAAAAAAAGGGGAAAAGCAGGCCCCAAATGAAGTGGAAGCCATCACGGGGGCCACTATTTCTTCCAAGGCGGTGGTGCGCCTCCTTCAGAAGGGGGTCGAAAAATGGCAGCCCGCCATCGAACAGTACGTAAAAGCGCAGAAACAGTGAAAGCGATATGAACCAGGCGCCAACCATAAACCGCAGTGCGGAGGAATTCCTGAAAGGCCTTTGGAAGGAGAACCCGGTCTTTGTAGCCGTGCTGGGCATGTGCCCCACCCTGGCCGTGACCAATACCGCCATCAACAGCCTGGCCATGGGGCTGGCTACCTCCTTTGTGCTGGTTTTTTCCAGCCTGCTGGTATCCGCCTTTCGGAAACTGATCCCCAAACAGGTGCGCATCACGGCCTTTATCATCATCATCGCCACCTTCGTGACGGTTGTGGATTTTCTGCTGGCCGCCCTTGCGCCACAGATTCACAAGGAGCTTGGAGCCTTCATTGCCCTGATTGTTGTGAACTGTGTCATCCTGGGGCGGCAGGAGGCTTTTTCTTCCAAAAACCCGATGGGGCTGGCCATGGCTGACGCCCTGGGCATGAGCGCAGGTTTCACCTTTGCCCTGCTCTCCATCGGCGCTATCCGGGAAATACTTGGCAGCGGCAGCTTGTTCAACATCCCGCTCTTCGGCAGCGGCTTCGAACCCTGGGTGGTCATGATCCTGCCTCCGGGAGGCTTTTTCGCACTGGGCTTTTTGCTGCTGTTTTTCAACTGGCTCCAAAGGCGCAGGGCAAAGGGCTGAGGCAGGGAGAGGGGAGAGCCCCTGGCAAACCCTGAAACCCTAAGGGAGACTGGGGGACTGGGAGAAGGGGAGATGAGGAGAGCCTGAGGCAACCTCTGAAACTTGGAACCTGGAACCTGTAACACCCAATGGAGACCGGGAGACTGGGAGAGGGGGAGACGAGGTGAGCCTGTGGCAAACCCTGCAACCCTGAAACCTGCAACCCGAAACCCGAAACCTGCAACCTGAAACCTGAAACCTGCAACCTGAAACCTGAAACCTGCAACCTGCAACCTGCAACCTGCAACCTGCAACCTGCAACCTGAATCATGGAAGAACTGATCTGGATATTCATCTCGGCCCTGTTGATCAACAACTTTACCCTGGCCTATTTTCTGGGCATCTGCCCCTTCCTGGGGGTGTCGGGGCGGCTGGATACGGCCTTTCGGCTAGGTTTGGCCAATATATTCGTCATGCTGATCACGGCCGTGTGTTCCTGGGCTTTGAATACTTTTATTCTGCCGTATGCCCCCTATCTGCGCCTCATCAGTTTTATCATCGTCATTGCCAGCACGGTGCAACTGGTGGAGATGGCGATCAAAAAGCTGAGCCCGGAATTGTTCCGGGCTCTGGGCATTTTTCTTCCGCTGATCACCACCAATTGCGCCATACTCGGGCTGGCGCTATTCGCCACCAACAAGGGTTACGGCTTGGTGGAAGGCCTGTTTTACGCCCTCGGCGCCGGCGGCGGGGTCACCCTTGCCCTGGTGCTGATGGCCGGCATCCGCGAAGAAACCAAGGTTCTGGATATTCCCAAGGTTGTCGAAGGCACGGCCCTGAACCTGATCATCGCCGGTATTTTGTCGATGGCGTTTATGGGCTTTGCCGGGCTGTTCAGCGCCAGCTAGTGCCGACAGTACTAGCCTCAATCGGCGCCATCCGCTCTGGCTGCTTCCAATGTGTATTCTGCCACCTGGATGCCCTGGGCAGTGCCCACTTCCGCATCAAAGCGCCAGTGTATGCCGCCATAGACCCTTGAAATGGCGGCCTCAAGCGCCCAGTCGCGGAATTTCGAACCCTCTTCCGGGAACACATACGTCAGCACTTCGGCGCCGGCAGCCGAGAAAACGCTGTGCCCTGAGGTATAGCTGGGAAAGTTGGGGGTGCCCGCTATCGTTTTAAAACCCGGTATGGTATTGATGGGGCGGGGGTAGTGGTAATAGTATTTGGCGTCCCAGCAGCTGATGCCCCCGTCCATCATGGCCATATTGAGGTAGGCGAAAACCCTGGCGGTGCGCAACGGGTTGAGCCTGTACTTGATCGCGTGTTCCTTGGCGAAGCGGTTCCAGTGGCCCGGCGGAGTATAGGTGCCGATTCCATCCTGCCAGAAGTTGGCGATAGCCCGCCATTCATCGGTCATATTGTCGGCAAAGTGTTTCAGTTCCCTGACGTTCTCCTCATATTCGGCCGAGCCGGGGGCCGGCGGGACTGGCGGCCGGACTTCTTCAACCGTGGGCACGTTCCACATTTTTACCTGGCCGAACAGGGGAGTGAGCCCTACCGGGCGGGGCGGCGCCTCCAGATTGTCCCATTGCCAGCCGAAGCGGGCGAATGCTGCTGCTTTGAGGGAATCGGAAACGGGCTTGGGGCATTGCGCTCTTTTCATGCCATCGTTGGCGGCTCTGGCCAATGCCGCTTTGGCCACTTCCTCCCCAATATGAACCCCTGCGGCAATATCGCTGTCCACGTTGGTGCCGGCCCACTGCAGGCTGGCCATTTGCTCTTCTGCCTTTGCGGCCAGATATTCCTTCTCCAGCGGGAACATGGCGGACAGGATGTCTCTGGAGGCTGCCGCGATTACGGCTCCGTCTGAAGGGTAGGACGGCAGCCCGTTGTCCACGTAGGCTACCGGAATGGAAGGGTCAACCTGCCCGGGGGCGGGGCGGTTGTACTGGTATTTGTAATGCCAGGCCGTTATCAGCCCGTCGAACTGGGCCACGCTCAGGTAAGCAAGGGCGCGGACGGCATAGGGCGGGTGGGCAAACGGGAAATTGGGGATGTTGCCTGGGTTGGCCGGGTCGGGCAGGGTATAAGAACCGTCGGAGTTGGGGCCGGGGATGAGGTTGTACTTGGCCACCAGCTCGAGGGCGATTTCACTCCAGCGCAGAATGGGGTTGTTCGACCAGTATCCGACGGCCTGCATCTGATCGCCCGTCAGGCCGGAGGCAGCCGCTTTCAGGGCCGCCAGTTCCTCCTGATACCCGTTTGAGCTGACATCTTCGGGTGCAGGCACGGCAATCTGTTCGGGGCCGGTTAGCAGGATGGGCTTCCAGCTTCCCCCGTTTTCATCCGGCTTTGAAAAAACATAATCCGAATAATCGGCTTGTGTCGGGATATCCTTTTCACAGGAAGAGGCCAGAAACAGGGCGCACAGCCCAATGCAAAGAGTAAGCAGGGAAGAGATGGTAATATTTTTCATGATGAAAATTAGCTTTTACGTTAAACCGGGCAATTCACGCATTGCCCGCTGATTATGGTTTGATTTTCTGCCAGGCTTCATGAAGCGTCAGATCCTGAACTGGTAGGTCAGCCCTGCCCCGAAGATGCTGGCCTTGCCCATGTTCCTGCCGTGGAGGGTTTGGGAGAAATAGGCGAGCCCGCCGAGCCCTTTGGGTTTTTTCAGATAGCACTGGGCCAGGATGCCGGCCTGGCCAAGGGATATTTTGTTGGTGGGTTGCGGGGCGGCATAAGCCCGGATGTCGTCGCCGCTTGTAGCCTTCAAGCCTGTGTAACTGGCCTCCACTTTCAGGATGTCAGCCAGTAGCCACGCCCCTGCTACGGCCTGAAAATTCCAGGCGCTGGGAACATCCATCCAGTGGGAATAATAACTGCCGTTATTGTAGTAATAATCCCTTTCGGCCTTCGCCTGGCCGCGAAACAGGTATGCCAGGGTGGCGCGGGCATAGACGCCATTGTCCAGCTTATACTGGAGTATGCCCCTCAGGTTGAATTCGTTGGCGCCCAGGCCGATGCTGTAGGGCATATAGTCGGCCAGGTAATTTGTCATGGGCGTTGAGAAACCGGCAGTGGCGAGCAGGGCCACCTCACCGGGGCCAGCCTGCCTGTTCAGCACGCTGCCCTTCAGAAAAAGGCTCAGGTCCTGAAAACCTTCTGCTCCAATGAATTTGCCGCCATTGGGCTCGGTGGAGGCTGTTTGAACGTATGGCGCCGCCACGATCAGGTTCAGTTGGTCAAAAAGCCCGATGGCGATCATGGGTATGGCCGTATGCCTTTTGACGGTGGAAATGGATCCATTCGCCCTGAGAGAAGCCCCTTCCCAGTATTCGTCGAACCAACTGTTCTCATAAATCAGGGCGATACAGGATTCCCGCTGGTTCATGAACAGGTCGTCCGTTGGTGTTTGGGCCTGGTTTGCCCCGGGGAAAGCGAGGTAGATGGCAAGTAATGAAACGAAGGAATATATATTTTTCATGGAGTGTTCAATTTGTCCATCGATGAGGGCCCTCCTGTAAGCCTGCGTGAGATTTGCCGGAGCAACGGATTTCATGGATGCGCAGGCTGTTATCAGCCTGGTTGAAACACCCCGTTCCGTTACCCCTGTCCTAATGGCTTTGTGGAGCAACCTCAGTGATGGAATAGGATAAATTTCCCTCAAAACCCCAAGCTTGGGTAAAAGGGCTAAGAGGGCTGAAAAAAGTTGGAAAGCCGGCCGGAAGGCCGCTTTGCCGGGATGGCAATGGCCGGTTTTGCCTGCATTACGCCAATTCCGGAGGAGGGGAGGTTATGGATAGAAATGAATTTTCCCAGGAAGGCAGTATGGCCGTCAGCCGGGAATGGAAACCCGGCAATTCCTTTAGCCAGAAACAAGGTTCCAGGAAATAAAAATCGGAAAACAACCGGTCCTTGATGGCCCTGTTTGTATTAGCCGGCGCCTCGGGCTTCTGTTGTTCTTCAGTAGTGAAAGTATAACTTAACGCCTTCACAGGCGATTCATTGAGGGTATAGTAACTGAGTTGCCCCTCGATTTCTTCGGAAAAGATGAAGGGGGAGGAATAACCCAGGCCCTGCAGGGCCTTTATCTGGCCGTCGCTCTGGATTTCGATGTGGAGGTCAAAGCCCGTTTCCGCCAGAATCTTTTCGGCGATCCTTTTCTCTTGGCCATCCATCCGGGACTCGGCCAAAACAACATAAACAATTTCACCCCCTAAAAAGCCAATAACTCTTTGAAGGCAGAACGCAAGCAGAAGCAGGCAAGCAAAACACCGTCTTTTTCTGTCAATCGGGTTTTTCAAACCGTATTGGGTGTTACATCAGGGTTTTAGAAAATGGCCGTGTTATTTGCAACCGGGCCCGGTGATCATTGCACCAGGCGTTTTGCAAAGTTCGCAATCATTTTTGAAAAATAAAATTAGGAGATTGTTATTTTCAGGCTTATAAAGCTCCGATTGTTTTTTCCGGGAGTTTTTTACTGTCGGCTTTAATTTAAATACTCAGCCAATGAAGCGTTTCCAATATTTCACCCTCCTTGCCCTTTTGCTCACCTCCTGCGCCGTCTCCCGCGGGCAAACGGAATCCCCGCCGGCGGCGGATCATCAGTCGGCCGAAGCAGTAGTCAACGAACTCTATGACTTGGTTACCTTCAAGGCGGGAACCACTCCCGACTGGGACAAGGTGCGCGCCCTGTTCATCGATCAGGCGGTGATCGTGCTGCGCACGGCGCGGGAGGAAACCACTGTTTTTTCGGTGGATGGGTTTGTACAGGACTTCGTGGACTTCATCGGGCGGGCCAATGTGGAAAAGACGGGCTTTACCGAGCGCATCGTCCGCACCAGAATGATGGTGATGGGGGACATCGCCCATGCCCTGGTGCTGTACGAAGCCCACATTCCCGGCACGCGCATGCGCCCGCAGCAGGGGGTGGACAGCTTTCACCTCATCCGCCGGGACGGGCGGTGGTGGATCGCATCCATCATCAACGAACTGCCGGGCGAAGGCAGGCCGGCGCCGGAGGAGTTGAGGGAATAGCCTGCCGGTTCAGTGCATCCTGTCTCCCCGCAGCTCGAGTTCTTTCATGATCTCCGCCTCCCTGTCCAGATATTCCTGCCAGCGTTTTTTAACAACATCTTCGGGCATGAACTGCCTGGCCAGGTCGATGAACAGGCGGTAGTGCCCGGCCTCGGCCACCATGAATTTGTGGTACCAGTCGCGCAGGGCCTCGTCGCTGATGTGCAGGGACAGCAGGCGGAAGCGCTCGCAGCTTCGGGCTTCGATAAGGGCGCAGATCAGCAGTTTTTCCAGCAGCCGCTCTTCCCGGGAACCCCCTTTTTTCTGGAACTCGAGCAGTTTGTTGACATACTCATCCTTACGCTGCCGGCCCAGCTTCAGGCCGCGTTTTTCCAGTTCGCCGAGCACCATGCGAAAATGCCCCCATTCCTCGGTGACGATGGGGGCCAGCTTTTTGACCATATCCTCTTTTTCCGGATAGGCCTGGATGAGAGAGATGCAGGAGGTGGCCGCCTTCTGCTCGCAATAGGCGTGGTCGGTCAGGATTTCGCCCAGCTCCATTTCGGCCAGGTTTACCCAGCGCGGGTCGGTGGGCAGCTTCAGGCCCAGCATTTGTACTTCGCGAAGTTCTTTTTCCTTGGACATGTTTTTTCGTTTTAGGGATGGAATCGCTTTTAGCGATTCCATCCCTAAAAAGCGATTCCATCCCTACGCCTACGCCACCTAGGCGAATTCCACCACCAGGTCGTCCTGTTCGACCAGGGTTTTTTCCGCCAGGTGTATCTTTTTGATTTTTCCGGCCATCGGGGCCGTGATGGTGCTTTCCATTTTCATGGCCTCAATGATGAACAGGGGCGCGTTGGCGGCCACCTCATCGCCTGCATGCACCAGAATCTTGGAAATGTTGCCCTGCAGCGGGGCGCCCACGTGTTTGTCGCTTTCCACTTTGCGGTGCGCCACCACCTCCAGTTTGATGTGGCGGTCGTGGATGGGGATGGACCGGGTCTGCCCGTTGAGCTGGAAAAAGGCCAGGCGGTTGCCCTGGCTGTCCGGCTCGGTCATGTTGAGGTACTTAATGAGCAGGTTTTTGCCTTTGTCCAGCGAAACGATAATCTCCTCGTTGGGCTTCAGGCCGAAGAAAAAGGCCGGGCTGGGCAGGGCGCGCACCAGGCCGTAGCGCTCGTAGTGCTCGCGGTACTCTCTGTACACCTTGGGGTATAACTTGTAGGAGAGAAAGTTGCGCATGTCCAGGTATTCGCCGAATTCCTCGCGGAACTGCTTCAGTTCCTTTTCAAAATCGATAGGCTCCATGTGGGCGTTGGGCCGTTCGGTATAAGGCTTTTCGCCTTTGAGCACCAGGCGCTGCAATTCCTCCGGGAAACCGCCTTCGGGCTGCCCCAGGTCGCCCCGCATCAGCGCCTTGACGCTGTCGGGGAAGGACAGGGATTCGCCCCGCTTCAGGATGTCTTCCCGGCTGAGGTTGTTCGATGCCATGAACATCGCCATATCGCCTACGACTTTGGAGGAAGGGGTCACCTTGACGATATCGCCAAACAATTCGTTGGCGATGCGGTAATTCTCCTTAATAGTGTCGAACTCTTCTTCCAGCCCCAGGGCGCGCGCCTGCGGGCGGAGGTTGGAATACTGGCCGCCGGGGATTTCGTGTTCGTAAACTTCCGCCGTTCCGGCCCGCAATTCGGTTTCGAAAGGATAGTAGTAACGGCGCACCGTTTCCCAGTAGTCGGAAAACTGGTTCAGGGAATGCAGCTTGATGGGGTGTTCCCTGGGGTGCCCTTTCATCATGGCGGCTACGGAGTTGAAATTGGGCTGGGAAGTCAGCCCCGACATGGAACTCAGCGCCAGGTCGATCACATCCACGCCGGCATCGATAGCTTTCAGGTAAGTGGCCGCCTGAATGGAGGAGGTGTCGTGGGTATGCAGGTGGATAGGCGTGTGGACCACCTGCTTCAGTTCCGAGATCAGCAGCTCCGCCGCCAGTGGCTTGAGCAAACCGGCCATATCCTTGATGGCGATGATGTGGGCGCCCTCATCCTCCAGGCGCCGGGCCATGTCCAGGTAATACTGCAGGTTGTACTTCGTACGGTTAGGGTCGGTGATATCGCCGGTATAACAAAGGCAGGCTTCGGCCACGCTGTTGGTGCGCTCCCGTACGGTGCGGATGCTCACCTTCATGGCTTCCACCCAGTTGAGGGAGTCGAAGATGCGGAAGATATCGATGCCTGCCTCAGCCGCCTCCTCAATGAATTTGATGATGAGGTTGTCCGGATACGCGGTATAGCCCACGGCGTTGGAGCCGCGCAGCAGCATCTGGAAGCAGATGTTGGGAATGGCCTGGCGCAGGAATTCCAGGCGTTTCCATGGGCACTCCCTGAGGAAGCGCAGGGCCACGTCGAAGGTGGCGCCGCCCCAGACTTCCATCGAAAAGACGTCATTGCCGTGGTGCTGGGCGAAGCTGCGGGCCGCCTTCATCATGTCGTAGGTGCGCATACGGGTGGCCAGCAGCGACTGGTGGGCGTCGCGGAAGGTGGTATCGGTGTACTGGATGGCGTTGAGGCCCTTCAGCCATCGGGCGAATCCTTCCGGGCCCAGTTCCTGCAGCTTCTGGCGCGTGCCGTCGGGCACGGGGCCGTGGGGGTCGTAAGGAGGAACGACGGCGTGGATGAATTCGATGGAGGGGTCGGTATGTTTGACGTCGGGGTTGCCGTTTACCGCCACTTCGGCCAGGTAGCGCAGCAGCTTGGTGCCGCGGTCGCGCCAGTTGGGCGGCGCCAGCAATTCCGGGTTGTCCTTGATGAAGTTGACGGTGGCCTGCCCGCTGTTGAAGGTTTCGTGCTGCAGCAGGTTGAGCAGAAAGCCGATATTGGTCTTGACGCCGCGGATGCGGAACTCGCGCAGGGCGCGGTGCATGCGCTGGGCCGCCCCTTTCTGGGTGCGCCCCCAGGCCGTGACTTTAACCAGCAGGCTGTCGAAAAAGGGCGAGATGCGGGCGCCCGGGAAGGCGCTGCCGGCATCGAGGCGGATGCCCATGCCGGAGGCCGAGCGGTAGGCGATCAGGGTGCCGTAGTCGGGCTGGAAACCATTGCCGGGGTCTTCGGTCGTCACCCGGCACTGGATGGCCACCCCGTGGCACACGATGTCTTCCTGGCTGCGGATGAAGATGGTCTTGTGATCCAGCGGATACCCCATGGCGATAAGTATCTGCGAGCGCACCAGGTCGATGCCCGTGACCTCCTCGGTGACGGTGTGTTCGACCTGGATGCGGGGGTTGACTTCGATGAAATAGATGTTTTCATCCTTATCGAGCAGGAACTCAACGGTGCCGGCATTGTTGTAGTTCACTTCGCGGGCCAGGCGCAGGGCGTAATCGTAGAGCTTTTCCTTTGTTTCCTGGCTGATCGAAATGCAGGGCGCCACCTCGACGACTTTCTGGAAGCGGCGCTGCACCGAGCAGTCGCGTTCGTAGAGGTGTACAATATTCCCGTGCTGGTCGCCCAGTATCTGCACCTCGATATGTTTGGGGTTGTCGATGTATTTTTCGAGGAAGACCGTGTCGTCGCCGAAGGCAGTTTTAGCTTCTCCGCGGGCTTCGTGATAAGCCTCCTCCAGGTTTTTTTCTTCCATGATGACGCGCATGCCGCGCCCGCCGCCGCCGGCGGCTGCTTTGACCACGACGGGGAAGCCGATCCGGCGGGCTTCGGCCAGTGCTTTACCGGCATCGGTGAGCGGCTGCCTGCTGTCTTCGATGAGCGGCACCTGTACGCGCCGGGCCAGCACCTTGGCGGCCACCTTGTCGCCCAGCATTTCCATTACTTCCGGCGCCGGCCCCACGAAGGCGATGCCCTCCTCCCGGCAACGGCGGGCAAACTGCACGTTTTCCGAAAGGAAACCATAACCGGGGTGTATGGCGTCCACCCCATTCTCTTTTGCAACCTGAATGATCTCCCCGATGTCGAGGTAGGGCTTCAGCGGCTCCTCATCCGGCCCGATCTGATAGGCCTCGTCGGCCTTGTAGCGGTGCAGGGAATAGCGGTCTTCATAGGTATAAATGGCCACCGTCCTCAGGTTGAGCTCGGAGGCGGCGCGCAGCACCCGGATGGCGATCTCGCCGCGGTTGGCGACCAGCAGTTTCTGAAATCTCCTCTTGTCAGCTTGCATTTGTCTTTTTTTTTGCTCTGAAAATCAGAGGTTTACAACAGGGTGAATAAGCTGGTAGAATTGGCCAGGGCGGGCAGAAAGCGGGGGAAAAGATAAGAAAACCTTTCCAAACCCCCGAGGTTTGGAAAACCTCGGGGGTTTGGAAGGGGGTTATTTACCTATTCAAACAAATACTCGATATCCCCCTTCGAAAAGCGGGCTTTTTCCGCATTCTCAATAATGTCTTCCGCCAGTTGGGATTTTTTCTCCTGCAGCTTCAGAATTTTCTCCTCGATGCTGTCTTTGGTGATGAATTTGATGGCAATCACGTGTTTGTCCTGCCCGATCCGGTGGGCCCGTGCGATGGCCTGCTGCTCGGTTGTGGGGTTCCACCAGGGGTCGAGGATGAAGACGTAGTCGGCGGCGGTGAGGTTCAGGCCGGCGCCCCCGGCTTTTATGGAGATGAGGAAGGGCTGCACATCGGCCTGTTCGTGGAAGGCCTTGATCGCTGCTTCCCGCTGCCGGATGCTCTGGCTGCCGGTGAGCCAGGCGTATGGCAGGCCCTGGGCTTCAAAATTCTGGCGGTAAAGCTCCAGGTGCTGGACGAAAGAGCTGAAAATAAGCACTTTGTGGCCGCCCCGCCGCACTACATCCCAGTGTTCGAGCACATCGTTGAATTTGCCGCTTTCTTTCTCAAAGCTTTCCATGGCCAGCCTGGGGTGGTTGGCCAGTTGGCGGAGCCTGGTCAGCGACTGCAGCACCTGAAAGCGGTACCTGGCGTCGTCGGACTGGAAGTTGTCGAGCAGGTAGTTGCGGGCGGCGGATTTTTCGCGTTCGTACAGCTTCTTTTGTTCGGGCGCCATCTCGCTGAAGAAGAGCTTGGTGGTCAGTTCGGGCAGGTCGCGGGCTACTTCCTCCTTGGTGCGGCGCAGCAGGTAGGGTTGCACCAGTTGGCGCAGGCGGGCCTTTTTTTCCTCATCCTGCCGCTTTTCAATGGGCGTGATGAACTCCCGCTGGAAAAAATTGTAGCTGCCCAGCAGGCCCGGGTTGATGAACTCGGCCTGCGCCCAGAGGTCCGACAGGGAGTTCTCGATGGGGGTGCCGCTCAGGGAAAGCTTGTGCCCGGCATCCAGGCGGTTGATGGCGCGGAACACCTTGCTGTCCTTGTTCTTGATCTGCTGGCTTTCGTCCAGGATAATGTATTCGAATGCCATGCCTTCCAGCAGCTCCACATCCCGCAATGCTGTCTGATAGGTGGTCAGGATGACATCGAAGCGGGCCAGGAGCCGAATGTCCTGGTGTCGTTTGGGGCCGGTGTGGCGGTAAACCTGCAGGCTGGGGGCGAAGCGGCGGATTTCCGCTTCCCAGTTGAACACCAGGGAAGCCGGCATGATGATCAGGGCTTGCAGGGGCCTGAGGAAGGCCGCGTCCGGCGGCGGCTCAAACAGGCCTAGCTGGGAACTGGCTGCAGGTGGGGTGGGGGAGGCCCCGCTGGCTTTGCGTTCCTTGGCGTGCAGCAGCAGGGCGATGGTTTGCAGGGTCTTGCCCAGGCCCATGTCGTCAGCCAGGCAGGCGCCCAGTTGGTTTTCGTACAGTAGCACCAGCCAGCGCACGCCCTCCAGTTGGTAGGGGCGCAGCTCCGCTTTGAGCAGGGGAGAGGGGGCGTAGGAAGAAGACGCAGCGGCTTTTTGTTCATCCGCCAGGGAAGCGGCTGCGCCCAGCCCCAGTTCTTCCAGCAGCATATACTGGCTTTTGGCCAGGCGAAGTTGGCCGCCTTCCCGTTTGGCAAACTGGAAGAGGCCCTGGTAACGGGCCATCCATTCCTGTGGGATCATAAAAAAGGCGCCATTGGGCAGGGGATAGAGGGGGTTGCCCTCCCGGATATTCCTGGTCAGCGACAAAAAGGGGAAGGTGAATTCACCAACCGTCACCTGGCCGTACAGGTCGAACCAGTCGTTGTGCTGTTCGGCCTTAAGGTCCATTTTTGCCGGGAAAAGGTAGAGCTGCTGCCCTTCGATTGCCGGTTCGCCTACGGTGAATCCGGCATCCTCCAGGGCCTTCCGGTGTTCGCCCAGCCATTCCAGCAGGGAAAAAGGGCCGGCGCCGGCGCCCGCCGGCTCGAAATAGCTTCCTTCGCCCCTTTCCAGGCCGAAGCCCCGGAGTTTCTCCATGAAAGCCTTTTCCTGCTCCATGTTCCGCACGGCCTGGAGGATGCGCACCTCATCGCCCTCGTTAAATTCCAGGGCCGTCCTTTTGCTCTTTTTGTCGCTCCAGTTGAAGCTGGCGCCGGGGTATTCCATCAGCACCGAAAGCACCCAGTGGCTGCGGAAGAGGTCCTGAACGGGTTCCAGCCGGCAGGCGCGCAGCTCGCCGTACTGCCTGACCTCGAAGCCCTCGGCTTCTATCTCTGCTTTGGCCGCCACCTTGAGGATAAATTTCTGGAAATAGGTTTTGACCGCCGATTGGGGGATGCTGAGCTCGTCCTTGTCCCGGAACGGCTTCACCATATTGCCGTTGATGTGAGCAGCTCTGTACAGGCGATAATCGACGAACAGCCAGGCCGGATTATTGGTGATGGGGATGACGTCGCGGGTTTGGATAGCCCAGGGGCCGCCGGCGTCCGCCAGTTGCAGGCGGTAGCGCACGCCACCTTTGTCACGGGCAAAATAGAGCACGGGCTCCAGTTCCTCTTCGCGGTATTCGAGCAGAAAATCCTTTGCCAGCACCTTGCGGTCCACCTGCCAGGTGATGGGCAGCCGATGCCGGGCCGCCAGGGTGAGCAGCTCGTCCAGGAGGCGGTGGCAATACAGGGTAATGGCGTTGGCCAGCTCCTTGTCCTCCATCAGCTTATCCAGGGGCTTGGCTTTCTTTTTCGGAGGGTTGAAGCGCTCTTCCAGGGCTTTTGGCTGCAGTTTTCCCACAATGGCGAACAGGCGCTCCCTCGTAGTGCCGAGCTCCAGCCCGAAACCGCTGATCGTCTGGGGCAGGGCCTTCTGCCGGATATGGGCCAGCAGCCCGCTCTGGTCCTTACTGACGATGTAAGCCATGGGCAGGTAAAGGCCTTCCACTGCCTCATACAGGTCGTAGATGACTTCGTGTTCGGCCTGCGCCGTTCCGCGGGAGAAGAGCTGCATGGGGTGAGGGTTTCTGGTTTTTGGGTTTCTGGTTTCTAAGTTATCCAGAAACCAGGAGCCAGCCGGGGAATATGGTGCTAACCCGCCTGCGATAGCGGCTCGGTGCGCGGCAAGCAGGAACCAGGCCTGTCCCCGCTGCGCTCAGCCGGGTAAAAACTTTTATCCCGCTTGCGGAGGCGAAGGGAACCATAAACCAGCCAGGGAGGCAAACATAAGCAAAAACCCGGCCGCGGGCAAGGAGTCAGGCCTGGGGTTTTCGCAGTTTTATCCAAAATGACGCACCCCGCTTAGGTTCAGAATGAAGGCCGATGCTTCCCCCCATCGCTTCGATGAATTCTTTGGAGATAGCCAGGCCCAGGCCCGCGCCTTCCGTTTTATCCCCTTTTTTTCGGCTGTATGGCCTGAACAGCTTGTCTTTTTGCTGTGGTTCGATGCCCGGGCCATTATCCCGGACCGTGATCATGATATTTTTTCCACTTTCCAGCGCGGCCATCTCGATGACGTCGTTTTCGGGGGAATAGCGAATGGCGTTTGTCAGGAGGTTATTGAGCACCCAAACAGCTTTTTGGGGGTCGGCCATTACTGCGGCTTTGGGGCCCAGCAGTGTGGTTTTGATCTCGATGTGTTTGCTCTCGGCAAATGGCATTACGCCGAGTATGGCTTTTTTTATCAGCTGTTCGATATTGATTTTCTCATTGATGATCTCAATGCTTCCGCTTTCTATTTTCGACAGGTCGAGAATTTCGTTGATCATTCGATGTATCCGTTTATTGTTTTCCCGGATCATTTCTATGCATTCGTGCTGTCCGTTGTTCAACTCCCCTGTTTTTTCATTATCCAGGATGCTGGCAGCCATTTCTATGGCGGCAACGGGGGTTTTGAGTTGATGGCTCAGCGTGGCCATGAACCTGGTTTTGGCGCTGTCTTTCTCGGCAAATTCAGTGATATCGGTCAAAATGATGGCGTGCCCGATCAGGATTTTCCGGGCGCCGCCGGCAGGTTTGGAGGAGATGTGGATGATTTCCGGGGAGAATAATTTTTCCTTGTTGCCTTCTGTAATTTTAATGGGCTCATAGACTTCTTCTTCCCATTCCTCAAAACCTGTCATCAGTCGGCGTATCAGGTTTTGCATGAGTGGGTTGTGCAGGGCAAAGTCCGATGCGTACTGGCCAAGCAGGGCCTTCCTTTCAACTCCCAGAATAGACAGGGCGCGTTCGTTCACGAAAATGATCGCTTTGCGGTCGTCCAGGCCGATAATGGCATCGTTAAACTGGTTGATGACGGCGTCCAGGCGTTTTTTCTCCATCAGGATTTTGGCTAAATTGCTTTGCTCGTATTCCTGGAGTTTCTGAGCCATCTTGTTGAATGACTGGGCCAACTGGGCGAATTCATTTTCCCCGGTGACAGGGACAGTGACTTCATATTGCCCTCTTGCCACCTGGCTTATCGCCTCGTTAAACGCCTTTATGGGTTTGGAGATGACCGAGGGCATGCCCATCGTAAAAGACAGCCCGATGAGGATGCCGGCTGCACCGAAAATGATCATGTACAGAAACACCTCGTCGGCGGTTTTGCCGGCAATCTGATTCCGCTGTTCGATGGCGTCCTGGTTCATGTGGTAAATGGCATTAGCCAGCGTGCTGACCTCGTGAATGGCCACCCTGGCGGCAGAGGGGTCCAAAGGGCCTTCCGCCAGGGCTGTCTCCAGCGTGTTTACTGCTGCAGCCAGTTGCCGGGTCAGCTTTTCTTCCCCTCTCTCCGTGACGTTGGCCTGCTGGAGCACCAGGTTTTTCCGGATAGTGGACAGCGCCTCTTCGAAACCGCCGGCCTTGTTGCTGTTTAATAGCAAATGGATATCGTCCAGTGCTTCATCGATCTCCTGCAAATAAGCCAGGGAACGGTTGTTGTCCTTGATAATGGCCCTTGAATCCATGGCCAGGCGGTAGATATAGAAACTTCCCACCCCACCCAGCAGCAGGATCACCAGGAACAGGAACCCGAAAGACAGGAGCAGTTGGTGCTTGATTTTCATGTGCCTGATTTTAGAAGACAATGATGATGTCGATCTCTGCATCTGATAGTTGCCTCAACAGCCGGTCCATGAAATTGCGGCCAGTTAGTTGCCGCCAAAGGGAAAAAGTCGGCCGCCCGATGATAATGTTCGTGATGTCCAGTTCCAGTGCTTTACTGACAATTCCCTTTGGGACGTCTTCGATCGTGACTTTGATGACCTCGCCGCCCAGTTCTTTGGCCAGCTTGAAGTTTTGGAGCAATTTGCGCTGGGCGCTCAGGTTGATTTTTTCTGCACGCTCCCTGTTGGTTTGTACGTACAGCACATACCATTCCGCCTGATAGTGCCCCGCCAGTCGGGCGGTTTTGCGGATGATCTTTTTGCCGCCTTCGTAATTGGTGCTGATACAGCCCATGAAGCGTTCGATGGGCATGCGGGCCTTTGGCGGCAGGCTTTTTTCAATTTTCCTTTCCACCTGTGAAGCAACCTTCCTCAGCGCCAGGTCGCGCAACTGCAGGATTTTTTCCGGCTGGAAAAAATTGTCCAGCGCTCTCCTTATGAGTTCTCCTTTGTAGATTTTCCCCTCCTCCATGCGCTTGATGAGGTCGGTGGCCGGCAAATCGATGTTGACGATGTCATCGGCGTACTCCAGTATTTTGTCCGGGAGGGTCTCTTTTACTTCAATACCGGCAATCTTTTCCACGCGGTCGTTCATGCTTTCCAGGTGCTGGATATTAAATGCGGTAATCACATTGATGCCGTTTTCGAGGAGCTCTATCACATCCTGCCAGCGCTTTTCATTGCGGCTGCCCGGGATGTTGGTATGAGCCAGTTCGTCAACCAGAACTACTTCCGGATGGGCGATGATAATGGCGTCCAGGTCCATTTCACGCAGTTCCCGCCCTTTATAATAAACAATTTTCAGCGGTATCTGCGGGATGCCCTCCATCAGTTTGGCCGTCTCTTCGCGGCCGTGGGGTTCGATCAGGCCGATTTTGACATCGATGCCGGCTGCGATCAGCTCGTGAGCTTCCTGCAGCATGCGGTAAGTCTTTCCCACGCCGGCGATCATGCCAATATAGGCCTTGAGGCTCCCCCTTCTGCGCTGTCGGATGAGGTCTGTAAACCGGCTTTCTGGTGTTTGCGCCATGCTTATTTCGTTGTAATCCGGTGGTCAAAATAAAATCCCATGGTAGCCATCGCTTCCCAGCGGGTACGGGGATCGGGGCTGCCGGTAAAGATATCCAGCCCGCCTTCGGCACTGAGATACCGCGCCTCGGCCCTCAGGTAGGCGTTTTCGGCCGGCCTGAACTCAGCGCCAAGTGTTATGCCCCAGAGCTGAAGCCCTTGCTCCTGCCCTCTGGTATTGGAGTAAAGCCCGGAGATAAAGCCGTCCGGGTCCTGAAACACTTCCGCCCGGGCAGTTGCCGAAAAGTCCGGCCTAAACTGGTAGCGGAGCACCGCAAGGGCATTGAACATAAGGGCGCTGTCTTCTGCATCGGGCCCTTTGGTGTTGGACTGCATCCCCAGGTCACCGCCGAGAACCAGGAACAACCTGCCGCCAACAGCGCTGTTCAGGTACGCATTCTGGTAAAACCTGAACTGCCTGGGCGATACGCCATCCGGCGATTCTCTGCCGAAAAGTCCGGAATAGGACAGGCTCGTCTTGCCCGAAAGCTGGTAACGCAGCAGCAATCCAATCGATTTCGCCGAATTGGCGTCCAGAAAGAAATTATACCCGTTGGCCAGCCAGAACTCCGCGTGGAGTTGGTTCGGCCCTTCGTATGAAAGGCGCGCTCCCGCCTGATAAAAGGGCTCATTATAGGTGGCTACTGCAGTTGAACTCAGGAAGTTGTTTTTGGGCAGGAAGCTTTCCGTGCCGATATGGGTGGTGAAAAAACCACCGTCCACCCACCATCCCGGGCTGATCCTGAAGCCCAGATTGGCTTCCTGCACGGGCCTGAACTCCTCCGTCCAGGTGGCCTGCGCGATGTCGCCATAATGCAGCACCACATTCCCCCGGATATTTTCATCCCTGTAATGCGCTCCGATCTGGGCTACGTTGAGCCCGAAGCGCCCGCTGCGGGGAGAAACCGTTGTAAATTGCTGGAGGGCGTTGGCCCCCAGCGAATCAGAAAAGTAGCTGTAGTAAGCGTCCACGTATCCGGAAATCCGGATTTGGGCGGAGGAATCCTCCTGCTGCGCCGAAGCACTCATGCTGAGTGTGAAAATGGCCAATATGGGCAAAAAATGTCGCATGTTGTTGGGGATTTTAATCCGGCGATTGGCCGGCGCTCTCCACGCCTGCGTCCAGGGCCAGGTTGAGTTTCAGTACATTGACATAATCTCCCGGGCCGGCGATGCCCAGCAGCGGCTTCCGGCAGTGCTGCCCGATGAGCCGCCGCAGCTGTTCTTCGCTGATCCGCCGGCTGGCGGCGATGCGCCTCACCTGGATCATGGCAGCCGCCCTGCTGATATGGGGGTCGAGCCCGGAGCCGGAAGCCGTAACCAGCTCAACGGGAATGTCTTTGACGCCAATGCCCGGATGGTATTTCAGCAGCGTGTCGATCCGGTTTTGCACCAGTTGCCGGTAAGCCGGGTTGGCCGGGCTCAGGTTGGAGCCTCCGGTAGCGGCGGCATTATATCCGACGGCCGAGGGCCGGCCCCAGAAGTAAGGGGGGCTGTCAAAGGCCTGCCCGATATTTTCAAAACCCACCAGGGCGCCATCGCGGTAAACGGGTTTGCCGGCAGCGTTGTGGGGCGACAACAGATTGGCCAATCCAACCATGGCCGCCGGATAGGCGATGCCGAAAATCAACAGCGTTATTGCCGCCAGCCCAATTGCAATTCTCACGTTTTTCATGGAAGGTTCGGTTTAGATGAAAAAGCACACGATCAGGTCGATCAGTTTGATCCCTATGAACGGAACGATGATGCCGCCCAGGCCATATACCAGCAGGTTGCGCGTCAGCAGAGCCCCGGCCCCGATGGGCCGGTAGCTTGCCCCGCGCAAAGCCAGCGGGATCAGCATGGGGATGATGATGGCATTAAAGATGGCAGCCGACAGGATGGCTGATTCCGGGCTCGCCAGCTGCATGATGTTGAGGGCGTTCAACCCCGGAATGGAGGTGGCGAAGAGGGCCGGAACAATGGCGAAATACTTGGCCACATCGTTGGCGATGGAAAAGGTCGTGATATTGCCTCTGGTGATGAGCAACTGTTTGCCGATTTCCACCACTTCCAGCAACTTGGTGGGGTCGTTGTCGAGGTCGACCATATTGGCGGCTTCCTTGGCGGCCTGGGTGCCGTTGTTCATGGCGACGCCCACGTCGGCCTGGGCCAGGGCCGGCGCGTCGTTGGTGCCGTCGCCCATCATGGCCACCAGTTTGCCGGCCGCCTGCTCCTGGAGAATGTAGGCGAGTTTGTCTTCCGGCTTCGCCTCGGCGATGAAGTCGTCAAGGCCGGCTTCATGGGCGATGAAAGCAGCCGTCAGTGGGTTGTCGCCGGTGACCATCACCGTTTTGAGGCCCATTTTCCGGAAGCGCTCGAAGCGCTCCCGGATGCCGGGTTTGATGATGTCTTCCAGTTGAATGACCCCCTGGGGCTTCTGATCCACGGCCAGCGCCAGAGGTGTGCCGCCCTTTTCGGCGATCTCGCGGGTTTTCGCTTCGAAGGATTCGAGCACCCCGCCTTCCATCTGGCACCACATCCTGATGGAGTCCCAGGCGCCCTTGCGGATTCTGCGGCCATCCGGCAGGTCGATGCCGCTCATGCGGGTCTCAGCCGAAAATTTTACATATTTCAGGCTATCCTTTCCGGGTAAATCCGGGCGGGCCCCCAGGGCTTCGGCGAGTTCCACGATGGACTTTCCTTCCGGGGTTTTGTCCGCCAGGGAACTGAGCAGCGCCAGCTCCAGAAAAGCTTCATCGCCGGCGCCGTTAAGCGGATAGAAGTTCGTCGCCTTCCGGTTGCCGATGGTAATGGTGCCGGTTTTATCCAGTAACAGGACGTCTATATCGCCGGCGGTTTCCACGGCTTTGCCTGATTTGGCAATGATGTTGGCGCCCAGGGCCCGGTCCATGCCTGCAATGCCAATGGCGGAAAGCAGCCCTCCGATGGTCGTGGGGATAAGGCAGACGAAAAGCGCGATCAGCGCGGCAATGGTGATGGCCGTATTGTTGTAAGCGGCAAAGGGTTGCAGGCTAACCGTTACGATGAGGAACACTACTGTAAAGCTTGCCAGCAGGATCGTCAGGGCGATCTCGTTGGGCGTTTTCTGGCGGTTGGCGCCTTCCACCAGTGCGATCATCCTGTCGAGGAATGATTCGCCTGCCCTGGAAGTGACGCGCACCTCGATCCGGTCGGAAAGCACCCTGGAGCCGCCGATGACGCTGCTGTGGTCGGTATCCGCTTCCCGTATGACGGGGGCCGATTCGCCGGTGATGGCCGATTCGTCAATGGAGGCCAGCCCTTCTATGATCTCGCCGTCGGCGGGAATGATATCTCCGGCCTCAGCCAGGAAGATGTCCCCCTGCCGCAGGGCGGTAGCGGAAGTGAGCTCCGTTTTTCCGTCGGGGAGCAGGCGTTTGGCAGGGGTGTCCATCCGGGTTTTCCGCAGGGCGTGGGCCTGGGCTTTGCCCCTGGCTTCCGCGACCGCTTCTGCAAAATTGGCGAAGAGCAGCGTGATGGCCAGAATGAGGGTGATAGCGGTATTGTAACCGGCGTCTCCCAGGGCCTCCCGCTCCGAAAAAAGGGAAAGCAGGGTGACAAACGCCATCACAGCAGCGCCCAGCTCTACCGTGAACATCACCGGGTTTTTGAGCATGGCCCGGGGGCTGAGTTTGGCAAAGGATGCGCTGGCCGACTCCCGGAAGATGGCCTTGTTGAATATCGATCTGTTAAGAACAGGCTTCATTTCCAGTTTCAGGTTAGAGCGTGAAATAATCGGCAATAGGCCCCAGGGCCAGCGCCGGGAAAAACGACAGGGCGGCCACGATGAGGATGACGGACAGCAGTACCGCCCCAAAAGCAAAGCTTTCCAGCTTCAGGCTGCCGGCCGATTCGGGAACCGGCTTTTTGACGGCCAGGGAACCGGCGATGGCCAATGGCCCGATGATGGGCAGATAGCGGCCCAGCAGCATGGTAATCCCCGTTGTGATGTTCCAAAACGGCGTATTGTCGCCCAGCCCTTCAAAACCGGAACCGTTGTTGGCGGCCGCCGAGCTGAACTCGTACATCATCTCGGAAAAACCGTGAAAGCCGGGGTCGTTCAGCCAGCCCAGTTCCGGATCAACCCTTATGCCGTGCGCCGCTATGGCCGTCCCGGCCAGGATGAGCAGCGGATGGAGGATCACGATCAGGGCTGCGATCTTTACTTCCCTGGCTTCCAGTTTTTTACCCAGCAGGCTTGGGGTTCGGCCAACCATCTGCCCGGCGATAAAAACAGCTACCACGAGAAAGACGAAGAAATTGATGAAGCCTACGCCCACGCCGCCATAGATGGCGTTGATGAGCATATCCAGCAGGAAAATGCCGCCGGAAAGCGGCGTATGGCTGTCGTGCATGGAGTTGACCGAGCCGTTGGAGGTGGAGGTGGTGGAAACACCCCAGAGCGATGAGGCCACCGGCCCGAAACGCACTTCCTTGCCTTCCATATTCGTACATTGAGCCAGCCCCATGTCAGTAAATGCCGGGTTGCCTCTGGCCTCCTGCCAGGCCGACAGGCCTGCAAAGCTGATGAACATCAGGCTCATCAGCCCGAAGAACATCAGGGCAAGCTTCCGGCGTTGCAGATAGAAGCCAAAGGAGAACACCAGGGCCATGGGAATCAAAAGTATGGCCACGTTTTCGGCCATGTTGCTCAGGTAGTCCGGGTTCTCAAAAGGATGTGTTGAGTTGGGGCCGAAAAAGCCGCCGCCGTTGGCGCCCACCTGTTTGATGGCAATCATGGGGGCCGCCGGGCCGCCCGCCACCATCTGGGCCCCGCCTTCGAGGGTGGCGGCCTGCTGAATGCCCCTGAAATTGGCCACTGTGCCCCTGAAGCTCAGGATGAGGGCCAAAACGGCCGCCAGGGGCAATAATACCCGGGTGCAGCTTTTGATCAGCAGCTTGTAAAAGTTGCCCAGCCGGCTGCTCGTTTCATTGGCCAGCCCCTGGAAAAGAAGGGCGCAGGCCGCAATACCAGTGCCTGCGCTTACAAACTGAAGCCATGTGAATACTGCCAGTTGGGTGAAATAACTAGCCGTGCTTTCTCCTGAATAATGCTGCAGGTTGGTGTTGGTGGTGAAACTGGCCGCAGTGTTGAAAGCAAGCGTTGGCTCCCAGTTTCCAAAGCCGTTCGGGTTCCAGAAGGCAATAAAACCCTGGATGGACAACAACAGGAAGGCAAGCAGGAAGAAGGCAATATTCACAAGGAGCAGGGCCTTCATATTCTGTTTCCAGTCCATGCCTTCCTCCGGACGGATGCCGCACAGGCGGAAAATGGCGTTTTCCACAGGGGCCAGGAAGTCCAGCCAGCTCGGCTCTCCTTTAAAAACTTTCACCATGTATTTCCCGAGTGGCCAGGCGAGGAGGGCCGACAAGAGGAAAATCATAATGGCGCCGGTGATTTCCGTAAACATTGGGCTTAGAATTTTTCAGGTTTTACAATGGCATAAATCAGGTATCCGAATACCAGCAGGGAAAGAATGAGTAAGCCTACCATAATTATTCGTTTATGATCTGGTCAAACCAATCAATGAATTTCCAGAGCGTAAGGAAAAGGGCCAGCCCTAATACGGCCATGGTAAAAGCAAGCAGGGTTGTCATCATTTATATGATCTTTAAGTCAATGAGCAAAATGATTGCCGCCACCGAAATAAAAATGAACAGGAAAGTCCACCAAAGATGGATTCGGGAATCCCACCAATCTTCCAGCGAGCTTTCAGGCCGTAAGGGCTTTACTGGCCCCTTCTGCCTTCGTTTTGTTCGTTGCGGCATATCTTCCTGATTTCCAATATCCAAATCCTGAGCATGGCTGTATTCAGCAACAGCAGCGCCAGGAACCCGATGATTTGAAATACATCCGAATACATGCCTGTACAGTGCCAATTGTTATGCCAGAAAGCGGCAGAGGAGGGCTGCAGGTTTATAAGTGTCTGTTATTCAGTTTTTTGTTTTGAAAATACTGGAAGTCGTATTGGGGGGGAATGGGAAACCACCGTGCAAATTCGGAAAGGATTTTGCAAAAAATGAAAGGTGTGAAGCGACAAAATCAAAGCCCGTATTCTTTGATTTTATTGTAAAGAGTGGTCAGGCCGATGCCAAGCAGGCCGGCGGCTTTGGCCTTGTTGCCCTGAGTGTAGGCCAGCACTCCGGCAATATGATCCCGCTCCACATCCCTGAGTTTAAAGAGGCCGGAGGAGAGCCCGGGCCTTTTGCTGAACAGGAAATCGAAGGGCAGCAATTCGGCGCCCAGCACGGGCGTTTCGGCCAGGATAACAGCGCGCTCCACGATGTTGCGCAGTTCCCGGATATTGCCTTTCCACTCATGCCGGCGCAGGGCCTCGATAAAATCCGGCGACAGCGAAGTGGCCGGTTTTCTCAATTTATCCGAAAAATAGCGCAGGAAATGCGTTGCCAGCAGCGGAACGTCCTCCCTGCGTTCGCCGAGTGAAGGCAGGCGAATTGTAAAAACGGAAAGGCGGTAAAACAGGTCCTCCCGGAAGTTGCCCTGTTGCACTTCCGCCTCCAGGTCGCGGTTGGTGGCGGCGATGATGCGCACGTTTACCTTCGTTTCCCTGGTGTCGCCCAGCCTGATGAAAGCGCCGCCTTCGATCACCCTGAGTATCTTGGCCTGGAGTTCGGGCGGCATCTCGCCGATCTCATCCAGGAAAATGCTGCCTTTATGGGCTTCCTGGAACAGCCCGTTTTTGTCCTTTACAGCGCCGGTGAAGGCGCCGGCTTTGTGCCCGAATAATTCGCTTTCCAGCAATTCCCTGCTCAAGGCGCTGCAATTGACGGCCAGAAAGTTTTCGCCCGCCCGCGGGCTGGCGGCGTGAATGGCCCTGGCGAATACTTCCTTGCCGGCGCCGGTAGGGCCCTGCAGCAGCACCGTCGTATCCATTGGCGCCACCTTTCGGGCCAGCTCAATGGCTTCCCGGATGGCCCTGGAATGGCCAATGATGCTGGAAAAGCCATATTTTTCTTCCAACTGGGCCTGCAGCCGGGCAAGCCTGAACTGAAGCTTCGCCTTTTCCACTGCCTTGTTTACCACCGGAATGATCTTTTGATTATCATCCCCCTTCACCAGATAATCGAATGCTCCGTTTTTGATGGCCTGCACCCCATCGGGAATGTTCCCGTATGCCGTCAGGCAGATTATTTCGGCCTGGGGCTTCAGGGATTTGAATTCCGCAGTGAGCTGCACCCCATTTCCGTCGGGAAGTTTGACATCTGCGATGACTGCGTGCACCTCGTTTGATGCGAACAGCTTTCTGGCTCTCTCTGCGTTTTCGGCTTTTAATACTTCATAACCCTCCAGTTCCAGAATTCGGCTCAGCAGTTTGAGAATGTCTTTCTCGTCATCGATGATCAGTAGGGTTCCCATCGGTATATTTTTGTAAATTCCCGGAGATATGGAAGGTATCATAAATCCGCTGGAAAAAACAAGAAAATGAAATACCTTTTTTCCATCCTCCTCCTGCTCTCCCTGCTGGCTTCCTGCCGGCAAGCTCCCCGGACAGGGGCCAGCGCCTGCCTGCTCGACGGCCACTTCGGCATTCCCTATTTCGACCTGTCGGCCGACAGCAGCAGGCAGTTCGTGGTGGCGCGTAAGGAGGGGGTGTACTACGGGCACCCCACTACCGTAAAGGTGCGCCCCTCCGGCCAGGGCGAGGCCATCCTGGCGGCCTTCCCTACCGGCGCCCATGCACGGGGGCTGATGACCATACGCAAAAGCATGGACGGCGGCCGCAGCTGGACGGAGGACATGCCGGCTGCTGCGGCTTTGGGGGATATCCGGGAGGTGCCCACCATCCATGCGGTGCAGGGGCCCGAGGGAAAGGAGCGGCTCATCCTCTTTACAGGGCTGTATCCCATCCGAATATCCGTGTCGGAAGACTTTGGGGAGCACTGGACGCCATTCCGGCCGGTGGGCGATTGGGGTGGGATTGTAGCCATGAGCGATCTCATCCCCGTAAAAGACAATCCGGAGGACGAGGCCTTTGCGCCGGGAAAATACCTGGCATTTTTCCACGACGACGGCCGTTTCATCAGTGGCGGCGGGGAGGTGTACCGCAATCCCGGCAAATTTGTTTTGTACAAAACCCTTTCGGTGGACGGCGGCCTGAGCTGGGCTTATCCGGAAGTGATCCGCGAAGACAGCCTGCGCTATATTTGCGAGCCCGGCATCATCCGCTCGCCCGACGGGCGGGAGCTGGCCATGCTGCTTCGGGAAAACTCGCGCCGCTTCAACGCACAGATCATGTTCAGCCGCGACGAAGGGCGGAGCTGGACGGAGCCCCGCCCATTGCCTGCCGCCCTTTGCGGCGACCGCCACGTGTTGCGCTACGCCCCCGACGGGCGCATCGCGGCCGTTTTCCGCGACTACCAGCGGCGCACGGCCAAAGGCCCTACCGAGGGCGATTTCGTGGCCTGGATAGGTGCGTATGAGGATCTGGCCAATGGCGCCGAAGGGCAGTACCGCCTGCGCCTGCTGAAAAACTATCAGGGTTACGATTGTGGGTACGCCGGGCTGGAGGTGCTGGAAGACGGAAGCCTGCTGGCCGTGACTTATCTGCAATACCGCGTCGGGGATGAGGGGAACAACAGCGTTGTGGCGGTGCGCTTCCGCCTGGATGAAGTGGATGACATGGCGAGGGGCCAGGCGGAATAAGGCTTCGCGCATAGGATGAAATTCCCCTTCAAAACATTACCTTTGCTTTCGTAGCAAGCCAACGCAACGTGAGCACAACCGAGCAGCAGCCTCCTATTCCCCTGTTTTCCCGTGAATGGACTGGGCGCCTTGCCGTCCTTTTGCTAATGGCCGGGCTGCTGGCCCTTCGCTTCCCCGATTTTTTCCAGTATCCCAACAGCCGGGTCATCGAACCGTTCGGCGACGGCTACAAGGTTTATGCGGTGATGGAATACCATGCCCGCTGGGACAGCGCCTACTCCCACTACGAGGGCATGAACTATCCCTTTGGCGAACACGTCGTGCCGGCCGATGCCCAGCCCCTGTTCTCCAACGCCATCAAGCTGGTGAGCCGTTACCTGCTGGATGTGACGGGCTACACCCGGGCCGTGTTGCACTTTTCCCTGCTGTTGTCTCTGCTGCTTTGCGCCTTTTTTATGTACCTGGCCCTTCGCAAGCTCGGCGCCCCCATGTGGTGGGCCGTGGCTGCCGCTGCAGGGCTGGCCTTTCTTACGCCCCAGTTTCCGAGGCTGGCTTCCCACTACGGGCTGGGGCAGGCGGCGGCGCTGCCCATCGTGATTTACCTGCTTTTGCGGCTGGAGGAAACCAAAAGCTGGAAAACCAGCGCATGGATTGCCGTGGCGGTGGCCGCTTTTGCCCTCATCCACTTTTACTTTTTCGCCATCATGGCCTTTTTCATATCCTTTTACTATCTGTTCGGGTTCCTGCGCAAGCCCTCTGTGCGCCGCCTTTTCCGCTACGCCTTTCACTACAGCATACAATTGCTGCTGCCCCTGTTGTTTTTTTACTTCTGGATGTACCACGGCGACCCGGTGACGGACCGGACGCCGCAGCCCTGGGGCTTTTTTACCTTTCACGCCATCTGGGAAGGCATTTTCACCTCCCTCACCCAGCCCCATTTTCAGTGGGTCAATGAACATCTGATCAAGATACAGCCCACCGAGTTCGAGGGGCGGGCATATATAGGGCTGGTGGCGGCCATCGGCCTGCTGGCTCTGCTGGGGCGCTGGGCTTACCACCGCTTCCGGCAGCCCGTTGTGCTCGCGGGTGGAGCCTTCAACGGCTTTCTGAACAAGAGCTTCTGGGCGAGCGTTGTGCTCCTGTTTTTTTCCTTCGGTTACCCCTTCACCATCCCCGGCCTGGAAGGCCTGCTCGACTATGCCGGCCCGATCCGGCAGTTCCGCTCGGTGGGGCGTTTTAGCTGGGCCTTTTACTACCTGATCAACCTCGTCGTTTTTGCCGAGTTGTGGCAATGGGCGGCCAAGGCCTCCTGGCGTTACCTGCTGAGTGGGCTGGCTCTGTTGTTGCTGTATTTTGAAGCCTACCACTTCTGCACGGCAGTTAACCTTCGCCTCGACGAAGTGCGGGAACTGCAGCCCGGCCAGCGCTACACCGATATTGAAGGGATGAATTATGACGACTTCCAGGCCATACTGACGGCTCCCTATTTCAACATCGGCTCCGACAACCTATGGTTCCACGGCGAAGGCGATATCGTGCCCCGCGCCCTGACGCTCTCCATGCAGAGCGGGCTGCCCGTCACCAGCGCCATGCTGACCCGCACCTCCCTGGGGCAGACTCTGAAGGAAGCCCAGCTCGTGCTGGAGCCCTACCGCCTGCCGCGCATCCTGGCCGATTTTCCAAATAAAAAACCGCTTCTGCTGATGGTGAGCAACGACAAGTTCGAGCATCAGAAGGACCGATACGGGCACCTGCTGGAGGGCGCCAGGCTGCTGCACGAAACCGAAGCATACCGCCTTTTCCGTTTACCCCTGCGCACTTTCCACGACCGGATCGAGGCCCGCGTTCGCGATATCCGGAACACCCTGGCGCTCGACACGCTGTCTCTTTATCCGCATGGAGCCTTTCTCAGCCGGGACAGCGTTCAGGATTTCTACTACAATTCCCTCGACAGCCTGCCTGCGGAAAAGAGTTACCGGGGCGGTGGCGGTTTTCAGTTGCCGGGCTCCGAAAAGAGCCTAATCTTCGAAGGGCCCCTTCCCCGCCAGGCGGCCGGCAGTTATCACGTGCTTTCCTTCTGGGCCTATCTGCAGGCCGACATGGCCGGGCGCTCCTTTCTGGAGGTCGAGGAATACGTGCCGGAAACCGGAGAAGGCGCAGGCTGGCAGGCCCATCAGGTTTATTACAACCTGCGGGCCCTGGACGACGACGGCTGGGGCCTGCTGGAGTTCCGCATCGTGCCCAACCGGGCCGACACCCACTTCCGGGTGAAGATCCACAACCCAGAGATGGGTAATAGGCCCCTTTGGCTGGATGAACTGCTCATCAGGCATGAGGTTGCGGAAATATACCGGCAGGGCGAGGGATACCTGTGGAAAAACAACCGCTGGTATCCGGTGCAATGATTCTTTCAGAAAAATCCCAAACAATGGACTTGCTGATCAAAAATGCAACCATAACAGACCCCGGAAGCCCCCACCACGGGCAGCAAAGGGATATTTTCATCCGGCAGGGAAAAATCGAAGCCATCGAGGCGGAAGTATTGCTGAAGGACGTGCCCGTCCTGGAAGGCGAACAGTTGAAGGCCTCTCCCGGCTGGCTGGCCATGGGGGTGCAAACCGGAGACCCCGGCCTGGAACAGCGCGAAGACCTCCGCACCGCAAGTGAAGCCGCTGCTGCAGGAGGTTTTACGGCCATCACCTGCCAGCCCAATACCGACCCGGCCATCCACTCCAAATCGGAGGTGCTTTACGTCAGGAACAACACAGGGGGGCAGCTCGTGGCCTGTTACCCCATCGGCGCCATATCGCGCAACTGCGCCGGAAAGGAGCTGACGGAGATGATCGACATGCATGCCGCCGGGGCGGTGGCCTTTTCCGACGGCAAAAAAGCGGTGCAGCACAGCGGGCTGATGATGCGCGCCCTGCAGTATGTCCAGGCCTTTGACGGTTTGGTTATCAACCAACCCCTCGAGCGCGATATCGCCGGGGAGGGGCAGATGCATGAAGGTTATACCTCCACCACCCTCGGCATGAAGGGCATTCCCGCAATCGCCGAAGAAATTATGGTGCAGCGCGACCTGCACCTGCTGGCCTATACCGGCAGCCGCCTCCACCTGGCCAACCTGTCAACCGCCGGGGCCGTAGAGATGGTGCGCCAGGCCAAGGCCCGCGGCCTGCGGGTCACGGCCTCTGTACCGGTGATGAACCTCGCTTTCGACGATTCGGCGCTGGATGGCTTCGATGTCAACTTCAAACTCCTGCCCCCTCTGCGCAGCCGCGCAGACCGGGACGCCTTGCGCCAGGGCCTGCTCGACGGCGCCATCGACGCGATTACGGCCAACCACGCGCCGCTGGAAGAAGAACTGAAAAAGGTGGAATTCCCCTACGCCCAGTTTGGCGCCATCGGGCTGGAAACGGTGTATGCCGTTTGCAAAACCTATCTGGGTGACTGGCTGAGTGATGAGCTGTTCGTCGAAAAAACGGCCATCAACCCGCGCAAAATCCTGGGGCTGCCCCTGCCTTCCCTAGAGGTGGGCCAGCCGGCGGAACTGGCCGTGTTCAGCCCCGCTCAACAGTGGGTGTACCGCAGGGAAAACGGTTATTCCCGCTCCCACAATTCGCCTTTGTTCGACAGGCCGTTCACCGGTAAAGTTTTGGCGGTGGTCAACAGGGATCAGTCGTTTTTTAACCGCCATAGATAGAAATCCGTTGTTTGCAGGCAGATTTATTCGCAACTTATAGCGGTCATTTCATCACCAACTTTAAACTGATTTCACTATGAGTACCTTTGACAACCCTACCGGCGGAACGGATCAGGCCTCGGTTTCCCCCTGGCCCACCGGCATGCGCTACGGATTGATCACGGCCCTGGTGCTGGTAGCCTTCTCCCTGATCATGAGCCTCTCCGGGCTGGTAGACCCGGCCGACCAGTCCAACCCTGCCAACTGGATCAGCAGCATCCTGACCTACGTCATCATGATCGGCGCGGTCATCATGGCCGTGCGCCAGCACCGCGATGGAGAGTTGGCCGGCTTCATTACCTTCGGGCGCGCCTTCTTCGTCGGCTTTATCGTCATGCTGATCGCAGGCCTGATCTCCATGGTTTATACCTACGTGTATTTCACCATGATCGACCCCGGAATGATCGACACTATTCTGGAGGCTTCCCGCGAGCAGATGATGGAAAGGCAGGGAATGGACGAAGAGCAGGCCGAGCAGGCGCTTTCCATGACGAGCTTTATGTTCTCTCCCATCATGATGACGGTTATGTCGGGCCTTGGCACGCTGTTAATGGGGATTATTTTTTCCCTTATCGCCGCCGCGGTCATGAAGCGCAACCCGCCGGAGGCGGTGTAGGGCGGCCTGGCAAACTTCGGAAGTTTGCCAGGGGGCGCTGAAACCATGAAATTCTGCTATTTTTGCTTTTTCAAAAAGATAGCAGAAGCATGACCTTGAGCAACAAAGCTGTACGATACGGCCTGATAGCAGGAATAGGGGTTATAGCCTACTTCCTGCTGTTTTATTTTATCAGCCCCCGCCTGATGTTCAACCCCTGGGTTTACTGGGCCTCCCTGGGCATTTACCTGGCCCTGATGTGGAAAGCTTTGCAGGACGAAAGGGAGGAGGCCGAAGGGCCCCTGCTTTTCCGGGACGGCCTGCGCACCGCTTTTCTCATCTTCGTCATCGCCAACTTTTGTTATTATCTCTTTTATTACATCCTCTTCGGCCTTGCCGACCCGGGCCTGATAGAACTGCAAAAAACCGTCATGCTGGAGAGCCTGGGCCAGGCTTCCAACCTCCTGCCTGCAGAACAACAGGAGGAAATGCGCCGTTCGCTGGAAAGCGGCGGCCTGGATATCACCCCCGGCCGGGTTTTCTTTACCTTTGTCCGCAGCCTCATCGGCGGCTTCATACTCTCGGCCGGCATGGCCGTGGTGGTGGGTAGGCAGTAGGGGTTCCGGGTTTCCAGTTATCCCCAGGAACCTGCCAGTCCTCCTCATGCCTGTTATCCCAGCCGGCCAGATGCCCTTGGCCTGGTAAAAACCAGAAACAAAAGAAATAATGGACCTTTCAATCGTCATACCGCTTTTCAATGAAGAAGAATCGCTTCCCGAGCTGGAGGCCTGGATCCGCAGGGTAGCGGAGGGGGAGGGGTATTCCTATGAGATCATCATGGTGGATGACGGCAGCAAGGACGGCTCCTGGGCGGTTGTCGAACAGCTGGCTGCCGGGAACTCCAATGTTCGGGGCATCAAATTCAGGCGCAACTACGGCAAATCAGCCGCCCTGAACGTGGGCTTCCATGCCGCCGAAGGCGATGTCGTCATCACCATGGACGCAGACCTTCAGGACAGCCCCGATGAGATACCCGGCCTGTTCCGTATGATCAGGGAAGAGGGCTTCGATATGGTCTCCGGCTGGAAAAAGAAGCGCCTCGACCCCGTGCTGACCAAAAACCTGCCCAGCAAATTCTACAACTGGACTGCCCGGCGCATGACGGGCATACACCTCCACGATTTCAACTGCGGGTTGAAGGCCTACCGCAACAGCGTGGTGAAAAGCATCGAGGTGTACGGCGAGATGCACCGCTATATCCCGGTGCTGGCAAAATGGGCAGGCTTCAGAAAGATCGGCGAAAAGGTGGTGGCGCACCAGGAACGCAAATACGGCGTGACGAAATTCGGCATGGAGCGCTTCATCCGCGGGCCGCTCGACCTGATGTCGGTCATCTTTATCTCCAAATTCAGCAAGCGCCCCATGCACTTCTTCGGCGCCCTGGGAATCCTGTTCTTCCTCGTCGGCTTCATCATCCTGGCTTACCTCAGCATCGCCAAACTGCTGTACCGGGAATACGGCATCGCCGACCGCCCGCTGTTCTATTTCGGCATCCTGACACTCATTATCGGCACCCAGTTGTTCGTCACCGGCTTCCTGGCCGAACTGGTCAGCCGCAATGCGCACGACCGGAACCACTACCTCATTGAGAAGGAGGTTTGAAGGTCGGAAGGTCGGAAGGTCGGAAGGTGCTTTAAGTAATTGACGTTCAGGCCAGTCTCTGCGAGCCGGGCAAGCCTGTTGACCTGTCGACCTTCCGACCTGTCGACCTTCCGACGGCTTATTCCCTGTACAACGCCTTCCCTGCTTCCTCATACTTATCCCCTTCCGCCCATCTGGGGCGTTCCTCCTCGTCGGCGATGAGCCGGGCGATGCGGGCGAAGGCCTGGCAATACTTGTGCAGGTAGTCGTAATCGATGGTATCGGGATTGTCGGTTACCTGGTGGTAGTATCTGGCGATTTCCTCATCGAAGCTGGTCATGCCCGGGCTGATGGAAATGGCGGGGATGCCTTTGGCGGCAAAGGAAACGTTGTCGGAGCGGTCGAACAGGCCCTGTTCCGGAGCGGGGTTGGGGAAGACGTCCAGCCCGAAGAGGTGAGCGCCGGCCTCGATCAGGTGGTCTGTGCCGGTGCGGCCGAAACCGATAGCGGAGAGGTAGGACACATCGTTGTAGCCGGCCCCGTCCGTATTCAGGTTAAAAATAGTTTTCTCCAGCGGGATGAGGGGGTGTTCGGCGTAGTACTGGCTGCCCAGCAGCCCCAGCTCTTCTCCGGTAACGGCCAAAACCAGCACCGAGCGGCGGGGCGGTTGTTCGGACAAGGCCCTGGCGGCGGCCAGGAGGGCGGTGGCGCCCATGGCATTGTCGCGGCTGCCGTTGAAGATGCTGTCTTTGGCGGAATAAGCTCCGCCGCCGTTCTTGCCTGTGCCGACGTGGTCGTAGTGGGCGGTGATCACGACGTATTCATCGCGGAGCTTGGGGTCGGAACCCCTGATGACGCCTGCGACGTTCTGGGAGGGCACGGCCCGGCGGGCGAAGCCCTGGCTGGACAGCTCGGCTTTCAGTTTTTTTCCTTTCTGAAGGTTATCCATATCGCTGTTCTTCTGCTCTTTAAGCCAGCCGTAGACAATGGAAGCCTCCTCCGGGCCCTCATCCGCCATGGAGAGGTTCTCTTTGTTGAAAAAGGAGCGGAAGAAACTCCAGGGGAACTGCAGGCGGTATAATTCGATGAGGGCTACGGCGCCGTGGCTCTGGGCGAGTTTTCGCTTTTTGCCCATGGAGGTGAATACGGCCATGGGGTCCTGGGCCTCGGGTGTCCCCGGCAACACCAGGACGATCTTGCCCTTCACGTCCAGCCCTTTGTAGTCATCGTGGCCGCTTTTTTCGTCCGCCCATCCGTAGTTGGCGAATACGGCCTCGGTTTTGATGCCTGCTGCATTGCCCAGCATGATCAGCAGCCCGTCATCCTGTTCATATTCCGTTTTGCCGATCAGCAGCCGGGCTTCCGAGGGCGGGGTAGTCGCCTCGAAAGCCACGGTCTGATAAAAGCCTTCGGCGCCGGGCGCCGGCTTCAGCCCGTATGCTTCCATCTGGGCGGCGATGTAGCGGGCGGCGATATTATTGCCGGGCTCGCCGGTTCGGCGGCCCTGGAGTTCATCGGCGGCCAGGAAGCGCAGGTGGGCTTCCATGTCCGCTTTCCGGAGCTGGGATTCCGGCAATTCCCGGCTGTTTTGCGCCCACAGGCCCGTGCCGGAGATCAAAAGGAAGAGCAAAGGAAAATAAAGCCTGACTACCATTTTCAGCGTGTTTTGGTTGATACTCGGGCCCGAGGCCCGCGAAATGAAAAACAATGAGCCTTTAGGCCTTGCCGGCATCGCGGTCCGCAGGCCCGCGTTTCGGCTAATGCCGCAAAGGAGTAGTAAACAGCAAGGTTTTTTTTCACAATGATAAAAAAAAGGCGGCGTTTTCAGCGGCCAGGTTGTCAAAAGGGCAAAATGTTTATTTTGAAATACTGGCCAAAAGCCCGTATTTTTGAAGGAATTATACCATTTGCTCCGAACTGTATCTTAATGAAGCAGCCTTTACTTATCTTTCTGCTGCTCTTTGCCTTCCTCGCCACTTCCCGGGCCCAGCACCTGGTGGAGCGCCGCGTAAGCCTTTCCGTAGAAGGCGCCACCCTGGAGGAGGCGCTCTACCAACTGGCGGACCGCAATGGTATTCAGCTTTCCTTCAGCAATGACATCCTGCCTGAGCGCCGCGTTTCCATGCAGATGGACCAGGTGAGCCTGAAAGCTGTGCTGGCTCAGTTGTTTCAGAACACAGCCCTTCAGTTCCGGGAAATTGGCAGGCAGGTAGTCATCTTCCTTCCGCCCGAGACGCGCTTTACCGTCAGTGGTTTTCTGGAGGATGCCCGCACCGGCGAGCGCCTGATAAACGCCAACATTCTTGATGTCAACAGCGGCAGGGGCGCAGCATCCAACGAATATGGCTTTTACAGCCTGTCGCTGCCCGCGGGCAGGGTGGCGCTTTCCTTTTCTTACCTCGGTTATGAAACCCAGAGGCGGGAATTCGTTTTGCGCGAGCCCCGGCGCCTCAACGCCTCCCTCAAGCCTTCGCTGACCCTTGCTCCGGTGGAAGTCGTCGCTCCGCGCATCGGCGGCATCTCTGGCGCACCCGCGCCGGGGGGCGGGCAGGAGGCCGGCGTTTATGAAGCGGAACACCTGCCCACTCTGGGCGGCGAAGCGGACATCATTCGCCTCACTCACCTTTTGCCGGGGGTGCAAACCGGTACGGACGGCATCGGCGGGCTGCACATCAGGGGGGGAGACAACGGCCAGAACCTGATCATGATCGACGGGGTGCCGGTGTACAATATTTCTCATGCCGCCGGTTTGTTTTCGGTTTTCAACTCCCAGGCCGTGCGTTCGGCCCGGCTCATCAAGGGTGGGTTTCCTGCGCGCTACGGCGGCCGGCTTTCCTCCGTCCTGGATATCCGCACCCGCGAGGGGAACAGCAAAACCTTCAGCGCCCGGGCCGATGTGGGAATGCTGTCGGGCAGGTTTTCCCTGGAAGGGCCTATCGTGCGCGACAAAAGCAGCTTCTTCGTCTCGGGCCGCCGCTCGCTGGCAGATTGGTACCTTCAGCCGCTGACCCGGGGGCTCAAGGAAGAAAAAGGGGAGGACGGCTTTACCGGCTATCGGTTTTACGACCTGAACGCCAAGCTCAACTACGAACTCTCGGCCCGCGACCACTTTTACCTTAGCTATTATTCCGGCGCCGACCGCTACACCAATCAGGGGCTGGCCTCCGATACGCTGGCCTTTGCCGACGGCAATCAGCCCGAACCCGCCATTTACCGCTTCGACAGGCAGTATGACGATGCGGTGGGCTGGGGGAATACGGTGGCCTCTCTGCGCTGGAACCACCTCTTCAGCGACAAGCTGTTCGCCAACCTGGCGGCCACCTACAGCGGGCTGGATGTGGATATCCGCTACCTGGCCGTCGATTCGCTGGTTCGGCTCGACGCACAACGCACGGTGAACCGCCTGTTCGATGTGGGCCATTATTCCAGTAGTATCCGGGATGCAGGCCTTCGCCTCGATTTTGACTTCCTGGCCGTTCCCGGGCATCACATCCGTTTCGGGGCCAATGTGGCGCACCACGATTTCCTGCCCGGGCTTCTGGCCGGCTCAGGGGAAAAATCGGGCAATGGCGAGATCGATTCCCTGCCCGTTCTGCCCGAGGATGCCAGGCGGCTCACCGCAATGGAATACGTGGCTTATGTGGAGGACGAGTTCAGGGCCGCGAAAGGGCTCACGATCAACGCCGGTTTGCACGCCGCCGTATTTTCGGCCTATAATAAAGCCTATCCTTCGTTGCAGCCCAGGATTCTGGCCAGCTGGCAGCTTTCGAAGCGCTGGCGCCTGGAAAGCTATTACAGCCGCATGCAGCAGCCGATCCACCTGTTGTCCAATTCCGCTATTGGGCTGCCTACGGAACTTTGGGTGCCTTCAACCGACAAAGTCGCCCCGCAGAAGGGCTGGCAGGCGGGACTGTCCGCCAACTGGGCATTCCGGCCGGGCTGGTCTGTCGAGGCGGATGGCTATTTCAAGTCGATGGACAATCTGCTGGCTTATTCGGAAGGGGCGCTGTTCCTCAACGACTGGGAGGAAAACGTCACGGCAGGCAGCGGCCAGGCTTATGGCATGGAGGCGTTGTTGCGAAAACAGGAAGGCCGGCTCAGGGGGTGGATGGGCTACAGCCTGGCCTGGGCCGACAGGCAGTATGCGCAGATCAACAACGGCAGGCCTTATCCCTACAAGTTCGACCGGCGCCACGAATTCAAGCTGGCGCTCATGTACCGCATACAGGACTGGGCCAGCCTGTCCGCCAGTTGGGTGTACAGCACCGGCTTCGCTTTCAGCCCGCCGCTGGGCCAGTATGAAGTCGTCATTCCCGGCGTAGGCCCCGTGACGGCCATTGACTTTGGCGATAAAAATGCCTTCCGGATGCCCGCTTATCACCGCCTGGACTTTGGGGCCAATTTTTATTTTGAAACGGATAGCCGGCTCAGGCATACGATCAATGTGGGCGCTTACAACATCTACAACCGCAGAAACCCCCTGTATTACGCCCTGCGGTCGAAATACGTCGAAGAGGACGGAAAGATCCGAACGCAGAAAGAATTCGTTCAGGCCTGGCTGATCCCGATGCTGCCGTCTTTGAACTATTCGATTCAATTTTAATTGTATATTTGTTTGCAACTAATTTCGGGCGTATGTTCCGGCGACTTTACATCTTCTCCTGGGTTTTGTTCCTTTGCTTTTTCACGGCCTGCGAAGAGCCCGCTCCGCTTCGCCTGAACCAGAACCCCGCCCAGTTGGTGGTCGTATGCAACTTCACCCCGGACCGCGCCGTGCAGGCCTTCGTATCGAAGTGGCAGCCGATTCTGGAGGAAGCAGAGGTGGAATACCTGCGGGATGCCACAGTCGAGATATTTCGCGGCGACACCTACCTGGAGGCCCTCCAGCTTGTCGACCCCAAGCATGCTTCGGAAATTCCCTATTATACGACGGTGAACCTGGCGCCGGAAGCCAATGTGGAATATACGATCAAAGTGAGCGCTCCCGGTTATGAACCGGCAACAGCAAAAAGCAGAATTCCGGCTCCCACCCGTATCATCAGTGCTCAGGCGAGTGGGTTTCAACTGGAAGATGAGCCGGACAACGGGCTGTTCATCGCTACCTACAACCTCAGGCTGAGCTTTGAAGACCCGGGGGATGAAATGAATTTTTACCACATCAGCCTGCTCCAGCAGATATTTACTTTCCAGCGCGTGGAGGGCGACACCCTCATCACAGGCCAGTACCTCCTGCCTATCATGTTCGACCCGCAGGATAACGAAAATTTTCGGGTGGCCCACATCGGCGGCGGGCTGCTGCTGAGCGACGAAGGCTTTGAAAACAAGTTCATCGATTTTGATATCCCCCTGCGTATCGAACTGAAAAAAAATGAGGAAAAACTCGGAAAACTCTTTGTCGACCTCCGCACCGTTTCCGAGGAATACTACCGCTACTTCGCCGCCCTGAGCCGGCAACGCCAGGCCTCCGGCTCCCCCTTCGCCGAACCGGTCACCCTCTTCGACAACATCGACGGCGGGCAGGGTATCTTCGCCGGCTATAACAGCTCCCGCGACTCACTGAGCCTGCAGTTTTGAGGCAATCCCGCGCCCGCACCCCGCTTTTTTAGCGCCAAAAGCACCGCTTTCAAAAAAAACATCGCCTGCCGTGGGGGGGAGGTGAATTATCTGTGTCTTCTCTATTACATACGCCGAATAAAAAAAGCCCGGGAAACACCCGGCAAAAACCGGCGCTGCCGTAAAAATGTAATGTTATGAATGCGGAATCCAAAACCTCCTTTATCGACCTTTTCCCTCTTTTCTCCGTGCTTTCTCCCGAAGACAAGGCCCGGCTGGCCGACATGATGGAGTACAAGGTCAAGCCCAAATACAGCTTTATATACTTGCCGGGGGAACCCTCCGAACAACTCTTTTTCCTGGCCAAGGGCACTGTCAAGATCGGCACCCACTCCAGCGATGGAAAGGAGATCATCAAGTCGCTTATCCACCCCACCGCCATGTTCGGCGAACTGGGGCTGATCGGCGAACAACACCGCTCCGACTTCGCTCAGGCCCTCAAGGAGGATGTACACCTTTACCAGCTCCGGGTCGAACACCTCAGGGCGCTGATGCGCAGCAACTTCGACCTGTGCACCCATATCATGAACCTCTTCGGGGGGCGCCTGATGAAGGCCGAAAACAAGCTGGAATCCCTCATCTTCAAGGATGCCCGCACCCGCATTATCGATTTTATCAAGGAATCGGTGGACAAGCGGGGCCGCCGCGTGGGATTCGAAATGCTGCTCAAGCACTCCCTGACCCATCAGGATATCGCCAACATCACCTGCACCTCCCGTCAGACGGTCACCCTGGTGCTCAATGAGCTGAAAAAATCCGACCTGATCTACTTTAACCGCGGAAAAATACTGGTCCGGGATATGGCCCGCCTGGGGTGAGTTAGGAAGGTTGGAAGGTCAAAAGGTCTGAAGGTCAAAGAGTCTGAAGGCTTGCCCGGGCTTGCAGAGACGGGCCGGAAGGCCGGCAATCCAGTATTTTTACCCGACAAAGCCGTCGGGCGCCTTCGCACAAGGCAATAGCGCCCGACGGCAACGGCGGGCCATTACTCCATTACTCCAGTTTTCCGGAAACTCAGAGGCGCAAAGCCTTCTCACAAGCCGATGTCCATCCGGATTCGCCATTCTTTGGGGAGGTAGTTGTTGATGCGGTTGGGCAGGCTTTTTATCCAGCCCAGGTTGAGGCCCTGGTGTCGGATCAATGCCCAGCCCCGGGCAGGGGCGTCGATTGCCAGGTGCTCCTTTTTCAGATAGCGCAGGGCCGTTTCCCTGTCCACTTCAACTTTGGGAATTTCGTCTCCCGCAAGTGTGCTGAGCGCCAGGGCGTGCCCGGGCACGAAGTCCTTGTTTTTGAAACTGCCGATCTCCGTACCCGGGTGAAAACGCCGGATGGCGCGGCTCAGAAAAATCACCTCTTCTTCCTGATCTGCCGGAACGGCGAAGATCATGCCCTTTTCGTTTTCAAAAAAGGCCAGCGCAGCGGTGTCTTTCACCCAGGGCGCCAGTTGTTCTGCTGTTTTGCGTGGCAGCAGGTTGAATCCGTGCGGGCTTTTGCCTTTTAATTTCGGCAGTTGGAATGCCGGCCCTTCCGGCCGCCGGAAAGCCGCCAGGTAGAACCCTTCGCCCCGCACCCGGTGGGGGTAAAACTGGTAACCCCATTCCCGCTCCAGGATATTCCAGTCAGCCTGCAACCGGAGGCGAAGGGGCTCCAGCCCGAATTGAGTGTTTATCCAGGCCGCGTTCTCTTCATTTTCCCACTGATTGTAGGTACAGGTGGAGTACAGCAGCAGCCCTCCGGGTTCCAGCAGCGCCGCAGCATCCGCCAGGATGCGCTTTTGGCGCCCGCTGCACAGTTGTACGCTATCGGGCGACCATTCCCCGATAGCGGCGGGGTCTTTTCGGAAAAGCCCTTCACCCGAACAGGGCGCGTCGACGAGCACCAGCCCGAAATACCCCCTGAGCGGGCCGAATGCGCTGCTGTCCAGATTGCTGCTGCTGATGTTGGGAGCCCCCCAGCGGCAGAGGTTCTCCCGAAGTATCTGATAACGCGGCCGGATGGCCTCATTGGCCAGCAACAGGCTTTCGGGTTTCAGCACAGATTGCAGCAGGGTGCTTTTCCCCCCCGGAGCAGCGCATAGGTCCAGCGCCCGGACAAAAGGGGCTTCCGACAGGAGTTGCCGGACGGCTTCTCCCACAAACATGGATGAGGCCTCCTGCACGTAATAGGCGCCCGCGTGGAAGGCCGGGTCGAGGGTGAAAACAGGGCGTTGGGCCAGGTATACTCCGCTGGGTTCCCATTTTACTTTGTCGGCATTTTCCGGCCAATTGGAATTTTTTAAAAAATTAAACCGGATGCTGGTTGGGGCGGGGGCGTCCATGGCCTGCAGAAAGGCGGGCCATTCGTCTCCCAGTTGTATTTTCATCTGCTCGGCGAAAAGAGGGGGAAGGTTCATGTTTTCGACGTTTGCGTGAGAAGGCCGGCTCATTTCCGGGCAAAATAAAATTAAAACATTCCCGGCACAACGGCCTGGGTGACTTTTATCATCGCGAAGGGTAAAGGAAAATGGCCAAACGGTGATTTTCATTAGTGGACGGTTCTAAGCCATTGGCCTATTTTTGCTGGTGTTATTTAGATTAATTAAAAACTAATCCCTTATTATACCGTTATTTGCTGCGATAGAACCTTAGCCAGATAAAACATGCAGATCCGTAAGAACCGCATCGACACCGACCCTACCGCATTGCGCCTGCCCTTTCCCCTGCCTGTTGTGGCGGCCAAGGAGAAGAAGAAGTGCTGTAAAAAGTACAAGAAAGGCAAGCGGTGTAAGAAGTGCCCCGGAAGTTAAGCGGTAAAATCCGGTCAAATTTCCTAGATTGAAGCCCTGTTTTCGCAACCCTCAAAACAAGGCTCAAGTTATGAACCGGACAATCACAGGGGCGCTGCTTTGCCTTTGCCTGTTTTTGGCAAATGCCCGGGCCCTTTTCGCTCAATCGCAGCCTGCGCATGCCGAAGGCCTGGTGCAATACGTCAACCCGCTGATGGGCGCCGACTCGGAGTTTTCCCTTTCCAACGGCAACACCTATCCGGCCATCGCGCTGCCCTGGGGCATGAACTTCTGGACGCCCCAGACGGCCAAAATGGGCGACGGCTGGGCTTACGCCTATGATGCCTACCACATCCGCGGCTTTAAGCAAACGCACCAGCCCAGCCCATGGATCAACGACTACGCCGCCTTTTCCCTCATGCCGGTGACGGGCGGCCTGAAATTCGATGAAGAAGCCCGCAAGTCCTGGTTCTCGCACAAGGCCGAAGTGGCGCAACCCCATTACTACAGCGTTTACCTGGCGGATCATGACGTCACCACCGAGATCACACCTACGGAAAGGGCGGCGCATTTCCGCTTCAGCTTTCCGCAGGCCGATTCCGCTTTCATCATCATAGACGCCTTTAACAAGGGCTCCTTTGTGCGGGTTATCCCCGAGGCGCGCAAAGTCATCGGATACTGCCGCAACAACCACGGCGGCGTGCCCGATAATTTCCACAACTACTTTGTGCTTGAATTCGATAAGGATTTCCAGTGGGTGCACACCTGGAAGGATGGCGCACTGGCGCCCGGCCGGCCGGCCAATGAGGGGGGGCACGTGGGCGCCATCGTCGGGTTTTCCACCCGCCAGGGCGAGCAGGTGCATGTAAAAGTGGCTTCCTCCTTCATCAGCCCCGAACAGGCGGCGCTCAACCTGCAGCGGGAACTTGGTTCGGACAGCTTCGAACAGACCCGCGAAAAAGCCAGGCGGGCCTGGGAGCAGGAACTGGGCCGCGTCCGCGTAGAGGGGGGCAATATCGACGACATCCGCACCTTTTACTCCTGCCTGTACCGCCTGCTGCTTTTCCCTCGCATGTTTTACGAGATCAACGCCGCCGGCGAAGTAGTGCATTACAGCCCGTACAATGGCCAGGTTTTGCCGGGTTATATGTTCACCGATAATGGATTCTGGGACACTTTTCGCGCAGTCTTCCCCTTTTTTACACTCATGTACCCTGAGCTGAACGCTCAGATCATGGAGGGCCTGGTAAATACCTACAGGGAAAGCGGCTGGCTGCCTGAATGGGCCAGCCCCGGCCACCGCGATTGCATGATCGGCTCCAATTCGGCATCGCTCATCGCCGATGCCTACATCAAGGGCATCAGGGGGTATGATATCGAAACCCTCTACGAAGCTATTCTGAAGAATACCACGAGCAAAGGGCCGGTCAATTCTGTGGGCCGCTTCGGAGCGGAATATTACAACCGGCTGGGCTACGTGCCCTATGATGCCGGCATCAACGAAAATGCCGCCCGTACGCTGGAATACGCCTATGCCGACTTCGCCATCTGGCAGCTGGCCAAAGCCCTGGGCAGGCCGCAGGCCGAGATCGAATTGTTCAAAAAACGCGCGCAGAATTACCGCAACCTTTTCGACCCGGAAACCCGCCTGATGCGCGGCAGAAACGAAGACGGCAGCTTCCAGTCGCCCTTCAGCCCCTTCAAATGGGGCGACGCCTTCACCGAAGGCAATAGCTGGCACTATACCTGGTCCGTTTTCCAGGATGTGGAAGGCCTGATCGGGCTGATGGGAGGGCCGGAGGCCTTCACGGCAAAACTGGATTCCGTTTTCACCCTGCCGCCGGTATTCGACGAGTCCTATTATGGCTTCGTCATCCACGAGATCCGGGAGATGCAGATCATGGGCATGGGGCAGTATGCTCACGGCAACCAGCCCATCCAGCACCTGATATACCTGTACAACTACGCCGGCCAGCCCTGGAAGGCGCAGCAGCGGGTGCGACAGGTGATGCGCAAGCTCTACGCCCCCACGCCCGACGGCTACTGCGGCGACGAGGACAACGGCCAGACCTCGGCCTGGTACGTCTTCAGCGCCCTGGGTTTCTACCCGGTTTGCCCGGGTACGCCGGAATACGTCTTCGGGAGCCCGCTGTTTGAAAAGGCTACGCTGACGATGCCCAACGGAAAGGCGTTTACCATCGAAGCCAAAGGCAATGCAGCGGACAAGCCCTACATCCGCTCCGCCAGCCTGAATGGCCAGCCCTACGGCAAAACATGGATCGGGCATGAGGCCCTGCAGGCGGGCGGGCGGCTGGAGTTCAGCATGGGCAGTGAGCCTGAAAAAAGCAGGGGAACGGGGGCCGGCGCAGCACCCTATTCGATGTCGGGCAGCTCCGACTAAAAGGGCGGCAAAATCGAGGCAAGCCTGAAAGCGGGCCCAGAATGCTCCCCGGCGGCGCTGCAGGCTTTCCACCTTCGGCATACATTCCGGAGGAGGGGTTACCTTTTCGCCTCTTTTTTGGCGGTTTCTTCCTCTTCCCGGGCCGTCAGAAATTCAAAAGAGGCCCGCTCGGGAAAGAGCGCGGCGCTGTACTGGTTTTCCACCACGACAAAATACTGTATCTCATTGCCTGTGGCCTTGTCCAGGGTGGCGCCCCAGATGCCGTCCTGGGCCAGCTCGTCGTTGTGCCCGCTGTCGTCGAACATTTCCGTGCGGTGGAAGGCGCCCACCGGGCCGTAGCGATAAAACAGCCAGGCTTTTTCCGCGCCTTCGGGCCTTGCCTGGAACGCAACGATATCTCCGAAATCGATATGTTCCACCTTTTTGATCAGGGGGACTTCCTTGTTGAGCAGAGGATGGGCGCTCAGATATTGCGTGCGCGGCCCCATCAGCTCGGCCAGCCCGATGATGCTCACCTTGTCGGCTTTGGCCGTTTCATAGATGTTTTTTCTGAAGGCCTCGTAGGTGTACAGCTTATTGGTATCCTCTTTGACGTATGGGCCGATGAGCGACTGGAGTTCTTCCGCGCGGCGCAGGTAGGTGCTGTCAACGAAATAGTCATTGACGATGGTGCGGATATGAGCCAGGTACATCTTTCGGTAGAGGTTGTCGCTGAGCAGGTTGGTGATCAGGGGCCGCTTTTCGTTCTTTTGCTTGTAGTGCTGGAGCGGGCTGAACTCCTGTAATTCCTTGTTGGACAGGGGGCTGTCGCCGATGCCGTCGTAGCGGAAGCCGCCGAAGGACAGGTTAAGGTCCCAGATGATGGGCTGAAAAGCGCCGCCTTTGTCGCGGTAGAGGTAATAATTGTGGCAGAAGCGGCCCGTATAGCTGTCCAGGTTGGCCAGCACCATATTGAAAGCCAGCATCCACAGGGTTTGGTCGATGTTGAGAATGGAGTCCAGTTTCTGGGGCTGGTGGTTGAGTGCGTAGGCCAGTTCGATCAGCTCCTTCCAGCCGTATTTGGACTTGATCTCGTATTTGCTCATGTAGCAGGCCGAGTCCTTGCCGAGGAACTGGAGCGAAGACTTTTCGCCTTCCATGCAGTTGGGCAGCGTTTCCTCTCCCCAGATGGGGTCGCATTTGAAAAGGATGCCGCCGTCGTCGTGGTAAAAGCGCTCCAGGAAATCATCCTCTATCGATTCGGTATTGTTGTACAGCCCCAGGTAGCGGCCGTTGATGTACAGTTTGATGAAATTGGCGCGCGGCGCCGGCATGTACCGGCTGGCGATCTCATAGGAAAGCACCTCGCGAATGAAGGACGGGTCGCGGAAGATGTTGCTGAGCTTCATCTTGTCGTACCCACCCGGAAGTTTGAGGTCTTTGTGGGTGTGGTTGAAGTCGATATTGAAGGGCAGTTTGGGGTGGCCGTCCTTGCGCACGCTGAAATAAGAGCTGTTGCCCTTGTAGCGCACGCCCACTCCTTCGTAGCGCTTGCCGTTGTAGGTGGCGTCGCCGACCAGGCGCTGGTCGAATCCGCGTTGTTTCAGGGAGTCGAGTATCTGGTCCCAGTTATTTTCCTTGAAGAAAAGGCGGACTTCATTGACTGTGTTGATATCGAAGATATCCTCGCTCCGGGCCGGGCCTTTGTCCTGAGCGTTCATGCCGGCGAGCAGGGCCAGGAAAGCGATGGGAAAAATGAGAAGACGTTGCATAAGCCAAGATAATAGGTTGCCGGTAACGAAAAATTGCGAAGCCTCGTACAGGAAGACAAACGGGGCTTCGCAATTGTTCAGCCGGATGGGACAACAGCCGCCCGGGTTCGAAACAGTTTAGTTGTTCAGTTCCTCCAGGCTGGCCAGGTGGCGTTCGAACATGTAACGGGGCGGGTCGAAGGCGGCCGCTCCGGCGTTTTCCGCAAAGATGTAGTACTCGATGGAGCTGGCCCCGCCGGCGGGTTGGATCACGGCGCCGAAAACGCCGTCTTCCGCTTCGCCGTCGTGGTTTTTACCGTCGTCCCGCATGGTCGCTGACTGGAATGCTTCGCCATCGTTGAAGCGATAGTACACCAGCACCTCCTTGGGGAATTTGTCGACCCTGGCCTGGATTTTAAAATCCGTTACCCGTTGGGAAGACAGGGCTTCCCTGCGGGTAACCGCTACATCGCTGACGGCAGGCGGGAGGATGGCCAGGAGTTTGTGTTCGCGGAGGAATGCCGTGCGGGGCCCCATGAGTTCCTGGAGGCCCGGTATGCGGCTGCGGCTGCCGATGGTGGAGGCGAGGCTCGCGTCGAAGTCCTCCATGGAATAGTAGCGGTTGGCGTCTTCTTCGAAGGGTTTGCGGATCAGCGTCTGCAGTTCTTTGATCCGGGCTACGTAGTCCTCGTGGCGGAAAAAGTCATTGACGATGGAACGGATGTGCGCCAGGTAAATTTTCTGGTATTTTTCATTGGCCAGCAGCCTGCTGAGCAGGGGTTTGGCGGCATTGTCGATATGCAGCAGGGGGTTCATTTCCTGAAGTTCCTTCAGTTTCAGGTCGGAGCCTACGCCTGTATTTTTGTAGCTGCCGAAACAGAGGTTCAGGTCGAAGAGGATGGGGGTGAACTTGCCCGAGGCGTCGCGGTAGAGGTAGTAGTTTTCGCTGTAACGCCCCGTGTAGCTGCTCAGGTTGGCCAGGACGTTGTTGAAGGCCAGCATCCAGAGGGTTCGGTCCACATCCAGCACCCGTTCCACTTCGGCGGGGTTCTGGTTGAGCACGTAAGTCAGTTCGATGAGGTCGTCCCAACCCGAATCGGAGAGCAGCACGAAATTGTGGAGGTAACACTTTGCGCTGTTGTCGTATTGCAGGGAGCCGAAGACGTCGCTCTTGCAGCCGGAGGGTTCCGGTTCCAGCAGGTTGGGGGCGCACTGAACGAAGGTGCCTTTGCTGGAGCCGAAATTGCGAAGCAGGAAGGCCTCATCGATCGGTTCCACGTTGACGAAGAGCCCGTAATACTCGCCGTTGACGTACACCTTTGTGTAATTCGCCCGGGGCGCCGGCATATAGCGGCGGGCAACCTCATAGCCGAATACTTCCCGCACCATGCTGGGGTCGCGCAGGGCGCTGGACAGGTTGACCTGGCGCTGGCCCTGGTAATTTTGTTCCTTATCGATGAAGTTGAGTTTGATATACAGGCTGTTGCGCTTGCTGCCCGGCTGGAATGTCCGGGCGCCCCGGTAGCGCACCCCGATATCGTTGAATTTCTGGCCATTGATCTCGATGGATCCAAGCAGCAGGCCCTCCCCGTTGAAGCGCAGGGAATCCAGGACGTAACGCCAGTTGTCCTGCTCAAACTTGATCTTGATCTCCTGAATCGTATTGACATCGTAAAAGTCGGCTTGCGCCCATAGGAGAGCGGACGGCCCCAGAAAAAAGAGGCTCCAAAAGGCCAGTATGATTCTTTTCATATTTGGATAGATGTGATTTCCGGGTTACAATAAATAAAAATTCTTGCGATGCAATATTACTAAATTTTCCTCACCCCTGGCCCGAAGCCTGGTTTTTTGGCTCAGGCCCCGCCAACAGCGGCTTTCTTTCCCGCTTTTCGAAAGCAATAACGATTTTTTGCCCGGCGTATTTCACCCGTTCTTAACATACTGTTTTTTTTCACATGTAAAGGGCCGGCAGGATCAAAACAGCCCGTCGATGGGCTTCCGGGCTCCCTAGTGCACTAAATAACGGGATATCAAATGGACTCTTTTGCCGCCATACTGCGTTGCTTCCCGGCCCTACGGCTACGACGGGACAGGCTGTCGCTCACATAGTCCTGCTATGCTCGCTCCTCACGCCTTGTCTGGCGGCAAAATAACCTCATTTAATATAACCCGCTTCTTAATGCCGACAGCACTTGAGACGGACGGACAGGCGGGCCAGGTTTCATTGATAAGCAGGGGGAACCTGCAGCCTGAAACCAACTATGTTAACTTATAACCCTGTAACCCCGGCCCCACCCAGCTTCAACCCGCCGGCCAGGGCCCTGCGCAGGAATTTCACAACCCCTGTGGATTTTTTTTGTTTTTTTGTCAAATAAAAAGTCCACAAAACTATGCGAAAAATCCTGTACCTGATCCTCCTGGCCCTGACTGTATGGGTTATGGGCTGCAAAAACACAAGCCCTGATGCAGGCAGCGAAACCGCTGCGGAACCAACAGCCTCCCAATGGGTGGATGCGTCCATCAAACTGCCCGCCGGTTTTCAGGCCATAACCGTTGCGGATAGCATTGGCCGGGCGCGGCACATTGCAGTGCGCGACAACGGCGACATATACGTCCAGCTTTCTGTAGAGAAAAACGGCAAGGGCATTGCTGCCCTTCGCGACGAAAACGGCGACGGGCATGCCGACCGAATCGAATACTTCGGGAGCCACACCGGTACGGGCATGGCCATTTACAATGGTTTCCTGTACTGCTCTTCCAATACAGAGGTGTATCGCTATCCGCTGCCCGAGGGCGGCCAGCTCGCCCCGGACGAAAGCCAGCGGGTGCTGATCGTAGGGGGGTTCCCCGACCAGCGCTCCCACGAAGCCAAGTCCATCACTTTTGACCAGGAAGGGCATCTTTTCGTCAACGTAGGCGCCCCATCTAACGCCTGCACGGAACCCGACCGCGAAAAAGGGGCCAAAGGGCAGTCGCCCTGCCCGCAACTGGAATGGCAGGGCGGCATCTGGCGCTTCGACGCCAACCGCCCGGCACAGAGCCAGAAACAGGATGGCCTGCGCTACGCCACCGGGCTTCGCAACTGCGTTGCCGTCGAGTGGAACCCGGCCGGCAACTCCCTCTATGCACTACAGCACGGCCGTGACCAGCTCAGTTTCCTCTATCCGGAATTGTACAGCGACGAAGACAATGCCGAACTGCCCGCTGAAGAGTTCCTGCAAATCGACAAGGGCGACGACTTCGGCTGGCCCTACTGTTATTTTGACCAGCGCAAAGGACAGAAGATACTGGCGCCGGAGTACGGGGGTGACGGAAAACAACAGGGCCGTTGCGCGGGCATCAAGCAACCCATCGTCGCATTTCCCGGGCACATGGCGCCCAACGACCTGGTATTTTACAGCGCTGCAGCTTTCCCCGAAAAATACCGCCAGGGCGCGTTCATAGCCTTCCATGGTTCCTGGAACCGCTCCCCCCTGCCCCAGAAGGGGTATTTCGTAGCTTTCGTCCCCATGAAAGACAGCCGGCCTTCCGGCGAATGGGAGATTTTTGCCGACAACATCGCCGGTTTGGAAACTGTGCCGCAACCCAGCGACGCCCGCCACCGCCCGACCGGGCTGGCCATCGGGCCGGATGGTGCGCTGTATATAGCCGATTCGGTAATGGGAAAGATTTGGAAGGTCATCTACGCCGGTTGACGGCAACTACTTTGGCGGGAAGCAACACCAAAACGAAGAGGGCCAGCGCCAGGGCTTCTGCAACCAGCAGATACCAGGGCCAGGGCCCCAGGTAATCCAGTGGTGAAGCGGTAGGTGGTTTGCCCAGCAGATACATATAGTTGGCACCCAGCGCCAGGTTGAAGATCAAAACGATCAGCGCGTAAATCTGGAGGTATCCGAAAGCGCTCCACAGGCTCTTCCAGTCGGGATAAAAACGGAAGGCCGCCGAAATGTAAACCGCATAAACGACCAGGCCGCCGTGCACGATCCAGTATTTGAAAAAGGTGAAATGCGGAAAACCATCGTAGAGATGGGGCGTGAGCACCGCCTGGATCGTGCCGGCCAAAACCCAGAAATACAAAATTTCATGCACCCTGTAGTTCGGGCGCCACATCAGCAGGGGCAGGGCCAGGGCCACGATATTGCAGATATCCAGCGGCAGGTCGGTGGCATGGTCAAAATCGCCCAGGGCCAGGCGAATGCCAATCCAGCCAAGCACGGCAAAGGACAGGCAGAGCGCAAGGCCGCGGGCGGCTTGTAATTTCCTGCGCTCATCCCAATAGCGATAGGCCACCGCCGGAAGCATTACGCCCAGGCCCGCCGTCAACACCAGCATAAGCAGGTGCTGCTCTCCAAAAAGGAGAAATTCTTCATTGTAGCGAAAAAAAGGAGACTCCATCATCAGTTTTTCACGATGCGCCGGGTAAACCTGCCCCCTTCCGTTTCCACCACCAGCAGATATACCCCGGCAGGCAATCCCGATAAGGATAGCTCCACGGTTTCCCTCCCGGCCAGCTCCAGCTTTTGCACCAGAGCGGGGCGGCCCAGCATATCGGAAAGCACAAACAGGGCTGTTGCGGGCCTGATGGCGGAAGGGCTGATATATACGACATCCTGAGCCGGATTGGGGAAAACGCGCCATTCTTCCGAACCGGCAGGCGGCTGCACGCTGCTGATCATGCTTTCCGTTACCTGTACCGAGCCCGTAGTACTGTGGCTGCAGCCTTCAGGCCCGAGTACAGTCAGGCTCACCTGATAAGTACCCGTATCACCGTAGGCATGCACCGGGTTCTGTTCGGTGCTGGAAAGGCCGTCTCCGAAATTCCAAAACCAGGCCACGGCTCCTTCGGACTGGTCGGTGAAGGAAACCTCGTTATTACCGGAAGCCAGGTCAATAGCCACATCTGCCGGGCTGAAGGCGGCCGCCAGAGGGGCTGAGTTCGGGGCCACCCCTACCTCTACCGGGCTGCGCCCGCAGAAATAGTCGTATTCGACGGCCCAGTCATAAAAATAATAATACTGCAGCGTCCCCGCCGTAGAGCGCCGGATCGACAGGACATTCGGTATGGTATAGGGATAGGCATTGCCTCCGAAGCTGAACTGCAGGGGTTTGCCCCCTTTAAGTTCAATCCGGTAGCCTTCGCCCGCCTCGAGGTTCAGGCCCAGTTCCACGCGCTGTTCTCCCGCCTGTACCTGCACGATCCGGTTGACGGACGAGCCGTCGGGAAAAACGAGGCTCAGCAGGCGGCCGCCGGCTTCCTCGGCATACACCTTTACGGATGCCAGCCGGCAGGAGGAATATACATCGAACTGCAGCCCCTGAGGCGCGTTGGACCACTGAGCCACGCCGCCTCCGGTATTTGCAGGCCGCCCGGTATGCTCCAGAGGCAACACCTGGGCATAAACGGTGCGCGGCGCATCGCCCACATCGAGCAGGATGGAATTCCCTTCTCCCAGCAGGGCGCCGCCTTCGGGAGAATCGAACCACCGTACCCTGCCCTCGCCCTCATACAGGCTCTGCACCAGGGCCTGCCCGTTGGCGCAGGCAGGCGCATCCCCTGCCACAATAGCGCCAATCGGTTGTTCTTCCAGCACCCGAACCGCATGTTTGAGGCGGTTGTCCAGCATCCGGGCATCATCCTGCCCGTTGGCCTGGGCTACCTCCACCACCAGCACCTGCTCTCCTGCGGGAAGCGGGAAATCAGGCATCGCAACTTCAATTCTTTGCCCGGGCAGCAATACCCCCTCCCAGTTGTGTTCCAGGATAAGGGCGGGAAGGCCTTCGGCGCTCAACCGCAGGCTGATGGAAAACACGGTGTCGGAACCATTGTGCTCCAGCAGAAGCAGCGGCGCCACCGTTTCCCCGCAGCTGAACTCCGGCGTATTCACCCGGAGCAGGGAGATGTCATTGGCTGCCGTCACCGGCGGCGCCGGCTCATGCCCCTGCGCAAGCAGATACTGGAAAGCCGCCGGCAGGTTGATGATGCCCATGCCATAATCATTGTCTTCCCCTTCCGGCCCGAGGTCGGTGCAGGTGTAATAGAGCGCCAGCATCAGCTCTTCGCCGGGCAGATAAGGGAAAGCTTCCTTCAACAACAGTATGGCCCCGGACACATGGGGCGCCGCCATGGAGGTGCCGCTCAGGTTGCCGTACCCCCCTCCCGGCACGCAGGAGCGCACATTGGTGCCGGGGGCGGAAACTTCCGGTTTGATCAGGAGGGAACCCGTGCCTCCGCAAACGCTTGGGCCCCGGCTGGAAGAACTCGCAATGGGCAGGTTTGGAGAATTCCCGTTAAGGTTGCCTACGGAAAAGAGGCGCACCAGGCCCCAGTTGTTCATCTTCGGAGCAGTGATGGTCTGGGGAGCCGGGCCGTCGTTGCCTGCGGAAAACACCACGGCGATGCCTGCCGCATAGAGGGCATCGTACAGTTGACGTATATCAAAGGAGCCGCAACTCGGCGAGCCGCTGGCCCATGAATTATTGATCACATCGGGGCGGTCATCGATGGTCGCAGGGTTGCCGTCGGGGTCAACGGCCCATTGCAGCATGTTCGTCAGGCCGGAAACGAAAACCCCGCCGGGGCAGTCGCCGCCCAGCCCGATCCCGCCCATCCATTGGGCGCCGAAGGCAACGCCTATGGTGTCCTGGTTTACGCGGTCCAGCCCGAGCACCGTACCGGTGACGTGGGTGCCGTGGTTGTCGCAGTCAAGGGGCGTTCCGCCGCCGCGCCAGCTCTGGCTCAGCGGGCGGTGGTGGTAGGCAAACTGATTGTGCAGAGCCGGGTGTGAGGGGTCCTGGCCGGTATCCACCACCAGCGCTTTGCGGCCGTAGCCGGAATACCCCATCGCCCACATTTCCGGAGCGCCGATGGCCCGCAAACCGTTTTCGACATTGTCGAGCGAAAGCGGCGCAGGGCTGAAGGCGGCGGCTTCATTTTCAAAAATGACCGGACTGTCCACATCGATCCAGGCTACTGCCGGATGCCGGCTCAGTTCGAGCAGGGCTTCTGCGGTGGCGCTCAGGAAGATGGCGTTCATGATCCAGACTGGCCGGACGCCCTCCAGGCCGGCCATGCCCTGCATCCTGGCCAGCAATTCACCCTGAGTGGCGGCGGCCTCGGCCTTCAGCGCATTTATCAATTCAAAACTGCGTTCTTCGAGGCTGGCCCCGCGGCGGCGGAAATCCGCTTCCAGGGCAGGCACATCAACCTGCCTGGACAACATTAACCAGGCGCGGTGATAAGCCTGGGGTGCGGCTTCCATCTCCGCCCACAGATCGGGCCTTATCTTGTCAGAGGCGGATTGACCGGAAGCGAGTGTGGGAATTGCCCAGGCGGCAATGAGTAATAAAAAGCCGGGGAGTTTTTTCCATACTGGATTCATGCTCAGAAAAAGTTTGATGATACAGGTGGTTCAGCGGCCTAAAGATAAGGCTGCGCCCATAAAAAAAGGAACCGGGCAAGGCGCCTGGGTTTGCAAGGCATGCTACACTTTGCCCGGTTCGGGGTTTGGCTTTCCGGCTTTACCGGGTAATCAGCAGCTTCCTGGCCGTCCTGCGGCCTTCCGCCTGGACGGCTAGCCAGTAGGCGCCCGGCGGAATTCCATGTACGGACATTTCAACCGCAGGCCCGGAAAAAGGTTCAAGCCGGTGGGTCAAAACCGCCCTGCCCAGCACATCCGTGATCACGACGGCGCCGCCGGCGGGGAGTTGGCGGCCAAAGTCGAGGAACAGCCGCTCCTGTGCCGGATTGGGAAACAATAGGAAGCCTTCGCTTTCAGCGGAAGGCCCGGCGCTATTGACAAGGCCTTCCGTCACCTGGACGCTTCCGGTGCTGCTGCTGCTGCACCCCTCAGGCCCGGTGACGGTGAGCGTCACCTGATACAGGCCCGTATCTCCATAGGCATGGACGGGGTTTTGGGCTTCGCTGGCGGAGCCGTCTCCGAAATTCCAAAGCCAGGATACGGCGCCCTCCGCCTGGTTGGTGAAGGCGACCTCATTGAAGCCGGAAGCAAGATCAATGGTGGTGTCCTGCGGGCTGAAAGCCGCCTGAGGCGCCGTACCTGCAGCCACCTCGACTTCAACCGGCGTGCGGCCGCAGAAGTAATCGAATTCGATCTCCCAGTCAAAAAAGTAATAATAAAAAAAGGCGCTGTTGGTCGAGCGGCGGATAGACAAAACGTTGGGCGCCACGTAGGGGAAACTGGCGCTTCCCACCGTAAAGCGCAGCGGTTTGCCGGCTTCGAGCACCAGTCGCTGGCCTTCTCCCGGCTGGATCAGAAGGTCGAGCACTGCCCGTTGTTCGCCGGCCTGCAACTGGACGATCTTGTTGACCGTCGAACCATCGGCGCGGATCAGTTTGATCAGCCGGCCGCCGGCTTCTTCGGCGTAAACCTTGACGGAACGCAGGTAGAATGTGGTTTCGGCGTCAAAAATGAGCCCCTGCGCGGCATCGCTCATCTGGGCGTTCCCGGAATAATCGTTTTTCCCTACCCGCACCAGCGGGGACAGCCTGGCGTAAACCGTTTGCTGGCCACTGCCGGCCCCAAGCAGGAATGGGTTGCCTTCGCCGAGCAAGGTTCCGCCTTCTTCCGCATTATACCAACGCACGCGGGCCGGGCCGTCATACAGGCTCCGCAACAGGGCCTGCCCATTCTGGCACACCGGGGCTTCGCCGGCTACCTCCGCGGGAATTTTATCTTCAGAAACAACTTTTACATCTATTTTCAGGCGGTTGTTCAGTGCCCGGGCGTCCGGCTGCCCGTTGGCCTGGATGGCATCCACGATCAGCACGTGTCTGCCGGCAGGGGCGCTGAGCGGCGGCAACTGGATTTCCAGGCGCCCTTTGGGCGGCAACGCTCCTTCCCAGTTGTGTTCAAGGGCCGGAACGGCTATATCTTCCAGGCTCAGGCGGAAGGTGATGGAGTGGAGAGTGTCCGTCCCGTTGTTTTCCACCAAAACAAGCGGGCTGGCAGCTTCCACGCAGTTGAATTCTGGCGTCAGCACCCGAAGCAGAACGACATCATTGGGCGCATCGGCAGGTAGTTCAGGGACATGCCCCTGGCCAATCAGGTACTGGAATGCCGCCGGCAGGTTGATCAGGCCCATCCCATAAACGTTATCCTCGCCGGGCTGGCCCAGGTCGGTGCAGGAGAAGTAAAGGGCGAGCATGATATCCTCACCGGAGAGGTAAGGGAAGGCCTGTTTGAGCAACATGATGGCCCCTGCGACATGGGGCGCGGCGAAGGAAGTCCCATCCTGCGCCGTGTACCCGCCGCCGACATCGGCCATCCGGACCTGGGTGCCGGGAGCCGACACCTCGGGCTTGATGGTCAGTGAACCGGAACCGCTGCAGATTGAAGGCCCCCTGCTGGAAGAAGCATTGATCGGATAAGCCGGGTTGTTGGCGTTCAGGTTGCCCACCGTAAAAATGCGCACCAGGTCGTAGTTCAGGACGCCGGGCCGGGAAATGGTGGAAGCGCCGGGGCCTTCATTACCGGCTGCGTAAACCACCGCGATCCCCGCCCCCATCAGGGCGTCGTAGAGGTCGCGTTCGACGCCGTTGAAGCAATCGGCAACCGATGCCGTTCCGCCCCAGGAGTTGTTGATCACGTCGGGCATATCGTCGGTGGTTGCCGCGTTGCCGTCGGGGTTGAGCGCCCATTGCATGGTCTGGAAGGAACTCAGGACGGTTCCGCTGTACTGGCAGGAGCCGCCGGCAACGAGGTTGAGGAAGATGGGCCCGCCCATCCATTGCCCGTCGTAGGCCACGCCCAGCGTATCGCGGGCGATGCGGTCCATGCCGACGGCGCAACTGGCGACGTTGGTGCCGTGGCTGTCGCAGTAGCCGACGGCATCGGGGCTAGCCCAGGCTTCTTCCAGGGGCAGGTTGTGGTAGGCAAACTGGTTGAACAAGGCCGGATGATCTACTTCCTGCCCGGTATCGATAATGAGCACTTTGCGGCCGTAACCGGTATAACCCATCGCCCAGAGTTCGGGCGCGCCGATGGCCGCCAGCCCCGGTTCGAGATTGTTGGCCAGCATGGGAGCGGCCTTTTCCGCAGAACCGTTTCCGACTATCCGGAGCGGCCAGTTTAAATCGATATAACCGACTGCCGGGTGGCGGCTGAGGCGGCTTATGGCGCCGTAATCCGCTTCCACGAAGATGGCGTTGGCAATCCAGAAGGGCCTGATGGATGAAGGGCGTACGCCTTCCATCTTTTCAAGTTCCGCCAGCAGAGCGGGTTGTGTTTCCGCCGCTTTTCCCTGCAGGCCGGTAATGATCCGGAAAGCCCGTTCCTGCATGCTGGCGCCGCGGGTTTTCAGCTCCTCCTCGAGCGCCCGCACATCGAGGCGTTCCGATAAAACGAGATAGACAGAATGGTGGCCGTCCGGCTGTTTTTCCAGCGTTTCCATCAACCCGGGTGTCAGGGCGGAAGGTTCCGGGTTTTGGGCGACAGCAGGGAGAAAAAGCCCGGCTATCAGGCCCTGAGCCAGGCAGAGGAAGCGTTTTTTCCACACTTTCATAATACGAAAAGGGTTTGCAAGCCAGAAAATGGAGTCCAAGATAGGAAATAATACTTCAGGGTGCACCGCGCTTTCTCCTTTCCAGTTCAGAAGCAACAGCCTGCAGGCAGATATCGAAATCCTTTTTCAGCTTATGCTCCCAGAACCGGAAGACCGTCCAGCCCATTTCCTGGAGCGCCAGGGTGTTTTCGCGGTCGCGCTGCATGTTGCGTTCGATTTTGGGTATCCAGTATTCCCGGTTTTCCCGGATGCGCGGCTTTTTTTCGGCCCAGTTGTAGCCGTGCCAGAATTCTCCGTCTATAAAAACGGCCACCTTGTATTTTTTGATGGCAATATCCGGCTTGCCGGGCAAATCGCGGACGCCTTTGCGGTAGCGGTAGCCCAGGCGCCACAAAGCCCGGCGCAGCATGAGTTCCGGCTTGGTGTCCGCCGAGCGGATGCGGCGCATCAGCCTGGAGCGGTTTTCCGGGGTGTACCGGCTTTGTTCCTCGCTGAAGGCAGGCACTTTGATGGGCTTTTCCTTTTCAGGCATATAGAAAAATTCTAATTTAGCCGGAAATGTTCATCGGGAAGGTACTCAATTTTTTCCACTAACGCTTAAAAGATAAAATCATGGGGCGCCTTATTTTGTTCCTCCTTCTCCTTGCCGGCAGCTTATCGGCTCAGCAAACCCTCCTGCTGCAGCCTGGCCCTGAGTGCGGCAAGGATGTGCACATCTGGCATCTGGAACAGGAATCGCCCACTTTCGGCAAACCCTGGGAGCGCAATTTCGGGGAAAGTTACCTGCCTGTGATGGAATGGACCTGGGGCGGCATTCCCGGCCGCCGCTGGGTATTGCTGGACTTTCCCGCCCTCCGGCAGTTGCCGGCCGGCGCCAGCATCCTGGAGGCCCGGCTATCCCTCTTCCACCTTGCGCAAAACGCCGACGGCAGCCATTCTACTCCGGCGGAAACCGGGCTGCCCCACCGGTGGCTGATACAGCGCATCATCGAACCCTGGGAAGAGTCAGCGGTTACCTGGGGCACCCGTCCGGCCTTTACGAGTGAAAACGAACTCGTCATGCCGGCGCCACAGAGCAATACCCAAAATTTCGAGAACCTGGATGTCACTGCCCTGGCCAGAGATATTGCCGCTGACCCTGCCGCCGGTTACGGCTTTTTGTTGCGCTTCGAGCTGGAGGATTATTATCAAAAGCTCATTTTTGCCTCCAGCGAAGCAGATAATCCTTCCCTTCGCCCACGGCTGGAAGTCATTTATGAAGGGCCCCCTCTGCCGCCGCCGCCCGATGTGTTTGCGGAAACGGAAATCCGGCACTGCGAAGAAGCCGCGGTGGAATTGAATGCTGCTATCCCCGGAGCTGTCGCGTATCTGTGGGAGGACGGCTCAACGGCCCCCATGTTTCAGGTGGAAGAAGCCGGAACCTACAGCGTTTCGGTGACACTTGAATCCTGCGCTGTTGTTACCGACAGCATAAGCGTCGTGATGGATGATTGCCGTTGCCGGCCTGTTTTCCCCAATGCCTTTAGCCCGAACGGCGATGGCGTCAACGACCTTTTCGGCATTCTGTTGCCGGAAGATTGCCAGGGCTTTCAGATGGAATTCCGTATCTTTAACCGCTGGGGTGGGAAGGTGTTTCAAACTTCAACCCCCGGTGAAGCCTGGGACGGAAACCTGAAGGGCCGCCCGGCGCCGGCCGATACCTACCACTACACCCTGGAATTCACCGGCGCCAATGGGGAGCATTTATCCCTGGCTGGCGACGTAACTTTAATCCGGTAACATCATGGAAAAAATATTTTCACTGGACGACATGCTCGGCATGGAGCGCGATTACCGCCGCAACCTGATGAACACGATATCCGGCTTTAAAAGCGCCAGCCTGATCGGCACCGTCAGCCACCGGGGCATTTCCAACCTGGCCATTTTCAATTCCGTGGTGCACATCAGCGCCACTCCCCCATACCTGGGCTTCGTGATGCGCCCGCTGACCGTGCCGCGGCAGACCTATCACAACATCAGGGCGCGCGGCTTTTTCACCATCAACCTGGTGGCGGAAAGTTTTTTCGAAAAGGCCCATCAAACCTCAGCCAAATACGATGAACAGACTTCCGAGTTCGACGCCTGCGGCCTATCGCCCCAGTACACCAGCGCCCACCCCGCGCCTTACGTGCTGGAGAGCCCCATCAAACTAGGGCTGCAATACGAGGAGGAGCACCACATCACCGCCAACGGCTCCATACTGGTCGTCGGGCGGGTCATAGAGGCTCTTGTTGAAGAGGGCATGATCGGAGCGGAAGGCCATGTGGATCTGGACAATTCCGGCCTGGTCGCCGTTGGCGGGCTGGACAGCTACTACCGGGCCAGCCTGCTGAAACGCATGCCCTACGCCAGGCCGGAAAAGGAGTAATGGGAAGAGGAACCAGCCCGTCTTCTCGGCACCTGCCGGGATCGGCCGGGTTAAAAGTGGGAAAGAGCCGGGAAATCCCCGGATTCGTCGAGGTGATTGGTACAGGCAAACGGCCCGTTTGGCCGGCAAACTGGCGGCATTGGCCTGCCGGGCCGCAACAATTTGGCCGGCGCTGTTGTACAGGTAAGTGGTTCGTTCTATATTTAGGCAGCCAAAAAAAAGCAAACCATGAGTAGAAGAAGAAATTTTTTCGAATCGCATAACCCCGTGATGAAAGACCGGGTTTATCAGGAAGCCTCACAAGACGTGCTCGATGCAGATATGACGCAGGCCGGCGTCATTCGCGAGCGCATGACCGTGCAGGGCGCCATCAATAAGTCGTTCATCCTGGGCGGCATCATGCTCGTCACGGCGGCCATCAGCTTCAACAGCCCCAGCCCCCTCTTCATGTGGGGCGGCGCCATCGGCGGGCTGATCGTAGTGCTGATCTCCTCCTTCCGGCCCCAGTATTCGCCGACGCTGGCCCCCGTTTATGCAGGCCTCGAAGGCCTTTTCGTGGGCGCCATCTCTGCCATGTACGCCTATGCGTTCAATGGCATCGTTTTCCAGGCCGTCACCCTGACCATGGCGGTATTTTTCCTGATGCTGTTCATTTACAAATCCGGCATCATCAAGGTGACGAGCAAGTTCCGCACCGGGGTCGTCATGGCTACGGGCGGCATCCTCGTGGTGTACCTGCTCACCTGGGTGCTTTCCATGTTCGGCATCAATATGCCCTACCTGCACGAAGGCGGGCTGATCGGCATCGGCATCAGCCTCCTGATCGTCGGGGTGGCGGCGCTGAACCTGCTGCTGGATTTCGACAACTTCGAAAAAGGCGAACAATACGGCGCGCCCTCCTACATGGAGTGGTTTTCGGCCATGGGCCTGCTCGTTACCCTGGTATGGCTCTATATCGAAATCCTGCGGCTGATCGCTATTTTCTCTTCCAATGATTAAAAGCATGTTTGGAGGCCAGCCTTTGAGCTAAAAAAGGCCACTTTTCGCTTTCAAATCCGGCCTCCAAACATGCTCTAACTCTTAATGCACCTGCGGGGCTGCCGAAACAAACAGGCCCCGCAGGCGCCATTCCTCCCTGCCTGCGTTGCCCGGAAAAAGCATAATCCGAAAACACTCCTCATCAGCATAACAGCCTCCCGGGCCAGGCGCCAAAGGAAGGCGCTTCCGGCCTCAAAAGCGCGTTTATATAATAAAAAGGATGGTGCTCATGAGGTATGTAGCCGGAGTGTTTATGGCAATGGCAATCTTTTGGGGTTCGGCCTGCCGGCATTCGCCTCCCGCTGCGGAGGCTCCTCTTGTGAAAGACAGCACGGAGGCTGCGCCCATCACGCCCGGCGGGCAGCCGGAGCCGCCGGCAGGGCTGATCGCCGTGCCCTATGATGTGCGGATCAGGGACTTTTTTTCATTTCTGGACTCCCTCATCGCCTGTACCGACAGCCTGCTCCCCTACCCACTGAGCGAGCACCTGCTGGTGCGCGCCAACCCCTGGATTATCGATACCCTGGCCGGTACAGACTATTACCGGATGATGGCGCTCGACAGCTTCGTTTTCGACCAGCAGCTTTTGCTGGCGCTGCGCCAGGGCGACACCCTTATTTTACCCGGGCCCATCGCGGCGGATTCCCTGCTGCGAAGGATGGCCTCCACGGTGATCGACATCAACATCCCCGAATTTCGCCTGCGCATTATAGAACAGGGCGACACCATTTACGGCTTTCCCATCCGGGTTGGGCGAAACCAGAAGCGCTATCTGGCGTTGGCAGGCACGACAGTTGACCTGCGCACCCGCCCCGGCGAAGGGCGCATCATCCGCATCTCCCGTTATCCCCTTTTCCTGGACCCCCATACCGGCCGGCGTTTTACCCACACCAGGAGAGACGACGGCCGCACCACCCTCATGCCGCTCATTCCCTGGCTGGAGCCCGAAATCGACGGGCAGCGGTACGGGCAGCTCATACATCCGACGACCAACCCCAGGACACTGGGCAAGGCCTATTCCAACGGTTGTATCGGGCTGGGGGAAGGAGATTCCTGGATACTATACTACTACGCGCCTTTGGGCGCCCGGGTGCAAATACGCTACGAACTGCAGATTGAAAACAGCAGGGGCGACACCATTGTACTCAAGGACATTTACGGGTGGAAGGGAAAGGTGGACAAAGAGAGAAGGCGGAAGGCTATTACCGCAACCCTGGTTCGCGTATCCCGGAAGCACCGGGGCGAATGCCTCTGCGAAATGGAATGACCGCAAAAAAAAAACAGGGTAGCTACGCCGAAGCGCAGCACCCTGTATAACCCCAAAAAACCAAATGAAAACAATCTACATATGAATGCTCTTTCTCGAAAGAGTCGAAATCTAACCTATCTGAATTACAGCGCGCAGAATACTTTTGTTCTGCTCTTCGTGTCATTTTAACGCAAAGTTAAAAGATATTTTCAATTAAAATAATTTTGCGCCGCTTTTTTACCGCAAACGATCACAATGCCGTGATAATCAATTAGCTTTACAGGATTTCATCCTCTCCTCCTCCTGCTTTGCCACATCAAAATAAGACAATTTTATTTAAACTACAAGCCCTTTTAAAAGTAATTGAACAGATTAATAAATCTTGACGTATATTCATATCTAGAGATAAAAATACGTCAAATTGGAATAACTGCAAAAAGAAAAAAAAGTTGGCCAAGGTAAAAAAAATATTCGCCTGTACGAATTGTGGCGCCGTGGCCCCGAAGTGGGTGGGAAAATGCCCGCACTGCGGGGAGTGGAACACCTATGTGGAAGAAGTCATTTCCCGGGAAGTTACCGAAGAGGAGAAACGCCGCCCCTGGAAAGGAGCAGACAAAAAAGCCGGCGCCAGGCCTGTTCCGCTGCCGGAAATACAAGCGGGAAACACACAACGCCTGCTCGCCCCTGATGGTGAGCTGAACCGGGTGCTGGGAGGCGGCATCGTCCCCGGCTCCCTTGTGCTGATCGGCGGGCAGCCGGGCATAGGCAAGTCCACGCTCCTGCTGCAAGTAGCCCTGCATCTGAAAACGAAAGTGCTCTACGTATCCGGCGAAGAAAGTGACGAACAAATTAAAATGCGGGCCGACCGCATCGGCGAACAGGCTGCCCACTGTTACATCCTCACCGAAACGAACACTACCAAGATACTGGCGCAGGCCGAGCAACTGGATCCGGGCCTGATCATCATCGACTCGATACAGACGCTGTCCAGCCCGCACATCGAATCCATGCCCGGCAGCGTCTCCCAGGTTCGGGAATGTGCCGGCGAGCTGCAGCGCTTTGCCAAGGAGAGCAACATCCCCGTCTTTCTCATTGGCCACATTACCAAGGAAGGCTCCATTGCAGGCCCTAAGCTGCTGGAACACATCGTCGACGCCGTGCTGCAGTTCGAGGGAGACCAGAACTACACCTACCGCATTCTCCGTACCATCAAGAACCGCTTCGGCAGCACGGACGAACTGGGCATCTACGAGATGCAGGCCAGCGGCCTCCGGGAAGTGCCCAACCCCTCCGAGCTTTTGCTCTCCCAGAAGGACGAGGACCTCAGCGGCAGCGCCGTTGCAGCCACTATCGAAGGGCTGCGGCCCATGCTCATCGAAACCCAGGCCCTGGTGAGCCGGTCGGTCTATTCGGCGCCGCAGCGCTCCGCCACCGGGTTCGACCTGCGGCGGCTGGGCATGCTGCTGGCCGTTCTTGAAAAACGCGCCGGGCTGCCCTTTTTTCAAAACGACGTTTACCTCAACATCGCCGGCGGCATCCGCGTTGACGACCCCGCTATCGACCTGGCCATCATCAGCGCCCTGATCTCTTCGCTGGAAGACATCGCCATCCCTACCAACATCTGTTTCGCTGCCGAAGTAGGCCTGTCGGGAGAAATCCGCGCCGTAAACCGCATCGAACAGCGCATCCAGGAGGCGAACAGGCTGGGGTTCACGGAAATATTCATATCCAAATACAACCTCAAAGGGCTCGACCCCAGGCGTTACGACATCCGCATCCGGACGGTGGGCAAGATCGAGGAGCTCTTCCAGGCTTTGTTTGCCTGAGCCACAGGCGCCCTGTTTTTTTCTGAACCGGACGGGCCCCGCCTGCGTTAAACAGGCATGAAAAAACTTCCCGGGCGCCCCATATTGCTATTCGACGGCGTATGCAACCTCTGCAACCATAGCGTGCAATTCATCATCCGGCGCGATAGCAGGGGCGTTTTCCGCTTTGCATCCCTCCAATCGGAGGCGGCGCGGGAATTGCTCTCGGGTTTTCAGGAAAAACCCACCGGGCTGAGCACAGTGGTGCTTCTGGAAAACGGCCGCCTCCGCCTCAAATCGGATGCCGCCCTTGGCGTGCTGCGGCGCCTGCCCGGCCTCTGGCCCCTGTTGTACGTCTTCATCCTCGTCCCCCGCCCCATCCGGGACGCCGTTTACGACTGGGTGGCGCGCAACCGCTACAGATGGTTCGGAAAAAAAGATCAGTGCATGCTGCCCCGGCCGGAGTGGCGCGAGCGCTTCCTCGGATAACAACGGCCCCCAGCCTGCCCAGGGCTGAAACCGGGGGAGGGTAACCATTTGTTCCCTGCACACATACATGAGGGTGTTCCGGAAAGTATTTCACATGGAGATTCACAGAGAAGACACTGATGTCCACAGAGTTAACCCCTTGAATGCCAATGCTCTGGGCAACTCCGTGTCTCCTCTGAGCGGCTCCGTGTCAAAAAACAGGGCTTTCCGGAGCAGCCTCGTATTATAAAGTGTGGAAAAACACCCGCCACACCCACCAAAACACCCTTATCTTGCATCAAGGATAATAGAATGAAAGTGATCAACCGGAAAAAACTGCCCGTGACGGAAGAAGAGCTCCTGGAAGCCTGCAGGAACAACGACCGGCTCGCCCAGCGGCTGTTGTTCGACCGTTATTCCCCGGAGATGTTCGGGTTGTGCCAGCGCTATCTCAAAAACCGGGAAGATGCGGAAGACGTGCTCGTTGAAGCTTTTTTCAAGGTGCTGGCCAATATTTCCCAGTACATGGGGCTGGGCAGTTTCGAAGGTTGGATACGCCGCATAGTCGTCAACGAAGCCCTGATGGCCCTGCGCCGCCGGCACAACTTCAACATGACGGTAGAGATCAGCGAAATGGAACAGCCCGCTACCCCATCGCGGGTAGTGGAGGAACTGGCGGCCCGGGATATTCTGGAACTGTTGAGGCAATTGCCAACCGGCTACCGGACGGTTTTCAACCTATACGTAATGGAAGGTTACAAACATCGGGAAATTGCCGAAATGCTGGGCATCAGCATCAATACGTCAAAATCGCAGCTCATCCTCGCCAAGAAGCGCCTCCAGGAATTGCTGGAGCAGGCCGGATACACCGGCCTGGAGGAATCGGCGGGATGACAAAAATAAAAGCCGGTGGGGAAGTTCCGGCCTAACCTCACGAAACGACATAACCCAAAGGAGCTTTTCCGCCGGCCCACATACACATTCGGACATGGCAAATAAAAAGGACATTTTCCAATTGTTCAGAGACAACAAGCACAAGTTGCAGGAGGCTCCATCCCCCCGCGCCTGGCATCGTTTGGAACAGCGGCTGGACGCCAGCCGGCAGCGGCGGCGGCCGCTTGCCCGCACCCTGCGCCTGGCGGCAGCAGTAGTGGCCGTGGTGGTGCTCGCCAGCCTGATCTCTCTGCTGGCCGATGGCAGGGAAAACCGCTTCCTGGCAGCCAACGGCAAAGCCGCACCTGCCGTACTGGAGGACCTCCGGCATACCGACGCGGACCCTTATGAGCTGCAAACCGTAAAGGTCGCCCAGCAAGCCCAACAGCAACTGCGGCGTCCCATCTCGGAGGGAACAACCAGCCAGAAGCTGATACCGGCCAACCAGAGCCCCGCCGCCACCAGCACCTTACACTGGCTGGAAGGGCAATGGATGTCCTCCCGGGAGGGCAAGACATGGATTGAAACCTGGCGCAGAACGGGCCCCACTACCCTGGAAGGCTCCTCCACGCCGGAAGGGCAGTATCAGCCCGCCGAGCAAATGCGGATATCCCAGGAAGGCCGGCAGTTGTATTTCAGCACCGACTTCGGCGGAAAGAGCGCCCGCTACACCCTGCTTGCGCTTAGCGCCGATGAAGCCATATTCGAAAACCTCGCCGCAGATTTTCCCCAGCAAGCCATCTTCCGCCTGGAAGGCCGTGAAGGGATTACGGTAATCTATCAAAACCGCCCATCGGAACAGCAGGGAACACCCACCCGCCAGGCCGTGCGCCAGCTCAGGCCCATGCGACTGCAGTAGCGGCGGAAGGCCGGAAGGTCGGAAGGTCAGCAATCCAGCATTTTTACCCGACAAAGCCGTCGGGCGCCTTCGCACAAGGCAGTAGCGCCCGGCGGCGGCGGCGGCGGGCCAATACTCCAGTATTCCAGTATTCCATTTTCCCTTTACATCTTGAAGCATAACCGGATTAGGTGTAACTTTGAAACTTTGCCCTGAACGCAGCCGTTGATTACATGCCTGTAAGGGAAAAAACAAGCCATGACCTAAGCGGAAACTATGAATTTTCCACTCCAGAAACTGGAATCCCACATTGACGAAACATCGCTGGCCGAAGGGGAAGCCCTGATTGAGGCAGGGGCCGTAGGGCATTTATCCGAGCTGGAGAAGCACCTGTGGCTGGCAGTGGTGGAAGGCTGGGAAGCAGAGGTTCAGGTCAGCCCTTCCCGGGTGCTGGCCGGCGCCTGTGAGTGCCCGCGCTTCCGGGCGCAGGGCATGTGTGAGCACCTGGCGGCCCTGTTGCTCGCCCTGCGCCGGCGGCTGCAGGACAGGCAGGAGGAACGCCGGCAGGAACAACACCAGAAAAAGGCTCAGGAAAGGCCCAGGAAGCTAACCACCGGCATTGTCCTGGACCATGTTTCCAAGGAAGAACTCATCGATTTCGTGCGGGAATTCGCGCGCACCAACCGCAACTTCGCCATCGCGCTGAAGGCCCGTTTCGCCTCCGCCGTATCGGGTATCGAATCCAAAGACAAATACCTGCAATTACTGGACAGCACCATCAATGCGGTCCGCAAGGCCGACCGGACCATCACCCTGCGGGGCAGCCAGAAACTGGCCAGCGTGCTGGACGAACTCCAGCAGCAAACCATACAGGCCATCGATGAAGCGGATTATACGGAAGCGGCCCACATTGCCCAGAGCATCATCGAGAAGGTAGCGCCGGTGCTGAAAAAAGCCAAAGGCAGGGAAGAAGATATCCGTGCTTATATCGACAAAGCATTCGACAACCTGCTGCGGCTGGTGGGCCGCCGCCCGGCCCCCTCCCTGTTGAATGAACTCCGCGATTATTCGTTGGGGGAATACGGCAAACTGGCTTACCGCACCAGCGGCATAGACCAGTCGTTTTTCAGGTTGCTGCTGCTGCTTTGCCAGGAGCCCGTGCACGAACAGGAATTGCTGGATGCCCTGGAAGGGCAGAAAGAGAAGTACCAGGCGGAGAGCCGCCCCCTGGCCCCGCTCCTGCTGCTGCAACTCAATACCCTGGAAAAGGCCGGCAGGGCAACCGAAGCCAGGCAGCTGATGGAATATAACCTCAGCCAGCCCGACGTCCTGCAATACGCCATTGAACAAGCCCGGAGCAGGGGGCAGATACCCCGGGTCAAAGCCCTGGCCATCACCGGACTGAAGCTGGGCATGCCGGCCGGAGTTAAGAGCGGGCTGGAGGAAATGCTGCTCCAGCTCGCCGAAGCCGAACAAGACCTGCCGGAAGTGAACCGCTATGCTATAGGGCGGTTTCTGGACACCCTGGAATTCAGCTACTTCGGGAAAGCCCGCAGCGCAGCAGGCAGCGGCTGGGCGGAACAGGTGGATGACATGCTGAAACAGCTTCTGTCGCAACCCTACTCGGCCAGAGGGCGCAACGCAATTGCCCGAATCTATGCCGCCGAAAACCGCCTGGAAAACCTCATGGCCTACGTGGAACAGGCCGGCTCGCTCGACCTGCTGCAACTCGTGGGCCAGCACCTGCTGGAAACCTTCCGGGAACGCCTCTTCTACCTGTACCGGCGCCTGTTGGCCGACTACCTCAAAAACCACCTCGGCCGCAAGGCCTCTCAGCGCATCCGCGAAGTGCTCACCCACCTGTACGAGATCGGCGCAGAAACCCTGGCGGAAGAACTGGCGGAAGAATTCCGTTCCAGGTATCCCGAACGGCATTCGCTGATGGAAGAGCTGGAGTTGCTGAATGGCTGAAAACTGAATGGTTGAATGGTTGTTTGGGTATATTGTTATATTTGGGGCGTTATGGGCCTGGCCGCCTTTTATCGTCACAATCTGATCATCAAAGTTGAAGACCGAACTCTGGGCTATCGGGAAAACCAATGAAGCCTACCTCGAAGAAGGCATGGGCATCTACCTGAAGCGGCTCGGCCACTACCTGAAGTTTGAGCTGGCCATCCTGCCCGACGTCAGAAATGCCGGCAGGCTGCAGGCCGGGCAACTCAAGGCGCTCGAGGGGGAGAGTGTGCTGCAGCGCCTTCGGCCGGGAGATTTCCTCATCCTGCTCGACGAAGGCGGCAGGCAGTTCAGCTCGGAAGAATTTGCCGCCTTTCTCAGCCGGCAATTCCAGCTCTCATACAGGCGGCTCGTTTTCCTCATCGGCGGCGCCTATGGCTTTTCCCCGGAAATCAGCCAGCGGGCCGACCTGAAACTTTCCCTGTCCCGAATGACTTTCTCCCATCAGATGGTGCGCCTCTTTTTCCTGGAACAGCTCTACCGCGCAATGACGATTTTGAACAACGAACCCTACCACAATCCCTGATGATATGACGATCAGCATTACCCTTCTGCTCATTGTGATGACCGGCCTGATATCCTACCAGGCTTTCAGCAACGCGGCCATGAGGCACAAACTGCTCTTCCACCCGGCTTCCGTTGCCGAGTTCGGCGAGTGGCACCGCTTCCTGACCAGCGGATTCGTACACGCCAACTGGGCGCACCTGCTCATTAACATGTACGTGTTGTACCAGTTCGGGGAGGTGCTGGAATACCTCTTCACGGAAAAGCTCTTCAACCCTCTGGCGGGCAGGCTGATCTTCCTGTTTTTTTACCTCAGCGCCATCGTGGTAGCGGACATCCCCACCTTCCTGAAGCACCGGCACAATTCGGGTTACGGCTCGCTGGGCGCTTCCGGCGCCACCTCCGCCATGGTGACGGCATATATCCTGTTTCAACCCTGGGGCTGGTTCCTCTTTCCGCCCCTGCCGGGCATCCTTTTTGCGGCGGCTTACCTCTGGTATTCTTCCTACATGGCCAGGCGCGGCGGTGACAACATCGCCCATGACGCCCACTTCTGGGGCGCCATTTACGGCATCCTTTTCATGGTGGTGCTGGCCGTTGTGCACCGGCCGGATTTGCTCCGGTTTTTCATCAGCCAGCTCCTGCAGGGGCCCGGCATGCCCAATTTTTAAAAACCTGCTCACAGGCCTGACGATACCTCATGTTCTTCATGCTCTCCAAATTGCTGGTGTACCTGTTCCGCCCCATCACATGGGTGATCCTGCTGCTCGCCTATGCCTGGCTGGGGCGGCGGGAGAGGCGCAAAAGGAAGGCGGTGCTCACGGCCCTTGCCCTCCTCTTTCTCCTGTCCAACCAAACGCTTTTCAACCTTGCGGTGCGGGCCTGGGAACCCGACCTGCTGACGGCCGGCCAGCTGACGGAAGCTTATGACATCGGCATTCTGCTTGGGGGTTTTTCCAACCCCTACATCCGCCCGGGGCACGACCGCTTCAACCTCAACGACCGCGCCAACCGCTTTGTCAATGTACTGGAGTTGTACCACAGCGGCAAGATCCGCAGGATACTGGTCTCGGGCGGCAGCGGCCAATTGCTGAGCGACGCCCCGCTCGAAGCCATCGAAGCCCGCGACTTTTTGCTGAAACTGGGTGTCCCCGCACAGGACATCCTCATCGAGCCGAACAGCCGAAACACTTATGAAAATGCCCTTTTTTCCAAAAAGGTGCTGGATGAAGCCGCCCCCGGCGCCCGCTGCCTGCTGCTCACTTCGGCCTGGCACATGCGCCGCGCCTACGGCTGCTTCGAAAAACAGGGCCTGAAAACCACACCCTTCCCCGTCGACTACCTCAGCGAACAATGGCGATTCACGCCGGACAGGCTGCTCATGCCCAACGCCCGGACTTTCTTCCTCTGGGAGCTGATCATCAAGGAATGGGTGGGATACCTGGCTTATCGCGTAAAAGGATATTTGTAACACCCCACCCTTTAACCTTTGGCTTTCCCCCTCTGGTCAGGCTCTCTCCTCCCACACCATGGCCGTATGGATGATGGTTTCCACCGCCTTTTCCATGTCCTGAACGGAAACCCATTCTTCTTTGGAGTGGAAAGCGTGTTCGCCGGCGAAGATGTTCGGGCAGGGCAGGCCCATAAAGGACAGGCGGGAGCCATCGGTGCCGCCGCGGATGCTGTGGCGTTCGGGTTGCAGCCCGGCGCGGCGCATGCCTTCCAGGGCATTGTCCACCACCTGCGGGTACTTGTCCAGCACCTCCTTCATGTTGCGGTACTGCTCGGTGACTTTGAATTCGGCCCGCGAATTGGGATAATGTTTCAGCACCTTTTCCATGATCTGCCGCAGCTCATCCTCATGCCGGTGTAATTTTTCCACGGTAAAGTCCCGGACGATAAACTGTATCCGGGCCTGCTCTGCGGCGCCGCTCATACTTACAGGATGAACGAAGCCCTCCCTGCCCTCCGTCGTTTCCGGCGACCACCGGTCTTTTGGGAGCGCGGCGACGATATCGGCGGCGATTTTCAGGGCGCTTTCCAGTTTGCCTCTGGCGAAGCCGGGATGTATGCTTACGCCGGTGATCTCGATGGTGACGGCATCGGCGGAGAAGGTCTCGTCTTCGAGCGTACCCCGTTTTTCACCATCAACGGTGTAGCCAAAATCTGCGCCCAGTTTTTTCATGTCCACGTGGTCGACCCCGCGGCCGATCTCTTCATCGGGCGTAAATAAAATGCGGATGGCGCCGCGCCTGGCTTCCGGGTGCAACATGAAGAAGAAGGCCGCGTCCATGATCTCGGCAAGCCCGGCCTTGTTGTCGGCGCCCAGCAGGGTGGCTCCGCTGGCCGTGACGATGTCGTTGCCAAGCTGCTCTTTGAGGTTGGGGTGATCCTTGGTGCGGATCACCACCTGGCCGTCATCGGGCAGCCGGATGTCGGAGCCGTCGTAATTGCGGTGTATGATGGGTTTGACATCCCGGCCGCTGCAATCCGGCGAAGTATCCATGTGGGAGCAGAAGCAAATGACGGGCACGTTCTCTTTGTCCGTGTTGGCGGGAATGGTGGCGTACACGTAGCCGTGCTCATCCATGTGGGCGTCGGTAATGCCCATTTCCAGGAGTTCCTCCACCAACACCTTGCCCAGGTTCTTCTGCTTTTCGGTAGATGGGAACGTATTGGACTCGGGGTCGGACTGCGTATCGATTCTGACGTATTTGAGAAAGCGATCCAGGACGGTGTGTTGGATATCGAGTTTCATGCGCTTTAGTTTTGAGGGGAATGTACAGACTTTCCGGGATTTCTGCGCGGTAGAATTGGGAAAAAACGAACCCATGTGCGCGTATCGTTTGGCCGTGGTTGTAGGAAATGTCACGGGGTGGCTGAACACCGAAACACCATGGAGAGCCACCCCGTGACTGACTCTTGCCTCCCCTTTTCCGGGACAGTCAGGGGGTGGCTCGCAAGGCTGTCACGGGGTGGCTGAACACCGAAACACCGCGGAGAGCCACCCCGTGACTGACTCTTGCCTCCCCTTTTCCGGGACAGTCAGCGGGTGGCTCGCAAGGCTCAATCTCCGTTCAGCCTCCCCCTGACATCAGGGCTGTCACGGGGTGGCTGAACACCGAAACACCACGGAG
>CAUJDW010000106.1 GCA_963169455.1 Bacteroidota bacterium | reverse complement strand
GATCCCGTTGGGATCGTTGGCAGGGGTGTGGCGGTTTCGGCTTTGCTATAGATGTGTGATCCCGTTGGGATCGTTGGCGGGGGTGTGGCGGTTTCGGCTTTGTTATAGATGTTCGATCCCGTTGGGATCGTTGGCAGGGGTGTGGCGGTTTTGGCTTTGCTATAGATGTGTGATCCCGTTGGGATCGTTGGCAGGGGTATGGCGGTTTTGGCTTTGTTTATGTGACTGAGACTGTTCAAATAACTGTGCCGACACCCCGGTAAAAGCCTGCTTATCAGGGGAACCTCAAACCTGGAACCTGTAACCTGGAACACCCAATGGAGACTGGGTGACTGGGAGAGGGGTAGACGAGGTGAGCTTGGGGCTACCCCTGAAACCTGAAACTTAGAACAGCCCTCTGGATGGCTGGGCCAATGCGCAGCCGGCCTTCCATTAATATTCCTTCACCAGAAATTCGAAAGGGGTAATTTCTATGCCTTCCTCCAGCGGTTTCCGGTAGGCGATATGAATCCGGTCCACCTCAACCACCAGGTTTTCGTAAGCGCCGAGGGCGTCTTTGTTGTGGGCTCTGACGGTAGTGAGGTACATGAACGGGTAGCGCGCCCGGTTGGCGGGGCGGGCCATATAATCAACGATTACTGCAAAGACGCCTTTATTGCGGTACTCCGGAAGGATGCCGAAACCGATGCCTTTGGCATTATACTGTTTGGCCAGGGCTTTGCGCAGCAGGAACCCCGGGATAGTCCGCCAGTTCAGTTTGCCCTTTGCAGCTTTCAGCAGGGGGTTGATGTCCGGCAACAGGGCGCAGAAGCCGGCCGGCTTACCCTCGTAATAGGCCATGGCCATGATGTTGGGGTCGGCAACAGGCCTGGCTTCCTTGAGGATAGCCACCACCTGTTCCGGCAGAATGGGTTTGAAATGCCGGAACTGGTTGAAGGTGGCATTGTAAACCTCGCAGAAATCCTGTGCATACTTTTCGAGGCCTGCATAATCCAGCGCTTTCGTCGTAAGATTGTAACGTTTTTTCAGCTTTTCGGCCAGCTGCCCGAGGCGTTCGACCGGGATGTTGCTGGTATCGCCTTTAAGGGTCAGTATCTGTTCGAAGGGAATAAATCCCCGGTTCTCGAAAAATGCCCGGTAGTAGGGAGGCTGGTAGTTTTCCTGAAAAAGCGGAGGCTCAAAGCCTTTGACCAGCAAGCCCCAGAACTTGTCGCGCTCGCCGAAGTTGACCGGCCCTTCGACGATCTTTACCCCTCTTTCCTTCAGCCATTGCTCCGCTTTTTCAAACAGCGCGAAGGCATAGCGTTGGTCGTTGAGGCATTCGAAAAAGCCAATTCCGCCGATCGGATGGGGTTGTGTTTTATTGCGCTCGTGGTCGATGAAAGCCGCAATGCGGCCGGCAAGCCGGCCGGTTTCATCCTGAAGGGCATAACATACCGCTTCCCCATCGGAAAAAGCCTTGTTGAACTTCGGGTCGAAAGTAGCTTCCACGTCCTTTTCCAGCGGGCAGATCCAGTTGGGGTCGCCTTTGTAAACAATGTGGGGCGCCTTGTGGAACAACTTCCAGCTTTTTCTGTCCTTTACTTCGATGAATTGCATAGCGGCGGCTGCATGCTTGGTAAGCTGCGAAGGTAGACAGAAATTCCGAAGTAGAAAAAGCGGCGCGCCGGCGCTTGCTCAAAAGCAGGCTACAGGCTTTCCGGCTGCCGGGCGCCGCCAAACCAAATGCGCCCGTTTTCCTATTGCTGATCCCCGCCCAGCAGGGTGAATTCGCTGACCACGATCTGCGGAATGGTCCGGCGCAGGCCGTCTTTGCCTTCGAAGCTGCTGTAGGTGAGCCGGCCCCGCAGGGCAACCTGCTTTCCTTTTTTGCAGATGGCGTTAATCGTTTCGGCGATTCTGCCCCAGGCCACACATCGGTGCCATTCGGTGGCGGCGATCTTTTCTCCCTCCTTGTTGCGGTAATAATCATTGGTGGCCAGGGATAGGTTGACCACGCTCTGGCCGCTTTGAGTGGTGAGGAACCGGGGGTCCTGCCCCAGCCGCCCGATCAGGGTGATGCTGTTGTTGATCTGGTTCATGACAATCGTTTTTAGGTTTTTTAATGTACTGCTGTCCGGACGGTACAAAGATGCAGGCAGGAGAAGCTATTAGCCGGAGAATAAACGGTTAATGTCGTTAGTATCCGTTAGTATCCGTTAGTATCCGTTAGTTTTCGGTTGGGAAGGGAGTATTGGGGGGAGGTTACCTGCCCGGCTGCGGCAGCAAACGGGCGCGGTGTACTATTGCGGGGCTGTTCACGCAAGTGTGTTTTCTCGCAACGCCGCAGCGAAGCGACGCCTGATAATCAGTCGAATATGAAATTGAGCATGTTCATATCTTTCGCCTTCCGGCTTTATTCCCGTTTATGGCGATGAATTCACCGCCGCCGCAAAGGCATTCCCCCGGTTTTTTTTAAATTGCCTGTCCAAACCCCACCCCATTATGCTGTCGATCGACAAAAGCGAACTGCGCCGGTTAATTGCCGAAAACAAGGCCCGGGAAGCCCTCGAACAACTCCGGGCCGCAGAGCCTGTCCTGAACAGTAAAGGGTTGTCGAACCAGGTAACCTTGCTGCTGTCCCAATGGCATGCCTGCCTGCGGGATTTTGGCAACAGCCTGTCGGCGCCCGAAGCTTACCGCGCCGAAAACCAACGCATCAGCAACGCCCTGCTCCAGCTCATCGGCGAGCTGCCGGAGGAAGAGCTCCAGCTGGGGCTGCCGCCCCTGCCGGAAAGCATACAGCGCCCCAGGGCCCCTTATACCGGCCTGCATTGGTTCACCTGGGACGACGCCCATATTTTCTTCGGCCGCGAAGCCGATATCCGGCAGTTGTACGACATGCTCATTGCCGGCGAGCGGGTGGTGCTGCTCTACGGGCAGTCGGGCGTCGGCAAGTCCTCCCTGCTGCACGCCGGGCTGCTGCCGCGCCTGGAATACCGCTGGAAAGACATCCGGGACAGCTATTTCCGGCGCGAATCGGGCCTGGGCGCCCCTGCGGTTTTGGAGGAAATACGGAAGGGCGGCCGGGAGGCGGAGCGCATCATCGTGCTGGACCAATTGGAGGAAATGTACACCAACCCCAACCCCGCCCTGCCGGACGAAGCGGAGCAATTCGCAGCGCTGCTGGCGCAGGCGGTGCGGGAATTCCCGCGTTTCCAGTTCGTTCTGGGCTTCCGCAAGGAATTCAAGGCGGAGATTGAAGACCTGCTGGCGGGCCTGGACTGGGTGGGCCACTTCCTCAAACCCCTGGGCCGGCAGGGAGTGCTGGAAGCCATCAAAGGCGTGGCTGCTACGCCTTATTTACAGCGCCGCTACCACCTGCATATCGAAGCCGGGCTGCCGGAAATGATGGCGGAGGACATCCTGCGCGACGCCGGGTCGAATATCGCTCCGCTGCTGCAGATCCTGCTGCGCAAGATGTGGGATTCGGCCAGCGGCGATGCGGACGACGGGGCAGTGCATTTCACCCAGGCCCTGTACGCCCCCATGCAGCAGTCCAGCCTCGACGCCCTGGTGGACACCCAACTGGCCGAACTGGCGCGGGAATTTCCCGATGCCGTCAAAAGCGGCCTGGCGCTGGATGTGCTGATGCAATACACCACCGCCCACGCTACGGCGGGAGAAGCCGCCGACGAGCAACTGCTGCGGGATTATCCCCACATTCCCCACATCCTCGGCCTGAAAGCAGCCCTGCAGCGCCTGTTCCTGCTGGCCAGCGCCGGCAACCGCGCCGCCGCCCGCCTGGCCCACGACGCCCTGGCGCCCATCATCCGCAAAAAATACTTCGATTCCGACGCCCCCGGCCAGCGCGCCCGCCGCATCGTGGAAACCAAGGAGCGGGAGATCGGCTTCCTGGCCTCTTTCAGCGAAACGGATATCGACACCATTTTGGCGGGGGAGCAGGGCATGCAGCAAATACCGCCCGAGGTGCTTGAAAAAGTCAAGGATGATCAGGCTCGCTATAAAAAGCAAAAGCAAGAGCGCTTCCACCTGGCTCTGGATACGGCTGTGGCCAGCGTGGAGCATTTAAAATACGAAAACGCCCTGGGCCGGCTGCAAATCGCCGCCCAGGAAGGCATTTACCCGGAAACACTGCTGGAACTTGCCCGTCAACTGCCCTTCTTCTTCCTGCAAACCGGCCAGGCGGCGCTTTTCAAAGAAAGCCTGAACTTCATCCGGAAGATGGACAGACAGGAGGATGCCGGACGATCTGAACTGCTGAACCTGGCCGGCAGGCATTGGGGCGACAGCCCGATGCTGTTGAAACAGTTCCGGGCGTGGAACCCGGAGCTGTACGCCAGCATGCAGGCCCGCCACTTCCCCGAAATGCTCGAAATACAAGGTGGCACGTTCCAAATGGGCAGTGAAGAAGGCTACGCCGATGAAAAGCCGGTGCACGAAGTAAGTGTCAGCAGCTTTTACCTGGGCGCCACGCCGGTTACCTTCTGGCAGTACGGCCTGTTCTGCCTCCTCACCGGGAAGGATTTGCCCGGCGATTCCGGCTTCGGCCGGGGCGCCAAACCGGTGATCAACCTCAACTGGCACGAAGCCGTGGCATACTGCAACTGGCTGACCGAATGGCTGAGCCCGCTGGATGGAGTGGAACTGGAAAAAGTGTACGCCATCGAGGGCGACAAGGTAAGGGCCGACTGGAGCAAAAACGGCTTCCGCCTGCCCACGGAGGCGGAGTGGGAGTTCGCGGCCCGAGCTTTCCTCTCCCCCTCTGGGAGGGGGCAGGGGGGAGGAAATTTTCGCTTTGGAAACGGCAAAGACATCGCCGACCCGGCGGAGATGAACTTCGATGCCGGGCACCCTTACAATGAGCGCTATAACCCGGACTGGTACGTGGCCGGCAAAGGCCGGGGCGGTACTACCGATGTGAAAACCTTCACGCCCAATGCCCTGGGCCTGTACGACATGAGTGGAAACGTATATGAATGGTGCTGGGACTGGTGGAGCGAAGGCGAAAACAGCTATTATCGGGTGAGCGACGCCAGCCAGGACCCTACAGGCCCGGAATCGGGAAGTCAGCGAGTGGTTCGTGGCGGGTCCTGGGGCGACCGTGCGACTTACTGTCGTTCCGCCTTCCGCATCAGGAACCATCCTTTAGATCGGAACAATTACATAGGTTTTCGGGTTGCCCGGCGCCTGTAACGCTTTGCCACTTTCTCTGTCAGCCGGAGCATAGCGGAGGCTGATACCCTTTTACCCTTTTTCTTTTTGGAATGCGGGCCTGTGGCCCGCGGGGATTCAAGGGTTCTATCATTCGCGACTAGTGCCGCGGGTTGAAGATTTATAAACGCTATTCTGTTCGCGAGCGTCTGTGACGCGATGCAGCTCAATCTGCAAGTCTTTGACTTGCGAATTTCTGGCTTGCCTATCCACGCAAGTCAGAGACTTGCTCATTATTCCGCATCGAGACGGAGTCTCTCGCGAACGGAACAGATTTTATTGTTTTTCAACCCCCAGCGCCGCAGGCCCGCGTTCCTTTTTATCCCGTGGCTCACTGCCAAATCTCATTGCACTGCACCCCATGCTTTTTTATCTTCCTCCCAGAATAGAACGCGGGCCTGCGGCCCGCGACAACGAAAACAGAAACGCAGGCCACAGGCCCGCGTTCCATTGACTATGAAAGCCATGATCCTCCCCCGCCTCGCCAGCCTCCGGGAAAACCCGGAGCCACTGGAACTGGCTGAACTCCCCGTCCCCACACCCGGCCCCGGCGAAGTGCTGATCAAGGTTCACGTCTGCGGTGTGTGCCATACCGAGCTCGACGAGATCGAAGGGCGCACGCCGCCGCCGAAGCTGCCTGTGGTGCTGGGGCATCAGGTGGTAGGTGAAGTGGTGGAACTGGGCGAAGGATGCAGCCAGTTAAAAACAGGCGACAGGGTAGGGGTGGCCTGGATTTACTCCGCCTGCGGCCAATGCGAATACTGCCGCAACGGGCAGGAGAACCTCTGTGCGCAGTTCCGCGCCACGGGGCGCGACGCCAACGGGGGCTATGCGGAGTACATGGTGGCGCCCGAAGCCTATGTCCATCCCATTCCCGCGCTATTCAAAGATGCTGAAGCCGCCCCGCTGCTCTGCGCCGGCGCCATCGGCTACCGCTCGCTGCGGTTGGCCCATCTGCACGACGGCCACAGCCTGGGGCTGACGGGCTTCGGAAGCTCGGGGCGCCTGGTGCTGAAAATGGTGCGGGCTCAATTCCCCGGCTCCAAAGTATTCGTCTTCGCCCGCAGCCCAGCGGAGCGGGCTTTCGCCCTGGAACTGGGCGCCGCCTGGGCCGGCGACACTGCCGACACGCCTCCGGAAAAGCTGGACGCTATTATCGATACCACACCCGCCTGGAAGCCGGTGGTGGAAGCCCTCAAAGCCCTCAAACCGGGCGGGCGGCTGGTTATCAACGCCATCCGCAAAGAGGACGTGGACAAGGGCTACCTGCTGCGGCTCGATTACCCGGACTACCTCTGGCTGGAGAAGGAAATCAAAAGCGTGGCCAACGTCACCCGGCAGGATGTGCGGGAATTCCTGGAACTGGCGGCGAAGATCCCCATCAAGCCGGAATACCAGGAGTACCCGCTGGAGGCTGCCAACGAGGCGCTGTATGAGCTGAAGACGCAGCAGGTAAGGGGGGCGAAGGTGCTGAGGGTGGGGTAGGGGGGCGCTATATTGTCATATTGCTATATTGCTATATTGCTATATTGCTATATTGCTATATTGCTATATTGTCATATTGCTATATTGTCATATTGCTATATTGCAATATTGTCATTGCTATATTGCAATATTGTTGGGTTTGGAGGGAATGTCTGCGGGGGACGGGAAATGCCAAAAAGATTTATCACATGTACAAACAACAATTTTTTTTCGCCTTTTTATCGGCCTTTGCTCTTGTTACCTGCAGCGGCAAGGATACAGGAGAGCCGGAGTTGCGCCTTCCTGAATTAAGCATTTCTGACGTCAGCCTGCTGGAAGGGGACAGGGGGCAATCCTTTAGCTTCAGGCTTACTGCCAGCGAGGCCTCGGAGGAGGCCATTTTGGTTGATTTCAAAACCGAAGAGGCCACTGCCGGGGAGGGAGCCGATTTCGTCGGAACGGCCGGAACGCTGGAGATACCCGCCGGCCTGCTGGAAGGCTTCATCGAGGTGGAGATACTGGGCGATACCCTGAAGGAAATGGATGAGCGGTTTAAAGTCGTTTTATCCAATCCGGTAAATGCGGTTATCCTCACAGGGGAGGCCGTGGGGGTAATCCGCAATGACGACACTTTTGCCTTTATACCGGAAGACGGCTATATCACGGCTGAAAGCCATGTTGGGTACAGCCTGGTTTGGCAGGACGAGTTTGACGGCGCGGCCCTGAACACCTCGGACTGGACGCACGAAATTGGGGCCGGCGGCTGGGGCAACCAGGAATTGCAGTATTACACGGACAGGCCGGAGAACGCCTATCTGGAGGATGGCCGCCTGGTCATCGAAGCCAGAAAAGAATCCTTTTCCGGCAGCCCCTACACCTCCGCCCGGCTGATCACCCAGGACAAGCAGCTCTTCCGCTTCGGGCGGATCGATATCCGGGCCATACTGCCGGAAGGGCAGGGCATCTGGCCGGCGCTCTGGATGCTGGGGACGAACATCTCGAGTGTCGGCTGGCCCGCCTGCGGGGAGATTGATATCATGGAACTCGTGGGCCACCAGCCATCCACTGTTCATGGCACGGCGCACTGGGGCCCGCAGGGGCAGGGGTACAGCACCCATACGGGGGGATCCTATTCCCTGGATGGGGAAAAATTTTCTGAGCGATACCATGTATTTTCCATTGTCTGGGAGCAGGACAACATCAGGTGGTATGTGGATGAAAATGAGTTTTTCAGGTTGGCCAAAGCAAATGTAAACGGGAGCTACCCCTTTAACGGGGAGTTCTTCTTCATCTTCAACATCGCCGTGGGGGGGCAATGGCCGGGCTATCCCGATGACAGCACCGTTTTCCCTCAGCGCATGTACGTGGACTACATCCGGGTATTTCAGGAGTTGTAGGCTTTGGGGCGTGCAAAGGCGTTCCTGCAAAAGGCTCAGGCCGCCGAACGCTCAATATTTCGTATCTTGCAGGCTGTTAATAAAACGAGGCAGCCGAGCGAGATGAGCAACAACCTTCCTTTGATAAAAATAGCCGTCTTTTACGACGGCAACTATTTCTACCACGTCAGCAATTATTACAATTACGTCCATGAGCGCAAGAGCCGGATCAGTATAAAGGGGCTGCACCATTTCATCCGTCACAAGGTAGCGGAGCTGGAAGGCGGTGGGGCGGCGGGTTACCGGCTTTGCCAGATCGTGGATGCGCACTACTTCCGCGGGCGGCTCAGCGCTTCCGAGGCCAGCAATAAAGCCAACCAGCTCTATTATGAGCGGGTGTTTGAAGACATCCTTATGTCGGAAGGCGTTACCACGCACTACCTGCCGCTGCGCACCTTTTCCGGGCGCAAGGCGGAGAAGGGCGTCGATGTATATATGGCGCTGGAGGCCTTCGAGCTGGCCTTTTACAAGCGTTTTGACGTGGTGGTGCTCATCGCTTCCGACGGCGACTACGTGCCGCTGGCCCGCAAGCTGAACTCCCTGGGCGCCCGGGTGATGGTGCTGGGCTGGGATTTCGAGTTCATCGATGATTTCGGCAACAACCGCGCCACCCGAACCTCGCAGGACCTGCTGGAAGAAGCCGCGTATCCCATCGACATGCACGAGCTGATAGACAGGCCCCAGGCCGGGGAAGCCGCGCTGATTGACAGCCTTTTCGTTCCCAGGCAGGAAAGGGAGCCCGGCGCCAAGCCCGAAGCCGGCAAGAAAAAGCCGCCCCCGGCGGGGAGGAAGGAAAACGGCATAAAAAGGAGCACCATCCTCTCCCTCAAGGAGGGGTATGGGTTTATCCAGTTTCCCCCCAACAACCTGTTTTTCCATTATTCCGAACTGGAAAACGCCGATTTCAACGACCTGCTCGTCGGCGATACCGTCTCTTTCCGGATCGGGAAAAATGAAGAAACGGGCCAGGATATCGCCATCGATATCAACCTGGTAGAGTAGGAACAAAACAGTTACCAAAAAATCCATAATATGCCCTGGTACAATGACTTAAGGCCTGCCGAAGACCTCCGGAAACAGGAATTCGGGCTTATTTTTCCGGACATGACGGATGCAGAGCGGGCCAGCATCATTAGCAACCTGCTGCGCTTCCGCGCCTATCTGGAGCAAACCATTACCCGCAAGCGCAGCGACAAGAACCTGCTCATCGCCAGCTGGAACATCAAGGAATTCGGGCATCTTAAGGAGCGCATTCCCGAATCCTATTTCTACATGGCGGAGATCATCAACATGTTCGACCTGGTGGCCATTCAGGAGGTGAAGAGCACTTTGCGGGACCTGCAGATCCTGATGCGGTTGCTGGGCAGCAACTGGAGCTATATCATCACGGACATAACCGAAGGCGCTGCCGGCAATTCCGAGCGTTTTGCCTTCGTATTCGACAAGCGCCGCGTGGAGTTCTCGGGGCTGGCCGGCGAGATCGTCCTCTGGGATGAAATGACGGGGGCCCAGGAGTTGAAGCAGTTGAAGCGGACGCCTTTTATCACCGGCTTCCAGGCGGGGTGGAAAACCTTTGCCATCATAAACGTGCACCTCCAGCCCGACAACACCGAAGCTGCCCGGAAGGTCCGCCGGCAGGAAATCCAGTCCCTCGTCCGGGTGCTTCAGGAAAAGCTGCGCAGGAAGCGCCTCTGGACCGAGAACCTCATGCTCATGGGGGATTTCAACCTGTATTCCGACCCCGACAACAAGGAGATGGCAGGACTCTTGCAGGAATTCGGCTTCCGCGAGCTCAACGCGCTGGAAGGGCAGCCCACCAATGTCTCGGGAACCGAGGCTTACGACAAGATGTATTTCCGGGAAAACCGGTACTTCCAGGTGCCCGGCGATGGAAACGGGGGGGTGCTGAAGTTCTTCGAATCCGTTTACCGGCTCGAGGATTACGCCAGGTATAAGGATTACATGCTAAAGCACAAAGACGACCCTTCCACCCTTTCCACAGAGAAGGCTTTCCAGAACTATTTCAGCCGCTTCTGGCGCCAGTTCCAGATGTCGGACCACTATCCTGTATGGATGGAGATACTCATCGATTCTTCGGATGAGTTTCTGCAGGAAAAACTCCAGGTTCTGACGGCTGGCGGGTAAAACACTAGCGTTTTTTAAACAGCCCGGCGATGAACAGGATGACTACTGCTCCGATCACGCTGGTGAGGATGAGGCTGACGGTAGGGCTGCCCAGTTTTATGGATACCCCGAGTTTGCCCAGCAGCCATCCGCCGACGAAGGAGCCTGCGATGCCGATGATGATGTTCCACAGCAGCCCGAAGCCGCCGCCTTTCATGATTTGGCCGGCCAGCCAGCCTGCGATGGCGCCGATGACGAGGGTGTAAAGAAGTTCCATGGACAGTTGGTTTTTTCGTAAAAAACAAATTAATTACCGTTAAGGCTTAAAGTTACAAAATTATATTGAACAATGAGCCGGGGGTATAAATTTTTCGCCATCCTGTTTTTCCTGTATGCCCTGTTGTGGCTCCGGCTGCCGCTTGCGGGCCAGGAGCCTTTTTCCTGTGAAGGCCAGGTTTTTATGCTTTCCGGCTTGTCACCCGGGCTGTCGGTGCTGGAAATAAACCCTGCCAATAACGCCCTTTCCTTTACACCCCTCACAGCCAGCCTCCCGGAGCCCCTCAACGCGCTTGCTTTCCGCAGCACAGACCGCTTTCTGTACGGAATCGGCCAGGGCGGGCAGCAGCTTTACCGGATCGGCGCCGGCGGCGCCGTAGAAAGCCTTGGCGCTCCGGCCCTCAATCCGGGCCTGCAATACCTCGCCGGCGACATAAGCCCCGACGGGCAATACCTGACGCTTGTAGGGTCGGCCGGCGGCCTGGCTCAGGCCCTGTTCCGGGTCGGGCTGGAAGGGCCGGGCCTGAACGTGCAAACCGTCGCGCTGCCCGGCGGGCTCGATATTCCCGACATGGCCTACGACCCCTTTACAGGGGTTTTGTATGCCTACGACGCCAACAACCGCCGCATCATTACCATCAACCCTTCTACGGGCGCTGTGGCGCCGCCCGGGGTGGAACTCGACGCACAGAATGATGTTCAGGGCCTGTTTTTTGACTCTTTCGGGCGCCTGTTCGCATACGGCTCTACCGCGTTCGGTGTCGCCAGCGCGCTTTTTTCCATCGACAAGGCCACCGGCCGGGAGGCGCGCCGGCAAACAGGGCCGGTGTACCCCATTGCCGACATGGCCTCCTGCCCTTATTCGGCAGGGCTCGAAAACCGCGTGTCGCCTGCGGCCATTTTCCCCTGCAGCGAGGTGGAATTCACCTACACCCTGGGCAATGGCGCGGGAGTGCTGACGGGCGTCGTGCTGGAGCATGTGCTGCCGCCGGGTTTTTCCTTTCTGGAAGTGGTGCGCAACCCCTTCGGCGGGATCGCCGCCCCCGCCGCCCCTGCCGATGTGTTCCGCCTGGAAAACATGTCCGTCCCCAGGGGTGTGGACAGCATCATTATCAGGGCGGAGGCCGGTGATATCGCCGGCGGCGGCTACAGGAGCCAGGCCTGGCTGAGCGGGCTGCCCGAAAGCCTGGGAACTACCCGCCTTTCGGACGACCCTTCCACCCTGGCGGCGCAGGACAGCACCGCCTTGTCCGTGAACCGGATCGCGGAAGACAGCCTGTTTTTCGAACGCTTTTTGTGCCTGGGGCAGAGCACCGTCCTGGATGCCGGCGAGTTTGGCAGCAACCTGCGCTGGAACGACGGTTCGAGCAGCCCGCAAAAGGCTGTCACGGAGCAGGGCCTGTACACCCTCGAAGCCGTGAGTGGCTGCCAGTCCATCTTCGTAAGTTATGAAGTGACCGTCGCTTCCTGCCCTTACACCATCGAGTTGGCGCACCAGATCCTGCCGGAGGAAACCTTTCCCTGCAATGAAGTTATTTTCCGGTACGCGATCGAAAACGACTCGGGCCTGGAGCGGCCCGGCGCCACCCTGGCGGACACCCTGCCGGAAGGCATGAGTGTGGTGGAGGTGCTGCGCAACCCCTTTGGCGGCGCCATGGCGCCCGCGACGCCGCCAGGCATCCTCCGCCTCGAAGGGCTGGCCCTTCCGCCGGGGCAGGACTCCATCGATGTGCTGGTGTCGGTTGGGGATGTGGGGCCGGGCATATACCGCAACCGGGCCGTTCTGGACAATCTGCCGCCCGCCCTCGGCCGGGTTCGCCTGTCGGACGACCCCCGGACGCCTCAGGTGGACAGCACTTCCCTCACCGTCTTTGGGGTAGATTCCGATACGGCTTATGCCGAACAAACCCTTTGTAACGGCAGGCCCATTGTGCTGGACGGCAGCCCTTACGGGACGAACCATCTGTGGGAAGATGGATCCACGGGAGCCCGCCTCACAGTCAACGCTCCCGGGCGGTACCGGCTGGCCGTGTACGACGGTTGCCGGCCGTCTTTTGTATTCTTTGAGGTGCGCGAAGGAGATTTTATAGACGCCCGCTTTTCCGAGGAAAAAGTGAAGATACACCTGGGCGAGCAGCATCAGCTCGAACCCCTCATTATCAATGCCGGGAACACCCTGGATATCGAATGGAGCGACCCCCCGGGCAATTCCCTGTCCTGCCTCGGCTGCCCGGCGCCCATTGCCATGCCGCTGGATCACGTGGCTTACACCCTGCGGGTTTCCAATGGCGTATGCGCCGATACAGCCCAGGTTGTCATTCTGGTCGACAAATCGCGCCGGATTTACGCGCCCACCGCTTTTTCCCCTAACGGAGATGGGCGCAATGATTACTTTTACCTTCAAAGCCCCGATTTTGGCATTCTCCGCAGCCTGGAGGTTTACGGCCGTTGGGGCGGGCTGGTGTTCCGCTCCGGCAGTTCCGCCCTCAATGAAGCGCAGGGGGGGTGGGACGGGCGCACGGAATCGGGCCCGGCGGTTGCGGGGCTCTACATGTGGAAGGCGGAGATCGAGTTCATCGGGCAGATACGCGAGGTGTTTTCGGGAGCGGTGAGCCTGCTGAGGTAAGTAGTTGGACACATTTATTGTAACTCATACTGCTTCGGAAATACGGCGTCAATAGCATTGTTCCCGGGGCCAGGGTTATATTGTTGGATTGTTATATTGTTCTGCTAAATGTGTCCAACTACTTAACATTTGTTTATGTCACAATAAATTTATTTGAATATGGCATTTCGCTTACTATTTCTTTTAAGCTTGCTTTTTCCCTTCCTGCTCGGGGCGCAGATCGTCATCGACGCCTCGGACGTCCCCCCTTTCGGCGCGGCCCTTACCACCAGCACCGATACCCTTGTGGCGGGCCTTCAGCCGGGCCCGGGGGGGATAAACCAGAGCTGGGATTTTTCCATGCTGGCCGGCCAGGAGAGCACGGCCAACCTGGTGGTTAACCCCGTGGAAACGCCCAACGGGGCCAGCTTTCCCGAAGCCACCTTTGCCTTTAAAAGCGCCAATGATTTTTACAGCTACGCCCAGGTAACCGCCGATGCCCTGCTCGCTCTTGGCGGTTCGGCGTCCCTGGTGGAAGGGGTTGACCCCGTCATCCTGAATTTTGACCCGCCCCAGCAATTGCTTCCTTTGCCGGCTGCTTATGGCAGCACCTTCAACAACAGTTTCGGTTTCGAACTTCAACTCGACGGCTCGGTGATCAATCCTCTGATCGACTCGGTCCGGGTGATGTCCAACAGTACGCAGTCGGCAGAGATCGATGGCGCCGGGGCCCTGGCCCTGCCCGGCGCCACCTATGAAACCCTGCGCCAGCGGTTGGAGACGATCAATGAGACGGTCATCGAGGTGAAATTTTTCGGTTCATGGACGCCCTTCGAATCGTCCATTGATACGATCATTACCTATCAGTGGTGGGCCGGTGACGGGCGCGGCACGGCCTTGTCGATCGACTTCAACCCGCAGGGGGAGGCCCTGGAGGCCACATACCTGTCGGGTTTTACCGAAGAACTCCTGCCGCCCCTGGCTGCTTTTTCGGTTGAAATCATTGACAATGCCCTGGTGCAATTTACCGATGAGTCGGAGAACCAGCCTTCGGAATGGGCCTGGAACTTTGGCGACGGCGCGACGAGCAGTGAGCAGAACCCGCTGCACACCTATCCGGAGGGCGGCCTGTACAACGCCTGCCTGACGGTATCGAACCTGGCCGGGCAAAGCACGGTTTGCCAGGAAGTGAACGCCCTGGTCAACAGCGCCGGGGAAGCTTCGGCTCCAGAGGGCCTGAAAGCCTACCCCTCACCGGCCAGTGAGGTGTTGTTTCTGGAGTTCGGCGAACTGGAGGGGAAAGCCGTGGCGTTGAGCCTTTTCAATACCCTGGGGCAGGCCCTGCTGCGGCAGCCCTTCGATCAGGCCCCGGCCGGCGCCTGGGCGATGGATGTTTCCGGGCTGCAGCCGGGTTTGTACCGGGTAGTGGTGGAAAGCAGGGGGCAAAGGGTGAAAGTGCTGACGTTTGTGAAGCAGGATCATACTCAACGGTAACAGGTTTTTGGCATTTGCCATCGTAGCCCGGTAATTGCTCATATCGCGGACAAGCCACGGGGCGGCCGAACGCCGGCAAAATCAAGGCGGGCCGCCCCGTGGCTTTACAAACAGAAAACAAATGCTTTCCATCCGGGAATTACAAACAGAAGATATCCCCCTGCTCGCCGCGTACTGGTTCACCGCCGGGCCGGAATTCCTCCAGGGCATGGGGGTAGATGTGAAAAAGATGCCGGACAAGGCCGGGTTCGTTCGGATGCTGCAGGAGCAGATGGAAACTCCCCTGGCCCAACGCCGGTCGTTTGCCCTGATCTGGCTGGCGGACAAGCAGCCAATCGGGCACACCAACACCAACCCGACATTTTTCGGGGACTATGCCCATATTCACCTGCACATCTGGGATGCGCGGTTCAGGAGGAAGGGGCTGGGGGTGGAACTGGTGAAAATGGCCCTGCCGCACTTTTTCGAAAAGCTCCAGCTGAAAATGCTGGTTTGTGAACCCTACGCCCTGAATCCGGCGCCGAACAAAACCCTGGAAAAACTGGGGTTTGAACTGGAAAAGGAATACATCACGACGCCGGGCTCCATCAATTTCGAGCAGCCGGTAAAGCGCTGGGTGCTGACGAGGGAGCGGTACAGGCAGATGTATGGCTAAGCTCCCTGCGCCAGTATAGTGGGCAGTAATTCTGTATAGGCAGCGCCTGAGGGGGGCAGGCTCCAGGTTAGGGCTAAGCCTCTGCGGTAAGAAAAAACTACCAAATAGCGCCTTGATTATCATTTTGCTGGGCGCAGGCCCGCGTTCCGGATAAGGCCGCCAGGGAGTCCTAATTAGTTATTACAAGTTAAAAGATTACAGGTTGCCCCTCTCTGCTCTATGCCCTCTGCTTTACGCCTGGGAAATGCCAATAAAAATGGTTTTTTGAGTGAATTCGTAAAAAAATCTTCTGAAGATTATGAATTTTTTGAAGTGGAAAGGGATATTTGTAACCATGAGCAAAACGAAACGGAAGAGCGGCTCTTCCGCCGGTTCGAAACGAAACGAAAAGGCTTCACAACTTTAAACATAAGAGGATATGTCAAAATCAAAAAATCAGTTTTATTTGGCCATGATCGCCAGCATTGCTGCGCTTGGCGGCCTTTTGTTCGGGTATGATACGGGTGTGATCAATGGCACGCAGTTTTATTTCAGCAAATATTTTGACCTTTCCGCCGCCCTGAAGGGCTGGGTAGTAGGCAGCGCCTTGCTGGGGTGTTTCGTCGGCGCCCTGATATCAGGCCCTGTGAGCAGGCAATATGGGCGAAAGTATTCCCTTTTGATTTCCGCTCTGCTGTTTACGGTTTCCGCCTGGGGTTCGGGATTGCCGGCGCCTCTGCCGGAATCGGTGACCCTGCTGGTCATTTTCCGGTTGATAGGCGGTGTCGGCATCGGCCTGGCTTCCATGAACGCGCCGACTTATATCGCCGAGCTCAGCCCGGCGGCGATTCGGGGCAAGATGGTCACTTATTATCAAATGGCCATTGTACTCGGCTTTTTCATCGTATTCCTGGTGACCTATTTCATCGGGCAGGGCCAGGAGGAGGCCTACAACGTCAGCCGGGGCTGGCGATGGATGTTCTGGTCGGAGCTGGCGCCTTGTTTACTTTTCTTTTTCCTGCTTTTTTTTGTACCCAAAAGCCCCCGCTGGCTGATGCTCAAGGGGCGGGAGCAACAGGCCTGGGACGTGCTTGTCAAAGTGCACGGCACGGAGATGGCGGAAAGTGAAATGAAGGAAATCCGCCAGTCCATCCGGGAGGAGAGCGGCGGTTTGCCTTTGAAAGACATATTGAGGAAGTCTATCCTCCCCATTGTCCTGATCGGCTCGGCTTTATCCGCCCTGCAGCAGTTTACGGGCATCAACGCCGTGTTGTATTATGGAGCGGACATTTTTGAAAAAGCGCTGGGTTTTGGGCAGGAGGATGTTCTGGCCCAGCAGGTGCTCCTGGCGGGGGTGAACGTTGCCTTTACATTTCTGGCCATGTACACCGTTGACAAATGGGGCCGCAAACCGCTGGTCATATCCGGTTCGGTGGGCATGCTCATCGGCTTTCTGATGCTGGGCTCCACGCTGATGGCCGATAAGGTCAGCCTTCTGTCCCTGATCGGCATTTTGGTTTTCATCGGTTCCTTCGCTATGTCGATGGGGCCCATCGTCTGGGTGATCCTGGCGGAAATGTTCCCCAACTCCATCCGGAGCATCGCCATGTCGATTGCCGTAGCCGTGCAGTGGGGTTCCAACTATCTGGTGTCCCAAACCTTTCCCATGGTGGTGGAAAGCGAAGCCAACGTCAGCGGTTTCTGGAATGGTTCTCTGCCCTACTTTATTTTCATTGCATTCATTGCAATGATCATCTGGTTTACCCGGAAATATATTCCGGAAACCAAGGGCCATTCGCTGGAACAGATCGAGCACATCTGGGAGGAGAAATACGGAAAAATATAAGCTTACACCGGGGCCTGCTCAAATTTTCAAAACAGATGCTGACAGTAGAGCAGCCATCAGTTGCTCATCGCTGCTTTCATGGCGGGCATCAAAAAGTTTGCCGCAGCCGTGGTGGCGGCTCTCTGAATTTTTATTATATTTCCAATCCTTTCCGGCCCGGCCCCTGAAGGCCGGCGCGGGCGCATGGAATTTCCGAATATCCCGGAAGCGCCGGAGCCGGCGTTTTCCCCTGGAATCGCACCGCCAAAAAACCGCACTTTGATATTCCAAAACTTAAACCTGAATAACAATGAAGAAACAAAGCAAGAAGGATAGTTCCGGAATCAGCCGGCGGTCATTTATCCGCCAAACCGGCATCGTAGCCGCGGGATTCACTATCGTACCCAGCTCTGTAGTGTCCGGCCTGGGCCATCTGGTTCCCAGTGACAGGCTGAACATTGCGGGGGTTGGGGTCGGCGGCATCGGCCGTATCAACCTGCGAAACATGGCTTCCGAAAACATCGTTGCCCTCTGCGATGTGGACTGGAGGTATGCAGCCAATACGTTCAACGACTATCCGGATGCGCAGAAATTCAAAGACTATCGCCGCATGCTGGATAAGATGGGGAAAGACATCGACGCCGTTGTCGTCGGCACTCCCGACCACACCCACTACGTGGTGGCTGCGGATTCCATTCGGGCCGGGAAGCACGTTTACGTGCAGAAGCCGCTGACCCATTCGGTTTACGAATCCCGGCAGCTGGCCATGCTGGCCAAAACGGCAGGCGTGGCCACGCAGATGGGCAACCAGGGCAACTCCGGCGATGGTATCCGCCTGGTCTGCGAATGGATATGGAACGGCGAGATCGGGGAAGTCCGTGAAGTCCATGCCTGGACCAACCGGCCTATCTGGCCGCAGGGGCTGGAGCGGCCTACCGACACTCCATCCACGCCGCCTACCCTGGACTGGGACCTGTTCATCGGCCCGGCGCCCTGGCGCCCCTACCACCCGGCTTATACCCCCTGGAACTGGCGTGCCTGGTGGGACTTCGGCACCGGCGCCCTTGGCGATATGGGCTGCCACATCATCGACCCGGTATTCAAAGCCCTCGAACTGGGCCACCCCACGGCCTTCGAAGGCAGCTCTTCGCAGGTCAATACCGAAAGCGCGCCCAGGGCTGAAATAGTCACCTACTACTTCCCGGCACGCCCGAAGAAGGGTAAAGTGGAAATGCCGGCGGTGAAGTTCACCTGGTACGACGGCGGCTTGCTCCCCGACCGGCCCGCAGGCATCCCGGATGGGAAAATACTGGGCGACGACGGCGGCGGCGCCATGTTCGTCGGCTCCAAAGGCGTCCTGATTTGCAGCACGTACGCCCGCGACCCCTACATCGTGGGCCGCGAGAACAATCCGCCAAAGGCTACGAACGAACTCCGCCGCGTGACGACCAGCCACGAGATGGATTGGGTGCGGGCCAGCAAAGAGTCCAAGGAGAACCGGACGGAGGCTTCTTCCCACTTCGGATACTCCGGCCCGCTCAACGAGGTGGTCGTGATGGGCAACCTGGCCATCCGCCTGCAGGACCTGAAGCGCAAACTGGAATGGGACGGCCCCAACATGCGGATCAAGAACATCAGCGATTCGGATGAAGTCCGCGTCGTCACCACCGACAAGTTCACCGTGATCGATGGCCATCCGCACTTCGACACCAAGTTCGCCACCATCAACGCCAAAGCTGCCGCCGAATCATACATCAAGCGGGAGTACCGCGACGGCTGGAAGTATTAATATGGATGCGTTCAGAATCGCCCAAGGCGCACTGATTGCAGATATTCGTTCATTAAAATCTAAATGATCATGAATAGTAAATTTTTGTTTTTCGCTCTCCTGGCTTTCCTGATGGCAGCCTGCCAGCCTGCCGCCGACAAACAGGCTGAGGGGGCTGCAACCGAGGAAGCTGCCGCTCAGCCGGAAACCGCTGCCCCGAACACCCTGACCGAAGCCGAAAAGGCCGAAGGTTGGGTGCTCCTGTTCGACGGGCAGAGCACCAATGAATGGAAAGGCTACTGCAAGGACGGATTCCCGGAACAAGGCTGGGAAATCGCTGACGGCGCCCTGCACTGCAAGGCCTCCGGCAAGGGAGAGGCCGGCGCCGGTGGGGACATCATCACCCGCAAGGCCTACAAAAACTTCGAGCTGTCGCTCGAGTGGAAAGTGGCCGAGGGCGGCAACAGCGGTATCTTCTACCTGGCCCGCGAGCGCTGCGGCGACGATGCCCAGGAGATATGGAAGTCTTCGCCTGAAATGCAGATACTGGACAATGAAAGGCACCCGGATGCCAAACTGGGCAAAGACGGCAACCGCCAGGCCGGCTCCCTCTATGACCTGATTCCCGCCAAGCCGCAGAACGCCAAGCCGGCAGGCGAGTGGAACCAGGTTAAGATCCTGTCCTACAACGGCACGATCGTACACACCCAGAATGGGGAAAACGTGGTGGAATACCACCTCTGGACCAAGGACTGGAAGGACATGGTGGCCGCCAGCAAATTCAAGGATTATGCTGATTTCATCGATGTCGCCCAGGAAGGCCACATCGGGCTGCAGGACCACGGCGATAACGTCTGGTTCCGGAATATTAAGATTAAGGAGATGTAAAGGAAACCCCCGGGGTTTTCCTTAAACCCCCGGGGTTTTTAAAACCCCGGGGGTTTATAATTATCCCCCCTTCGCGCCCCGCTTCAGCATCTGGTCGACGCCGGAGGTGAACTCCTGGACTGTTGCGGTGTAGCCGGTTTGGCCCAGGGCTTCGATCTGGTACTGGCCGGTTTTGGGTTCCTTTTTGAGGTTAAACACCCAAACGGTCGGATAGCCCCTGACCTGGAAAGCCTGCTGCAGGGAATAGTTTTGCTGCCGGATATTGTCCGGAACCTTCTTGTTTCTCGGGAAGTCGAGCTCCAGCAAAACCACGTTTTTGTCTGCCCATTTTTTAAATTCCGGTTTGGAGAATACGCTTGCCGTCAGCTTTTTGCACCAGCCGCACCAGTCGCTGCCGGTGAAGTTGGCCATGATGGGCTTGCCCGTTTTTTTCGACTGGGCGTAGGCCTGGTCGAGGTCCACCAGCCAGCCTTCATTTCCAGCCGTATATTTTGCCTGGGCTGCCGCGAAGGAGGCCGTCATGATCATCAATGCAAAGAGGATGCTGATTTTCTTCATAAGATCAATTTGTTGTTTGCGCCCGGTTAAAGGCAAAGTGCTGGTAAAGATACAACCTTGGCCATGAAAAAGATGCGCCATAACTGTTAGGGGGATGTTAAGAAGTTCCGCAGGTTTGAAACGGGCTTTTTTTGCGGCCTGCGCCGCAGCCCGTTTGTCCAATGCAGGATTCTTTAAATCAAAAACCTGCGGTTATGCGTTATCTCTCTTTCTTTTTTTTAGCGGTGCTTTTCAGTGTTTCTTTCCCTCTTTCTGCACAATGGGCTCCTGTGCCTTCCATCCCCGAAACCGATGTCTATGCGCTTTTCACCGGTGAAAACACCTGGTACGCTGCAACCGATGGCCAGATATTCGCCAGTGCGGATGCCGGAGCCCATTGGGATGAACTGCCTTCTGCGCCTTCGGGCATCAGTGCATTGTATGCCGATGCGGCGGCCCTCTACGCCGGCGCCGTGGATGAGGGGGTGTACCGGAGCTTCAACGGCGGCCAAAGCTGGCAGCAGCTCGCCGGTGGGCTTACTGGCCCTGGGCCCCGAAGCATCACCTGTTTCCTTTCCCGGGGCGACAGCCTGTTCGCCGGAACGGAGGGCGGGGTGTACTTCATTCGAAAAAGCCAGGAGGCGCCTTCGTGGAAGGGTTTCAGCCAGGGCCTGGCTTACAACAACTCCTATTCCATCAATGCGCTGGCATTCACAGGCTCCGCTTTTCTTGCCGGGGCAGGCGCCAATGGCCATCTGTACCGGCGCGATATTAACGAGGCTGCCTGGCAGCCCATCCCCATTTCGGATCCGTTCAGCAGCGGCCTGACGGCCTACTCTTTCGCGCAACTTGGCGATGCCATATTCGCCGGCACTTATCTTGGAGTATTCCGAAGTGCGGACGGCGGCCTGAGCTGGCAGCGGCAGCCCGGGCAACTGCCGTTTTCAGTGAAGTTTATGTTCGCCCGTCAGGGCAGGTTGCTGGCCATCACGAACCGGCTGGAGGGCGGCGCCCTATACATCTCATCCGATGAAGGCCTTTCCTGGGAATGGCTCGGGTATTTTCCCGGCAGCAACCTCTACGGGCTGGAGCTTTCCGATGAGTACATTTACCTGGCCAGCCAGTTCGGCCTGCTACGGGCGCCACTGGATATCATTAGCGAAATTCCCGAACCCGATCCATTTGAAAACAACCATATCCAAAACCTCTTCCCCAACCCTGCCGGCAGCCAGGCGCGGCTGGCTTTCACCCTCGGCGAGGGAGCGGATGTCCGGGCCGAATTGTACGATAATACCGGGCGTCAGGTGCGAGGCATTGCCTCCGCTTTTTACCCCGCCGGGGAGCATACAGCTGATATTGCCCTGGATGGCCTGCCGGCGGGCGCCTATGTGCTGAGGTGCTGGATCGGGACGTCGCAGGAGAGCAGGTGGCTGGTAGTGCGGTAGGTTGCCACGATCCAGGCCTGCGAGGCCTGCAAAACGCCCATTTTACCACTCTGCTATTCCCCCAGCACCTCTGCCACGCTTAACCCTTTTATGGTTGGCGTTTGGATGGTGTCGCCCTTGCGGTAGATGTGAATGATGGAATAGCCCCCGGCATTGGGTTCCGAGTGCACCTCTATGGTTTGTTCCGGTAGGTTAACCAGCAAGGCCTCGGGAATGCCGGCGGCGGCGTAAAGGGGGAGCTTGATTTTGCGGTCCTTTTCGAGGGAAGTGTCGGCCACTTCGATTACCAGGCGGACTTCTTCCGGTACAGGGTGGGCATCCCTGTAACCCGTTGATTTGCGAATAACCAGGGCCAGGTCGGGTCTTGGTTCCGACGAATCGTTGAGGGTTATGGGGTTTTGTACGCGGACAATTGCGTTCTGGCGGAATTGAATGATCAACCACTCCGTGAGTTTGTCCACGCAATCGGCATGGGGGCCTTTTATCGGGCTCATTTCAATAATTTCTCCATCGATCAGTTCAACCCGGGTATTGGGTGGGAAAAGGCCGGCCTCCCCTATGCGGTGGTAGGCATCCACCGTGAAGCGGTATTTTTTGAGCAGAGGAGGGGATTCTTTTGTCATTCCTATTATAATATTGATGGTCAAAATAATAAAAATCCGGGCTCTTTTTGCCTGTATGCCAAAAGATATTTGTTCGAATAACAGCCCGCAGGCGGCCTCCGCCTATACTTTGATGAACACCCTTCTCCAGTACAGCACCCACACCACGCCCAGGCACACCAGCACATTTGCGATGGCAAAAGCCAGAGAGGCATTATAGGGCGAGGTGAAGGCCGGCTCGAACCAGTACTGGTAGAGCCAGCCCCAGGCGTTCTGGCTCTCCCCTTCCGTTTCCCAGCGGATGCTGGCAAAGGTTTTGACGAGCAGGCCGGAGAGCAGGTAGGCGAACAGGGGGTTCGTTCCGTACACCACGAAGGGTTTTGCCCAGGCCCGGTAGCCCAGTACATCAACCAGCCAGTACACGGCGCCCAGGAAGAGCATGGCCAGCCCGCCCACGTACAGCACATACGAGCTGGTCCATATCTTTTTGTTGATGGGGAAGAGGGGGTCCCAGATAAGCCCCGCTGCCGTCAGTATGACGCCCGTGGCGAGCAGTACGGCGAGCATTTTGTAAACATCCCTTTCGGCTTTGATCCACATGCCGGCCAGTACGCCCAGCAGGCCGGTGCCGATGGCGGGGATGGTGCTGAGCAGGCCCTCGGGGTCCCAGGTTTTGGACTGGCTCCAGAGGTGGCCGGGCATCAGGCTGCGGTCCAGCCAGGCGCCGAGGTTGGTTTCGGGCTCCAGGTTGGGCGGGTAGCCGCCGGGTACGGGAACGAGGGCCATCAGCGCCCAGTACAGCAGGAGCAGCCCGGCTGTTGCCCACATCAACCCTTTTCTGCCGAGTTTCAGGAAGAGCAGGCTGCAGGCGCCGTACACCAGTGCGATGCGCTGCAGTACGCCCGGAATGCGGAGGCTGCTCAGATCGTAGGCGAAGAAGCCCAGCACCACCATAAACGCAGCGGTGATGATTGCGGCGATGCCCAGAATACGCCGCAACCGTTGCTGGCCCGGCAGCCCGAACTGCTTCTGGTTGAGCACCTCCCGGAAAAAGATGGCCAGCAGGAAGGTGGCCAGCAGGGTATAGTGCAACTTCAGCAGGGGCGCATCAGCCGCCATGCCGAATTTCGGGTAGGCCGCCAGCAAAAGCCCCAGGGCGAAGATAATGAGCGTCCGGGCGCCTACTTTTTTCAGGACGGCGCTATGCGGATCGCCCAGCTCCAGGCGCCTGCCCACCGACAGCGGAATGGCCACGCCTACGATGAAGAGGAAAAAAGGGAATACCCAGTCGGTCGGCGTGCAGCCGTGCCAGTCGGCGTGCCGCAGGGGCGCATAAACGGTGGCCCAGCTGCCCGGGTTGTTCACCAGGATCATGAAGGCTATGGTAAGCCCCCGGAAAATGTCGAGGGAAAGCAGGCGTTGGTTGGAGGTGGCGGCCATCGTGGTTCCGTTTTGTTTGATGTTGAAAAAATAGGGATTCCTTTTCTTAAGCCCAAGCGCATTTTGACAAATCCCCTGGCCGCCGCGCCCTGGCCTAATGTCAGGGGGTGGCTGAACTGAAGCAAAACCGAATTGGGGCGCTCCGTGACTGGGATACCCTCCGAACCCCTGAAAAACCCTTCCTTTCCGATCTTCAAAACCCGTCAATACCATAAATCCAGGCTGGAATTGCGGCCTAAATGAGAAAAAGCCCGTCAAAATCCAGGGTGCATGGGGGGATTGGCCTGCTGCCGGCATCTTTACGAGAGAATGCCGCCTTGTGCGGGTGGAGTTTCGTGCCGGGTGCAACGGTTTACTGAAAACGGTATCCTTAAGGGTGTCAAAAGGATGCTCGATCCGCCCGGCCTGGTGAATTCGATCAGGGCCTTATGGGCAGGTGACACTATTGATGCTGTAGAGGGCTTTGTTTTGCATCCAGAGCATCGGCAGCCGAAGGGCCCGGCATCCGGTTTGGCCCGGTCGGGCCAAACGAGTATCAGCAGTTTTGCAAATAAATTCGGAATCAAATTTCAGAATAAAAACACCATTATCATGAAAAAAATGTCAGTTCTCACCCTGGCTTTTATGTTGGCAGCCAGCTTCACCCTTTTTGCCCAGGGCGGGCGGAAAACCGTTGAAGTTTCAGGCGATTTCACCTCCATCGGCATCGGCATTCCCGCCCAGGTTTACCTGATGAAGGGCCCTGCCAAGGTCGAAGTGGAAGGCCCGGAAAGTGCGCTGAGCGAGATCAAATACGAAGTGGAAAAAGGCAGCCTCGAGGTCAAGAGCAAGAACAGGAATGGTTGGAAGAACGGCATCAAAGGCGTCACCTTATACATCACCATGCCGGAAGTCAGGGGCATTTCCCTGGCCGGCTCGGGCGACATCATCGGCAAGGACGCCTTTGAAAACCAGGGCGACATCGACATCAGCATTGCCGGTTCGGGCAATGTCGTGCTCGCCGGCTCGGGCAAAAGCGTCAGGGTGAGCATCGCCGGCAGCGGCGACGCCGACCTGTCGGGCTTCAACGGCGGCAAATGCAAGGTTGACATCGCCGGCAGCGGCAACGCCAGGGTGGGCGAGGTGGAAACCCTCGACGTATCCATCGCCGGCAGCGGGGATGTGCGCTACAAGGGCAGCTCCAAGGTGAACTCCAGTATTGCAGGGAGCGGCAAGGTGGAGAAGATGTGACCGGGATTGATCGGATTTGAGGATTACCAGGATTGGAATTAACCTGGAGATTGACAAGAAAACAGGGACGACGCGCAGGGGCCGAAACATGAAGTTTCTGCGCCCTGCGCCCCTGGGAAGGAGGATTACCCTGGCGCCTTTGGTGATTTGCCGGAAAGAGGCCCGGTAGTGGCGGAAGTGCGGAGTTTTCACTTTCCGGCCGGCCGTTTTCCGTTGTTGATATTGCAAAGGGGCAGCTGCTAACTGATCCTGCTCCACCCCTTCAGTTTCTTCCCGTGTTTTTCCAGGAACCACTTCAGCGGATGGTGTTCCGGCCGTTCGAGGCGGGGGTCGTCGTCGAGGATGCGCATGGCCAGTTCGCGGGCGGTTTGCAGGATTCGCCCGTCTTTGGACAGGTCGGCGATGCGGAAGTCGAGGATGCCGCTTTGCTGGGTGCCTTCGATATTGCCCGGGCCGCGCAGCTTCAGGTCGGCTTCGGCGATCTCGAAGCCGTTGTTGGTGCGCACCATGGTCTGTATCCTTTGCCGGCCTTCGGTGCTGAGCTTGAAGCCCGACATGAGGATGCAGTAGGACTGTTCGGCTCCCCGCCCCACGCGCCCGCGCAGCTGGTGCAGCTGTGACAGCCCGAAGCGCTCCGTGTTCTCGATCACCATTACCGATGCGTTCGGCACGTTCACGCCCACCTCTATCACGGTGGTGGCCACCATGATATGGGTTTTCCCCTCTACAAAGCGCTGCATTTCGAAGTCTTTATCGGCGGCTTTCATTTTTCCGTGCACGATGCTAATCTGGTATCCGGGCGGGGGGAATTCCCGCCTGATGGCTTCGTACCCCTCCTGCAGGTTGAGCAGGTCCAGCTTTTCGGATTCTTCGATCAGGGGGTACACGACGTACACCTGGCGGCCTTTGGCGATCTCCTCGCGCATGAAGCCGATGACACGCAGGCGGTGGTTCTCGGTGCGGTGTACGGTTTGGATTTCTTTGCGGCCCGGCGGCAGCTCGTCGATGACCGACACGTCGAGGTCGCCGTAGAGCGTCATGGCCAGGGTGCGGGGAATGGGGGTGGCGGTCATCACCAGGACGTGGGGCGGGTTGGGCAGGCTTTTTTTCCAGAGCTTTGCCCGCTGTTCCACCCCGAATCGGTGTTGTTCGTCGGTGATGGCCAGGCCCAGGTTTTTGAACTGGACGCTGTCTTCGATCAGGGCGTGGGTGCCGATGAGGATGTGGATATCCCCTTCCTTCAGCGCTTCCAGGATTTCTTTTCGCTTTTTGCCCTTGACCGTTCCGGAGAGGAAGGCCACCCTGATATCAAGCCCTTCGACATATTGGCTGATGGAATTGTAGTGTTGCTGGGCCAGGATTTCGGTGGGCGCCATCATGCAGGCCTGGTAGCCGTTGTCGAGAGCCATGAGCATGCACATCAGCCCGACGACGGTTTTGCCGCTGCCCACGTCGCCCTGGAGCAGGCGGTTCATCTGGATGCCGGCGCCCAGGTCGCGGCGTATTTCCCGCAGCACCCGCTTCTGGGCTTCAGTCAGTTCGAAGGGCAGTTTTTCCTTATAAAAGCGGTTGAAGTACTCGCCGATGGTTTCGAAGACGAAGCCGCGGATGGCGTCCTTTCGGCGGCGGCGGATTTGCAGCAGCCGGAGCTGGAGGAAGAACAGCTCTTCGAACTTCAGCCGGTTGCGGGCGGCCTGCAGTTCCTTTTCATCTTTGGGGAAGTGGATCAGGCGCAGGGCGTCGAAGCGGGAGGGGAAGTGGAATTTCCGGACGAGGTAGGCCGGCAGGTTTTCCGGTATGTCGGCGGGTTCGAGTTTTTCGAAAAGGGCTTTCATCAGGCGCCGGCGGGCTTTGGCGTCCAGCCCCTGGGTATTCAGTTTGTCGGTGCTTGGATAAACGGGGGCGAAGGTGGTTTCCGCCTGGGCGCCTTCTTCTCTGGCGGGCTCCATTTCGGGGTGGGGGATGTTGAGCTGCCCCTTGAAGGCGTTTACCCGCCCGAAGATGACGTATTCCTTACCCACTTCCAGGGCTTTTTCCAGCCAGTGCACGCCCGTAAACCACACCAGGTCGATCGCTCCCGTCTCGTCCCGGAATACCCCAAGGAGGCGCCGTTTGCGGCCTTCGCCTACCGAGCTGAGCCGGCGCAACACCCCTTTGAGTTGCACCTCCCCGCTGTTTTCGTTCAGTTCGCCGATCCTGTGGAACATCGTTTTGTCCACATAGCGGTAGGGGTAATGCTGCAGCAGGCCGTCGAAGGTGTATATGCCCAGCTCTTTGTTCAAAAGCTCGCCCCGCCTGGGGCCTACGCCTTTGAGGTAGGATATGGGGGTGTCGAGGGTGTTCATTGCTTCATTGTTTCATTTTTCGTAAGGTTTGATTTGAAACCATAGAACCCCGTTTAAAAATCCGGAGTTTAATCAGGGAATACTCCTGGAAAAATTCGGAAGTTTTCTCTCTGAACAGCAAAACACAAATATTCAAAAATAAAAAACTTTTTGTTTTTGCACCTGTTTCCCATCCAATAAATACTTCCCTTTGGGCGATGCCATTGACAAGGCATTCGATTTCCAGTATATTTGCGCCCTTGTTAAAGCAGAGAAGACAGCGGATATGGAAACGAAAAGACAATTGCAGGTAGCGGAGCTGATCAAGCGGCACTTCAGCATAGTCCTGCAGAATGAAGGAAGTTACGTGTACGGGGCCGAGCCTTTGGTGACGGTTACCCAGGTCAAGGTGACGCCCGATTTCAACCTCGCCAAGATATACCTCAGCGTGTACAACACGGAACACAAACAAGGGGTGATCCTGGAACTGGAGGAACATATAGCCCGCCTGAAGCAGGCGCTTTCCTTCCGCATCCGCAAACAAATGCGCCGCATTCCGGACATTGCGTTTTTCCTCGACGACACCCTCGACGAGATGTACCGCCTGCGCGCCCTTTTCGGCCGCCTGCACGAGGAGCATCAGATGGGGGACGAGAGCGCGGCGCAGGAAGAGGAGTAAAGCTACTTGATCATCTTCATGAAGGTGCCGACGAACCAGTTGGAATCCGCTTTTACCAGGCTGTCGAGGGTGGAGTCCGCCTTGTTGGAGAAGAGTTTGATCTCGCGGATGATGTGAACGAATTCCTCCGCCTCCTTGCTGTTGTCCTCCACGCTGGAAATTTCATCCAGCACTTTGAGCATGGGTTCCAGTTCCTTCTTTTTGCGCTGTATGATAATGTGCTTCACCACCGTCCACATGTCCTTTTCGGCCACGAAAAACTCCCTGCGCTCTCCGGCCCTGAGTTCCTTATAGACGAGCCCCCAGTCAATGAGGGCGCGGATGTTCATGTTGGCGTTGCCGCGGGATATCTGCAACTCCTCCATGATGTCTTCGGCGCTGAGTGCTTCCGGGGAGATGAGCAGCAGCGCGTGTATCTGCGCCATGGTACGGTTGATGCCCCAACTCGACCCCAGGGCGCCCCAGGACTGGATGAATTTATCCTTGCCTTCCTTTAGTTTCATGTTGGTAATGAAGTTTCAAAAAGTTTTGAACCAACAAGATAAAAAAAATCAGCAGGCTTTTGTTTTGGCCCCCTCTGCGGCAGCCTGATTTTTTTGTCGCTATTTGCACTTCTTGCAGCTGAGGTCGAAAGGTCAAAAGGTCAACAGGTCAACAGGTCACCCCTTCTCCTCGTCTCCCCTCTGGGGAGGTTGGAAGGTCGGAAGGCTATAAGCTCAGCCATCCAGCCAGGGCATCAGTATGCAGTACGCCAGTATTCCAGTATTCCAATACTTTTACCCGGCCGTAGCCCACAGGGCGGAGTCGGGCCGGCACTCCAGTACCCCCTCCGGGCTTTCCGGAGCGCCCTCCATCAAACAAAAGGCGGTTTGGCGACCTGAGCTTCGAGGCGTTTTTGCCCGGCGATGATGTAAACCGTGCTGCCGGGGGCGGACAGGCTGGCGTCCACATACCCCATGCCGATGGGGTAGCTGAGGGAGGGCGACATGGTGCCGGAGGTCACCTTGCCGACGGTATGGCCGGCGGCGTCCTCGATGGGGTAGTCGTGGCGGGGCACTCGGCGTTCGCCGGGCAGGATGAAGCCCACCAGCTTGCGGCTGACGCCTGCTTCGCGCTGCCGGGCAAAGATATCGCGGCCGATGAAGTTGCCCTTCTGGGTTTTGGTAATCCAGCCCAGGCCGGCTTCGATGGGAGAGGTGGTGTCGTCGATGTCGTTGCCGTACAGGCAGTAGCCCATTTCGAGGCGCAGGGTGTCGCGGGCGCCCAGCCCGATGGGTTTGATGCCGTGGGCGGCGCCGGCCTCAAAAACCCTGTCCCAAAGTTCGGCGATCAGGCCGGCTTCGGCGTACAGTTCGAAGCCGCCGGCGCCGGTGTATCCCGTTGCGGAGATGAGCACATTTTCGGCCCCGGCGAAAGTCCCCTTAACGAAGGTGTAGTACTTCATGTCCTTCAGGCTGACATCCGTAAGCGGCTGCAGGGTTTCGGCGGCGAGGGGCCCCTGCACGGCGATCAGCCCGGTTTGTGCGGAGATGTCGATCAGGCGGGTGTCGAAGCGGTTGTGGCGGTTCACCCACTCCCAGTCCTTTTCGATGTTGGAGGCGTTGACCACCAGCATGAAGGCCTGTTCCCCTTCGGCGCAGTTGTCGTCATGGAGGCGGTACACCAGGCAGTCGTCGACGATGCCGCCTTCGCTGTTGGGGAAGCAGGAATACTGGGCTTCGCCGGGCTGCAGGCGGGAGGCATCGTTGGAGGTCACCTCCTGGACCAGGTTTAGCGCTTCCCGGCCCCTGACGATGAATTCGCCCATGTGGGAGACGTCGAATACGCCTACCTTGTTCCTGACCTGCTGGTGTTCCTCTGTGATCGTGCTATAGGAGATGGGCATGTTGTAGCCTGCGAATTCCGCCATGCGGGCGCCCAGCGCGATGTGCTTTTCCGTTAAAGGTGTGTTTTTCATTTTTTGATTTTATTCGGTTCGAAGCTGTGAAGCTATTGGATCAGTATCTCTTCGATGGCGGTTCCCACCTGAACCTGGTGCACGGTTTCCATTCCTTTTACGACTTTGGCGAAGATGGTGTAGTTGCCATCGAGGTGCGGGGTGGGGGAGTGGGTGATGAAAAACTGCGTGCATTCGGTGTGGTTGCCGGCCGACGCCATGCCCACGTAGCCGGCGGCATCGTAGTAATGGAGCATCGGCAATTCCGAGCGGATGGAATAGTCGAGGCTGCCGTAGCCGTCTCCGCGCGGGCAGCCGCCCTGGATGACGAAATTGGGGACGACGCGGTGGAATACCCTGTCGGAGAAAAAGCCCTGTCGGGCGAGGGCTACGAAATTGGCCACTGTGCCGGGCGCTGCTTCGGGCAGCAGTTCCAGTTCGATATCCCCCAGGCCGGTGCGGATGATGGCGCGTTTGCCGCTGGCGATATGGCTGAGCATATTCCAGTCGATGGGGTGGTTGTATTCCGGTGTTTTGGAGGGCGGTTCGGGCTGGTTGCGCAGGAATGCGATCGTTTTGTTCAGTTCGTTGTAGGTTTCGATCTCTTTGGGAAGCTCCAGTTTTGCCAGGGTGGCGTCCAGCACCTTGATGGCAACGCTGTCGATATAGGTTTGGTAGTTGAGGCGTTCGTTGTGCAGGCCGGTGGCCGCGATGGCGATCATGGCGGGGTCGCCGCTTTGCATGGCCTGCATGAAGTAGTAGATCAGTTCGCGGCGCACCTGGCGGTAGCCTTCTCCGAAGAAAGTGCGGAAGTCGGGCCGGTTGCTGATAGCGGCCAGGGCTTCCATGGTGGCCGTGCGAACTACGGGCGATTCGGCGGTAAAGCCTTCCTGGAAGATATAGCGGAAGTTCCAGCCGAATTCTCCCAGGGACCTGATGGCCGCCGCTTTTTCGTATGGAGAGCCTGCGCTTTGCAGGCGCTGCCGGAGTTCGGCATTGATGGCGTCGCGCGTTTCCACCGAGAAGGCGGGCAGGTGGCGGTTGGCGGCCTGGTACATGCCCAGCTGGATGGCCGGGGGCAGGGTGTCCTTGGCGGTGCGCCAGTAGAAGGCGGCGTCCTGGGCTATGCCCTTTTCCAGGAAATACTGGACGGCGCAGTTGGCCAGGTTGGCATTGGGTGCTTTGAGGGCTTTCAGCGCCGTGGCCTGCCCCCGCGCATAGTCGAACCGCGCCAGCGCCCGCAGGATGTTGCACTGCACGCGGTAGTCCGTTTCTTTTTCATAAGCTTCCAGCAGGGCGGTGAGGGCGCCCTCCGAGTTCACCTTGCCCAGCCCCGTGGCCAGGGCCATTCGGATATCGGGATTGCGCTCCGCCGCCAGGGCCCGGGCGATGGTTTCGCCGGCCAGGGAATCGAGTTTGATGTTTTCGGCTCGTTGGAGGTAGTTGGCGGCGATGAGGCGAACGCCGTCGGGAAAGGCGGAGGATGTGGCCAAATCGAGCATGCGCCCGGTGCCTTCCGGCAGCACGATTTTGCGCAGGGCGAAGCGGTAGATGCCCCGGGCCTGCCCTTCCAGCAGGGCCGTATCCCGGGGCTGGTAGGTGCTGATGGTGGCCAGCGCCCGCAGGCTTTCTTCCGTGCCGCACTTCCCCACAGCCTCCAGGATGGCCCGGTTGGCCAGGCGGTATAGTCCGCCGGTATCCTCGCGGGCAAAGGCCTGTTTCAGGAGAGCCTCGCCGGAAACATCGCCGGCCTGGCCGATGGCGTAGGCCGCCGCCGCCCGTACGTTGTCAATGGGGTCGCTCAGCAGGATCGCCAGGCTGTCGTTGGCCGCCGGGTTCTTTATGGAGCCGAAGGCCATGGCCGCCAGGTAGCGGTAGGTGGGGTCTTCATGGCGAAAAAAAGCGTACAGGCTGTCCAACTCCTGCCGGTCCTGAAAATCGTGGATTTTCCGGAACAGGGGGTCATCCAGGCGGACGTTGACATCGGTGATCACCCGCTCGGTGGGGGGGACGCAGCTCCACGGCAGGAAAAAGCCGTAAAGCATCAGGCAAAAGGCGATGGTGCGGTTCATGCAGCTGGGCTTGGTTCTGTGGCGTAAAAATAAAAAAACTGGCGTACTGCACCTCAGCTGGGCTGCTGATTCAGAAGGTTTCATCCCCGAACATATCTTCGCTGAATTTTTCCTCCCCGAATTCGTTGTCGCTATCCAGGGAGGGGACATTGCGGTTGTATTCGTTGCAGTCCATTTCGATGCCCAGGTCGCCGGCGGGGCGGTGGAAGCGGGCGTTGGGGTCGTAATCGATGTCCTTTTCGGCTTCCAGCCGTTTGATGAACTCCCGGAAGAAGGGTTTGGCCATATAGGCGCCCTGCCCGTAGGTGAGGGAGCGGAAGCGTATCCAGCGGTCTTCCCCGCCGACCCAGGTGCCGACAACCAGGTTCGGGGTGATGCCCATGAACCAGCCGTCCACATAGTCGTTGGTGGTGCCGGTCTTGCCGCCCACCTGGCTTTTGATGCCGCCCATGGCCGTAGCGGCGTACTGCAGCATTTCCACCATCACATAATTGGCGTTGGGGTTGATGGCCACCCGTTCCTGGGGGAATTCTTCGTAGATGATGCGCCCGTTTTTGTCCTCGATGCGGAGCAGGTAGATGGGCTTGTTGTAGATGCCGTTGTTGGCAAAAGTAGTGTAGGCGCCCGTCATCTCCATGTTGGTCAGGTCGGTGGAGCCCAGGCAGATGGAGGGCGATTTGGGCACCCGGAAGCGGCCGTTGGGGTATTTCAGGCTGCTGTCAATGCCCATCTGGTGTACCAGGCCCCGCACGGGTTCGGTATCGCCCAGTTGTTTCATGAGGTGTACGGAAACCGAGTTTTTGGACTGGCGCAGCCCTTCCTTCAGGGTGAGCAGCTGCCCGGAAAAGCGGCCGTCGGCGTTATTGGGCCTCCATTCCGTGAGGAGGTGGAAGTTGCCGTCGCCCGGGCCGATGGAATGGGGCATGTCATACACCTGGTAACAGGGAGAGAAGCCCTGCTGGGCGATGGCCGTTGCGTACACGAAAGGCTTGAAGGTAGAACCCACCTGCCGGCTGGTGCGGTTGTGGTCGTACTGGAAATACTTGAAATTGATGCCGCCCACCCAAACCTTGACGTAACCCGTGATGGGATCGACGGCCAGGATGCCGGTCTGCAGGAACATGCGGTGGTACTTGATGGAGTCCAGCGGCGTCATCGTGGTGTCTTTCTCCATCTCGCTGTTGTAGGCAAAGACTCTCATCTTCGTCCGGGTATTGAACGATTTGTCAACGGCTTCCTGCAGCGCGTGCCATTGGGTGCGCAGCTCGGAAAAGTGGCGGCTGCGCTTCACCTGGCGGTATTTCGCGGCCATGCCGGAACTGATGACGCCCTGGCTGACGAGGCCGGAGATGACCTCCCCGCTTTCGGCGTCGCGGATGATGCGGTCCACCTCCCGGTCGTCTTCGTGGAAAGTGAACCCGTCCACTTCATTCCCGATCTTTTCCAGCACTTCCAGCAGGTAATGCGCCCGCAGGGCCTGGTAGCGGTCCGAATTGCGGATCAGTTCCCGAAGCGATTCCTTCCGGATATTGACGGGCGTTTCGTTTTTGGAGCCGCTGACGTATTCCCAGGGGTCTTTGCTCATCACCTTCCAGGTATTCCAGAAGGTCTTCTGCACCCTTTCCATGTTTTTCACCATTTCTTCCTCGGCGATGCGCTGCATGCGGGGGTCGATGGTGGTGTAGATGCGCAGCCCGTCGCGGTAGATGTCGTAGGCGGAGCCGTCGGATTTCCGGCATTCCCTGCGCTCCAGGATGGCCTTGATATCCTTGGCCATTTCCATGCGGAAGTAGGGGGCGATGCCGTCCACATGCGTCTGGCGGGTGAAGTTGAGCCCGAGGGGCAGTTGTTTCAAGGTGTCGTACTCCATGGCGGACACCATGCCGTTTTTCCGCATCTGGTTCAGCACCACGGAGCGGCGCCCGAGCACGGCTTCGGGCCGGCGCAGGGGGTTGAACAGGGAGGGGTTTTTCAGCATGCCCACCAGCATGGCGGCCTCGTGGGCCGCCAGCGAGTCCTGGCTTTTGCCGAAATAGATTTCCGATGCGGCCTTGATGCCGTAGGCGCCGTTGATGAAGTTGAACTTATTGAGGTACAGGGCAATGATCTCCTCCTTGGTATAGCGCCGCTCCAGGCGGATGGCGATGATCCACTCCCTGAGTTTCTGGATCACCCGCTCGAAGATGTTGGAAGTCTCGGCCTTCTGGCCGGTGAAGAGCAATTTTGCCAGCTGCTGGGTGATGGTGCTGGCGCCTCCTTTTCTGCCCATGTAAAAGACCGCCCGCCCCAGGCTGCGGAAATCGATGCCGCTGTGCCTGAAGTACCGCTCGTCTTCGGTGGCCACCAGGGCGTTCACCAGGTTGGGCGACAGCTCGTCGAAGGTGACCGGCACCCGGTTTTCCGTATAATACCGGCCGATCACTTCCCCGTTGACGGCAAATATCTGGGATGCCTCCTCGCTCTTGGGGTTTTCCAGTTGCCTGACGGAAGGCAGGTTGGTGAAGGAGAGGATGATGAAGGTGAGCAGCGCCAGGCCGATCCCTCCGAAAAAGGCGTACCACAACCACTTCACGATCTGGCGGTAGGTGGCTTCTCTTTCCTCTTGCTTATAATAATCGTTCAACATGGATGTATGTTCTTGGTTCAAAGGTAGGGAATTTTGGGAGTCTTGTATGCCCTCGTGGGTTTGGGTTTCTTGTTTTTGGTTTCAAGTTGCAGGTTGCAGGTTACCGGTTAGCCACGGGGTGGCTTGCCTTTATTTTGCAGAAGATCAGCTACCCCGTGACTTGCCCATGGCCACGGTTTGGCCTCCGGCGGGTTACCCGATCAACGGTCAGGGGGACGGGGGACGGGGAGACCCGACTCTGCGAGCCGGGCAAGCTGGGTGAGGGGGAGACGAGGTGAGCCTGTGGTTTGCCGGGCGCTTTCCTGGTTGCTTCAGTAGGGATGGAATCGTTACAACGATTCCATCTCTAAAGGGGGAAAAGGGTGTTCAGCGCCGCTTTGGCCGGCCCAATCCCGGATATCGCCGTTTTGCGCTCCGGAGCGAGGGGGGAAGCCCCGGCAACTTCGGGGGCGCCGCCTTCAGTGGGCGCAAAGCCCTGAGAAGCCTCCTTTGCCTTACGCGAAAGGGCCGCTGGAACCAGGAACTTTGAACAGTCCCGGTCACAAGGCCTACAGGCCTCCCCCTCACCCAGTCACCCGGCCAACTCGACCAACCCGGCCAACCCGGCCAACTCGACCAACTCGACCACCCCGACCACCCCGACCACCCCGATTGCCCCGATTGCCCCGAAAAACCCGATTGCCCCGATTGCCCCGAAAAACCCGAAAAACCCGATTGCCCCGATTGCCCCGATTAACCCGATTGCCCCGATTGCCCCGATTAACCCGAAAAACCCGAAAAACCCGAAAAACCCGATTGCCCCGATTGCCCCGAAAAACCCGATTGCCCCGATTGCCCCGATTAACCCGATTGCCCCGAAAAACCCGAAAAACCCGATTGCCCCGAAAAACCCGAAAAACCCGAAAAACCCTCGGCGGCGGTTAATCCCTGGCGCCAGCCCGTCTATTCGAAAACAAACGGATACTAACGGATATTTCCGGATACTAACGGCATTAACCGTTTATTCTACGGTTAGGCGGGTGGCCAGGCGGTAATTTAGGGGTAAAAAAGGCAAACAAATGACAGCCAGATTGGAAAACGGCCGGTGGCGTATTCCCATCGCTGCCGGCGATTGGGTTCGGATCAATGCGGTGCGGGCCTTGCCGCAAAGGCAGTGGGATCATCGGGAAAAGGTATGGCGGGCGCCGGATAGTGGGGTGGTAAGGCGGTTTTTGCGGGAGCAGGGGTTGTTGCCAGGCAGCAGCAATTCCGTATCTGAT
>CAUJDW010000105.1 GCA_963169455.1 Bacteroidota bacterium | reverse complement strand
GGCGGCTTTCGCCGCCGTCCCCCCCACACCACCGGGCATACGCTTTGACGTACCACGGCGGTTTCCTCTAACGTTTAACCGCTTGGACCGCAGCCAGGGATTTGAGCCCCTGCTCTGCAAACCATCGGATACCCATCGCTTTCATCACTGGTTGGTAGTTGGCCATGGGCCACCACCTTCGGTACATTACCGCGTACCAGGCTTGGTTTTCTGCCACGCCCAGGCTCCTTAGAAAACGATAGGTTGGGTAGCGTCTTTGGTGCTGTTTGAGCGCATAGCACCGTAGGCGCTTGCGTATCCAGCCGTCCGTATCTCTCAAGTTTGACAGCCAAGTGTTGCATCGGCGATAGTATACAGCCCATCCTTGGATAACCCGGTTGGTTTCCGCTATTACCTGGGTGAATGACAACCCTCGGTTTCGTTTGGTTACTTCCCGGATCTTCGTCTTCAACCGCTTGATGCTGGCGTCGGCGATTCGGATCTTGCCGTTCTGCTCCACCGTGTGGCCCAGGAACTTGACTTGATCGCAGCGCCTTACCCCGCTCTTCTCCCGGTTGACTTTCAGTTTGAGCTTCTCTTCAATGAACCGGATTAGCGACGCCATTACGCGTTCGGCTGACCGCTGGCTCTTAACGAAGATGTTACAATCGTCGGCATAGCGGGCAAAGCTTAACCCTCTAGCTTCCAACTCCCGGCCCAGTTCGTCCAGTACAATATTGGACAGCAGCGGCGATAGTGGCCCGCCTTGAGGCGTGCCTGCCACGCGTTGGCTGCATAGCCCGTCCTGCATTAGCCCGGCTTTCAGGTAGCGGTGGATCAGCTTCACCAGCCTTTCATCTGAGATCACCTTGCGCAGCCGGCTCATTAGCCGTTCGTGGTTAATCTCGTCGAAAAAACTTTTCAGGCCTATATCCACCACCCACACTTTACCTTCCATGACATAGCAGGCGGCCTGCTCTACCGCTTGGTGGGCAGAGCGGCCAGGGCGAAAACCGTAGCTGTATTCGCTAAAATAGGGGTCATATACGCTTTGTAAGGCATTTAGAATGCTTTGTTGTACTACCCGGTCTTCTACCGTGGGAATTCCCAATAGGCGTTTACCTCCATTTGGTTTGAGTATTTCTACTCCCCTCACCGCTTGGGGGCGGTATGCACCTTTGCGTAGTTCCTCGTGTAGCCGTCCTATGTGCGCCGTTAAGTGGCTCTCATATTCGTCCAGGCTTATCCCGTCTATGCCTGCCGCTCCTCGATTGGCTTTCACTTCCTGAAAGGCTTTCGCTAAGGCCCCATGTTCCGATATTTTGTCCACGATCCGCGTGGTCAAGGCTCGCTGTGCCTCCAGACGGGAAAACAACTCTGCCCGCATCGTGCTCCGGTTGGTTCCGCCTTCCGGTTTACCCAATGCGCCGCCTTGGCCCTCAAACAAGTTCCCTTGTTTGTAGCTTCGTTGCAGTTTCGGCTCTTTGTCGTCTTTACTCATTGGACGGCTGCTTCCTTGGTTAGAGAATTCGGGCCTTCCCTCAGCGGCTGCCTCGGTACTATGCCCTCTGCTGACTCCTGGCTTCCTGGATTTCTTCAGTACTCGCGCGTACCTCCGACAATGGCCCATGGCGCCAGGCCTCCCGGGGTAAGGCACTACTCTTTCACCCGCTGCGGCTGAATTTACCCGTCTCCTCTCCGGCTGGCTGTTGGGATTAGGCGCTTTATGGTACGCTTCCCCGAGTTGACAGGCCTACTATTCAGTTCCTGTTCGTCCACACCTGGGCTTTGCCGCCACCTTCCTTCAGATTCCCGGTCGCCCGAGACACCCTTGGTTTTGGCTATGGGGTTCCCACCAGCTGGCCCCCTTGGGACTTGTCCGATACCTTCGTATCTTTCGCACCCGTTAGTGTAGTGCCATGCCCGGCACACCAAATCTACGACCTCTCCGAGGTCGAAAATTCGGGATGACTCATGTTTTTTAGTGGGGCAATAAAACCGGAGGAATTCATGGAAGGCGTTGAACCTGAAATGAAGATTCGTTGGCCAGGAGCATAATCGCCCCTGAATTTTTTTCCCTAATATTGCCCCCTCAAAACCATTCGTTATGAGATTCCTTGCCGTTGCCCTTTTCTGCCTGTTTTCCTTTTCCGCCCTGCGCGCCCAGCAAAGCATCCGGGCCGCTTTTTACAATGTCGAAAACCTCTTCGACCTGGAGGACGACCCCATTACGCTGGACGAAGACTTCACCCCTGCCGGGAAACAACAGTGGACAGAAGAGCGCTACCAAAAAAAGCTGGGGCAACTGGCCAGGGTGCTCGACGCTATGGGCGGCCCGGCATTCGTGGGGCTTGCCGAGGTGGAAAACAGGAAGGTGCTGGAAGCCCTGGCGGAGGAGGCCCTGCTTCGGGAAAGCAAATACGAAGTCGCCCATTTCGACTCGCCCGACCTGCGGGGCATCGACGTGGGGCTGCTGTATCATAAAAAGGCTTTCAAAGTACTGGAACAGGATGCGATCCGCATCAGCTTCCCACCGGAAGACGGGGAGCCCTACACCAGCCGGGATATCCTCTATGTAAAAGGCAAACTCAAAGCCTCCGGCGAACTGCTGCACATCTTCGTCAACCACTGGCCGTCGCGGCGCGGCGGGGTGGAAGCCAGCGAACCCCGGCGCCTCCTGGTTGCCGGCGCACTCAAGGCCAGGGTGAATCAAATATTCGCCGCCGATTCCCTGGCCAATATCCTCATCATGGGCGATTTCAACGACGAACCGGCCAACAAAAGCGTGCGGGAGGTGCTCGGGGCTTTGCCCCTGGGCGCCCAGGCAGAGGCTCGCGCACTCTACAACTGCTTCGCCGAATACCAGGGCAAAAAACTGGGCTCCTACAACTACCGCGGCAATTGGAATATGCTCGACCAGATCATCGTGTCGGGAGCCCTGGCCGGCAAAAAACAAGAGCTCAGGGTAAACGCTCCCGCTATCTTCAGCCCGGAATGGCTCCTGTACAAGGACGAACGCTTCGGCCCTACGCCCAACCGAACCTACGGCGGCCCCAACTACTACGGCGGCTTCAGCGACCACCTGCCGGTTTTCGTAGACCTGATTGTGAAATAGCAGAGGGCATGGAGCATAGGGCATGCGAGAAGCGGACTGATGCCGTCAACTTAAGGAACGCGGCCCTCCGGCCCGCGGGAAAAAACACCATTTGAAACCAGTATCTGACGCGGGCCGGTGGCCCGCGTTCCATCAAACACCGCGCTAAGTTGACGACATTAGAGAAGCGGACTCCCGGCCTCTGCCAGGGTGGGCGGGGGGGATATCAGTGCTGCATGCGCCTCCAGGACAGTCACGGGGTGACTCGCCTTGATTTGAACTATAGTTCAGTCACCCCGTGACTTTTCCGGATTTGAGGTTGGCCTATCCCCGGCCAACCTTCCGGCCCGTCTCTGCGAGCCGGGCAAGCCTTCCGCCCCACTAATTCTTCATCTTCCGGGCTGCGCGACGGAAGCTGGCGATGAACTCGCCGAAGCTGTCGAATTCGCGGCGGAAGCTCAGGCCAGTGCCGATCTCCAGGCGGCTGCCGCCGCCGATGTCGGGCTCCAGGCGCTGGTACACACGCAATTTCATGGTGCGGTCCTGGTTGAGCACGTATTCGATCACCAGGTCATTGCCTACGAAGGTGCCGCTGCTGCCGGGGGCGGCGCGGGCGCTGTTGCCGATATCGACATTGCCGCCAACGAGAATGGTCAGGCGGTCGTTGAAGAACTCCTGGCGGAGCTGAACCTGGAATTCATCGCCCCCGCTGATGTCCTGCCCTTCGCCGAGGTCAACCGACTGGTACTGGTTGTAGGCGATGTCGAGGTCGATGCCGGAGAAAGCGGAGCCCTCGGAAAAGAATTCCGAGAACAGTTCGGTCAGCAGCATCGACAACTGGTTGGAAACGAACTCGCTGACGGTATTGTAGAATATCTTGCTGCCCTGAATGGCCAGGTCGGAAGGCAGGAACTGCCCCACCACGATGAGCCCGAAAACCTGGCGGTTGAGCTCGTTGGGGTCCTGCTTCAGCACCCGGAGTTTGCTGTCGGTATAGGTCTTGAGCTGCCCGGTGAGTTGCGGGAAGCCGATGTCAAAGTTGATCACCGGCTGGAGCAGGTCTCCCCGCAGTTCCATGGCCAGGTCAACCCTGGTGGCCTTGCTGGCTTCATTTTTGATATCCGAAGGCACATCTACCAGATATTCCTGAATGAAGTTGGCCACCGAAGTGGACAAGTCCTTATACTCGGCCTCCAGCCTGATCCGGGCGCCGAAGGGGTCGCCCGACCAACTGATCACCCCCCCCTGCTTGATCGCGAAATCCTTGTTGACGACGTTGTAGAGGGTGAACAGGTAATCGCCGCGCTCGATGATGTAATCGCCGAACATCTGAAAGGATCCGTTGCGGGGCACCAGGATTCGGATATTGCCGCGCCCCTGCCCTTTGATCACGTCGCCGGCCTGTTCGTCGAACACGATCTCGCCCTGAGCTTCTTCGGTGATGATCAGGTCCATCTCCAGGTTGACGCCAGTGGCTTCCTGGCGCTGTTCTTCCGGCGGGCTCTCCCCGGGCTGGGGGCGCCGGCGGAAGTTGATGTAGCTGAGCTCGGAAGCGTCAGAACCGTAGCTGACCGGAATGACGAGCCGGGTGCCCTCCCCAACGGTGGCGTTGACGTAAATGTCGATCTTGTCGAGCGGCCCGCTGAACAGTACGTCGCCCTGCCCCAGGGCATGGCCGTAGAAAAGCTCATTGTCTCCCTTACCCGTATCGAGGGCCAGGAAGCGGTCCGTTTCCAGGCGTGCGGTGATGGCGAGATCCTTGAGTTTCTGGTGTGTGATGCCTCCGTACAATCTGGCCCGGTTGCCGTACTTGTCCCTGACGGTTGTGCCCGAGGCGTCGAAGAGGTACTGGTCATCCATGCGCACCAGGGCCTGTTCGAAGGTGTAGCGGGTTTTCAGGAAATCGACGGTGACGCCTCCCTTGCGCACCGTAAGGAAGCCGGCCAGGTGGGGTTGCCCGGGCAGGCCGAAGATGCGGACGTTGCCGCCGACGGAGCCAACGGTATTGGAGACGCTGCTCCCGATCCAGTATTCGGCAATGGACAGCGGGAATCCGGTAATGGCGGCGTTGATATCGAAATAATTGGCCATTTGTTCATCGGGCAGATTGCTGCCGCTGCCCAGGCTGACGGGGTTGAAAGAACCTTCGGCCAGCAGCTGGGCAGTGTCTTTGGTGATGGACAAATAGCCGTAAAAGGGGCTCTTTGGATCGTCGGCGTTGGCGTCCAGCCGGAAAGCGCCCCAGTCATCACCGTTGACCAGAAAGGTATCGGCCAGTATGGTGGCCTGGATGCCGGACATCTCGAAAATATCCTCTACCTCGGCGATCAGGTTAAAGCGGCCGCCGAAGTCGAGGGACTCGTAATCCCAGGCTTCGTCGATAAAGTTGAAGTCGAAATTATTCAGGCTGAGTTTCAGGCCTCTTTTTCCGGCCCCCTCCAGTTGTATCTGCCGCTCCCCGCTGGTGAGCAGGAAGTTTTTGGTATCGACGAACCCCTTTCGGAAGGTGATGAAGTTGCGGTCGTTGATCAGCCAGGGCCTTTTGAGCAATACCAGGTTGGACTGGCTGAACTCCAGGCGGTAGTTCAGGCTGTCCGGCATGTAAAGCTGGGCGTTGAGGTTGAGCTTGTCGAGGTCGAACATGGCCTGGCCTTCCGACTGGTAGTTCAGCCCCAGTTCGAAGGTGTCCCGCTTCAGGATGCCCAGCATGGTGATTTTCGAAAAATGGGTTTTGTCGTTCAGCACCGGCTCCAGGACGATAAAGTCGAACGTGCCGGCCGAACGCTCCAGCCGGGCGTCCACCCCTACGTCATTGAGCGCAATTTTGTCGTACCTGAACTGGGGCAGGTACATGGAAAAGACGATCGAATCCCGGCTATTGTCGAAATACCCTTCCATTACGCCGTCCCTGACCGGCCCGAGTTTGCTGTCCGCCAGGGCAAGCAGGTTTTTGGTATCGTAAATGCGGGCATCGTACCTAAAGGCATAGGATCCGACAGCTTTCTCCGGGGCTTTCAGGCCGATGCGCCTGAAGAATTCCGGATAGTTGCGCGCCAGGTACTGCATAAAAGCCGCGGGAACCTGCTCGATGTCGAAGGCTCCTTCCAGCGAAGCGTCGGCCACGTCGGAATTGATGGTAAAAAGTTTCTGGCGGGGGCCGGTAAACTGGGAACGGAAAAGCACGGAATCAATCTGCGTACGCCCGAGGCTGCTGTGGCGAATGGCCAGGTTGCGAACGCGGCCCTCGCCCTCCATGTCGGAAAGGCGGCTGTTCTTCAGGTTGAGGGCGATGTCGCCGGAAAGGAGAATATCCTGTTCCGACAGGTTGAGCCGCCTGAGGTCCAGTTTATTGACCTGGGCGTCGAAATTGAAAACGGGCACCGTATCCGTGAAATCCACGGCGCCCTGGAAGGAGAAGTCGATATTGTCGTCCCGGATGGCGAAATCCCCTCGGAACAGGTTTTTCTTGAGGTCGCCGGTGAGTGTGGCGTTCTGGTAGTTGTAGCCCTTGAACACGAAGCTCTGCACCTGTGCGGCCAGCGAGGCCCTGGCAGTTTCCACGCTCAGCCCGAAGCCGTCACTGACCTCGGAGGTGAAGTTGACCAGCCCCAGGGCGGGGTTGTCCGCCCAGCCGCCGAGGTCGAAATCGACCAGGGCGAGTTCCCCGGAATAGCTGGCCTGCTCCCGGCCTTTTTTCAGGTCCATGCGCATGTCCATGGTGGCCCGGCCCAGGGAGGTGGCCAGTTCGCCGTAGGCGACGAAGTCCACGAAATAGCCGTCGAAGCGGCCGCTGAAGTTGAGCTGCCCCAGGCGGTCGAAGTTGGGCGGCGGGTTGAAATTGGGGATCAGTTGCCGCAGTGTGGCCATGCTGGTCTTGAGGCGCTTCAGGCCCAGGTTGAGAAACTCACTGCGCCTGACGGTCAGGTCGTGGCTGCTGAAGCCGCCCTCCACGATCAGGCTGTTGTCCTCCAGGGCGATCAGGAGGTTATCCCCGTCCAGGCTGTTCACCCGGCCTTTGACCAGCCCGTCGAGAAAGACCTTGCGGTAGCGGTTCAGGTTGAAAAAGGTATTCTGCTTCAGGCCCGGCGCAAAAGTCATCAGGTCGCGCAGGGTGACGGAGGCGTCATTCAGGTGGACGGACATGCGCACCCGCGCAGGGAAGTCTTTGAAGGCTTCGTAGGAACTGTACCGGAAGGTGAGGGTGTCGCCCAGGGTGCTGTAGGGCGTTTTCAGCTTCAGCCCGTTGAGGGTAAGGCCTCTGCACCAGACCCGGGCTTCGTCGGCGGTGAGGTTGTCCAGCACGAAGCCGCTTTCATCGCGCAGGGCCAACTGCCGGACCTGCCCCTCGAAGTCCAGGCTGTCGGCGCAGAAGGAGAACCTGTCGATGCCGATATTGATATCGTAAACCTCCATGTGCTGGTAATCCAGCTCATCAATAGGAGTCGTTTTTACGGGCGCTCTGAAATAGTTGTGCAGGGAGAATTTCCCCCCCTCCATGCGAAAGGCTCCGATGGTTGCGTAAAAGGGCGGCCCCGAAGCGGCATCCTCTTCCACACCCTCCTCCACCACTTCTTCTTCGGCGCCCGGCAGGGGTTTTTCCGGATAGGAACCTATGCTGATCCAGGGTTTTTTCAATACGACTGAGCGGGCGTGGATGAAATTGCCCGGGAGGTTGACCTCGTCGAACACCAGGGCGCCATCCTCCAGAAAAACGGAAAGGCGCTGGCCCCGCACCTGGTCTTCCTGTAAAAAGTGAACGGCATGCAGCCTCAGTTTCCTGACTTCCAGCCTGAGGGGTTTTTTCTCCTTGGCTACCGCCGAAGTATCGGGCGTGAGCAGGCGGCCCAGCAGCACCTGAATGTTGGTTTGATAGGCCCCTTCCCCTTTTCGGATATTGACGATGGCGCTGTCCAGCGAGGCATCCTCTATGACGAGCCCGTGCCTGAAATAGCTGATGGGGTTGAGGTCGATATTGGCGAAAAGCCGCTTGCTGTAAATAGCCGTATCGCCGGGGGCGAGCCCTTCCACATAAAAGCCCTCCATGATGAGGCGGTCCAGGAAAATGAAGTTGAGGCGGCTGATGGTAACCGTCGTTTCCATTTTTTTCCCGAGGTAGGAAGTCACGCGTTTTGCAAGCCAGCTCTGTACGGCGGGAATCTGAAGGGTAAGGGAAAGGGCCAGAAACAGGAGCAGCGCTGCCCGCAGGATGCGCTTCACCCGGCGCCAGGTGAGCGCAGCGGTGCGGCGCCAGCGCGGCGGTTCCTTAAGTTCCTGAATATCCTTATTCTCCTCCATACCAGATTACAACCAAAAAACCCCGCGAATATATTCATTACAGGCCGCATTTAACTAATATTTCAGGCGCAATCCGGGCTGGCGAATATATTCATTCTGAAGGGTTCAGGGACAAACTTCTGATGTCCATCCTGATACCTAACACATTATCTCCCAGTTGGGTTTCGTATGCCGAAAGCGCCTGCCGCGCCTCTTCCTGTTTCTCATAGAGGGGCCCGAAGAAGACGATGTAGCCGTCGTCTCCGCCGCGGAAGCAGCCCAGCCACAAAGCGCTGCACTCCAGGCCGTAGCGGCTGAGATCCAGCACCCGGCTTTCTGCTTCGGAATAGGAATCGTACACGCCTTCCTGCAGAACGAAGAAGGCGCCGGCGGCATTTCGGAGGCGCGAGCAATCGTAAACGGCCAGGGGTTCGCCCTGCGGGCTGGCCAGCAGGAAGTCGGGCTGGCGCCGCCGTTTGGCTGTGGTGGCCGCAGGAGGCGCATCCGCCACCGGCGGCTGCGGGGCGAGGTCCACGTATGGGCGGGTGTCATTTGCCCGCAGGATGGGCGGCGGCCAGACGTAGGGGGTGTCCACCACGAAACTGGAATCCTGCATGTTTTCCGGCCGGGTGTTAAAAACCAGGGCTTTCGCCATGCGATCCAGGTATTCCGGCTCTTCCTCGATGACGATTTCCTCCTTCTGGGACTCCAGGACAAAAACGCCGATTATCATGGCGAGGGAAATGGCCAGGACGATGGCCTGGTAAGTGTACCTGCCTTTGAAGCGCAGAAAGCTGGTGGCGTTGAACTTCCTCAGCCACTCCGGGTAGTTGCCCTCCTTTGTGAAGCGGGCCAGTTCGGCCTGGCTGAAAAAGCGAAGCCGGCGGCGGCGGCTCTGGAAGAGGTCGTTGCGCGAGGGTGTGATCTGCATGATCGGATGGCCGTTTTCGCGCACCACGATGAGCCCGAAGCCATGCCGGATGCACTGTTTGCGCAATTCGACGTAATAAGGGTCGTCATAGTAATTGGCAAAGACGTCCTCCCCGATCGCGATCCACTGCTCATCGACGAAATACTGTTTGAACTGCTCAACCGCGTAAATGTAGCGGTAACGCCGCCAGTTGCCGACAAGAGAGATAAACAGGATAAAACAAAGCATAAAAGCGATCACGACAACGCCAATGCACCCGGCATAGGTGATCTTTTTGAAAGTGAACCAGCCCTCCAGGTTGCCTGCGATGAGGGTAATGGCGGCGGCGAGAGAGGCCACCGCAATGCCGTCCCAGTGCAGGCGGCCCTTCAGGATGGTGTATCGGACTTCGTCTTTGGTGGCCAGGGATGTGGCTTCGAAGGTGGCGTGGAAAATTTCGCCGCCAACTTTGGGAAAAGACAGGTAGCCATCGGCGATGACGCCTCCTGCGCCCCGCATATCCGAGCTGAGGGTGGTGGCTCCTTCCCGCTGGCGGTAGCGGTAGTAGGATTTCAGAAACCGGAGGGTTCTTTGTTTGATCTCGTTCTCGGACAGGCCGTGCATTTATTTACCGGTGTTTTCAGTCTTTCCATAGCCCCGGGGCTTCAGGCTTTTTCCAATTGCTCCCACAATTTAATGGTTTCTACGGCAGGGCGCACATCATGAGCCCTGAGAATTCTGGCGCCCTGCTGCAGGGCCGCCATGTGCAGGGCCGTCGTGCCGTTGAGGGCATCTTCCGGGCGGATACCCAAAACCCGGTTTATCATGGACTTCCGCGACAGCCCCACCATGATCGGATAATCCAGGCATTGGAGCACATGCAGGTTTTTGAGCAACTGGTAATTGTGGGCCACCGTCTTGCCAAAGCCGAAGCCGGGGTCGATGATGATGTCTTTGAGGCCGAGCGCCCGCAGCCTGCCGGTTTCCGCGATCAGGAAATCCAGGACTTCCAGGGCGACATCTTCATAGTGTGGCTCCCGCTGCATATCCTTCGGGGTTCCCTGCATGTGCATGAGCACGTAGGGCGCGCCCAGTTCGGCAACCGCTTCGTACAGGCCTTCGTCCATACGCCCGGCGGAGACGTCGTTGACGATCGAGGCGCCGGCGGCCACGCTCTCCCGCGCCACGCGCGCCCGGACGGTGTCGATGGAAATCAGGGCCTCGGGGAAATGCGCCCGGATAGCCTCGATGGCAGGGATCACCCGCCTCAGCTCTTCCGATTCCGGAACGGCTTCGGCGCCCGGGCGGGTGGACATGCCGCCGGCATCCAGGATGGCTGCGCCTTCCTGCAGCATCTGCTCCGCGCGGGCCAGCATGGCGCCGTGGGCCGCATACCGGCCTCCGTCGTAAAAGGAATCGGGGGTGAGGTTGAGAATGCCCATCACGACGGGCTTTTCGAGGTAGAGGAGCCGGCCGCGGCAGTTGATGGCCAGGTGCGGGTTGAGCATGGTTGAGTTCGTGCGATCGTTCAGAATGAAACACCTTCAGCCCGGAATTTGTTACCTTTGATGGCCGAAGCGTCCAAAGATAAGCGCTTTCGAAACCGGAAAAAATATGGCACGCAGTAAAGATTATTCCAACCCACCAGTTTCGCGCAACACCACCCGCGCCTTGCTCCTGATACTGGCCGTGAGCCTCATCGGGATCATCATCTACCGGAAGTGGATTTCCCCGGCGGGGTACAGCAATGTCCCCAAAGAGTTGCAACTAAACTACATACCCTCCGACTACCAATTCAATATAGACGAAGAGAGGGCGCTGGAAATCCTGTCCAACCCCCAGCGCAACCGCAAGGAGTTCAACGACCTGGTTTACGACATCAACCTGTCCATCCTCTACCACGTGGCCAACCGCATGGGGCTGAACGAATCGGATAAAGCCCTCATCCGGCCCGAGTACGATAAGCACCACCCCTACCTGCGCAACCTTTATTACCACGATTTCACCGCGCTCAAGGATACGACCTCCCAGCTCTATCAGACCTGGTACGACAACGAAGGCGGCAATGCCGTGGAGGTGCTCCGGGAAGTCGCTTCCAAATACACCTGCTTTCTGGTGACCCAGATCATGACCACCATCGTGCCCACCAAAGGCGGCAGCATCTACGCCAGGGGGCAGAGCGTGGAAACCCCCTGCGGGCTGGCCATGCAGGAAGCCCTCACCCCCCTTCTGAAAAAACTGGAAGAACGCGCCGCCATCCAGGATTTCAGCCGATCCAGAGGGCTGCTCCAGGAAAAAGTCGAAAAGGTGATCGCCGAACTGGCCACTATGGAGGTGCGCGACAAAAAAGGGCTCAACAAACAACTGAAGACAAAAGTGCTGGGCTTTAACGTATCCAGCTCCGACATCGAGATAACCGCCATCAGCATCCTCAAGGTCGGCTTCCGCCTCAACGACTACTTCGACGTCAGCCTCAACGCCAGGCAGGGGCTGGTGACTATCACCCTGCCCGAACCGGCCATCCTCTCTCACGAAGTGTACCCCAAAGTGGAAAACCTGGACATCGGCTGGCTGCGGGAGGTTAAAGACGCTGACTTCAACCGCACCTTCAACATCCTGCGCGCAGAATTCCGGCGCGAGGCGCTGGAAAGCGACATCATGGACAAGTCTAAAACACAGGCCATCGAGCTGATGAACACCATGTTCTCCCCCATTGTCAGGAGCATGAACAACCGCTACAAACTGCAGGTGAAATTCCGCCAAGCAGCCGAAAGCCCCGAGTTCGACCCAGAACAATCCGCCGAGGCCGAATTCCAGTATGAATGAACGGGCGGCCGCCGGCTTATCTGAACTAAGTCTAAATTAATTTGTTGGAATGGCGTTGGATGGCTAATTTAGCGCTGCATATCCCCTTTGTCCGATGCAAGTAATATCTGTTGTCCTGGCTGATGCACAATACCTGGTTCGGGTCGGGCTTCGGCATCTGTTGTCTGGCAGGGAGCCCATGCGGATTATCGGCGAGGCCACCGATGAAAAAGAGCTGGTGGAACTGCTGGCCGCCCGGAAGCCCCAGGTACTGATCCTGGACTACAACCAGCCGGGCTATTTCAGCAAAGGCACCGTGGAGCGGGTGCGGGCGGCCTTCCCAAAAACCAATATCCTCATCATCAGCGCCGACCATTTCAAAGACAACATCTTTCATATCCTGGAGCAGGGCGTCAACAGTTTTCTGACGAAGACCTGCGATGAGCAGGAGATCATCGACGCCATCAAGGCCACAGCCAAAGGCGAAAAGTTCTTCTGTTCCAAGGTGCTGGAATACCTGCTGGAGCGGACATTCGCCAAGGAAAAGGACAATGGATGCGGCGCTGCGCCGCTCACGCCCCGCGAGGCGGAGATCGTACAACTCATCGCCCGCGGGCTGATCGCCAGGGAGATCGCGGAAGCGCTCAACCTAAGCCCCCACACCATTTATACCCACCGGAAGAACATTATGAAAAAGCTCCGGCTCAATTCGGCCTCCGAGCTGGTGCTGTACGCCGTGCATACCGGGCTGGTCAAAGCCGAGGCCGTCGCCCTGCAATCTTTCCCCCCTTCGGAGCGTTAACGTTTTGGCAACAAAACGCAGGCAAAAACGTATACTTGCATAAGTTGCTGGTTTAATTTACCTTACTGAGGTTTATGCGCCATGGCGGCAATTCCTCATGTAGTGTATGAATTTGGCCGAGGAAAAATCACGGGGTGACTAAACTCCAGCAAAAACATGGTTAGTCACCCCGTGACTGGCCTGCCGGGCTGCCCGGTTAGCCGCGTACCCTTACATGAGAAATTGCCGGCGACATGGAACGCATGAATCAAATTATCACACTATGAAAAGATTCCTGACTGCCTCCCTCTTCGTATGCCTGTTAAGCCTGAGCGCTTATGCAGCCAACCTCTACATCCTGTTCGACCCGGCCTGCATGGACAGGCTGGAGTACACCTACCTCAACAATGAAAACGGCGCGCCATACGTCGTTTACCACGTCAATACCTATCCCGGGGAAAAGATCATCCTCGATGTGGGTGCGGAAAGCGACGTCGTGCAGAATTTTCCGCCGGCCCAGTTCATCCGGTGCAGCAATGCCGTTTTTGACGAAAAGCTGGTGAACGACATCAACAGCAATATCGACCGGGTTTTTATTGTGATCAAAAAGGGGGAAAACAGCTATGTGGCCTCTCCCATCATCTACGCGGCCCGCTTCCTGCAGGCAGAGGACTTCGTGCTCTATGATTCGCCCAAATACCGCTTTCAGTTCGACCTGAAGATGGGCGCCATCGGCGAGAATATCGCCCTGCGCAACCCCAAGGCCAGGGTCTATTTCGAAGGCAGGCTGGAGAATGACTGTTCCGGCGCCTATCTCTTTACCCAAACCGCAGAATTCGCCGGCAACCCCCACACCGACCTGGTGCTCGTTCCGGAGGTCGGCATCGTCGAAGAGCGCAGCGGAATCAATGTGGAAGACGCCATGAAGAACACCCTTCGCCTCAACCTGGTGAACGGCCAGAAACTGGCATCCTACTTACTCCGGATATGCAAAGGCATCGAACAGCCCCCGGCTGCAGCCACAACGGCCGGCGCCGCCTCTGATGAGTTCATCACGGTTGGCGCAGCCCCGCAGCCCGCTCCCGCCGGACAGCTCACGCCACGCTCGGCGGAAAGCCAGGCAACGACGCCCACTGCAGCAACCCCCGCCGCGGAGCCTGCCGCAGATATGCACACCGTGGCAAAGGGCGAAACCCTGTTCCGGATATCGAAAAAGTATAAGGTATCCGTCGCCCAGTTGCAGCAGTGGAACAACAAAGGGAAATCCACGGTCATATTCAATGGGGAAAAACTGCGCGTGGCCCCGCCCACAACAGGCCTGACGGCCAAAGAGGGTGCGGTGGTTTCCGTGCTTCCGCAGTCTTTTGAAGCTGCCGGCTCCATACCGGGCGGACAGCAGATCAAATCCGCGGCTGCGCCCGCATCTGCCGCCAGCGCCCGGCACACGGTGGCTCCGGGTGAAACGGTGGCGTCCATTGCCATGCGCTACGGCTATACCGAGGCGCGCTTCCGCCAGTTCAACAACCTGGGCAGGTATGATGTAGTCAAAATCGGGCAGGTGCTCAAAACTTCCGATTGCGAATGCCCGGAAAACCAGCAGCAGCCGGCTTACACCCAGGCGCCGGGCAGCGGCCTGGTTGCCCGCACACCGCAGGCAACGGCAACGACACCTACAGAAATGAGTTACACTGCTCCAAGGACGGCGGCGGAGAATTTCTCCACGGACGCCTTCACCCGTACCGTTACGGAGGATTCCTACCTCAATACGCCTTATTTCCTCGACCGGATCATCACCCCTTCGGCTCCTGTCGAGCCGGCCGAATCCTACGGTTATTCCGGAAGCAGGATCAGCGATGCGGGGCCCGCAACCCAGCAGGCACAGAGCACCTACCCCGCAAACCTGGCGCCCGCCAACCTGCCGTTGGGTTACAGCACGGCGCCATCCACCACTCCAAGGAGCGGAGACCGCAGTTTTTACATCGTAAAGGAAGGCGACACCCTGTTCCGCATCGCCCGCATGTACGGCGTCTCGGTCGAGCACCTGCGTTCCGTTAACAACCTGGGCGCGGCGGAGGTGATCATTCCCTATCAAAAGATCTACCTGAACTGATTTGCTTAATAGCTTTTTCTCCAACCCAAAACATGAGTCATCCCGAATTTTCGACCTCGGAGAGGTCGTAGATTTGTAGATAATACCGAAAATTTATGTAGATAATACCGAAAATTTATGTTTTTCGACCTCGGAGAGGTCGCACAAGGGCAAGATTCCGGCAATGAAGCATTTAAGGTTCGACCTCTCCGAGGTCGTCTCACGCTTTAAATTATTCATCTACAAACGGTTGACCTCTCCGAGGTCATTTCCATAATT
>CAUJDW010000104.1 GCA_963169455.1 Bacteroidota bacterium | reverse complement strand
TGCTTCCCGAGCGATTTCCAGGATAAGAAGGATTGAAACACTTGGAAACGCTTACGGATGGTTGCGCCGGGGGCGGGATCTTCCCGAGCGATTTCCAGGATAAGAAGGATTGAAACGTCGCTGTTGTAAGCCGTTACCGTGGCAACGTCTACGGCTTCCCGAGCGATTTCCAGGATAAGAAGGATTGAAACGTTTTCTCCGGCGGCTCTACTTGGATGACGGGACAACCTTCCCGAGCGATTTCCAGGATAAGAAGGATTGAAACCCATTCTGTTCTTTTTTACGCCGTTCATGCGAGCCTTCTTCCCGAGCGATTTCCAGGATAAGAAGGATTGAAACTGGGGTTAAACCCGTTCGGCAGGTCTAACGGTATGTCTTCCCGAGCGATTTCCAGGATAAGAAGGATTGAAACTCTTCTGGCAACATAAGCCGCACCCAGTCCAGGAACCTTCCCGAGCGATTTCCAGGATAAGAAGGATTGAAACGCATGCTCTATTGTCCGGTTCTCGTAGTCGGAAGTATCTTCCCGAGCGATTTCCAGGATAAGAAGGATTGAAACTGCGGCTTCATGTCGCGCCATGCGTTCCGTATCGTCTTCCCGAGCGATTTCCAGGATAAGAAGGATTGAAACCGAAATAACACAAAGGCAAATTCTTTCAAATGATGCCTTCCCGAGCGATTTCCAGGATAAGAAGGATTGAAACTTGTTGATCGTGGTTTGCAATTCAAGGCTTTCCGTTCTTCCCGAGCGATTTCCAGGATAAGAAGGATTGAAACTACTACCTTAGTGCCGTCGCTGGCTGCCAATAGCGGCTTCCCGAGCGATTTCCAGGATAAGAAGGAATGAAACTTTCACGTAAAATCAAATTTTTCTAATGAAAAATCTCTTCCCGAGCGATTTCCAGGATAAGAAGGATTGAAACCACAATACTACGCTTTTATGCTGAAACTTCCAAGTTCTTCCCGAGCGATTTCCAGGATAAGAAGGATTGAAACTATTGTTCCGCAATGGCCTTGAACTCAGCCTCGATCTTCCCGAGCGATTTCCAGGATAAGAAGGATTGAAACCTTCACGAAATTCATTCGCTATGTCGTCTAATAGGCTTCCCGAGCGATTTCCAGGATAAGAAGGATTGAAACCCCGGGATAGTTCTTGCACTTTGCGTTCATACTCTTCTTCCCGAGCGATTTCCAGGATAAGAAGGATTGAAACTTTTCAATACATCTCCAGATGTCATGGTGAAAAGACTTCCCGAGCGATTTCCAGGATAAGAAGGATTGAAACATGCGCCAAATAAATTTGGCGCTTACGGTACGGCTTCTTCCCGAGCGACATCCAGGAAAAGAAGGATTGAAACGTGCGCCAAATAAATTTGGCGCTTACGGTACGGCCTCTTCCCGAGCGACATCCAGGAAAAGAAGGATTGAAACGTGCGCCAAATAAATTTGGCGCTTACGGATTCGGAACCAATCCTATCGCCTGTTCCAGCAGGCGTTCGACGAGCTGTCCGGTTTGTCCGGCCTGCCCGGTCACTTCGATGTTTCCCAGCGGCTCCCGGCCCCGGAACAGTTTGGCGCGCAGCGACACTTTCCCATTGTCCAATTCGTACAGCCCTTTGATGGAGTAGGCGTCCCTGTACTCCGGCACGTCCACGTAGATGAGGCTGGCCTGGGCGCCTTTGGCAGTAATTTCCTGCAGGTAAGCTTCGAGCTGCTGGCCGAGGTTAAGCACGTCGTCGAAGGCGTTTATCTCCTGGAAGTTGTTGCGAATAAATACGGGTTTTACCCGGGCCAAGGGTATCTGCACCTGCGCATCCACCAGGCCGATGTCGAAGCTTTCGCCACCCAGGGGGAAGGCCATCATGGGGGTTTGGATGCCGCCGATGGCCTCGGCCAGTTGGGGCGTCTGGTCGCGGGAATACTGGAAGAGGGACATGATGTCGACATACTGGCCTTCGCGCAGGGCCAGGCCGCTCATGCCCTGCAATAAGCTGAAGGTGAGCAGCCCCTGGCCGTATTTACTGGCTTCGTAACTCACCTTGTCGGCGGCGCTGCCGGCCAGAACGAACACGCCGGTGCGGCCCTGCATGCGGTCGAGGGCGCGGATTTGGGAGGAATTGAGGCTTCGGGAAGCCGAGAGCAGGCTTTCCACTACCTTGCCGGAATTACAGGCGTCAATCATCATGACCTGCTTTTGCGCCGGAATGGCGTTCAGCCATCGGGTGAACTCTTCTGTAGAGATAGCGTAGTTGGTTCGGATAGTGGGGTCGCTGAGGCTTTCGCCGGCGATGTCTTTGGTGAGGTAGTAGAACTGGGCTTTCTCACTGCTGCCGTAGGCCTGGCCATGGCCGGAAAGGTAGAGGATGAAAACGTCTTCCGGGCGGGCTTGTTGGGCAATGTCGGCGAAGTAACGCCGGATGTTTTCTTTGCTGGAAACCGCTTCGGCTGTCCGGGCATCTGTACTGAGCAGGAAGCGGCGCACCTTTTCAGGGGTGAACAGTGCGGCGCCGGCGGAGGACAGGGCTGCGGCCATATCGGCGGCATCTTTGTCGGGGTACTTCAGGTCCAGCCGTTCGCCGTTGTAGTCGGCCGTACCGATACAAAGGATGAACAGCTGCGGGTCGCCGGCCGTTTGGAATGTAGGGGTAAAAGCGGGTGCTTCGCCCTCGCTGCCTTTTTTGCCAACCGGGTCATAAAAGAGCACATAGGGCTGGCTTTTGAGCCAGCCTTCCGAATTATAGGCGCGAATCACGACCTCATTGGGCCGGCCGGGCAGCAGGTATTTTTCAAAGCCGGACAAAGGGATGTTCAGGCTGGCTAGCCGTTCGGGGTTGGCGTCTTCCACTATTTCTTTCTGGTTGATAAACAGGCTCAGTTTACCCAGCCCGCCACTGCGGGCTTCCAGTTCAATATACAGTTGATCCCCTTCGATCCGGGCTTTTATCCTGGGATATAGCTCGACGGCCCCCAGCGCATCTACGTCGCGGATGGCGCCTTCCTCCAGGCTGAGCAGGCGGGGCAGCAGGCCGGGTTCGTAGTAGCGCTCTTTCAACTGCTCCAGGTCGATCACTTCCAGGCCGAGCACGTAATACAGGCGTTTCAGGGCCCCCGGAGAGGCATCGAAGAGGCCGGAAGCCGTGGTGACGACCCAGTCGTCCTGGCCCAGGGCGATCAGGGTGGCCAGTTCTACGCCGGTGTACAGGTCCCAGATGCGGGCGGTCTTATCGCGGCTGCCGGTCAGCAGGAAGCGCCCCTGGGGGGCGAGGGAAAGGGAGGTGACGCCGCTGGTGTGGCCAAAGAAGCCTCTGAGGATTTGCCCGTTGGGGTCCATCAACAGGGCGGAGCGGTCGTCGCTGGCCAGCAGCATATCCCGGCTGTTGCTCATAAAGGCGATGTCATTGATGACATCCTCGAATCCGCTGATGGTTTTCTTTTCTTCCCCATCAGGGCCCCAGAGTTTAAGCAGGTTATCCCAGTCACTGGTGGCAATGAGCTTCCCGTCGGGAGAGAATGCGGCGCCGAAAAGGGTGTTCTCATGGCGGGAGAAGGTGGCCAGGGAATCTCCCTGTAGCGACCACAGGCGGGCGCGGGTATCGTCACTGATGGATATGAATTTGGCGCTATCGGGGCCGAAGGCCAGGCCTAAAACGGCATATTCATGGCCTTTAATGTTTCGGAGCTGTTCGCCCTGTTGGTTCCACCAGTAAAGCTCCCCTTCGTCATCGCCGGTGATGATGGTCTGCCCATCCGGCGAGAGCGCCGCTGCCCTCATCTGCTGATCCTCCGGCGTGGCCCATATAGCGTTGCCGGCGCCATCGCGCAACACAGCCTGCCCACCATCCCCACTGGTCAATAGCGAATTGCCGTCGCGGGAATATGCGATGTCCGTAACCGGGCCATTGTGGCCGCCCAGGGGCCTGGCCCGGCGTTCGAGGGGATCCCAGATGCGGGCATAACCATCGTCATTTCCGGTGAGGAAGCGCTGGCCATCCGGAGCAAAGGCCACCGAGAAAACGGCATGAGCATACCCCCGGAAGGATTGCAGCGGCTCGCCTTCCAACGTCCAGAGCAAGGCCTCCGTTTCCGGGCCGCAGCTCAGTATGCTGGCCCCGTCCGGCGAGAATGCTGTATCTCCGAAGGAATCACCCCGGGAAATGGTGTGGATTAGTTGGCCAGTCGTCGTCCAGATCCGGATCGTTCCATCTGAGCCGCTGCTGAGTATTTTATCGCCATCGGCTGAATAGTCCACGGCGGAGATCGACTTTTCATGAGCCTGAACATCCCATATTTTTTCTCCTTGCAGGCTCCAGAGCATTAAGCGCCCGCCTTCCGTTCCGGCGACGATGCGCTGGGCATCCGGTGAAAAGGCTACCGAATAGACCGCCTGGCTGTCCTGGGTGACTTGCCTGATTTTCTGCCCCTTATCATCCAGTAAAACGATCAGCGGCCCGACGGCAGTGATGATGTACTGGCCGTCGCCGGAATAGGCCAAGTCATTATAGAATGCCGAATAAGCCGGCAGGGCCTGCACGAGGCGCCCCCGGAGGTCCCACATAAACCCCTGCCCGTCGTTGCCGCCGGTGACGAAGCGCTGGCTGTTGGGCGCAAAAGCCAGGCAGCGGATCCAGCCCTGATGGCCCTCAAAAGTATGCAGGGCTTGCCCCTGCATGTTCCAGAGGATGGCCGTAGCGTCATCGGCGCCGGTGATAACGTACCTTCCATCCGGAGAGATGGCGGCATCGAAGATATAACCGGAATGCTGGCTGAAAGTCACCAGTTCCTGGCCCTGCCGGTTCCACAGCTTGGCGGTGCGGTCCAGGCTGGCGGTCAGCACGTACTGGCCGTCGGGGGAAAATGCCAGGGAAGTGACGCTTTCGGAATGCCCCACGGGGATGGTGAGTTGGGGAATCTGTGCAAAAGAGCAGGGAAGGCCTGCCAGCAGCAGAAGGCAGCTCACCGGGAAAGCTCTCTTCCATCCCGAAAGGAAGAACGTTAAAGCTGGAATTTTTATCATTGATCTTGTCATTTCATGGCGTTATCCCGTTCACTTCTCAAGTATTCTAAAAGCCTGCATAAGTATTTTTTCTACCAGGGCATTCAAGTCTCCTTCCACGCCCTCGGCCTGCATGTCCCCCAGGGGCGTATTGCCCCGGAACAACCTGGCCCGCAGGCTTACCTGGTTTTCCTGTATTCGGTAGAACCCTTTGATGGAGTAGGCCTCCTTATAGTTCGGGACATCCACATAGATCAGGCTGGCTTCGGCTCCTTTGGTTGAGATATCCTGCAGATACACCTCGAATTGGCGGGCAAGGCCGAGGACATCATCATAAGCATTTTCTTCCAGGAAAACATTGCGTATAAAGACCGGCTTCTTCGCAGACAGTGGAATATGCACCTGTTCATTGACGATCCCGATATCGATACTGCCACTGCCGGGCGTCAGCATGGTGGGCGTTTGCACCCCGCCGATGGATTCCGCCATCTTAGGCACCTCATCCCGCGCGTATTCGAACATCAGGGAAACATCGACGTATTTCCCATTCCTTAGTTTGAAACCGCTCATGGCCTGCAGGATGCTGTAGGTGAGCAGCCCCTGTCCATATTGGCTGGCCTCGTAGCTCACCTTGTCGGCAGCCGAGCCGGCCAGTACGAACATGCCGGTGCGGTCCTTCATGCGGTCGAGGGCGCGGATTTGGGAGGAGTTGAGGCTTTTGGTTCCGCTTTCGAGCACCTCCACCACTTTGCCGGAGTTACAGGCGTCCAGGATCATGACCTGCTTCTGGGCGGGGATATCATTGATCCATTTGGTGAGTTCTCCGGAGGAGATGGCGCGGGTAGTGCGGACGCCTTCATCGCTTAGGTTTTCGCTGGCGATCTCCTGGGTGAGGTAGTAAAACTGCGCCCGCTCGGCGTCGCCGTAGGTGACACCATGGCCGGAGAGATAGACCAGGAGTACGTCCTCGGCTTTGGCGCGGGCTTTAATAGTTTCGAAAGCCTGCCTTATATTGGCTTTGGAGGGCCGCTTAGCCGGATCGGCCGCTTCGGTAGTAAAGAGCAGGGCCATCACGCTGTCCGCTCCAAAGAGTTGGCGGCCGGCCTGTTGGATGGCGCTGGCCATGGCTTCGGCATCCTTGTCCGGGTATTTCAGGTCCAGCTTATCACCGGCGTAGTTGGCCGTGCCGATGAGGATGGCGTAGAGGGCGGGGTCGCGGGCGGCCTGAAGAAAGGTGGCGGATGGCGCCTTATTGTTTCCCGTACCTTTACTTAGGGCGAAACGAGGGCGATAGGACACGGTATGCGCCGGGCTTTTCAGCCAGCCGGCGGCGTTGTAGGCGCGTACCGACACGATGCTGAGGCTGTCCTGCAGGAAGTAGCGGCGGTAAAACGCCAGGTTTATATTCAGGGTGGTACTTCTTTTTCTTTCAAACCCCTGGGGCGGGTTGGCGTCTTCGATGATCTCTTTACCGTTGATGAATACACTTACTTTCCCCAGGCCGCCGTTGCGGGGGCTGAGTTCGATCTGCAATTGATTGGTTGGCGTATCCAGTTGCAGGGATACGGTAGGATAGAGGGCAATAGTGTCAAAGCCTTCGACGGAGCGGATGGGCTCATCGGAAAAGCCGAGCAGTTTATCCAGCAGGCCGGGTTCGTAATACCGCTCTTTGAGTTGTTCCAGCTCGATAACTTCCCTTCCGAAGGAGAAATACATCAATTCCATAGCGCCCGGGCTGGCGTCGAACAGGCCGTTGGGCGTCATGCACACCCAATCTTTATGGCCATCCGGGATGATAGTGGCCAGTTCCTCGCCACTTTCCAGGTTCCACAGCCGGGCCCCGTCGTTACTTGCGGTCAGGGCAAAACGATTGTCTTCGGAAATGGCGGTGGAGTTCAAGGCGCCCGTGTGCCCTCCTTTCAGTTCCCGGATCAAACTGCCGTCCAGGCTTCTCCACTGAGCAGAGCCGTCTCCAAGGCCGAAGAGGATGGACTGTTCATCGGGAGCAAAGGAGGCAACATGGCCGTCCGTGTAGAAATAGAAACTGTCAAGCGGGGTAATGTCGCCCACGCCCTTTTTGAAAAGAGAGGCTAAGGAACCCCGGTCTTCCCCATCGCCGAACAGCAGAAAATTGCCCATTGAGGAGAGCAACTGATAGCTTTCCCCGTTTTGCCATACGTTCTTGAAGCCGACCATTTGTTCGTGCCCGGAAAGCCCCCAAACCGTAGCCGACACCTTGCCGCCGCTATCATCGGATGATTCGGTATCATCATGGCTGATGGCGTATAAGCTTTGCCCATCGGAAGAAAATTTGAGGTTTTTCCATTTGTCAGCCTCAAACTCCCGTATTAATTCGCCCTGCAGGTTGCGCAGGTAAACGGCCTTACTATTAAGGCCAAGGGACAGGGCCAGCAGGCCATCGGGGGAAAAGGAAAGGAAGAATTCCCCCTCGCGATAAACGGGTTCCTGCTGGTGGTGGCTTTCCATATCCCAATAAATATTCCGGAAGGAATTGTCCTCATACTGAATGGTCTTCAGGAACAGATACCCGCCTGGTTTAAACCCGGCATAGAGGCCGGCAGGGTTTTTATAGGCTATTTCCTGCAGCAAGGCTCCCTTGATATTCCAGACACTGGCGGTTCCGTTATAGCCGCTGGAGGTATGGGTAAGGAGTCGTTGCCCATCGAAAGAAAAGTCTGCGCTTGTGTGCGGTGTAGCGAAGGCCGCCTTTTCGTTTCCCTGAAGATCAATTATCCTGATCGTGTCTTCTTTTCCGGCGATGAGGATGAACTTACCATTGCCGTAAGGGCAGGAGGTACAGGCCGGAGCAAATCCCAGGTCCTTCCAGCCTGGTTCCTGGAAAACCTGCTGTTCTTCGCCCTTCAGGTTGAACAGGCGGATGGAACCATCATTCTGGCCAGTAAGAAGGGCCGGGCCGTCCTGGGAGGGGCAATCGGGGCAGGCCGGAGCAAAATGAACGGCCGACAGGCCAGGCAGTTCCAGGCTCAATGCCGTTTGGCCCTGGCGATCCACCAGAGAAAGCTTTCCTGCTTCATTGCGCAGGTAGATGTACCGCCCGTCCGGCGTAAAGCCCGCGCCCTGCAAGCCTGGAAATGTGAAATGCTGTAAGGTATCCCCTTCCAGGTTGTACAAGGTGGCCCGCTCCGATGAAGAAACCGTAAGGAATGCATACTCATTGCGATAAGTGCAATTGAGGCAAGCCGGAGAAAAGGCCACAGGGCGGGTATCCGGAGCTTCGATGGAAAGCAGCGTATCCCGGTTGATATTGACCAGCGTGAGGCTTCCTTCCCTTCTGTGGGTAAGGAAGTAGGGGCCGCCTTCCGGGGAGCAATTGGGGCACTCCGGGCAAAGTACACTCTGGTAGGACCGGCCTTCGAAAAGCGGAATCTTGTTGCCGTAGAGGTCCCAAATATCCGCATAGCCGTCAGTGGTAAGCGCAATGACATAAGCATCATCCTGCGAGAAGGCCACCGCTCCGACCCCGTAGTATTCGCCTTCCGCACTGCTGGTGAAGGTTTGCAATAACTGGCCCCGCAGGTTCCACAACTTGACGGTTTTATCCCCACTACCGGTGAGCAGCAACTGCCCGTCGTGGGAAAAAGCAACAGCCATAATACCCTCCGTATGGTCCTGCGGAACGACCAGCGTAGCGGTCTGGGGCCAAGCCAGGACAGGCAGGGAAAGGATTAGAAGGAAAACAGCCTGGCGCTTCATTGCTGAGTGGATTTGGGTGTGAATTTTAACATATATAAATCAGAGCCTGTCGGCGTCAAAACCTGCCGTTCAGCCTTTGTTTCTTTTCCAGCATTTCCAGAGCCTGCTCCAGTACCTGCTCCGCCAGTTCCTCCGGCCGGCCTTTAATGGTAAGGCTTCCCAAAACTTCTACTCCCTGGAACAGGCGTGCTCTGCCCACCACCTGTTCGCCTTCCATCCGGTACAGCCCTCGAATAGTATAGGCGGCAGGGAAGTCCGTAATGTCCACAAAGATCAGTTCGGCATCGGCTCCTTTGGCTGAGATCTCCCGGAATTGTGCCTCCAGCTGCCCGGTGAGCCCGAGGTGGTCCGACAATACGTCTTCGTCCATGAAGTTGTTGCGCACAAAAACCGGTTTCTTGGCCGCCACAGGGATGGCCACTTTTTCATTGATGAGGCCGATGGCGAAACCGCCGCTGCTCGGCGTGGCCAGCGTGGGCGTCTGCAGGCCGCCGATGCTGGCCGCCAGCTCCGGCACCCGGTCGCGCGCGTACTCGAACAGGCGCACCACATCCACCGTCGAGTCGCCCTCCAGGGCCTTGTATTTCATCCACTCCAGCAGGCTGTAAGTGAGCAGCCCCTGCCCATATTGGCTGGCCTCGTAGCTCACCTTGTCGGCAGCCGAGCCGGCCAGCACGAACATGCCGGTGCGGTCCTTCATGCGGTCAAGCGCCCGGATCTGAGTGGAGTTCAGGCTTTTGGTTCCGCTTTCGAGCGCCTCCACCACCTTGCCGGAATTGCAGGCGTCGAGGATCATCACCTGCTTCAGGGCCGGTATGTCGTTGATCCATTTGGTGAGTTCCCCGGAGGAGATGGCGCGGGTAGTGCGGACGCCTTCATCGCTGAGGTCCTCACTGCTGATATCCTGAGCCAGGTAGTAGAACTGCGCCCGCTCGGCATCGCCGTAGGTGACGCCATGGCCGGAGAGATATACCAGGAGGATGTCTTCGGCCTTGGCCCTTTCTTTGAAATCGTCAAAAGCGGCTTTGATGTTAGCCCGGCTGGGGTGCATGCCTGTATCCGTAGTATCGGTAGTGAAAAGCCGGATATGAACCTCCTCTCCAAAGAGCTGTTGGCCGGCCTGTTGGATGGCCTGCGCCATGGCCTCGGCATCCTTGCCCGGAAATTTCAGGTCGAGCTTAGTGCCGGCGTAGTCGGCTGTGCCGATTATGATGGCATAGAGGGCCGGGTCGCGGGTGGCCTGAAAGGAGAAGGCAGGTGCTGTGTTGTCCGTAGCGCCTCTGGCGCTTGCAAAGCGAGGGCGGTAGGCCACCGTAAAGGCCGGGCTTCTCAGCCAGCCGGCTTCGTTGTAGGCGCGCACGGAGATGGTGTTGAGGCTGTCCTGCAGGAAGTAGCGGCGGTATGGCGCCAGGTTGACATTCAGGGTGGTACTTCTTTTTCTTTCAAACCCCTGGGGCGGGTTGGCGTCTTCGATGACCTCTTTGCCGTTGACGAACACGCTGACTTTGCCCAGGCCGCCGTTGCGGGGTGTCAGTTCGATCTGCAATTGGTGGGTTGGCGTATCCAGTTGCAGGGAGACGGTAGGATAGAGGGCAATAGTGTCGAAGCCTTCGACGGAGCGGATGGGCTCATCGGAAAAGCCGAGCAGTTTTTGCATCAGCCCAGGTTCGTAGTACCGCTCTTTGAGTTGCTCCAGTTCGATGGTTTCCAGGCCGAGGGTAAAGTACATCTGTTCCATGGCGCCCGGGCTGGCGTCGAACAGGCCGGAGGGGGCGACGACCGCCCAATCGGACTTTCCGTAGGGGATAAAGTTAAGGGCAAGGGTGTCACTGGCGATATCCACGATCTCTACCGCATGGGACTGGAGCAGGAAGGCGTAGCGCCCATGCGGAGAAAGGCCGATTAAGGGGTTTTCCAATTCCTGAAAACTGGCCAGTCGTTCACCGCTGCCTATACTCCAGATGCTTGCAGAATAGGCTGTTTTACCCATGGATTCGCCCAGGTAGTCCAGCGTGCCGAAACTGCTGCGGGCAATGAGGTGCTTTCCGTTGGGCGTGATTTCCAGGCTTGGGATGCCATTTATGGAGGCAAGCGCGTCCAGGGGAATAGTCAGGAGTTGTTTTAGTTCTCCATTCCGGGTATTCAGTTCAAAAAGCGAGATTTCCGGATTTTGCCAGTCGCCGGATTGCCTGGCTGCGATCACCTGTTCCCCGGACGGGCTGGCCCAGCAGGCAGCCGGGCCGTAGCCTGGAAGGAGGGTGTCAAAAACAGCTTGTTTGTCAGGGATTTGCCAGCCCTGCAGGCGCCCGCCTGCGCAACTCAGCAGCCGGCCGCTCTGGCCCGGCAAGTGCACCCAGTCGATCTCTTCGCCTTCTATGCTGGTGCTCCATTGAGGAGCGCCGGGCTGGCCTGCCTGCCATAATGACAATTCCCCACCCGGCATGCCAACTACCAGCCGGTTTCCGGTATCGTCCAGGTCAAAGGCGGTGTATTGGAAGCCGCCCCAATCAACTCCTTCGGGCGTGTTTATCTTCCAGAGGGAATCCCCGGTTGCGTGGTTTTTCCAGGCCAGGGCGCCCTGATCAAATGCCGGCTCCCAAAAGCTGATGTTTTCATGGCGGGTGAATTGGAAGCGGCTGTGTTCTTCCTCTTTCAGCAGAAGCTTTAAGCCATCCAACTGCCAGATCTCTGCCCGGGCAGGGGCAGGTTCCATGTTGTAGGAACGCAGGTACAACTGGCTGCCCTGAGGGGAAAGCACTGCCTGGGTATAGGTTCCTTTTGCCTCTATTTGAGTTTTTCGCTGCCCTGTCCTGGCGTCCGTGACCCACAAACTGCCGGGGCTCCGGCCCGGGGGAGTAGTAGCCAGCAGGGCTCCGCCAGGGGAAGGGAAGGTTTGGGCATAGGGGCCCTCCTCCGGGCCGTCTTCCCGGAACTTTTGCTCCCGGACAAGGCGCCCGCTTTCGGTATCCCATTGCCGAAGGATGTTGGATGCCGGCAAGCGGAAGAACTGGAAAAGCTGTCCGCCATCGGGGGAAATCCAGGTTTTCCAGGGGGCGATAGGTGCGCCGTTTTCATCATTCAAAACTACCGGGAATCGCAGCACCAACTTTTCCTTCCCGAAATCAAAAACCAAAACCTCCGTATCAGTCAGCAGCATGAGCGTTGTTTCACTCCTGAGGATCGCCTGCCGGATACTGTCCTCTCCCTGATAGATCAACTGTTTGTCGCCGGAAAAGGGGCCCATCAGGAATAATTTTTCGCTGCCGCTGATCAGTTGGCCGGGGTTTTGCTGGAAGGTGGCGCAGCTGCCCTGCAGTTCCCGCAACTGCCTGCCGCTGCCGGTTTCCCAGAGCTGAAAATGCCGGTTGTCCGTTTCCGAGATCAGGAACTGCCCATCCGGAGAGAAAGAAAGGTTTTCGATCCTGGTGAATTCCACTTTGTTTTTCCAGAGAGGCCGGCCGCTGGCGATGCTCCAGGCTTCGATCGTGCAATCTCTGGAATATCCCGCGATCAGGCGGTTATCGGGAGAAATGGCCAGCCCGGCCAGTTCGATGGAGGAGGAAAAGTGCTGAAGTTCTCTGCCGGTGGCGATGTCCCAGAGAATGATGCGGCCGGATACATCGGTGGAAGCCAGGTATTTTTCGTCCTCAGAAAAACTACAGGCGGTGATCCGGCTGGCGTGGCCGGCAGGGATGATCAGCCGGGGCTGCTGGGCCGGGGCCAGCAAAGGCAGTATAGCTAGGGCGCAAAGGATGAAGCAGCAGGTTTTCATGGTGTTTGGATATCAGTATGCAATATAGGCCCTGTGGGTCATTTTCGGTTCACAATAGCAAAGGCCTGTTTTAAGGCCTGGCCGACGAGGGCGTCGGGCTGGCTGGCGCTGCCGCTGGCATTGATCTCTCCCAGTGGAAGTTTGCCTTTGAACAGCCTGGCCCGCAGGTTCACCTGGCCATCCCGTACCTGATAGAGCCCTTTGATCGAGTAGGCCTCCGTGAAATCCGGCACGTCGACGTAAATGAGCGATGCCTGGCTTCCCCGGGCGGTGATTTCCTGAAGCTGGCCTTCGAACAGCCTGCTCAGGTTGAGGACGTCGTCCAGCACATTTTCCTCCAGAAAAACATTGCGCACAAAGACCGGCTTCTTCGGAGATAGCGGGATATGCACCTGCTCATTGAAGATCCCGATATCGATACTGCCGCTGCCGGGGGTTAGCATGGTTGGCGTTTGTATGCCGCCGATCGATTCCGCCATTTTCGGGACCTCATCCCGGGCGTATTCGAACAGTAGGGAGACATCGACGTATTTCCCTTCTCTCAGTTTGAAGCCGCTCATGGCCTGCAGGATGCTGTAAGTGAGCAGCCCCTGCCCATATTGGCTGGCCTCGTAGCTCACCTTATCGGCAGCCGAGCCGGCCAGCACGAACATGCCGGTGCGGTCCTTCATGCGGTCGAGCGCGCGGATCTGGGTGGAGTTGAGGCTTTTGGTTCCGCTTTCGAGCGCCTCCACCACTTTGCCGGAATTGCAGGCGTCCAGTATCATGACCTGCTTCTGGGCGGGGATGTCGTTGATCCACCTGGTGATTTCTCCGGAAGAGATGGCGCGGGTAGTGCGGACGCCTTCGTCACTCAGGTCTTCACTACTGATGTCCCGGGTCAGGTAGTAGAACTGCGCCCGGTCGGCATCGCCGTAAGTGACCCCATGGCCGGAGAGATATACGAGGAGAATGTCTTCGGCTTTCGCCTGTTCTTTAAATTCATCAAAAGCGGCTTTGATGTTGGCCCGGGTGGGGTGCATGCCTGTATCGGTGGTATCGGTCGTGAAAAGGCGGATATGCACTTCTTCTCCAAAGAGCTGGCTGCCGGTCTGTTGGATGGCCTGGGCCATGGCTTCGGCATCCTTGCCGGGGAATTTCAGGTCGAGTTTTTTGCCGGCATAGTTGGCCGTGCCGACGATGATAGCGTAGAGAGCCGGGTCGGGGGTAGTGGCAAAAGAGTAGGAAGGGGCCGCGTTATCAGGGTTGCCTCTTGCGGTTGCGAAGCGGGGGCGGTAGGCTACCGTATGCGCCGGGCTTTTCAGCCAGCCGGCGGCATTGTAAGCGCGTACCGACACGGTGTTGAGGCTGTCCTGCAGGAAATAGCGGCGGTAGGGCGCCAGGTTGACGTTTATGGAAGTGTTCCTTTTCTTTTCAAACCCCTGGAGGGGATTGGCATCTTCGATGATCTCTTTGCCGTTGACGAACACGCTGACTTTGCCTAGCCCCCCGTTGCGGGGCGTCAGTTCGATCTGTAATTGGTGGGTTGGTGTATCCAGTTGGAGGGCAACCATTGGGAAAAGGGCAATAGTGTCAAACCCTTCCACGGAACGGATGTGTTCATCGGAGTAGCCCAGCAGCTTTTGCAGCAAGCCGGGTTCATAATAGCGTTCCTTGAGCTGCTCCAGGTTCACGATTTCTCTGCCGGCCACATAATAGATCTGTTCCATGGCCCCGGCAGAGGCATCGAACAATCCCGATGGGGTAGTCACCGCCCAATCACTTCCCATTGGTATCAAAGTGGCTGCTTCCCGAACGGGATCAAGCGCCCACAAGCGGATTATCCCTTCGTAGGTGGCTGAAAAAGCATGCTTACCGTCGGGCAGAAAATAAAAAGTGCTGATATCGTTCAGCCCGGCGCCGTTGGCGCCCGGGGCCTGCCCCATGATTTTGATGCGGATGGAGGCCTCCCCGCCCTGGCTCAGGACGATGGCGCCCTGCTCGATATTCCAGAGATGGAAACGGCTTCCCTCCCAAAAGACAATAAAGCGGCCGTCAGGGGAAAGCTGGAGGAAGCTGCAGGCGGCGGGCAGTTGCGCAAGCTGGGTGAAGGCGCCATTTTGGATGTTCAAAATGCCGTATGCGCCGCCCTTCAGCAGGCAATGGGCCTGCGTTCCGTCCGGGCTGAAGGCGGCCGCCATGGCCGGCGCCGGCAGGGTGAACGCTTGCCGGTTCTTTCCGTCGGCAAGGCTCCAGAGGACATACCCTTGCTCGGAGGCAGGTGAAATAGCCAGGATTTCCGGGCCGCTCATCCAATAAGCCAGAATGGTGTCCTGTCCGGATTGGTTGATGACGGACAAACCTTCCTGGATGTTCCAGATGTGGAAAAATTGGTAGGGCGGCGGTGTGTCCTTGTCGCCGCCCCAGAGCCGCCCCCACCAGGGGGAGCGCTTTTCGAAGCGGCCGATCAACTGTTTATTATCGGGCGTGAACTGCAACTGGACGGCTTGTTCTTCTATGTATAAGGGTAAGGGAGGAGCACTGCCGTTGACCGGCCATACCCAGATGTGGCCGCGTGACACAATAAGTTCGAATTCTCTTCGACTCTCGTCTTTCCATCCACCATATCCGAGCACTTTGCCTCGTTTGGTTTCCACCCCGATTAAGTCCCCGTTTCGGGCATAGAGTGGGCGGAGTACATCTTTGGCGTCTGCGGTGAAGAGTTCAGATATTGTGCCATAGCCGAAATTGATGTCTTCCAGGCTTGCCGCCACGAATTTTCCATCACTGGAAAAGGCGGCGCTGTGCGGCCAGCCGAGGAAGGGACGCTCGCCCAGCAGCGACTCCGGCGCCTGATTACTTCGGCCGGAAAGTATGCCGTCGAAAAAAATGCTGCCATCTGTTGGTGAAAAAGCGGCCCCTCTGCCGGAGATGTCCCACCGGCTGCCCAGGGTTTGCAGAGGCAGGCGGTTTTGAAAAGCCCAGGTTCTGGCGTCGTTGTTGTATTCGGTAAACACAACTTTATCGCCTTCAGGGGAGAAATGAACCATTGTTTCTACCTCGTTGTACTGGCTTTTCAATTCCATTTGCGCTTCTTCGCCGAATATGGGGAAAATGATGATTTTTTCGAGCGCCGTACCTGCTATATGGCGGCCATCCGGCGAAAAGGAAAAGCCGGACATCGGCCCGGAGAAAGCGAAAGCGTGGCTGGCCAGGAGGGTATCCTGTTGCGTGTCGATGACGTAAAGGAAGGTTGTTGTCGCCTGTTCGAGGCTTCGCATTGGCCCGCCAGTGCCGTATAAACTCTGTGTTTTGTAAACCGTAGCCAGCAGGTAGCGGCCGTCGGGAGCGAAGGCAAAGGCCCCGGGGCTCAAGGCCCTTTGGCGGGGAGACAGGATGGACAAACCCTGCTGCGCTTCTTCCCTGAGGGTTTGGGCGTCGCCGGAAAACAGGGCATCGGAATACAGGAATCGTCCCTGGTTCATGTTCAGGAAAACCAACCGCTTGTTTTCCACCTGGCGGATACTCTGGCCGTTTCCGAAATCCAGGAGTAAAGAATCGGCCAACAACATCATCCACATCTCGTCCGCCAGCGCCACGCCACTGTCCAGGCTCCAGTGGCCAAGGCTTATGCCGTCGGTTCCGTACATCTCTACCGATTGGCTCTCTGGGAGGAGCCGCAGGCCGCCGGCTGCTTTTGTTGATGTGAACTGCCAATCCAGCCCACGGTTTCTGGTATGGCGAACCCGGAGCACATTATCCGCTGAAAAGGCCAGGGCCCAAAGGCCATCATCGCTAAGGTTGTAGAGCAGGATGCTGTCCTCAAGGGGCGGCAGCAGGGTTTCCTGCAGGCCGGTATTCAGGCTCCATTGTATGACCGAGTGGTCGGCCAGCAGTGCGATGGCTGTTTCATCCTGTTCGGCAAAACAAAGGGCAAGCGGCCTGGCCGGGCATTCCGTCCGGCGAATGAACCTCCCGGAGTTGATGTCCCAAAGCACCAGCCGCCGGTCATCGCCACCGGAGAGCAGATAACGCCCGTCAGAAGAGAAGGCGGTGAGGGTGGGATAACCGATATGGGCTTCCTGGCGGACAACCAGTTCCGGCTTCTGGGCAGGGCTCAGGAGGGGCAGGAAGGACAAAGCGAAAAGGAGAAAAGTGCGGTGCATTTGCAAATATAGGGATTCCATCCCTTAAGGGATGGAATCTCCACCACTGCAAAAAAAATGCAGTCACTCTCCTTTTATTTGTAATTGTTCAATCAACAACTACAAAAAACCATGAAACCATGCCAAAAAAAGACTATTCCCCCCTCCTGCTCCCCGGACGTTTCTTTCACGTATATAACCGGGGAAATAATGGAGAAAAGCTGTTTTACTGCCGGCAAAACTACGATTATTTTCTTCGCAAGTATTACAAGTACCTGTCTCCTGTTTTGGATACCTATTGCTATTGCCTGCTGCCGAACCATTTCCACCTGCTGGTGAAGATCAAGGAGGCGGCGGCCGTGCTGGGGCACAGGGATTCCATCGCCCTTAGGGATTCCATCGCTACCGGAGACTTCTCCATGAGCGATGGAATCCCTGGCAGCGATGGAATCCCTGAGGGGGAGGCCGCCGCCGCCCGCTGGGCCAGCGAACGCTTCCGCAGGTTCTTCCTGGGATACTCGCAAGCAATCAATAAGCAACAAGGGCGTTATGGTTCGCTCTTTCAGAAGAACTTCAAACGCCTTGAAGTGAATAGCGATGCGTATCTCACCAATTTGATCCTGTACATCCATGCTAACGCCCAGTTACATGGTATCTGGAGGGATTTCAGAGATTATCCATACAGCTCCTATGGGCAGTTTTTCCAGGATTCTGACACGCTCATTCAGCGCCGGGAAGTGCTGGATTGGTTTGGGGCCTGCCGGGTATTTGAGCAGGCACATTTGGAACGGGTTAACCTGGATGCAATTGACCCGGTAATGATCGAAGAGGATTTGTTTGTATAAAAAAAGGGCTTCCCCTAAACGGAAAGAAGCCCTTTTTTCAGAATAAAGTTGGAATTTTTTAACTGGCGTACCTGAATTATGCCGCAGCCAGTTGCACGCTGATGGCCAGTTTCACCTCCTCGGCCACAAGCATGCTGCCGGCTTCGGTGAGGGCGTTCCACACCAGCCCAAAGTCCTTGCGGTTCAGTTGGCCGGAAATCTCGAAGCCGGCTTTGGCGTTGCCCCAGGGGTCCTTTACCGTGCCGTTGTAGTCCACGCTCATTTCCACCTGCTTCGTTACGCCCCGGATCGTCAGATCGCCGTTGAGTTTGTAACTGCTGCCCTGTACCTTGCTCAGAATGCCATTGGCAAAAGTGATCTTCGGATATTGTCCTGCCGCGAAGAAGTCGTCGGACTTCAGGTGGTTGTCGCGGTCGGTATTGTTGGTGCTGATGCTGTTGACGTCGATGCTGAAGCTGACTTCCGCACCGTCGAAATCTTCGGTTTCGGAATATACATCACCTTCGAAAGAGCTGAAAGTGCCGGTAACCGTGGTGATCACCAGGTGCTTGACTTTGAATACTACCTCGGTGTGCGCCGGGTCGATTGCCCACTTCTGGGCAACAGTTGCTTCTTGGTTAGCCATTTCTCTGATTTTTACTGATGAATTAATGAAGGCCTGTTTGCCTTTTTTCAGGGTACAAAGTAAAGTGGCGGCAAGAAGAAAAAAATTGATGTAGATTAAGAAATGCTCCTTCCTCCGCATTTACTTCACTTCCCATTCCCGCTCTTCCTGCTGCCCGTCCTTTTCCACCACGACCTTGTATTTCCCTTTTTGCAAATAGGCCTTCCCGTCTTTCGCAGGCTTCGCCCGAATGGGGCGCTCGTCGTCCTTTCTGTCTTTTTCTAGTATTTTATTATACTCATCCATAATTTTCTCAGCAATAGTAAGGTCATAAGAAAGAAAATTCAGGCCCCTGTTGCAGGGCGCCTCGAAGCTGCGTAGCACCAGGTTCCCGCCACCGATTATGCTCACCCTTGCCTTACCGGCCGAATTGGTGTACAATGGGATCTTCATTTCCGGCGGCTCGGGCTTGCGGTAGGGGTTTGCCTGGCCCCATCGGGGGCTGTGGCGGATGCCCGGAAGGGAGAAAAGATGCAAGGCTTTGGCCAGCACTTCGCTGGTGAGTTGTTGCAACTCCCTGATGCCTGCTATGAAAATGGACCGCCCATGGGTGCCCACCACCAGTTCGTGCGCCCTGGGATGGATGGCCAGGGCGTGTACGGGGGTGGCGGGCAACTGGTTGTTCAGCAACATGAAACTGGCGCCCCGGTCGAGGGAAACATACAGCCCGTGGTCGGAGCCAACGTACAGGATATCGGGGTTATCGGGGTCTTCCTTCAGTACGTTGATGGGCTCAGGGGGTAAGTTCCCGCCGATGGGCTTCCAGTTTTGCCCGTAATCGTCCGAGAGGTAGAGATACGAGGTGAAATCATCCTGACGGTAGCCGTTCAGGGCCAGAAAAACCCGGCTTTTTTCATGTGCGGAAGCCTGCAGGCTGCTTACCCATTTGTTCTCGGGCAGCCCGGCGCTGATGTTCTGCCAGTTGTAGCCGCCATCGCGGCTGAGGTGCACCAGCCCGTCGTCGGAGCCGCAGTACAACAGCCCGAACTGCAGGGGTGATTCGTGGATGCAGGTGAGGGTTCCGTAGGGGACGTCGCCGGGCAGCCCGCCGCGGGTCAGGTCGCCGGATATCTCCTCAAAATCTCTGCCCTGGTTGAGGGAGCGCAGCAGCTTGTTGGCGCCCATGTAGAGGATGTCCTGGTTGTGCACGGAAAGGTGGATGGGGGTCTGCCAGTTCCAGCGGTAGGGCCGCTCGCCGAGTTCGGGTTTGGGGGTAATGTATTCGCTTTTGCCGCTTTGGGTGTCGATGCGGAAATAGTTGCCGAACTGGTAACCGGTGTACACGGTAGTGTTGTCGCGGGTGTCGATGGCCACCTGCATGCCGTCGCCGCCCTGGATCATGCGGTAGGGGTAGCGGCCGGAGTCGTGCCAGCCCGTGCCGGCCTGATAATTGCCGGGGCCCATCCATACGCCGTTGTCCTGCAAGCCGCCATACACCCGGTAGGGCTCCGCCATATCGACGGCGACGGAGTAGAACTGCCCCACGGCGGGCGTATTGCACTTGAACCAGTTTTGGCCGTTATCGTAAGTGATGTTGACACCGCCGTCAGTGCCGAGTATCAGGTGGCCGGGCCGCCTGGGATTGGCCCACAGGGCGTGGTGATCGCCATGCACATTGTCGCCGTCGATGCTTTCGAAAGTGGCGCCGCTGTCATCAGACCGCAGTATCGGAACGCCCATTACGAATATCCTGCCGGGCTCAAGGGGGTCGGCGCGCACCTGCCCGAAGTAGTAGCCGTAAGTGTAGTACACATTGTCGAGAAAATCATCGTGGGTTCGCTCCCAGCTTTTGCCGCCATCTTCGGAGCGGTACACTTCCAGGCCGACAACCGGCACATCGAATAACTGGGCATTGGCGTCTTCCACGTAGTCCACGAGGGCTTTGGGCGTTATCTTGCCCATTTCCACCAGCCTGCGCACCTCATCTGCGCCGTAGCGATCGGGAAAGCCATATTGCTGCAGGTATTCTTTAACCAGATATTTTTCCAGCTTCAGGAAATCCTCCGGGCTCATGGTGCGCAGTTCGTCTTTGGTGAGCCTGCGCTCTTCCTCTTTCTTTTCCGGGCGCGGGTTGAAATTGTCGATAGCGGCGTAGAGCAACACGCCATTTTCCGTCTTCACGGCGTCCAGCCCGATGCGGCCTGCGCCGGGGCCGGTGGGGAAACCGCTGTTTTCGGTGGTGAGCAGAGCCCAGCTTTCTCCGCCATCGGTGCTTTTGTAGATGCCCGAGCCCGGGCCCGACTCTACGAAGTTCCAGGCGCGGCGCTCGCGCTGCCAGGTGGCCGCGTAAAGGGTGTTGGGTTCCAGCGGGTCGCGAACCAGGTCGACGGCGCCGGTATTTTCGTCGATGTAGAGGGTTTTTCTCCAGCTCGCCCCGCCGTCGCTGGTTTTGAAGATGCCGCGCTCTTCGTTGGAGGAGTAGAGGCGCCCCAGGGCGGCCACCCAGGCCGTGTTGGGGTCGTCGGGATGCAGGACGATGCGCCCGATATGGTGGGTTTCGGCCAGCCCCAGGTGCTGCCAGCTTTTGCCGCCGTCGGTGCTTTTGTACATCCCGGCGCCGGCATAGGAAGAGCGGCTGGAATTGGCCTCTCCGCTGCCCAGCCAGATGATGTTGCGCGCCCAGTCGACGGCAATATCGCCAATGGTCATCACTGCTTCATGGTCGAAGAGGGGTTCGAATGACGCGCCGTTGTTGACGGTTTTCCACAACCCGCCGGAGGCGTAGGCGACGAAAAAATGGCTGGGGTCTTCCTCGCGGACATCAAGGTCGGCCACCCGCCCGCTCATGATGGTGGGCCCGGCGCTGCGAAATTCGATGGCATTGACGATGGATTGCTCCGCCAGAGCCTGCCGTTGCCGGTAACCCGCCAGCCGCTCGGCAGCAGGGGTGTAGGGTGGGGGCTCGCTTTGGGTATAGGAGGAAAGGGTAAAAGCAAGGAGCAGGAATGTAAAGTACAGCCTCATGTTTTTGATCCTAAACATAGGGAATTTCCATGGCAACCTTTCCGTCCGCCCACTCGCTTCGCCCGTGTTCGGGTAAAGCTTCCGCCTTCCCGTCCTAAATAAACTCCTTCCTCCGGGCCAGGAAGCGTTTGGGGGCGAGCCCGGCCATTTGTTTGAAATCGCGGATGAAGTGCGACTGGTCGTAATAGCCGCAGTGGTAGGAGAGCTGCGCCAGGTTGGAGAATTCCGCTTTGCCAATGAGTTGCTGGGCCCGCCGGAGGCGTGCGATCCGGATGCAGGCCTTGGGGCTCAGCCCGATGATGTTCCTGAATTCCCGTTCCAGTTGCCTGGGGCTGACAAAAACCTGCCGGCTCAGGCCGTCGACTGTGATCTCGCCGCCTTTGGAGCGGATGAGCTCTGCCGCCGCGTGGAGGTATGGGTGGGGCCGCCTGTTTTGCCCGAGCATGCTCAGGAGGAACTGCTCTGTAAGGTGGAGCTGCTCTGCGGGCGAGCTGCTTTCCTGCAGGCGGCGGCTGTAATCGCGGAAGGCCGGCCCCGGCAACTCCTGCATGTCGGCCGAGCGGTAGCTGAACTCGGCAGCGGGAATGCCGAACAGGGCGAAAAAACCGTCCGGTTTGAAACGGATGCCCAATGCTTCCACCTTTTTGCGAAAGCGCACTTCGTAGGCTTCCGCCCGCAGCCCGATCAGTGTGAAATCGGGGGAATGCCGCCAACCACCTTCCGCCGGAAGGTCGCAGTGCATGTCCGACAGGTGCATGACCAGTTCCATAACACCCCTGGGCATAACGCGGAAGCTTAAGGGCGCAGGGTTTTCTTCTTTGTTGAATGTGGCCCGCCAGTAGCCTGCGACATAGGGCTGCAATGCCTCAGAAGGGCTTATTTCCCGGAATTCGACGATCATGTTTCGGGTGGTTTCTTTTACTGGTGCAAAGTTGCCGGAAAATGGGGCGCTCATTTGCCGCTTTCTATTATTCGGGGGGGCTTAATTAGTAAGTGGCCATTTCACTCTGGCCGGCATGAGCTTCTGTAAACGCAGTTTTCCCCAAAAAACGCCTGCGTCCGCCAACCGGGCCGAAAAATGCAGCATGTCGGGTTTTTACAATATTCCCTCTTCCCGGCCCTCTAATTTTGTCCCTGTAAAACATTTCACCACTTTTTTAAATCAAGATCAAAATGACAACTGTAGATCTCAACCGACTGGACCTGAATGAATTCACTGGCAGGGACAACCCTTCGCAGCACTGCCGGGCCACTTTTCCCATGCTGGGCGCTCATGGTACGGAGCATTGCGCCACGGTTTATTTCGAGCTGGAGCCTGGCAAAAACCTTGGGCGCCATACCGACAGCGCCGAAGAATTGCTGCTGGTGCTGGATGGCGAGGTAGAAGTGCTGGTGGGAAGCGAGAAGGGCTGGCTCTCGAAGGGGCAGATGGCCCTGGCGCCGAAAATGGAACCCCACGACCTGCGCAACGTAGGAAGCGGAACTGCCCGGATACTGGGCTTCTTCGGCGGCGCCAACAACATCGTCGCCACTTTCGACGAGGTTTGGCTGCCCACCAATACCAATGTCGTGGACACGGCCCAGGCCGGCTGATGGCGGGGCTGGCTTCCGGCGTTTGCCGGGGTATCCTGGCCAGTCGTCTGACGGCTTTGAGCCGTCGGACGACTTAACCCGGCTTTCCGGCAGGATGCGCATACCGGCATTTGATGCAGAAAAGTAAAATGCGATAGCCATGGCCAAAAGCCCGCGGAGTGATGGCCAGGGAGCCTATGGAGGGGCGGCGGGCCACAGCCGTGTTCCAGATTGCCGCCAGGGAGTCCAAAATAGTTGCAAAATATTGCTACATTGAAGGGGAAACGAGAAAAAACCGGCTATGGGCGAAGGCCTGATCATTCAAACCGACAGTTTTCAGATCACGCACCTGGAATTTCTGATCCGGATGCTGGTGGCGGCCGGTATCGGCTTTGTCATTGGCCTGGAAAGGGAATTGTCCTCCCATATTGAAGAGGAAGGCGAGCCGGAGATATTTGCCGGCGTGCGCACCTTTATGGTCGTGGTGTTGCTGGGGTTTCTGGCCGCCCTCCTGAGTTTTGTATTCACCCCCTGGCTGTTCATCGCCGCTTTGGCCGGAGTGGCGGGATTGACTATCGTATCCTATCGGGCCAGCGCCAAAAAGGGAAAGATGGGCAGCACGACGGAATTTGCCATCATGCTGGCTTTTCTGCTGGGCGGGGCTACCCTGCTGGGTTACGTAGAGGCCAGCCTGGCGCTGATGGTCGTCCTGGTGGCTTTGCTATCCCTGAAGGTGCGGCTGCACACCTTTATCGGGCGCATCACCCAGCCTGAACTGTTCGCTTTCATCCGCTTTGTGGTCATTGCCCTGCTCATTTTCCCATTCCTGCCCAATGAGAATTACGGCCCCTACAATGCGGTCAACCCCAGGGAAGTAGGCTGGATCATCATCCTGATCTCGGGCCTGGGCTTCAGCGGGTATATGCTGACGAAATTTCTGGGTGCGGGAAAGGGCATATTGCTGGCGGGCATATTCGGCGGGCTGATGTCCAGCACGGTGGTGGCCTGGGTTTTTTCGCGAAAGAGCCGTGAACAGCCGGCCTTTTCGGGGCACTGTGCGGTAGCTATCCTGTCGGCAGCCTCCATCATGGCCATTCGGGTGCTGGCGCTGGTGTGGATTTTCAACCGCCACCTGCTGCCCGGCTTGTTATTGCCCATGGGTTTGCTCCTGCTCGCAAGCCTGGGGCCGGCATTGTATTTTTACCGGAAGCAGGCCCAGCATCAGGCTCCCGATGCGGAACTGCCGCTCGGCAACCCTCTCAACCTTTGGGAGGCATTGTTTTTCGGGGCTCTGTACACCGGCATCCTCCTGCTTGTCAATTACGCCAATGACGTTTTCGGCGCCAGGGGCATCCTCCTGTCGGGCAGCATCGCCGGGCTGGCCGATATCGACGCTATTGCGATCTCCATTTCCAAAATGGGCGGCGGGCCCATCACGGCCCTGACGGCTCATTCGGCCATTTTGCTGGCCACCCTGAGCAATACCCTGTCCAAGGCCGTCATCGCCCTGTGGTTCGGCGCAGCGGACATGCGCAGGTATATCCTCACCGGCTTCGGGCTGATCTTCCTGGCAGGCTTGCTGGGGCTGCTCGCCCTGTATCTCGTTTAGGCTTTTCCCGGCTCTTTCCCCCTTCCCATGCAGGCCTTACGCCCTCGGGGCTGCGGCCTGGGCGTCATCCTGGCCGTCGGGAACCGGATCGGCTTCCTCCTTTTGCTTCCTGCCCGGGCGTTCTCCGCTGAGGATGCGGTTAGCCACCTCCGTAATGTCCTCGTATCTGAGCCGGGATTTCATGTCGAAGAAAAAGAGTTCGCCATCGTCGAAGCCGAGGATGACGAGGTTTTTGAGTTTTTGGCCATTGTCGCGCGCCAGGATGGTGAAGCTGGATTCGCCATCTTTGACCTGCAGCAGGTCTTCGTAGCCATTCCGGCGGATGTTGGACAGGAAGGCGCTGATCTCTTCGGCTGGGATAGCCGTGGCGTCTTCGGAGGCCATAAAGCGCATTTTGCCTACTTTGCGGGCCAGCCCGATATAGGCTCTGGAATTTTCATTCCGCACCGAGTTGTAGGCGATGCCGCCGCCAAGCCAGACGAGCCAGCCGGGCATTTTGAAATTGGTGACCCCCTCCCGGTGCTTGTATTGCTGGTAAAACTGGGCGGTGGTTTTCGGGCTGCTGCAGGAAGAGAAGAACACGGCAGCCGCGGAAAGGCATAATATGATGATGGATCGCATGATTGAATTGGGTTTTGTCGGGTTTTCTATAAGACGGGAAACTTCCGAAGTTTGGCCGGGAACCCCGGGCTTCATTTCGGAAGTTTCCCGAAGCTGCTACTGTTTTTGCTCTTTCGGCAGGTTTTTTTCGCTGTCGTCGAATTCGTTGATGAGCCGGGACACCTTGTCAAGGTCGATCTTGCCGACGAAGCTCATGAGCACGAACTCGTCTTCGCCGCCGACAAGCAGCAGCAGTTCGTGGATAGTTTTGTTGCCGTCGTCCTTGACGAGGAACTCGACGTTTTCGCCCTCGTCGCGCACGGTCATCAGCACTTCATATTCCTTGGTGTTGATCTTCGATTTGGCTTCCTTGTAGAAGCCGCCGGCGTTTTCCTCCGCCACCAGGATGCGGATACCTTCCAGGTCGCTGGCCAGTTCGATGATGGCTTTGGCTTCGGCATCGTCGACATTCAGCCCTTCGACGTTCAGTTGTTTGAACATGCCGAGCAGTTTGGAGCTGATATAGACCACCGTGAAGCGTTCGTCATCCACATACTGCTGGAAGTATTTGTCGATGGCGCTGGCCTGCTGGGCCTGGGCAAAGGTGACGATGCCCAGCAACATAACGGTAAACAAAAATTTAAGCGATTTCATGGCTTGAGTTTTAAAGGTTAAAGAATCGGGTGATGTTCATTATTTCAGGAATTTGCCCATCTGGCCCAGGTTCCTCATCTCGCGGGCGGCGGTGGAGGCGCCGTGGTTGAGTTCGTCCGAGGTTCGGAGCAGGGCTTTTCGGGTGATCTGGAAGGCCAGTTCGGGGTCCTGTACTTCGTATTTGGACCAGTCGATGGCTGCCGTTTGTGGGATTTCGGCGTTTTTGGGGAAGAACAGCCAGCCCAGGCCGATGCCCAGCAGGGCGATGGCGGCGGCGCGCAGGGCCCAGGCGCGCAGCCCCAGGCGGCGCAGGGGCGTTTCAGCGGCGCGATGTTCCCGGAGCTGGCCGAGCAGTTTTTCGTCGAAGTCGCTGCCGAGCTGATGCTGCGCCTGTTCTTCCGCAAAATAGCGGAACAGGGGTTGGTAGGGCAGCAGGTGCGCCGGCACGTCGGAGCCCTGGAAGTACTCCCGCAGTTGCTGCTCTTCGGAGAGGTTCGTTTCTCCCTCGAAGTAGCGCTCCAGTAATTGTTCTATCCATTCGTGGCCCATAATTGCATCAATTTCGTTCGGATACTTTGGCGAGCTCTGAAAATGTTGGTTTTCACCTGTTGCAGGGGCATGCCCAGGGCCTCGCTGATCTCCTGGTAGCTGAGCCCCTCGATATCGCGCATCTGCATGGCCAGCCTGTGGTTTTCGGGCAACCGGCTCATCAGTTGCCTGACCTGCCCGACGGCGTCGTTCAGTTCGGCCTGCCGGTCGGGGGTATGGTTGCCGCTGCTCAGCCCGAAGGCTGTTTCCAGGCTTTCGGAGCGGTTGTAGCGCAGGCGGCGTTTGTCAATGGCCTTGTTTTTCGTCAGTTGCATACACCAGGCTTCGATGTTGAGCACTTCGTGCAGGCGTTCCCGCATCTCCCAGGCCTTGATGAACACTTCCTGAACCACATCCTCGGCTTCCGCAGGGTTGCCGGTGATGCGCAGGGCTACCCGGTACAGCTTTTGCTTGATGGGCAGGATGTCCGTTTTAAAGGCTTCGAGCTTCATATTCAAAGGGGTGACGGCTTGAAGAAAATAAAGTTACAAAGGCCCGGGAATTTTTTTCATTAAACTGAAGATGCCCGGCAACTGCCAAAGCGCGGGCATTGTTGAAGTGTTTGACAATTTCAATCTATCTTTGGCCTTTAGCTTTTTTCTGAAAAGAGGCGCCGCCTTATGAAAAAGATCGACCGCTTACTGATCACGAGTTTTCTGCCGCCGTTCTTCGTCACCTTCATGATCGCCATGTTCGTGCTGGTGATGCAGGTGCTGTGGCTGTACATCGACGACATCGCGGGCAAGGGGCTTGGCTTTTTCCTCATCATGGAACTGCTGGCCTACAAATGCGTGGCGCTCATCCCCATGGCCCTGCCCCTGGCCGTGCTCATCTCCTCGGTCATGGTGCTGGGCAACCTCGCCGAGCGCTACGAGTTGTCGAGCTTCAAGTCGGCAGGCGTGCCGCTGCTGCGCATCATGCGCACACTTATCCTCTTCGGGATATTCGCCGTGGGGCTTTCGTTTTTCTGTTCCAACAACCTCATACCGGTGGCCAACCTGAAGTTCGGCTCCCGCATGTACGACATTCAGCGCCAGAAGCCGGCGCTGCGGCTGGATTCCGGAATCTTCAACGACGATTTCGACGGCTACGCCATCCACATCGGACATAAGGAACCGGATGGAAAATCCATCGGTGAAGTGCTCATCTACGACCATACGGACGCCACCAAGGGGCGGCTGAGCCAGATACTGGCCGAGCAGGGAGAGATGTACGCCACCCCCGACGGCCATTATTTCGTGATGAACCTGAAAAAGGGGCACCAGTATATAGAAACGGAGCCCAGCCTGTCGGGCGGCGGCCGTTCCTACCCCTTTGTGCGAACCAATTTCGATAGCTGGACCAAGGTTTTCGACCTGAGTGAGTTCCAGCTCAACCGCACCAATGAAGATCTTTTCAAGTCGAACCGCAGCATGATGACCAGCGGCCAGCTTCGCGAAGCGGTCGACTCCCTGAGCCTGAAAATCCTCCGGCGCCAGAAAGGCCTGTCCAACCAGCTGAGTTCCTTTTTTTCCTTTATGGAAGCCGACAGCGCTTTCATCGATCAACCGGGCTCCGAAGATGGCGAGCCGTCCGGGGAGCAGCAGCAGGAACAACAGCCGGCCACTGCGCCCGCCGCCACCGACACGGCCGCCGCCGGAGAGAAAGCGCAGGAGGCTCCTGCCGATACCGCAAAAACGGAAAAGCTGGCGCTGACCAGCGAAAAGGCAATTGCCGCTTATAACCAGCGGAAAGCGGAACAACCGCCGCCCCGCATTTTCGAAGGCAAACCTGTCAAACAGGCCCGGGAAAAACCCCTGCCGCAGGATACTTCCTTCACCCAGTTGTTCGAAAAGATGGAACAACGGAGGTTGCTTTCCAGAGCGGAATCCTCCGCGCGGAGCATCCATGCCCATTCCGAATCCGCCCTGCACAGCCTGGACCGGCTGCTGGAGGCGCGGGTCAAGCACATCTATGAGCTGCATACCAAATACAGCATGGCCCTGGTCTGCCTGATATTCGTGTTCATCGGGGCGCCCATGGGGGCCATCGTGCGCAAGGGCGGTTTCGGTTACCCCATCCTGATCTCCATCGTGTTTTTCATGCTCTTTATCGTGCTGACCATTTTCTGCCGCAAGATCGCCGAAAGCTTCCTGCTGCCGGCTTCCGTGTCGGCCTGGATTCCCTGTGGGCTGCTCTTCCCCATCGGGCTGATCCTTACAAGCAGGGCCATGAATGACCGAAAGCTGTTGAACCCGGACCGCATCAACAACTTTCTGGCTAAAGTTTTCAAACGCCGATCGAAATGAAACAAGCCGCCTCGCTCAAAGGCCTGCTCCGGGAAAACCGCTTTTATTTCTCGGCTTTCGCCCTCTTTCTGGCATCGGCAGGCATCCTGCTGTGTTTTATTCAGACGGGCGATGAGATTTTCTTTTTCAGCGAGCGCCGCACCTTTTCTGGCGACCTGTTTTTCAGGTATTTCACCCGCATGGGAGAGGGGCCGGTTTACCTGTTGGCGCTGGCGGCCCTGCTTTTTCTGCGCTACCGGCATGCCCTGGCCGTCCCGCTGCTCGGCTTCACGGTCAGCGTGCTGAGTTTTTTGTCGAAATCATTCTTTGCCCACGACCGCCCTGCCGCCTTTTTCCGCAAACAGGGCATCCTGGATCAGATAGAGGCGGTAGATGGGGTGTACCTGAACGTCGGTGCGACGAGCTTCCCCTCGGGGCACGCCATGTCGGCTTTTGCCTTGTTCACTTTCCTGGCGCTCTGCCTGCCGCACAAGCGTTGGGCTGCGCTGGCGCTGTTCGCCATGGCCCTGCTGGTGGGCGTTTCCCGCATTTACCTGGTGCAACACTTCCTCAAAGACGTCTATCTGGGCGCCATCATGGGCGTGCTGATCGCCCTGATCTGGCACTACCTGCAGTTTAAACCCCGGGCGCACTGGCTGGACCGCAGCCTGCTGTCCGGCCGGGGGCCGCTGGCGGAGGAGTGAGGGGAAAGGCGCCGGGCTGTGCGGGCGGCTGTTGATGGTTGCTTATACCTCTGCCAGCCTCCCTGGTGGGTTACGAGTTATAAGTTACAAGTTTTTTGCCCGGCTGGACACTGTGAGGATTTATCCGGCTGGCTAGACGGACGGACGGACGGGGAGGGCTGTATGGTTTGCCCCGGGCTCCCCTTGCCTCCCCCTCACCGTGTCCCCTTCCGCCGGCCGGAATTATTGCAGCGCTACTTTGCGGTAGTACACCCTTTCGCCGTCGTATAGGGCGAGGATGTAGAGCCCGGGCGGCATGGCGGATACGTTCACTTCAGGCTGCTGCGCACCGTTCAGGGCTATGCGGAGTTGTTCCCTGCCGCTGAGGCTATACAGATGCAGGTGAACCAATGGTTTTTCCGATTCCAGGAAAAGTTTTCCGGAAGCGGGGTTGGGGAAAGCCCGCGGGCCTTCCGGGTTGGCCGGATCGTCGCCAATAGCGTTGATGGAGCGCTGGATGAGGTAGGTGCAGAAGGCATCGCAGCCGTTTCTCGTGCGGATCTGGAGGCTGATCTTGAAGGCCGTTTCGCCGGGCGGCATGTTGAACACGGGGTTCTCCTGCTGGGAAAACGGCTCGTAATTGTTCTGCCAGCTCAGAAAAGTGATCGAATCGCCGGCTCCTACGATGGATTGGTTCGTCAGGTGCAGCGCTTCGCCTTCGATCGCATATTCGATTTTGACCTCGCAACCCTTGTTCACTTCCGGGCAGGCGCCCGTCCAGCAGCTCAGGGCGTCGTATGCAAAGGCGTAGCAGGCGTTGGATGGGATGGAATGGTCGCAGCCGCAGACCGGGTCAAAGATGGCGAGGCAGGCCTGGTTGAAGTCGTAGTGGGTGGAATCCACGCAGATCACCTGCTGGGCGGAGAGCAGCCCGCTGAAGGCCATGGACAGGGAGAACAGGGTGAGCACCCTGTGTTTTTCGGATTTTTTCATACCATTTCGTTTTTAGTTGACGTATCCGTTTACTGCCGGCGCCCGCAACTACAGGCGCGGGTTTGCCGTTAATAATGTATTTGGCTCTTCCCAAAACCCGCTGGCCATGAAGCTTTTCTACCTCCTCTTCCCCCTGTCTTTGTTCTTTGTCTCAGGGCTTGGCGCCCAAAAGGCCAAAATTGCAGACTTCCGCCTTGCCGGCGAGGCAATTGCCAACGGCGACAATTGCATCCAACTGACCCCCGACCGGGAGTGGGCTTCGGGCTCCATCTGGTACAAGGACGCCATCGACCTGAACGCGCCTTTCGAAATGGAATTCAAGGCCGTGTTCGGGTGCAAAGACCGGAATGGCGCCGACGGCATCGTTTTCGTTTTCCATCCCCACGCCCGGCGCACCGGTTACCAGGGCGAGGGCATGGGGTTTGCAGGGCTGGAGCCTTCGCTGGGTATAGAAATCGACACCTGGATCAATGAACACCTGGGCGACCCCTTGGAGGACCACGTCGCGCTCCTCCGCGACGGTTACGTCAACCACAGCTTCAACCTGAAAGGCCCGCTTGCCATTCCCAATGTCGAAGACTGCCGCGAGCACCTCCTGAAGGTGATCTGGTCGCCGGCCGGAAAACAGCTCCGCGTCGTGCTGGACGGCAAAACCGTGCTGGACTATAAGGGGGATATCGTAAACAAGATATTTCATGGCAACAGCAAGGTGTACTGGGGGGTTACTTCCGCCACCGGAGCTTACAGCAACCGCCATGCCATTTGTTTCGAAAAGCTGGAATTCACCAAAGCAGAAACGAGCGCCACGCCTGAACTCAGCGGGAAAAAGGCCGAAGCCCTGCTCCGCGGCGAGATCATCACGCTGAACAACCTCCAGTTTGAAAGCGGCAGCGCCAGCCTGCTTCCCCTTTCAAAGGCGGAGCTCAGCCAGTTGGCCCTGCTCATGAAACACCACCCGGGGCTCAGCCTGGACATCTTCGGGCACACCGACAATGTGGGCGCTGCCGGCGCCAACCTGTTGCTCTCCCAGCGCCGCTCGGAAGCAGTGGCCGATTACCTCGCCGGGCAAGGCATTCCCCGCCACCGCCTGAACCCCAGAGGTTTTGGTGAAACCTACCCCATCGCCTCCAACGACACCCCTGCCGGGCGCCTGAAAAACCGAAGGGTGGCTTTCCGCCTGAGCCGTCCGATTCCGTAAAGAAATACAAAACAGGGTGTCAGCATCCGCCCTTCATCAGCATGTAGCGGCCTTTGCTTATTTGTTTGACTTCGAAGTGGTAGATGAGTTGGAGCGCCTTCAGCACCATGTCCAGAGAGTCCTGTTCAAAAGCCATGGTCAGGGCGCAGTTGGCGGCCTGGCTGTTTTCCAGTTCCAGTTCGACTTTGAAGTAGCGCTCGATATCCGGCAGGGCCAGTTGGAGCGGAGTATTGCGGAATTCCAGCCGGTGGGTGCGCCAGGCATGGGCGTTCTCTTCCGGCGCCGGTTCGCCCGCCACGCTTCGGCCGTGCTCACAGATGGCGCGATCGCCGGCGCTCAGCGCCATGGACTTGCCGCTTTGACGGTCGGAGAAGCGCACTTTTCCTTCATGGACTGCGGCCTCTGTAAAGGGTTCATGGGGGTAAGCCCTCAGGTTGAAGGCAGTGCCCAGCACCTCTACCCGGGTTGCCGGAGTAGTGATGGCGAAGGGGCGGTTCGGATCGGGAGCCACTTCGAAGTAAGCTTCCCCGCTCAGTTCTACCTGGCGGCTGGAAGCAGTGCGGAAATCTTCGGACAGGGTGAGCAGGGAATTTTCATTGAGCACGATCCGGGAGCCATCAGGAAGGGGAACCTCCAGGCTTTGCCCGCCCGATGTCGAATAAACCAGTATGCCGTCGGTTTTGCCTTCCGGCCCTGAAAGCGCCCACCAGCCGGCCAACACCAGCAAGGCCAGGACTGCTGCTGCGGCCATGAGCCGGAACAGGCGCCCGCCCGCGGGGCGCAGTACAGGGGGCTGGCCTGCGGCGGATAGGCGCTCGCTGAAGCGGGCCAGCCCGCCTGCAGTGTCGGGCTGGTAACCTTCTTTGTAGCGGCCTGCGGCTTCCCAGGTTTTTTCCAGTTGGCGGGCCAGGGCCGCCCCTTCCTCACGGCTCATCCACTCCGCAAGCTCTTTTTGTTCTTCGGGTTTGATCTCCCCTTTCAGCTTCTTGTGAAAGAGCAGTATGTATTTCGAAATCTCCATTTCTTTTTTTCTTCCCTTTTAGGACACCGTACCATCCGCCTGCCCCTATCGCGCCCGCCATTTTTTGAACCTTTCCCTGCCTTTGTCAGGCAGGTTACAATTGCAGGCATTCGGGTAGTGGTACGGGGCCAGAATACGTAAATGGCGGCCCTGTGCCGGCGTGCAGCCGGTTATTATTTGTCGCCCAGGCGCTCCGCCAGGGCTTCGCGCAGCAGCTTCAGGGCTTTCGATATCTGATTTTCCACCGTCTTCACCGAAATGCCGAGCTGGCCGGCGATCTCGCTGTAGGACATGTCTTCGAAGCGGCTCAGCACGAAAACGACCCGGCAGCGTTCCGGAAGGTTGTCGATGGCCAGGTCGATGGCTGCCTGCAGCTCCTGGGCTTCCATCTGCTGCCCCGCCGAAGGGCTGGAGCTGGCCAGCGGCGCGTCCCTGTCCTCTTCATCGAACCTGATTTTCTGATCCCGGATATAGTTGAGGGCGCGGTTGACGGCCGCCCGCCGCAGGTAGGCCCTCAGGGAGGTGCTCACCTGCAGCTTTTCCCGCTTGCGCCATAGCTCGAGGAAAACCTCCTGGGCCAGGTCTTCAACCAGGTTGCCGTCGGGGATGATTTTGTAAACGGCCTGGCACAGAAAGCTGTAGTAGCGCTGAAAGATGAGGACGATAGCCTGCTCGCTATCCTTTGTCAGAAGCTCCTGCAGTTCCTGGTCCGTGTATTCCTGTTGCAAGGCGTCAAGGGTTTTGGCTGTCTGATCAGGCAGCGCGAGGGCTAAATTAACATATCCGGCCAATACATCCCAAAAGAAAGCACCGGTTAATTGCCATGCCCCAAATAAAAGGGGTTATTTTTTGAATAAATGCGAATAAACCGATACCTTGACGCGTCTTTTTTTACCCGGGCAAAAAAAATGATATCACCCATGAAAAGAAGTTTACTTTTTCTTTTTTCGAGCCTCTTATCCCCACTTGCCCTTTGGGCTCAGGAAGCGGAAAAAGGCTGGGACGAACTGATCAATGAAAAGTTCCAGCCCATAACCGATGCCGTAGCCGGAATTGTCTTTTACGCCGTTCAACTGGGCGATTCGGCGGCCACAGCCATGCCCATCGTCATACTCATGCTGCTTACGGGGGCGACCATTTTCACCCTCTACTTCCGGTTTATACAGTTTACCGGTTTCAAAGCCGCCATCAACACCGTCAGCGGCAAATATTCCAACCCGGAGGACGAGGGCGAAGTTTCCCACTTCCAGGCGCTGACCGCCGCCTTGTCGGGCACCGTTGGCCTGGGTAATATTGCCGGTGTGGCGATTGCCATTTCCATCGGCGGGCCAGGGGCCACTTTCTGGATGATCCTGGCGGGCCTGCTGGGCATGGCGTCCAAGTTTACGGAGTGCACCCTGGGCGTCAAATACCGGGATGTGGGCCCCGACGGCACGGTTTACGGCGGCCCGATGTACTACCTGTCCAAGGGGTTGAAAGAAAAGCGCATGGCCGGGCTCGGGAAGGTGCTGGCAGTCTTTTTTGCCGTCATGTGCATCGGCGGGTCTTTCGGAGGCGGCAATATGTTCCAGGCCAACCAGGCGGCCCAGCAGTTCAACGCGATGATCGGAGCCACTTCCGGCTCGGCGGGGCTGGTGTTCGGCGTCGTCATGGCCTTCATCGTCGCCCTGGTGATCATCGGCGGCATCAAGCGGATCGGTTCGGTGACGGAACGGATAGTGCCCTTTATGTGCGGGCTGTACGTTCTGGCCGCCCTGATCATCGTCCTGGGCCATGTCAGCTATATTCCCAGGGCTTTCTCGGAGATCATTTCCGGCGCATTCACGGCATCCGGCATCGCCGGCGGGTTCATCGGTGTGCTGGTGCAGGGCTTCCGCCGCGCCGCCTTCTCCAATGAGGCCGGCGTAGGGTCGGCCGCCATCGCCCACTCTGCCGTGCGCACGGAATATCCCGCCAGCGAAGGCATCGTGGCCCTGCTGGAACCTTTCATCGACACCGTTGTCGTCTGCACCATGACCGCGCTGGTGATCGTTATTTTCAACATGGAAGCCCACTTCGTGTACAGCGATGTCATCAACAATAATGTGCTGATCACCGCGACGAACGAGCGCGTCGGCGGGGTCACCCTGACGTCAATGGCTTTCGCCGATGTGATACCCTGGTTCCCCTACGTCCTGACCATCGCCGTGGTGCTGTTCGCCTTCTCCACCATGCTGTCCTGGTCGTACTACGGCCTGCAGAGCTGGCTGTACCTGTTCGGGCGCTCCAAAATTGCCGACTACACCTATAAAGTGTTGTTCTGCCTGTTCGTCATACTGGGCTCCGCCGCCAGCCTCGGCGCGGTGACCGACTTCTCCGACGCCATGATCTTCGCCATGGCGGTGCCCAACCTGATCGGGCTGGTGATCCTGCTGCCGGTGGTGCGCAAAGAGGTGAACCGCTACCTCGGAGGCATTCGATCCGGGGAGATCAAGGCTTATAAATAAGCGTGGATGAATGCAAGAGCAATCGGCCTGAACATTGGAAGGATAATACTACTGGCTGTCCTCCTGATGATCTTTTTTATGATCGGGGCCGGTATTTCGGGTATATCCGAAACTGAAGCAGGGGCCGAGCCCGCCGCCGCCGCCGGGCGCGGCCTGGCTATGCTTTTTTTCAGTTCCCTGCTTCAGGCCGCCGTACTTTCGGCCCTCATCCTGCGGTCGCGGGAGGCGGGCTGGAAGCTGGCGGGCCTTTTATTCCTTGCCTTTTATGGTTCCATGACGGTGGCCTCACAGTTGGAATCGCTGGTATATCTGCAACGGCAACTTCCCCAGGGCTTTGTTCCGAAAATATTTGCCATGGGCGCGATAGTGGGCGCTCTTTTTTCTCCCGCGGCGGTGTTTATTATGGGCAAAATGCGCCATAAGAAAACTCCCGGAGCCGGTGAAAGCCTGCGCGCCTGGCCGCTGGGGGAATGGGCCTGGAAATTGCCGGCCATTGCGCTGGCCTATTTGGCCCTGTACTACACCTTCGGTTATTATCTGGCCTGGAAGGAGCCTGCAATCCAGGCCTATTACGGCGGGACGGACCCCGGCAGTTTTCCGGCTCAACTGGCGAACACCTGGGCCTCCACACCCTGGATGTTCCCCTTTCAGGCTTTCCGGGGCTTGTTGTGGGTGGCTTTGGTGCTTCCGCTGCTCCGCACGCTGAAGGGGCGGCCCTGGGAAATCGCCGTGCTGATGGCCCTGTTTTTTGCTGTCTGGAGCACCCAGCTCTGGATGCCCAACCCCTACATGCCGGACGAAGTGCGCAGCATCCATTTTGTGGAGACCGTGTTCTGCAATTTTATTTTCGGATGGCTGGTGGGCTGGTTGTTTCACAGGTAGTTAATCCACTCTGTTGGCCTGGCAGTTGAAGCAGCCAGGCCCGGCATTGTGGATATGGATGTAGGCTATCCGTTCATTATCGAACATGCTTCCGATTTCCTCCCGGAGGTTAACACCCTGAACAACCCTGCCCTCAACCATCATCGCCCGGGCATCGTAAGCCCGCAGTGAAAGCAGCCTGTGGTTGAGCATGGCGGGTATCTCGTTGATGCCAGGATTGGCCGGCCGGGCGTTCTTCCTGACATAAACAGGGCCGCTGGCCCGGTAGGGCGAAGCCGCGGGATGGTGTTCGTATGGAAAAAGCAGGACCTCCTCCCCGATTTCGGCGTCCTGTAAACTCAGCCTGCAGGGATAGCCTGGTTTTTTATCCACGATCATGCGCACGGCTCCCAGGCTGGCGAGCTCGCCTTCGTTTAACAGGAACAAATGGTTGATGCGGGAGCCGTCGGCCGGTACGATCCTGAAGTTGTGCTTCTTTTTCATCGTTTTTTTTCTTCAAAATTCCTCCGGAAACCGGCCCCGGGCAACCCGATTCTTGCGGTTCTCTCCCATCACCTGTTTTCGGCCAGGCTGCGCAGCTGGCTGAAAACCCTTCCCAGCAGGCTGCGCTTTTCAGTGATGATCTCCGCTGTGGCGGACAGTTCCTGGGTGAATGGGATGGCCTGGCCGTAGGTGGTCATCAGGCTGTCGGGCAGGGCGATTTCAGCCAGGTAGCTGCCTTGTTCGGGCAGGAGGGCCAGGCGGGCCAGGCGGCCTTTGAGGATGCCGAATTCCTGGTAAGGGTAGGCGTCGAGGAAGAGGTGGGCTTCCATGCCGGGGCGGGCTTTGCCCGAGCTGGCCGCAGGCAGCAGCCCTCTGGCCAGGATGGGGCCGGCGCCCTTGTCGGGCACCACGGCCATGATCAGTTCATTTTCCCGGACGGTTTCCTGCTCGCGCCAGGGCCTGCTCATCGAAACGCGCCCGCTGACGGGGGCTTGCAGCAGGTAGGCCTGCCGCCAGGCTTCGAGTTCACTTTGCAGCTCGCGGAACAAACGCTGTACGGCCTGCTCTTTGGCCACCTCCTCATCCGAGCGCTGCTGTTGCAGCTCGATGATGCGGGCCTGAAGTTCTTCGGCCTGCAGCCCGTTGCGCAGGATTCCGGCCTGCAGGCCCTCCAGCTGGCGGCGGTACTGGAGGTAAAATGCCTCCGTGTTCTCCAGGCTGATCTGGCTGATGGCGCCGGACCGGAACAGCTCCTGGTTGCGCTCGAAGTTTTGCCGGGCCAGTTCCACTTCCCGCGCCAGGGTTTGTTCCTGGCTTTGCAGGGAACTGTTCAGTTTTTCCAGGTAACTGATCTGTTCCTGCAGGGATGCGATCCGCTGCGCTGTGCCGGGCTGGGCGAGGAAGTGGCGGTATTCGCGCAGGTTCTGGAGCAGGCTGGCGTACCTGGGCTGCAAGGCTCCAAGCCTTAACTGTTCGGGCAGCGGCGCCTGGTGCAGGCCCTGCCGGGCGGCGGCTGCCATCCAGGCTGCCAGGGTATCCATATCGGCCAGCGAGGCGGGGTTTTCCAGCACGGCCAGCAACTGCCCGGCCCTGACGCGCTCCTGGCCCGCCACCAGCAGGCGGCTGATCCGCCCGTCCTGCCTGGCCAGCAGGCGGATGGGCGGGCTTTCCGCAACGATGGCCACCCGGGCAACCACAACATCGGGGTACTGTATGAACCAGCCCAGGAGCAGGAACAGCAGGGTGGCAAGCAGAATGGCGGTGATGCCCCAGCGCAGGCCCCAGCCCGGGATTGGGCCCAGCAACTGCCGGCTTTCGCCGGCGCTATCTCCCGAAACCGGCATGCCGGCGGGCGCTCTGTTCCTTTTTTGGCCTTCTTTCATTGGCCCAGTTCTAATTGGTTTCGGATCAGTTGAAAATAAGCTCCCCGCCGGGCTATGAGTTCCTCGTGGGCGCCTTTTTCCACTATTTCGCCCTTGTCCAGCACGACGATCTGGTGGGCGCCCTTAACCGTGCTGAGGCGGTGCGCCACGATGACGACGGTGCGCCCATCGAAGAAATGCCCCAGTTTTTCCAGGATGTCCCGTTCGTTGGGTGCATCCAGGGCGTTGGTGGCTTCGTCGAAGAACAGGAAATCCGGCTCCTTGTACACTGCGCGGGCGATGAGGATGCGCTGCCGCTGGCCCTGGCTCAGCCCATTGCCTCTGGCGCCGATCATGGTGTTGAGGCCCATCGGCAACTGTTCGGCGAATTCCTGTATGTTGGCTGTTTCTGCAGCGCGCTGCAGCCTGCTCTTATCCACCTGCTCGCTGCTTTCCGCGATGTTGTTGGCGATGGTATCGGAGAAAAGAAAACCGTCCTGCATCACGGCCCCGCAATGGCTGCGCCACAGGCGGGGGCTGAGGCGCTGCAAAGGCAGGCCGCCCACCTTGATGGAACCCCGGCCGGGGGAGTAGAAGCCAAGCAGGAGCTTGAGCAGGGTGGTCTTGCCGCTGCCACTGGGGCCGACGATGGCCGTTACCTTACCTTCCGGAATGTCGAGGGTGATGTCCTTAAGCACGAAGCCGGAAAGTTCGTTGTAGCGGAAGCTGAGCCCCTCGGTCCTGATGCCGCGCCCGGCGGGCATTTCATCGGCGAAGCGGGCGTCAGGGCCGTCCTCTTCGGGTTCCATCTGCTGGACTTCGAGGAGGCGGTCCAGGCTCAGCCCTGCGTCCTGGGCCGCCCGGATAAAAGCGATGAGCCGCTGGAGCGGCACGTTGAGCTGCCCGATGATGAACTGTATGGCCAGCATCATACCCAGGGTGATGTCGCCCCCGATCACCAGCCTGGCGGCCAGGAAGGTGATGAGAATGTCTTTGAGCTGGGTGATGAAGCCCGCGCCGGCATCCTGGTACTGTTCGACGGCCAGGGCCCGGAGATTGGCCCGGAAGAGGCGGGCCTGGATGTCGGACCACAGCCAGCGCCGCTTGCGGCCGCTGTTCTGCAGTTTGATCTCCTGCATGCCCTGAATGAGTTCTATCAGGTTGCTCTGGTTGTTGGCCAGTTCCTGAAAGCGCAGGTAGTCCACCTCCTGCCGGCGGGGCAGGAACAACAGTATCCAGAGGACATATAACAGGCTCCCCCCGAGGAAAACCGCGAAAATCAGCCCGTCGTACCACAAAAGCACCAGCCCGAAGACCAGTAGGTTTACCGCCGAGAAGAGAAAGCTCAGGGTGGATGAGGTAAGAAAAGCCTCGATGCGCCGCTGGTCGGCGATGCGCTGAAGGAGGTCGCCAACCATTTTTGCGTCAAAAAAACTGATGGGCAGTTTGATGAGCTTGTCGAGGAAATCCGAGATCAGGGATAGGTTGATGCGGGCGCCAATGTGGAGCAGGATCCAGTTCTGAAGAAAGGAAACCGTCACTTGTCCCAGGAAGAGCATAAGCTGGGCGATCAGTATGAGGTAGATAAAGCCGAGGTCCACATTTTTGATGCCCACATCGACGATGGCCTGGGTGAGGAAGGGGAAAGCCAGCTGGAAGAAGCTGCCGAGCAGCAGCCCGAGAGACAACTGCAGCAGGTAGCGGCGGTATGGCCGCAGGTAGGTGAGCAGGCGCCGGAAATCGCGCCTTGGCGGGGCAGGGGCGTCCTTTTCGTAAAAAGCGGGCGTCGGTTCAAGGAGTAGCGCCAGGCCCTTGGCGCTGTCGCCGAGCCAGTTGCGGCGGAAGGCCTCGTGGCTGAGCTTCGCTTTGCCTTTTGCCGGGTCGGCGATCCAGGCGTGGCGCCGGCCGATGTGGTAAAGCACGACGAAGTGGTTTTGCCGCCAGTGGACGATGGCGGGCAGGGGCGCGTTGGCCAGTGCGGGTTCCTCCTCCGCTTCTTCGGAGAATCCGATTTTCACGGGCAGCGCCCTCAAGCCGATGGATTCGGCTGCTTCCATGATCCCTTTCAGCGAGACGCCTTCCCGGTCGGCATAGCTGCGCTCCCGCAGGTGCTGAAGGGAGAAATCCCGCCCGAAGTGCCGCGCAACCATGCGCAGGCAGGCGGGCCCGCAATCCATGGCGTCGTGTTGAGGGAAAAAAGGGAAACGGCCGGGCATGGGCGTTGTGGTTTGACCGCTAAAAGATACGGCTATTGCCTGTTTCGCCAAGGCATGGGCCCGTTTTTTCAAGCTTACCCCTTATTTCGGCCGCCGCAGCTGCAAATGCACCTCCCGCGCCACCCAGTCGGGTTTCCGGGCAAGCTGCCTGCGGAAAATGACCTGCCGGTGGGGCTGCAGCGCGCCATCGGGCGGCAGGCCTTCCTGGTTGAAGCGGTTGGTGTCGAACTCCTCAGTGCAGATGATCAGTTTGAGGTACTCGTCGATCTCGTGGATGCCGTTTTCAAGATAACTGTCTTCTACCTGCAGCGGCAGGGTGCGGTAGGGATACCCTTCGAAAACATCGGCCGCCCAGGCTTCCTCGCCGGGGCCGAGTTCCTGTTTGGGCAGCAGTAGGTTGGTGATGCCGAAGTTCGAGGACAGGTACAGCAGGCTAATCCACAGGCGCCTTTGGCCGGTATTTTTTACCCTGAACTGGAAGGCCGGCTGAAACCATTCCCCATCTTTTTGGATATACTCAAAGAGAGCCGGGCTGCGCCAGTCCACTTCCTCGACGGGGGCGTCGTTGTCGGTGTTGCCGGGCTCTGTCACGCGGTACAGCCCGATTTCCATTTCTTCCATGCCGATGCTGGAGGCCGGGTTGGACAAGCGCAGGAGTTGCAGCCAGTTGGCCACGCGTTCCAGCTTGTTGATGAAATCGGTGGCGGAGGATTCCCCATAGCCGTGCACGCGGTGAAAGAGGGGCTGTTCGTCAAAGCGGCGGGAGAGGAAATAGGCTCCTTCTGCGGCGTGCAAGAGGTAGTCGGCCGAGGCGGCATCCGGCATCAGGGCGAAAAAACCGGAGGCCTTTTGGCCCAGCAGCCGCTGCAGGGCGCCGATGCCTTCGGCATCGCTGCCCCCGGCCACTGCCAGGCGGAGGGGGGGCTGCGCCAGTTCCACCAGTTCCGCAGCATATTGTTTTTTCTGGTCGAAGCCTTCCATGCCCGTCACGATGGAGCGATGGGCCTGTACTTCGCGGGCCCTGGCTTCATGCCCCCCCTCCAGCAGGCGGAAGGTAGTTTGGGATTGCCCGTCTCCGGCAGTTATCCCATGCAGGGCGCCGGCATCGGCATACCAGCCCAGCTTGTTGTCGAACCCGATCAGAAATGCCTTTCGGCCCGAAGCCAGCGCGCCTGAGAGAAAAAGGCGGTTTTTATCCTCCGTGGGCAGGGCATCCACCTGTGGCGACTGCTCCCTGACGATATTGCGGACGCGCATGTTCACCCGGTTGGCCAGTTCGGCATAGGATATCTGGCCGTTGGAGCCTGCCAGGCTTTCGAGCAGGCAGTGGGTAAACACTCCGCGCGGCGCTCCCTGGAAATGGGCTTCCTTTGCCGTTTGATTGTCGAGGGCGGCGGCCAGGTGGACGTAGCGCCCGCGCGGCGGGCTGAAACGCCCTTCCCCGGCAGGGCGGTAATGTTCGAACCCGAGGTATTCCGCCGCCGCCGCCGCCCGCCCGATCTCCGGAACGCGGCGTTCCTTGAAGCCGCGGGTGATGGAGCCCGAGTGGCAGCAGTCGGTGATCGCCACAAAGTGGATGTCCTTTTCCTGCGTGGCCTGCCAGATGAGGTAGGACAACTCCTTGTCTATCAGGTCGCGCCCGCCGGGGAGGCGGCTGTCCCAGCAAACAATGGATTCCACCATCCGGCTGGGCGACAAGTGCCAGAAAGCTTCCGGCGCATCGCAACGGGAGCCGTGGCCGGCGTAATAGAACAGGCAGGTATCGCCGGGCTTGGCCGCCCGGAAATGTTCGAAGCCGCTGATCAGGCCCGTGCGGGTGGCCTGTTCATCGGTGAGGGTGAACGGGTGGAAGCTCAGCCCGGCCCGGGCGCATTGGGCTTCCAGGTAATCCCGGAACAGGGCCATGTCGTTGAGGCAGCCATCAAGCTGGTGGCCGGGTTGAGGGTAGTTGTTGATGGCGGTGAGCAGGGCGTGGATCGTGGGCATGTGGTTTGGTTTTTTTGAGGTTTATATTTGCCCGACATCGGAACAATGCGGCTTGGAAATATAGTAATTCTTGCGTAAAATAAAAATGAAAAAGCCGGGTGCCGGCAAGGCAAAGTTACGCCTGCTTTTTCCATTCCGTTTCCCCATTTCCCGGTAAATCCGCATCCTCATTTCTGAGTAGGCGCGGCGATGGCCGAAAAGCCGACTTTTGTTGTCAGAAAAACAAAAAGGATTTGGTAACTTTCTTGCAGAATCCATTCGCAATCAATAACCCAATTAGCCATGAAGCTATACAAACCCCAGGTGCAGCTCGTGCGCCGCACCAAAATCGATGAACCGGATGAATATTTCCTGCACGCCGTCACTTTCTGCGGGCGCACGAGTTATCGCGCCGACGGGCACAGCCCCATCCCGGCATCAGCCGGCGCCGACGGCTTGCTGGCCGTAGAACTGTCCATCGTTCAGGACTCTGCCCTGCCGGATTTCGAGTATCTCACCCCCGTAGTGCACACCATCGCTTTGGGCAGCCCTGTTGCTCAGGGCGAAGAGCTCATCGTGGCAGTCAGCCTGGGGGATGGATCGTCTTCACGGGCTACTTCCAACCCCACTACGACGGTCAGCTCCATGGATGCGGACGAGGATTCCCGCCCCATTGCCTGGTAGCCGTTTCACCCGCAACCCCGGCCCTGCCATGAGACAACTGAAACCCCTGTTGCTGGCTGTTCTATGCCCACTGGCTTTCCTGAATGCTCAGGATAAACAGGTGGTGGACAGCCTCCTGCACACCCTTCCCGGCCTGGGCCGCGATGCCCGGCGGGTGGATGCCTGGAACGAACTGGCCTTCCAGTTCCGGAGCGCCGACCCCTCCAAGGCCCGTTTTTACGCAGAGTCCGCCCTTGCGCTGGCCGATTCCCTCGCCTATGCAGCGGGAATTTCGGACAGCTATTCCCGCCTCGGAGTTTTGGCCAAAAACGCCGGCGACTACGAGGGCGCCGGGAAGTATTACCTCGATGCCCTTGCCGCCCGGAAAGCCACGGGAGACAGCGCCCGCACCGCACAGGCCTGCAACAACCTGGGCAACCTGTACAAGCTGACGGGCGAGTACGAAAAAGCCCGCCAGTACTACGCCGAAGGGCTGAGCTGGCTGGCAACTTCACCACCTGGCGACGAAAAGGCCAAGTTGCACAATGCACTGGGCGCGATTTGCCTTCGGCTGGGGCAGTATGGGGAAGCCAGCCGGCAGCTTCAGCAAAGCCTGGATATCCGGACCATGCTGGAGGACGAAGCCGGCAAGGCGGCCACCCTGCTCAACTGGGGCAACCTGTACCAGGAATTGTACAATTACGACAAAGCCGAAGCATGTTTTCGCCAGTCCCTGCTCATTTTCCGGCAACTCGGGGATGAGCAGGGGCAGGCCCGCTGTTGCCACCAACTGGGCAACAATGCCTTTCTGGAAGGCGATAATCCCGCCGCCAGCCAGTGGTACGCCCAGGCGCGTGCCCTGGAAAGCGCGCTGGATAAGCACGCCCGGGCCGTCCTTTTCCGGAACCAGGCCGGCGTGAAGGCGGAGATGCAACAATACAACCAGGCCCGGGAGGGCTACCTGTCCAGCCTGAAGGCCTTTCAGGAACTGGGCGACCCACGCGAGTCGGCCGGCGTCCTGCTCGAAGCCGGCAATACGTATTTCATGCAGGGCCGGTTCGATGAGGCCATTGCGTATTATCAGAAGAGCCTGGTGGAACTCGACACCCTTCCCGCCCCCAGGCTCACCGCCGAGCTGCTCTACCGCCTGGCCCAGGCTTATACCCAGAAGCGGGACAGCGGGCAGGCCGATTATTACCTGAGCCAGTTCAACCAGGCGAAGGGCAGCCTTGGCGAGCAGGCCAACGAAGCCATGAACTTCCAGCTGGCGCTCGAAGAAAGCCGGCGCAAACAGGAAGTGAGCCTGCACCTGAACAAACTGCGACAGCGCGAAAAAACGATCGGGCTCAGCATCGGCGGGCTCATTATCCTGTGGCTCTCCCTGATGGTGGCCCTGCTGTACGCCAACAACCACCGCAAAAAACGGCGCATCGCCGAACAGAACGAACATATCGCCCTCCAGGAAATAAAAGAAGTGCTTGGGAGTAAAGAACTGGACAGAGCCTACGCCTTCATCGAGGGGCAGGACGACGAACGCAAACGCATAGCCCGCGACCTGCACGACCGCCTGGGCAGCATGCTCTCCATGGTCAAGCTCAACTTCGCCGCCATCGACGCCAGAATGGCGGAAATCCAAAGCGAAAACAGGTCGCAATACGAAAAAGCCAACAACCTGCTGGACGAAGCCTGCGAGGAAGTCCGCCGCATCTCCCACAACCTGCAGTCCGGCATCATTTCCAAATTCGGCTTGCTCGCCCAGTTGGAAGCCATGGCCGAAGATTTCAACGAGACCCGCCAGCTACAGGTGGAACTGGCTACCCACGGCCTGAAAAAACGCCTGGACAACGCCCTGGAAGTCCGCATTTACCGCATCATTCAGGAACTGGCCAACAACGTCGTCAAACACGCCCGCGCCAGCAGGTTTACCATTCAGGTGAACCGCTTCGATGAAGTGGTCAACATCATGGCCGAAGACAACGGTGTCGGATTCGAGCCCGAACAGGCCAAAAACAAAGGCGGCATGGGGCTGCAGAATATCGCTTCCCGCGTACACGCCCTGGATGGCTCCCTGACGATCGATTCCGCTCCCGGGCGGGGCACGACGGTCATGATCGATATCCCCATTCCCCCCGAATCCTAAAGCTCAAACCATGATCAAAGTATTGCTCGCCGACGACCACCAGATCACCACCGATGGCATACAGGCATTCCTGGAAAAGGAAGCGGAGATAAAAGTCGTGGGCGCCGCCGGCAATGGGGAAGGCGTCCTGAAGCTGCTCGGCGAACAAGCCGTTGACGTCGCCATTCTGGACATTGAGATGCCCGGTATGGACGGCCTGGAAACCACCCGGGCCATCCGGCAGCAATACCCGGGCGTCAGGGTGCTGGTGCTGAGCATGTACAAAAAGAAGGCCTTCGTCAAAGGCGCATTCGAGATGGGCGCCAGCGGTTACGTGCTCAAAGACCGCAGCAAGGAAGCGCTGGTCAGCGCCATCCACACCGTTTACCGCGGCGGGCGCTATATTCCGCCCGAACTCCTGGACCTCATTTTTTCCACCCCCGCTGCGGCGGAATCCGATACGGCAAACCTGACCGCCCGCGAGAAGGAGATTCTCTGCCTGCTGGCCGAAGGGCTGACTTCCCGGGAAACCGGCGAAGCGCTCAACATCGCCCCGGTGACGGTGGAAACCCATATCCGCAATATCAAAGCCAAACTGGGCATCAACAAGAAGGCGCAACTGGTGAAGTATGTGCTGGGCCAGAACCTCTGCGGGTAAGGCCCCCGGAACGGATACCCTGCATGCTTCAACAGCTTCGCCCAAACTTGTCCTGCTATTATTTCCTCAATAAAAACCCCTGTTTATGAGAAACCGGAATTTGCTTATTCTAGTGATCGCGATCATTATCGCGGTGCTGATCTATCTGCTGCGAGGATGCCTGCCCTGGGAGGAAGGGGGAGGTGCGCCGAAGCCGGGAGATCCGATCGTAGCGCCGATAGCCATTGCTTTTTTTGATGCCGCCCAGGCCACTACCGTTAATGTCAAGGACGTCACCATTACCTTGCTCGATTCCATCGGGCAGGTAAGAACATGCAACGGAGATTCTATTGTTTCATTTAAGCTCGATGCCGGCGTGATGTGCCTGGGGATCAAAAAAGGGGCGCTCTTCAGTGAAGATGCTCCTTATTCTTTCTCCTTCAGGGCGGAAGCCCCGGATTATTCTCCGATTATTCAAACCGTCGTAGTGACAAAGGAAGAGCCCATGTATATTCCCCTTTTCATGGCCAACATAAAAACCCCTCCGCCGGGTGTCGCAACAAGTACCCAGCAATTTGAGGCCGCCGAGGCCACGCTGGGCCAGGGGCTGCGCGATACAATTGAAATACCCAATATAGGGCAGCTTCGGATAAACATTCCGGAAGGTACTGAACTCTTCTTTAGCAATGGAAAACCTGCCCGCGGGTTCAAGGGGTCTCTGCAGATCACATTTGGCGACCCTCTAAGCGAGGGTGCGGCCCGTGTTTTCCCCAACGGCCCGCTGGTTACCCAGGCAATGGACAGCAACGGCGCCATACTGGCCAGCCCGGATGCCCCGATCTTTTTTCAATCCCTGGGGTGGGCCACCATTGATATGCGGGTGGAAGGAAGGAAGGTAAATGGCTTTTCTCAGGACATTGAAATCGAATTGCCCGTCAATCCGGACTTGACAGGCCCGCAAGGTTATCCGTACAGTGCGGGCCAGGAGGTGCCGGTTTGGAGCCTTGATGAAAATACCGGAGCATGGAAACAGGAATTTTTTACGACGCTGGAGTCTCAGGGGGAATTCGCCCCCCTGCAGGCCAGAATAAGAACCAACCACCTTTCGACCTGGAACCTCGATTTTTTTGCGGCGCCATGCCCCTCAAACCTGAGCTTTACCATAGTGAACAGCGGATGCGCCGGCATGCTCACCAGCGAGGTGGCCTTATCTACCGGAGCTTTCGCAAAAACGAACGTGCTCAGCTATGTAGCCGGCGCAAACCCGATGGAGTTGCTGCTCGTGCCCAACACCAGTTCAGTAGGCGGCACGCTGCAGTTCAGGGTTTATGATACCAGTGTCATTCCGCCGGGGGCGGCTGCAACTTTGGCTACCGTAAACCTCAGCAACTGTACACCTTCCCCCACTTCGCTCTCCATTCTGCCCGCCAGCACAGGCGGCGCCGGCTGCGATCTTTTTGCGCTGGAAGTCAGCCTGGAAACGGCTACCGGTGACGTGCCCCTGTGCAATAACGCGCTATGGTATAAAGAGGACAGCGGAGCAGCCGACGACCTCACCCTCGCCACCTGGGGTTTTGCCGGACACTTTGATGGCAGCGGGGTTGTGCGTATGACGCAACTGGACCCCACAAAAAATTACCGGTTCATGGTTTGGTGGGGAGCTACTCCAGCCTCAAACAGCATCCGCTGGTCCATCGAAGCCGCCCTCCGGACGTCAACCAATTGCGGCGCCACGCCGTATAACCCCAGGCTGGAATCTACTTTTGCAGGCCTGGGCAGGCAGATCAGGAAACGTTGTTATAATAACAGCGCGACTACCTGCACCGATTCGGGAGCCGGCAGCGGCGGGGCATACAACTGCGATATCAGTGGGTCCAATTTCAATTCCGCCAGGGGGGTTTTTCTGAGGATCACCAATTTCCCTGCTGCGGCTACGCCTCCGCCATGCAGCTAATCCAGGCTTGCGTGCACATTAATTCATCGGCAGGCGAATAAAAACAGCCCGGGCGAAAATGCCGCCCGGGCTGTTCTGTTTCCTCCAGACAAGGAAGCTCTAAACCAGATAAATCACGAATACAACTTGCAAGGAGCGGTCGCTGAGATAGAGCCTTTTCCGCTTGCTGTCGTAGGCCAGCCCCCAGGGTTCGGCCAGGCTATCCTCAAAAGGAAGAGAAAGCGCCTGCAGAAAACCGGATTCCCGGTAATATCTGAGCACTTTTCCTGCCGCTGCATCGGCGATGTACAGGTTTCCATCCTCACCTACTGCCATTCCTGCCGGGCTTCCAACTGAAGCTGAACCGGGGGCGAAAACCAGCAATTCCGGTTCGAGTTCCACTAAATTCATGCGATAGATGCTTCCGGTGTTTGAGTCAGAAAAATACAGCGTGCCGTTTTTTTCGTCCAGAGCGAGGGTGAACGGCTGCAGTGCGGGGCCGCCGGAACTTATGTTGCACGTTTGCCCCCCTGAGATCCGGCGGATGGTTTTCGAGGCAAAATCAACCATGTAGATTTCCCCGTTGCCGGAAACGACAACGCCCTCCGGCTCTGAAAACTGAACCTGGTTATTTGAAAAGCAACCCGCTCCGGAATTGCCTCCCCCGCCGGCAAGCTCGTTTGTCGCGTTACTAATCTCGTATATCCTGTTGCATTGCCGGTCTGCCAGGTACAGATGCCCGGTGGCATGGCTGAAGGCCAGCCAGGCGGGGTTTCGAAAGCTGGAATTGAATTTATTGGCTGAATTTGTTTTGCAGTCGTAATCCCTGTTGCCGGCATAGAGCTCGACGTTCCCGAGGGCGTCGATCTTTCGGACGGCATAATTGTTCAGGTCGGCGACAAAGACGGCTCCCGAAGTAGTGTCGGCAGCCAGTCCGCTTGGTGCTTTAAAGCGGGCGTCAGAGCCCTTTCCATCCCTGAAATCGCCTTGCCACGGGCTGCCGGCGAAGATGCCTGACCTCACCGGGTCGGCTTTGGGGCGGTATTCCAGAAAAGACAGTGCAAGCCCGTTGCCGCTGGTATCGCAGGCGAACTGTTTCAGCCTCAGCGACACCGCCCCCGACTGCATCCCTTCCTGCACTTCAAAAACCACCCGCTGATTTACGGTATCCACCGATTGGATGGGGATGAGCCGCCCTCCCACGCGGAGCTCGTAGGAGCCGGGCTCGCCCAGCCGTAGGTTTTCAACGTTTACCGTCACCTGCTCGCCGGCGCCGGCGCGCGGGGTGCTGATGCCGGTAATCACCGGGCAATCCAGGTTCACTTCTTCCAGTTGGCAGGCAGGCAGGCTAAGAACGGCCGCAAGGGCGATATAAAAATGTTTCTTTTTCATCACGGCATTTTTTGAGGTTAAAAGTTGGCTACCAGGCTCAGCCCGGGGCCGGGGCCGTTGGGGCCATAGCCGTAGAAACCGGGGCGGATCCTGGAGCCGCTGAAGTTGCTGTTCTCATTTTTTGGCGACAGCCATTTGCAGAGGAATGGGCCGGCAATCGCGGCCGCGGCGCCGGCCGCCATGCCGCCCCAACCCAGGCCTTTGTACAGCCCAGCCTTGTCGAGCTCTTCCTGCCGTTCGGCCTCCGAGGCGTAGTTGGCCTCCAGCTTGCCCAGGTCCGAATAACGGCCGTACAGGTTGCGGTATTCGCGGTAAAAGAAGGCATAGCTGCTGCCCGCCACTGTCAGCCCCCCCGTCCAGAACCAGCATTTGCAGGGTACCTTGCGGTCGCGCTCCAGGTAGATTGGGGCAAGCACGTTGCCGTAGTCCCGGTAGGTATAATGGTGTTCCTGTTCGATGTATTCAGGCGTTTTTTCCAGGAAAAGCGTAATATCCTGCCCGGCCTTGAAATCGTGGTAAATGATGAAATAGCCCTTGTCGTCCGTTTGGCCTTTCTGGATGCGCCGCCCGTTGGCCATCAGGTCGATCCGCACGCCCTGAAGCGGCAGCTGCCTGCCCTTTCTGTTGGCGCGGGCGTCATAGACGTGCCCGGAAAGCGGATCGTCAAAATCGCTCGTGGAAGGCGCCGCACCGGGGTTGTCGGGGTTGGTGATCCGCTCTCTGGGGATCAGCTTGATTTCCCAGTTGTTCTCCTGGCGCCGGGGGTCGGTGATCTCAAAGTCATCGGTAAATACCTTGTATCCCTCCTTCTGCACCATCACCCTGATCTTCTGCCCGGGCCGCAGCCTGGTGCTGATCGTGAAGACGCCGATCATGTTCGTGGAGCCTTCGAAGATAAACTTGTTGTTCTCGTCGAAGGCGAAAATATTGGCTTTGGCCAGCGGGCTGCCGCTGTCGATGTCGAGTATGGTGAAGGAGAGGTTAACTGCCTCCGCGCCTTGTCCGCGGGCTTCCCGGGAAAGGAAAAGGATGAGCAGAAAAAACAGGCCGGCGGCCTGAATGGGAAGTCTTGTTCTCATGGCCATTTGATTTATTGAGGTAATGTGATACAACCGCCTTCTTTTACCCACACCGTCAGGGTGTTGTTTCCGCAGTAACGCACTTCAACCGATCCGCCAAGCAGGCCTTCGGCAATGGTATAACTGCCGTTCCCATTGGCGTCCGTTGTGAACGCTATGGTTTTTTTCTGTATCCGGTCATAGAAGCTCACCTGGCAACCCGGAGGGCCCAGGTAGCATTGTGCGGAAAGCACTGCCGGCGCCGGCGGGGCGGAGGGCGGCGCCCCGGCCTCCACGATCCTGCCGGTTACAGGCACTTCGATAGCGCTGGGCAAATTTCCTCCGTTAACCATAACGATGCCGGAGTAGTTCCCCAGAGGCAGGTTTTCCGTTCTTAAACGGCACCTGAGCACTATGCTTTCGCCGGCGCCCAGGCTGAAAGGGCTTCCCGTCAAAACCTCGATGCCGTTGGTGCTTCCGGTGCGAAGGCCCTCGGCCGTTTTCCCGCCGGTATTGCGGATCTTTATTGTAAACTCCTTCGGAGGGCCGGATTCCAGGTTTTCCAGGGCGGCCGTTTCCGGGCTGGCGCGCAGGCGGGGCGCCGCCGGGGTGGGAGGGGGGGTGTCCCCAGGGCTTTCCCGCCGGGAAGCAGGATTATCTTCTTCCGGCTGCACCGCTGGTGATTCCGCGATCTCTTTGCCGTCCGTGTCAATGCTGAATGTTCTGCCGCCGAAGGCTACCAGTGCGCTTTCATCCTTGAAATCCCGGGCGCTGTCATACTTACAAGGTATTATTTCTGTGCCGCTGCTGTTTATCCAACCATATTTACCATCGCGTTTCACCCGGGCCAAATCCCCGGTGAAGGGATGGGCTTCCTGGTAAAGCAGCGGTATCCAATCCATCGTATCCTTGCCGGCATAACCGGACAAACCGTTTTTGGAAACGATAAAACCCCGGCTGATGGGCTGTATGCTGTCGTAGTAGTCCTTTCGCCATTTGTATTCAGGCGGCCTTTTGACCGTCAGGGAAATGGCTATGCTCAGCGCAATAAGCGCAATAAGCCCTGCGATGACTCGTATCGCTGTCTTCGGGTTTTTGCGGATACCCTGGCCCGCCGCCGCGGCGGGCGCGCCCTGATAATTCGCCGGCAGCTCGAGATGCCCGGGCTGCGCGCCGTTCAGGCGGAAAACGAACTCCCCGCCTTTGTGCCCCACGTTGCGTATCGGTTCGCAGCGGGGCAGTTGTTCGGCATTGGCGCCCACCTGTTCGATGATGCGGGGGAAGAGCGCTGTGATCCGGAATCCCGCCTCGTCATTGGCGTTGAGGTGGTAGATCAGGCTTTCCGCAAAAGGGCTGTTCTGCCCGGGGGGGCCGTCGGAAACTACCTCGTTGCGCCCGGAAGTCATCACCCAGCGGGATGGGATGGAGGACAGGCGCTCCGGCACGTCCAGCCGCCGGACCCCTCCGAAGAACGCACCCGAAAAACAGGAATCGACGATCAGCACGACATGCCTGGCGGGAATGGAGGCAACGAAATCGACCAGCGTGCTATTGGAAAAGAGCGTGTGGGTCTCGTCCGGCTTGCCATCGAAAGGTATCCAGAACCCCCTGTCGATGGATTGGTTAAAGGCCCCGTGCCCGGAGAAATAAACCAGCACTTCGTCTTCCGGCCGGGCTTCTTCAACCAGACGGTGGAATTTCTGGGAGATATTGGCCAGGGTCGCTTCCTCGTTGATCAGTTTTGTGGCCCACCGCTTGTCAAACTGGTAGCGGCGCGAGAGCACCTCTGCCAAATATTCCACATCCCGCACGGCATTGTGCAGGCCGCCGATGTATTGATACCTGTCAATGCCGATGGCCAGAAGCAGGCTCCTTCCCCTTTTTTCGGAAGCGGCATTGTCGTTTTCACGCCTCGGGGACCAGCCCCGGGCAGGGGGGGATTTTTCTTTTGGCATGGGGTTTCTCGAAATAGTCAGGAAACAAATATACGTTCTTTTCCTCAGGAAATTCAGGGTGAAATGCGCTGGTTTTCAACTTTTTCCGGGGCAATATTACAAAGGCCCGCCATTTAATGAATACCTGGTTTTGAGTATCTGTTACCAGCATCGGCCCTTTTTTTACAGGCGGTGCGGCCTGTATGCCCTGCCTACTCAAAAACGAGTAGATGAAAATCCCGATTCCTGAGGAGGAAAGGGGCCCTTGCCTGCGCCTATCTTTGCAGCAGATAAACACGAAAACACCCAAAACCCTTTTGATAAACAAGCACTGTATAACCCCAGATGCCGCCGGCGGAAATACCGCCGGCTTTTTCTTTTGCAGCTGCTGCAATAGGAAGCGGAAAAGAGGGGAAAATTCCCGAAATTCCGTATTTTTCTGCTCCTGCTCACCCGCCGTTTGAAGCAGCGAAAAAATGCCGCGGCCAACGGTAACAAAAAGAAGGGGTGCAGGAACAACAGAAGAAATCCTATACCAAAAAACCAAGCTTATGCCAAAGCCCCCCGTATTGCTTTTTGCATTCGCCAACGACACGGAAAGGCCGCTCCGCCTGGCTGAAGAGAGCAAAAAACTGAAGAAAGCACTTCAAAATGCCCATGACGAAGGCAGGGTAGAGGTGGAATTCCTGCCCAACGCGGAGATCGAGGATGTTTACAATGCTTTCAACCGCTACCACGGCCGCATTGCCCTTTTCCACTATGGCGGCCATTCCGACAAAGATTTTATCGAGCTGGAAAACGGCCGGTCCGATGCCCGGAACCTCTCTGAGCTTATGGAGCAGGAGAAGGGCCTGCAACTGGTATTCCTGAACGGTTGCGCCAACCGCGGACAGGTGGATATTTTGTTCCGGAAAGGCATAAAAGCAACGATCGCAACGGAAGCCGATATAGAGGACGATAAAGCCATAGACTTCGCTCAATCGTTTTACAGCGCCCTGGCCCAGGGAAAAACCATCAGCAATTCCTATAAAACCGCCTGCAGTTTCCTGGCGGACAAGCAGCTCAACGCAAATTTCCTTCAGGATGGCGTTTCCTGGCGCTCTGTCAGCCCGGAGGATGCCGCACCGGATCAGGGCCGGAGCATTGTCTTCAGAGAAGGGGGCCAAAAGAGCTCCCAAAGCCTGGCATGGGGGCTTTACCACAATGACGCGCCCGGCGCGCTGGATTGGCGCCTGCCTGGAAGGAATGCCATGCGTTCCAGGCTCATCGCCCTGGGTGTGCTTGCCTTGCTGATTGCCCTCATTTTTATACTTCGGGGCATCGATGGCCCGGATCCGGTAACCGCCGCAAATCCTCCTGAAATTCCCCTTTGCCCAACGTTTACAAAGAATGCAACCTTCAGGGCCGCCATCTTTCCCTTCGACGCGGGAAGCCTGAAGCCGGAAAGGCAGATCGCCGAAATGCTCAACAAACTCAATAAGGAGCACAGGGAAAACCATACGGGGAAAGACAAATTCTCAGCCGAGGCGGCCGTTTCGGCAAAAAAACAGGAATATTTCAATGAGGCGTCCCTGGATTCCATGTTGTCCGAATGCAATGCCCAGATGGTAATATGGGGCCATGCCCGTGAAAGCCATAGCGGACGGGCCTACGGGCTGAAACTCAATGTCAGTAGCCCAAGAGAAGTCTCCATCGGCCACGAAGCCCTCCTGGCATACGACGATGCCGATGGTTTTTCCTTTGACGATTCCCTGGATTCTCAGTCCGTTTTCATCTTTTCGCTGATCGATGGGTATTTTAACTGTTTCGACAAGAAACTGGCCGATGAAATGGAACAGCGTATCGCCCGGGAGGACAGCGGTGATACCGTCAATACAGCCAGGATACACATTGCTACTCAATATTACATCCGCAATGATAAACCCGATGAGGCCATCGCCCTTTTTAACCGGCATGAAAGGCTGGTGAATGCTTCTCCGCCCCTCCTCCGGAACCTGGGCTTGTGTTACGTTGAAAAAAATAATTTCAAACAGGCTTCCGAAACCCTGCTCCGCATGCCGGAGTATGCGCTCAGTCCTGATTTCCTCCGGTTCCGCTGGAGAGTGCACCAAAGAGCCGGATACTATAAGCGTGCCATTGGGGATATCGATAAGCTGCTGAATATGGGCCTCAGCAAAGCGCAAAGTGATACGCTCCAGGTGAATAAAAGCGCAATGGAAAAGGCATTGCAACAGGCTCAGCTCAAAAAGGAACTGGAGAAACTGGAGCGGAAAATGGAGCAGGAATACCAAGGCAGGCAGTGGGAAAACGCCATACAAACGGCGGCGAAATTATTAAAAATTGACGGCAACCATCTGAGGGCCGCCGAAGTGAGCATGGAAAGTTACTACAGCCTCTTATCCGGCAGAAAGGCCAAAGAGATATATATCGGGAAAGCCCTGGAATTTTCCGGAAAAGTCATCCGGCGCCAGCCCCGGCATCTTCGGGCGCACATTGTTAAAATGGGGGCGCTGGCTCGCCATGGGAAATGGAGCGAGGCGGTCCCGGCTGCGCAAAAGGTGCTGGAATTGGATGACAAGGTTTACGAGGCCTATGAGTGCCTGATCAGAGGCAACATAAAGCTGAGCAAGAATGGAGAGGCATGCACTGCACTGCAGCAGTCCGAGGGCAAGGTGACGGGGGAAGAATACAAAAAGCTGGATGAGGTTTGCGGGGCGTGTTGCATACAATAGACATTCGCGGGCCTGGCCAATAGGAGAAAAGCGGGGCTATTATCCCCCTTTTCCCTATATTTGTTTCACGCATACCCCTTTTTAAACTCAAAGGCTACTATGAGAACCTGCACGACCTACCCTTCCCGGCTCTGGCTGTGGTTTTTACTCTTGTTTTTTTCACCCCCACTTTCCCAGGCCGCCATCACCTTCCGCATTTTCACCGGCGGCCCGCTGGCCGGGCAGGTGCACATAGACAGCCCGGAAGGACTGTCCGTCTTTTTCCGGGAAGGCGGTGGCGGCGATGCCCCGCCCAACGGCTTCTGCGGCATCCGCTGGGCGGGCGATGCCGGCGATATCATCTGGTACTGGGGCGATCCGGGGCGGATGGATTTCCTGCCCGGCAATGGCGAGCCGGCCACGCAGCTTTCCTACCAGGCGCCTTATTCGAGTTGTTTCGGCAAAACCCCCGCCCGCTATGAAACGCCGGGCACGCCCGACGGTGCGCCCCCGCCCGGCGCCTATATGCTGGTGGTCGAAGTGCCGGGCTGGCAACACGCCAGCTTTATCAACGCCGCGCAGGGCCGTTTGCGGCTGGCCGATTTTAGGAATGCAGTGGGAGAAACCGATATTTGCCGCCACTGGCCGGGCTTTTGCGATGCGCCTCCCGTGAGGCTGCCCCCCGACCCCTGCCGCTATGCCGCTCATCAGGACCTGATCTGCCAGGTGTTGCCCACCGCCCGGCTGGGGCTCATCCAGGCTTCCGACCTGCTGAACGCCTTTACCGAACCGGCCGGGCGGGCCGAAACGGACTGCCTGGACAACCTCTACCGAAAAGGCGGGCAAGGCCTCATCCGGAAGAGCCTGAGCGCCTGCCGCGACAGGCTGGAGCTCGTCCGCCTGGCCTTCCAGCCGCACTACGCGGGCTACCGCCACCTCGACAGTCAGGTTAAAGCCATGAATTCCCTGCCGTTGAGCCATTATGCCTACGCCGCCGCCAGCATGCACCTCGACCTGGCCAACCTGTTTCTGCAGCGCTGCCAGGAGCAACTGGCCGCCATCGAAGCCGCTGCCGAACAAAAACAAGGCTGGCAGCCCAGGGGCGATTTCCAAACCCTGGAAATGTGCAGGCAACGGGCCGGCCACCACCTCGCTGCCGCCCAACTCTGGATCGGCCGGCAACAGGCCTGGGTGCTGCCGCTGGAGCGCTAACTCCGGCGGGCCTGCCTTATAGGCTTATATTTTCTTCAGGGTTCTGGACAACTGCTGGCTTCCCAACATAGCGGATACGGTGTACTGCCCCGGGGGAAAGCTGCTGGTTTCCCAGTTGATGGTGGAATTGGGGCGCATGAAAGCCTCGAACAGCGGGCGGCCGTTTTTATCGGAAAGCACCAGCTGCAGCGCCCGTTCCTCCTTATTGGTGATCTTGAGCGTATCCTGGAATGGGTTGGGGTGGATGTCAATGTCCAGGCGCAGGGTTTCTATGTCGCCGGCTGCGCCGGAAAGGGAGAACTCATCTGTGAAATCCGCTTCGGCGATTACTTCGATGGAGTCCAGGAATGGGGCCGTAGGGAGGGGAGTCGGTTCCAGGGGTTCTCCTTTCATGGTGTGGTAGGCGGTCCGGAGGAGGGAATATTCGTTGTGTGCGTCTTTGCCGAGTTCCCAGAGCATGACGCCGCCGGCCTCGCGTTTGGCCAGTTCCGTTTTGGCCGCCACTGTTTTGATGCCGTTGTAGTAGAGCTTGCCCACCTGGTCGGAATGCGCGTAAGCCGGGTTGGCCGCCACGATGTCGCCGTAGTTGACCGAACGCACGGCGCCTGGGGTCGAGAAATCCCAGCCGTAGAGCGGCATCCCCAGCACCAGCCTGTCGGCCGGCATGCCCTGGTTTTTCCAGTATCGGATACCCGCCTCAGCCAGGGAATAGGGCGAATGCGGCCCCGGGCGGCCCGGATCGAACTGCCCGGTGAGGTCATAGGCCATGAGGTTGAGGAAATCGAAAGCCAGCATGGCCTCTTTGCTCATGTGTTTGTAGCGGTGGATAGCCGGCACGGCGGCGGTCATCAGCTTGCCGTAGGCGTGCAGGGAGTCGCGTAGTTCAAGCACGAATCCGCTGTAATTTGAATTGACGTATTTCCATTCCAGGTCCACATCGATGCCGTCCAGTTGGTAGGCCAGGGTGAACTGGATGATCTTTTTGATGAAACCGGAGCGGTAGCGGGGCTGCATCAGGCGAGCCCAGGCCTCCGCCCACTCGGGCCGCAGGGCGCCGCCGGCAAGGGAGGCCAGCACTTTGACATTGGCCTCATGGGCGCGCTGTACGGCGGGCCAGATGTCCACGCCGTCCATGCTGATATTGCCCTGGGCGTCGGGGTTGGCAAAGGCTATGCAGAGGTGCGTCAGATGCTCCAGCTCGATCTGGCTCAGGTTTTCGAAGCGGTAATAAGGCAGATACCCCACCACTCTGTTTTCCTGCGCCAGGCCATGGCTAATGGACGTGCTCAGCAATACCGCCATCAGGCTCACCCTTAGATTCATATTCGGTATTTTTGGCAGGTAATATATGAATTTTCGCCTGTTGTTTATGATCCGGCCCTTATTGTTCTGAGGGGTAACTATTCAGGGCTCCTTTGCGGTATTGTGGAACGCGGGCCTGTGGCCCGCGCTCAGGCAAAGCCCCTCAAAAGGCGCCCTGATTATCGTTTCGCGGGCCACCCTAAATAGTTACTCTGAGGGGCAGATATCCAGGTCCACCAGCACCAGGTTTTTATCGCTGATTGTTTCCGTCATCTGTTGGGCAAACGCTTCCCAGGGCAGGAGCCCGATGATGAGGTCGCTGTTCGTTTCCCTGCGGTACAGGCCGGTGATGAAGGCGGAGCCCCGTTTTTCGAACTGTTCCAGGTCGAAGAGCCGGTAACCGCTCTTGTTGCGGTAACTTTTGTCGGTGAGAAAGCTTTCCATATCGGGCGAGCGGAAAATGAAGGTCCGGGTGTCGGGCGGCATCTGATGGTACAGCGCCAGGTAATGGGTGGCGCCGTCTTTTGATTCAAAGCCTTCCAGGTCGACGATCTGCAGGCCCTGGAGCCCGAGTTCTTCGTGGTCGTTGCTCAGGCCTTCCCATGATGTGAGTTGCCGCACCTTGTGGGGAGTGGCTCCCGGCTCCCATACGGCCAGGTAAAATTCCTTATCCCCTTCCCGGTAGGCTTCGATATCGGCCATGACGAAGGTGTCGGCGGCCATTATGCGTTTCATCTGCACCAGTTCTTCCCAGCCTTCCATGCGCCTGAGCACGCTGCGCCCCCCATCCTTTTTCCAGATCGCCCAGAACAAGCGGTATTTGCCTTCCTTCCCCGATTCGATGTCCACCAGGCTGAAACCCAGCGAATCCATGGAGGCCTGCCGGGCCTGCAGGCTCTCCCAATCGAGCTGAAAGGCGTACTGGTGCTCTTCGTTGGATTGTTTGAAAAGGCCCGAAAAATGGTTTTGTGCATCAAGCATGCCCGCCTGCATCAGCATGGCAAGTGAAAATATTGCTAAAGCCCTCATAAGCGATTGATATTTTTCTGTGGTTTATTTGACGTTCTCCTATACGATGGCCACATCCTGCTTATTGTGCTGCAGGCCGCCAAGCGGCCCATTGACTTTCCAGGCCCCAGCCCCCCAGGCCCTTGCCCGGGATGAAAAGCTGCGGTGCACCTTTTCATAAGCTCCATGCCCTATACCCTATGCTCCAGGGCTTGCACTACATCTTCGCGGATGTCGTCGAAATGTTCCAGGCCGACGGAGAGGCGCACCATGCCGGGGGTGATGCCGGCAGCGAGGCGTTCGGCTTCCGTCAGTTTGGAGTGGGTGGTCGAGGCAGGGTGGGTGGCGATGGTGCGGGAGTCGCCCAGGTTGGAGGTGAGTGAGCAAAGCTTCAGGGCGTCCAGAAAGCGTTTTCCGGCTTCAAAGCCGCCCCGGAGTTCGAAGGCCAGGATGCCGCCGCCCAGTTTCATCTGGCGTTTGGCCAGTTCGTACTGAGGGTGGGAGGGGAGGAAGGGGTAGTGCACCCGCTCCACGGCGGGTTGCTGTTCGAGGAATGTGGCCAGTTGCAGGGCGTTTTCGCAGTGTCGTTCCAGGCGCACGGACAGGGTTTCCAGGCTTTTTGACAGCAGCCAGGCATTGAAGGGAGACAGGGCAGGCCCGGTGTGGCGGCAGAAGAAGCGCACTTCTTCGATCAGCTCTGCTTTGCCCACGACCAGCCCGCCGAGCACGCGCCCCTGGCCGTCCATCCACTTGGTGCCGGAGTGCACGATGAGCCCGGCGCCGTAGCGGGCCGGTTGCTGCAGGTAGGGCGTGGCGAAGCAGTTGTCGACATTCAGGATGAGCCCGTATTTTTCGGCCAGGCGGCCTGCCTGTTCCAGGTCGGCCAGCATCAGCCCGGGGTTGGAGGGCGTTTCCAGTACGATCATCCGGGTGTTGGGCCGTAGGTGTTGCTCCCATTGCTCTACATCCGCAGCGTCCACATAAGTATGGCTGATGCCCCAGCGGGGGAAGAGCCCGGTGAGTATCTGGTGGGTGGAGCCGAAGATGGCCCGCGAAGCCAGCACGTGGTCGCCGGACCTCAGGAATGCCGCCATGCCGGCAAAAACGGCCGCCATGCCGGAAGCGGTGGCGAAGCCGTCTTCCACCCCTTCCATCGCGCACACCTTGCGGATGAGTTCATCGGTGTTGGGGTTGCTGTACCGGGAGTAGATGATGCCGTCGGCGGCGCCGGCGAAGGTGTCGGCCATCAGCCCGGCGTTCTCGAAGACAAAACTGGAGGTGAGGAATACGGGCGCGCTGTGCTCCTGGTAATGGGTGCGCGCCATCTGCCCCCGGATGGCGAGGGTCTCGAATCGTTGCTTGTCCTTAGCCATGGTGCTGGTTTGTTTCAGGTGAATCCCTTATGTGCAAGTATAGGCATTATTTGCACTTTTGCGCATAATTTCCCCGGGCTCCGGTTGCTGTGATTTTTAAAATCCCCACCGGAAAAATAGGATTTAAGGGTAAAACCCCCATATTTGTGGCGCGGAAGGCGGCCCCCGGAAGCCTGTCCCGAACCGGGCCCGATGCCGGGGCGTGATGCCGGGCCGATGAGCGCCGCAGATTTTGGCGAATAGGCCATTTTGCTGTTTCTTTGCAGCTATCTTTAAAAATGCTGAGTTTTGGCAGACCACATCCATCCCATATTTGACCGCTTGTTGCAGCGCGCCGACCGCGAGCGCCGCCTCGGGCAGCGCAGCAAGGTTGTGTGGCTGACCGGGCTGTCGGGCTCGGGAAAGAGCACGATCGCCCAGCATCTGGAACGGCGCCTGTACAATGAGGGCTTTTTCGCCCAGGTGCTGGACGGCGACAACATCCGCCACGGCATCAACAACAATTTGGGCTTCAGCGAAGCCGACCGCCGGGAGAACATCCGCCGCATCGCGGAAATTGCAAAGCTGTATGCGCACAGCGGAATCATCACCATCAACTCTTTCATCAGCCCCACCCGGGCCATCCGGCAGATGGCCCGGGAAATAATCGGCAGCGATGATTTCGTCGAGGTGTTCATCAACGCACCCCTGGAAGTATGCGAAGCCCGCGACGTGAAGGGGCTGTATGAAAAAGCCCGCGCCGGCCTGATCAGAGGCTTCACCGGCATCGACGACCCCTACGAACCCCCCCCGGCGCCGGCGCTGGAGGTGAATACGGCGCAACTAAACATCGAGGAAAGCGTAGAACTGATCTTTGAGTATTTACTGCCCCTCATTGCCATCAAAGATACTGATAACTAGCAACTCAATTTGCCAACAAGCCATGAGCTATCATCTCCACCATCTTAAAGAACTGGAAGCGGAGTCCATCTTTATCATTCGCGAAGTGGCGGCGCAATTCGAGCGCCCGGCCTTGCTTTTTTCCGGAGGTAAAGACTCCATTCTGCTGGTGCATCTGGCCAAAAAGGCCTTCTATCCGGCGCGCCTGCCATTCCCCCTGCTGCATATCGATACCGGCCACAACTTTCAGGAAACCATCGAATTCCGCGACAAGCTGGTGCAGGAACTGGGCGCCCGACTGATCGTCGGATCGGTGGAGGATGCCATCCGGCGCGGGCTGGTCGCGGAAGAAAAGGGCTATAATGCGAGCCGCAATTATCTGCAGACCGCCGTGTTGCTGGAAGAGATCGAAAAGAACCGCTTCGACGCAGCCATCGGCGGCGCCCGCCGCGATGAAGAAAAGGCGCGCGCCAAAGAGCGCTTCTTCTCCCACCGCGACGAATTCGGGCAGTGGGACCCCAAAAACCAGCGCCCGGAACTGTGGAACCTGTTCAACGGCAAAAAACACTTCGGCGAACACTTCCGCGTATTCCCCATCAGCAACTGGACGGAACTGGATGTGTGGATGTACCTCGCCGCCGAAAAGGTGGAACTGCCCAACCTCTATTTTGCCCACCGCCGCCGCGTCTTCGAACGCGACGGCATGTTGCTGGCCGATACGGATTTTATCCCCAAACGCCCGGAAGAAGAGGCCGCCGTCCGGGAAATCACCGTCCGCTGCCGCACCATCGGCGATATGACCTGCACCGGGCTCTGGCTGTCTGAGGCCGCTTCCATCGAAGACATCATCGCAGAGGTGGCCACCGCCCGCAAAACGGAGCGCGGCAGCCGGGCTGATGACAAACGCTCCGAAACGGCTATGGAGGACAGGAAAAAGGAAGGGTATTTTTAGGTGGACGACGGGGTAAACCGTACCCGGCTGCGGCAGCAGCCGGGCAAGAATCGTAAATTGTAAATCAAAATAATGTCCGACTTCAAACACACCGAGCTGCTCCGCTTCACGACGGCCGGCAGCGTAGACGATGGCAAGAGCACACTTATCGGGCGCCTGTTGTACGACAGCAAGTCCATCTATGAAGACCAGTACGAGGCCGTAAGGCTGACCAGCGAGCGGCGCGGGGAGGCCGAAGTCAACCTGGCCCTGCTGACCGACGGGCTGAAGGCCGAACGCGAGCAGGGTATTACCATCGATGTGGCCTACCGCTACTTCTCCACGCCGCGGAGGAAGTTCATCATAGCCGATACGCCGGGGCACATTCAATATACCCGGAATATGGTCACGGGCGCCTCTACGGCAAACGCCGCCCTCATCCTGATCGACGCCCGCAACGGCGTGGTGGAACAGACCCGGCGCCATGCCTTTATCGCTTCCCTTCTGCAGATACCGCACCTGGTCATCTGCATCAACAAAATGGACCTGGCCGGCTACAGCGAGGAAGTGTATGAACGCATCCGGCAGGATTTTGAGGAGTTTTCCTATAAACTGGACGTAAAAGACGTGCACTTCATCCCGCTCTCCGCACTGAGAGGGGACAATGTCGTGGAAAAATCACCCAATATGCCCTGGTACGGCGGCCCGACCCTGCTCTACTACCTCGAACACGTGCACATCGGGTCGGACCACAATTTCATCGACTGCCGCTTTCCCGTGCAATACGTCGTACGGCCCTATTCCGATGAATTCCACGACTATCGCGGTTATGCCGGGCGCATCGCGGGGGGGGTATTCAAAAAGGGAGACAGGGTCATGCTTCTGCCGTCGGGCTTCACCTCCACCATTGCCCGCATCGACACCTATGACGGAGAACTGGAAGAGGCCTACCCTCCCATGTCCTGCACCATCCTACTGGAAGACGACCTGGACATCAGCCGCGGCGATATGATCGTGCGGGAAAACAACCAGCCCCGGGTGGAACAGGACCTGGAAGTGATGGTTTGCTGGTTCAATGAGCGGCCTATGCAAATGGGCGGCAAGTACACCGTTCTGCACACGGCCAGGGAAGCCCGCTGTATTATCAAAGATATCCGGTATAAACTTGACATCAATACCCTGCACCGCAACCTGGAAGACAAGGACATCCGCATGAATGACATCGCCCGCATCGCCATCCGGACGACCAAGCCTCTCTTCTTCGACAGCTACCGCAAAAACCGTATCACCGGCAGCCTCATTTTCGTGGATGAAGCTACCAATGAAACGGTGGGGGCGGGGATGATTATTTGAATGGTTGCTGGCGGCGGCGGGCCAGTATGCAGTACGTCAGTTGGCAGTACTAAGTAGTTGGACACATTTATTGTAACTCATACTGCTTCGGAAATACGGCGTCAATAGCATTGTTCCTGAGGCTGGGGTTATATTGTTGGATTGTTATATTGTTCTGCTAAATGTGTCCAACTTCTTACAGTGCCCCAACATTCCAGTATTCCAGCATTCCCATCCGGGGTTTCCCGGGCGCCCTGAACAAACAGCCATCCCTCCCCCTACTGCACTATTTTGTCCTGCGCATAAGCACTCACCGGTGCGTTCGTCTGGCCGAATAGCAGCACCTGGCGGCCGTTCAGGCTGAAGGGCAGTATCTCGCGCACATCGCCCTGCAGGCGGAAGCCGGAGCGGTTTTGGGGAACGTAGGCCCAACGCCCGCCGCCCTGGTTGAGCAGCAGTACCCCGTGGTTGGCGTCGAACCGGCCCCAGTTGGCCCGGGTGCGCTCGAAATTGCCGGCCAGGAGCAGGTCCGTCCGTCCGTCGCCATTGGCGTCGAAGGGGTGGATGGCGTACACGGGGGCAACCTGAGCTATTTGGGGCAAAACGTGCTCTTTCCACTTGCCGTTGCCCAGGTTCTCGAGCCACAGGCTCCGCAGTTCTTCAGCCTTCAGAATGCCCGCCCTTTTCAGTTGTTCCGGCTCCAGGATGTCCTCGATGCCGGCCTCGGCGTAGGAGGCGTAATCGGGAAATTTTTTCTTCAGGGCGGCCATCTGGGAAAAGAGTTCGTCGCGGCTGAAGGCCGGGAAGGGTTTGCCCTGGATGTAGTAGGTTAAAATGGGGTCGACGGCCCCGTTGTCGTCGAAGTCGGCATAATACAGGCTGACAGGCTGGGCTTTGCTGGCTTTCATCTGGCTGTTCAGCCCGAAATTGCCGGCGATGAGGTCCTCGTCGCCGTCGCCGTCGAGGTCGGCGGCGGCCAGGGCGCACCAGAGGCCGGAGGTGGGGGCTTCCAGTGCCTGTGCGCTCACGTTTTTATACTGCCCGCCTTCCTTGCGGAAGAAGGTAAGCGGCATCCACTCCCCGGCGATGGCGAGCGTTCGGCCCCCGTCCAGCCAGCAGGCGTCCGTCACCATGCCGATGGCGGCCAGCCCGGGCGCCAGTTCGTCCGTGGCGATGCGGAATTGCCCCCTGCCGTCGTTGAGCAAGAGGTAACTGGCCGGCGCCTTCGGATATTCGCCGGGGATGAGCCGCCCGCCGACAAAGAGGTCGGCAGCCCCGTCGCCATTGATGTCGGCCGCCGCGACGCAGCCGCCGCTGCTGCGCATGAGGGGCAGCGCATCCCGGGCGTGGGAAAAGTTACCCTTTCCGTCGTTGAGATACAGGCGGTCCTGAAGGGCGAGGTCATCCGGCAGGTAATCGTAACCGCCGCTGACGACGTAGAGGTCGGGGTCGCCGTCCAGGTCGGCGTCGAAAAAAGCGGCGTCCACATCTTCGTAGATGAGCCCTTCCTGCAGGGCTTCCTGGCGGCTGGGGCGGAAGCTGCCGTCCGCCTGCTGCAGGAATATCTCGCCGGCCTGCAGCTTGGCGCCGCCAATGAAGACATCATCCCTGCCATCGCCATTGACATCAGCTTTGGCCATCGCCGGCCCCTGCCCGCTCAGCATGTAGGGCAGCAGGGCCTGCCGTTTGAAGTCCACCGTCGGTTTCTGCACATGGGTGAAGGGCAGGGGAGAGGCGATGGGCGCAAACATGGCCGGGATTTCGGGCCTGGGGGCGGGGGCTGCGGCATCCTCTTCCTTTAGCGTCAGCAGTTGCCCGCCCTGTACTCCGGTGAGCAACTGGGCCTGCCCGCCGGGCCAGCGCACCAGCAGGCTGTCGGCGCGGCTGGCTTCACCCAGTCCGAAGTGCAGCGGGGTGTGCATGGATGACTGAAAGCCTCTGGTGGGCATGAATTCCTGCATCATCACCTGCCCGCCGGCGTACACTTCCACCCGCGCGCCGATGCCGAAGCGGTTGCCGCCGCCGCCCCGCAGTTGCACCTGCAGGTAATTGCCCCGGGGGCTCCTGTTCTCGTAAATGGCAGCCGGTTCGTTGACGTTGTTGAGCACCAGGTCGAGGTCGCCGTCCAGGTCGAGGTCGGCATAGGCGGCGCCGTTGGTCAGCAGGGGGGTGTCGAAGCCCCAGTTCTCTACCTGGTTGCTGAATCGCAGCTCGCCTTCGTTGCGGAAAATGTAGTTGTGCGTTTTGGTCGATTCCATGTGCCCGATGATCTCCATCAGGGCATCGGAGGTTTGGCCCCGCGCCTCTTTGATCCGCTGGCTGGCGTAGTAGGACATAAAATCGCGGTTGGTGTAGTCGCGCAGGTAGCCGTTGGAAATGAAGAGGTCCTTCCAGCCGTCGTTGTCGAAGTCGGCCAGCAGGGCCGCCCAGCTCCAGTCGGTGTTGGACACTCCGGCCAACTGGCCGATTTCGCTGAATGTGCCGTCGCCGTTGTTCAGTTGAAGCATGTTGCGCATCACCTGGTGGTAGTATCCGTTGCGGAGTTGCGACTGAAATTTCTCGTACTCATCCGGGCCGTAGAGGAGTTTCTGGCGGCGGTTGTCCTCGGGCAACATGTCCAGGGCCATGATGTCGGGCAGGCCGTCGTTGTTGAAGTCGGCGATGTCGTTGCCCATGGAGAAATTAGGGATGTGCCCCAGGCAGCTGCGCAGGCCTTCGCGGAAGGCGCCGTCGCCGGTGTTGATGTAGAGGTAATCTTCCTCGGTGTAGTCGTTGCTCACGTACAGGTCGGGCCAGCCGTCGCCGTTCAGGTCGGAAGCGGCGACGCCCAGGCCGAAGCCGAGGGGGTTGTTGCGGATGCCGGCGGCCTTCGTCACTTCCGTAAAGCGCCCGCCGTCGTTGCGGAACAGCTTGTCGCCGGCATAGGTATCCGTCATTTTTTTGACAAAGGCCGCATCGAAGTTCTGGAACTCGTCGATCGAGTGGTTGAGCAGGTAACAGTCGAGGTCGCCGTCCAGGTCGTAGTCGAAGAAGAGGCTGTGGGTAGTGTAGGCCGGGTCGTCCAGGCCGTATTCGGCGGCTTTCTCGGAGAAAATATTGTCGCCGTTATTGATGTAGAGTTCATTTCGGCGCAGTTCCTCCGGTTTGTCGCCGGAATAGGCCAGGTAGAGGTCGGGCAGGCCATCGGCGTTGATGTCGACGAAGTTGACGCCCGTGTTCCAGCCATCGGGCCGCCCGGCGAGCCCGGCTTTTTCGGTGATGTCTTCAAACTGCATGCCGCCTTTGTTGAGGTAGAGTTTGTTGGGCGTCATGTTGCCCGAAAAGTACAGGTCGGGCAGCCCGTCGTTGTTGATGTCTCCAACAGCAACTCCGCCGCCGTTGTAGAAGTATTCGTAGGAAAGGACGTTGAGTTCCTCCGTTTCCGTCAGTTGGTTGGCGAAGCTGATGCCGGTGCGGGAGGCATCCAGGCGGCTGAAGTTGGTTGCCCCGCCTTCCCTGGCGGCCTCTTTTCCCGCCTCCCCGCCACAGCCGGCCCAGGCGAGGAGCCCGTAGAGTGCGAGCAGCAAGGCCGAAAAGCGGTAGCTGCCGATCGGGTTTTTGCGGGTTTTAATACGATTGCATGATGGCCTCATAACAAATGCGCTTTCAGTGTTTTATGTTTGTTTTTCCAAAAAGCCCCCGCCGGGTTTCCCCGAAAGGGGATGGGGAAATTAGTGAAATCCTGCACAAATCGGCAAGATATTTTCTAAATTCAACCGCTTATCCGGCAGCGGCATCCGGCCGCGCCGGGAAAATCCACGCGCGGCCGGACGCCGCTGCCATAAACCGCTGCCATGCAACTATTCGACCTGAGGCACAGCCTGTTTATCTTCTTGTCCCTGCTGCTTGCTTTCGCAGCTGCGGCCCAGGAGCCGGCCGATTTCGTCAACCCCTTTATCGGAACGTCCAACTACGGCGCCACCCATCCCGGGCCCGTGATGCCGGCAGGGCTGGTTTCGGTCTGCCCCTTCAATGTAGCATTCAAAAAGGGAGAGGGCAACGTCTTTGAAAAGGACAGCGAGTGGCACTCCCGGCCTTATGTGCACGAGAACAGCTTCCTGACGGGCTACAGCCACGTCAACCTCAGCGGCGTGGGCTGCCCGGAACTGGGCGCCATCCTGCTGATGCCCACTACCGGCGCCCTGGAACTCGACCCTGAACAATACGGCAGCACCTATCAGGGCGAGCAGGCCGGCCCCGGTTATTACACCCACAAGCTGGATAAATACGGTGTGCAGGTGGAGCTGTCGGCTACGCTGCGCAGCGGCATCAGCCGCTATACTTTCCCCCCCGGGCAGGCCAACGTGCTGCTCAACCTGGGCCTGGCCCTGACCAACGAAACCGGCGCCATGTTGCGTGTCGTTTCCGGGCAGGAAGTGGAAGGCTTCAGGATGATCGGCGACTTCTGTTACAACCCCGAAGATGTGCGCCCCGTGTACTTCGTGCTCCGCCTGAGCCAGCCCGCCGGCGCCTTCGGCGCCTGGAAGAAAATGCCGAAATACAAAGGTGCAGAGGCAGACTGGACGAAGTACGACGACGCCTTCAAACCCTATCCGGGCTTCCGCCAGGAAATGGCCGGCGACAATATCGGGGCCTACTTCACCTATGACCTGCCGCAGGGCGGCGCCATCGAGGTAAAAGTGGGCGTCTCCTACACCAGCATCGAAAACGCCCGCCTCAACCTGGATGCCGAACAGGCGGGCTTCGACTTCGAAGGCACGCGCCGGAAGGCGCGCCAGGCCTGGAATGAACTGCTGAGCCGGATCGAACTGAAAGGCGGTACGCCTGAAGACAAAATCAACTTTTACACGGCCCTGTACCACCTGTTGCTGCACCCCAACATCCTGCAGGACGTCAACGGCGATTACCGCGCAATGGAAACGGGGGGTGTGAAAAACACCGGCGGCGCCAACCGCTATACGGTTTTCTCCCTGTGGGACACCTACCGCAACGTGCACCCCTTTCTCAGCCTGGTTTATCCGGAACTGCAACTGGACATGGTGCGCAGCATGGTGGATATGTACCGCGAGAGCGGCTGGCTGCCCAAATGGGAATTGCTGGGCATGGAAACCGGCGTCATGGTCGGCGACCCCGCTACGCCCGTCATCGCCGACACCTGGCTGCGCGGGCTCAGGGATTTCGATGTCAAAACCGCATACGAAGCCGCCCGAAAGGCAGCCACACAGCGGCACGACAACAAACTCAGGCCCGGGCTGCTCTACTACGATTCGCTGGGGTATATCCCGGAGAACAGCAAGGCCATGGTGTCGGGAACCGTCTCCACCACCCTCGAGTACAATATTGCCGACTGGAACCTGGCCCAACTGGCCAAGGCGCTGGGCAAACCCGAGGACCATCAGCGCTTCCTGCGCCGCTCCTATTCCTACCGCAACTATTTTGACCTGCAAACCGGCATGCTGAGGCCCCGTATGGAGAACGGCAGCTGGCTGGAGCCCTTCGACCCCGAGGCCGGCAAAAATTTCGAACCCGTCATCGGGTTTATAGAGGGCAACGCCTGGCAATACCGCTTTTACGCACCCCACGATATCAAAGGGCTGAAAACCCTGCTCGGCGGAGATGAGGCATTCTACAAGGCCCTGAAGTCCTGTTTCGAAACCGGCAACTTCGACATGGCCAACGAGCCCGATATTACCTACCCCTACCTCTACAACCACATCCCCGGCAAGGAACACAACACCGCCCCAACCGTAAGGCGCCTGATGCGGCAGCACTACTACAATGCCCCCGCCGGGCTGCCCGGCAACGACGACACCGGCACCCTCTCCGCCTGGCTGCTTTTCAGCATGATGGGTTTCTATCCCGACTGCCCCGGCGATATGGATTTTGCCCTCAGCAGCCCCGTTTTTGATGAAGTGAAAATTCAGCTCGACCCCAGGTACTATCCCGGCAGGGAACTGATCATCGAGGCCGTGAACGCCAGGGGCGACGAACACCTGCTGATCGACAGGGCCGAGTGGAACGGGCGCAGGCATAAATCCTTTTTCATCAGCCATCAGGAACTGGTGAAGGGGGGGCGTTTGAAGGTATTTCTGAAATAAAATCGAAATATGAACAAAAGACAATTCCTCAGGACGCTGGGCAAGGGCGCCCTGGCCTGGATGGCCCTGCCGGCCCTGCCTTCCTGCGACGCCAACCGCTCTTCCGCCTACGAACGGGTAGAAGGATTGCCCACCAACTGGCTATGGATGCGGCCTGAGCTCGGGCTCAGTGACGATCAGTGGAAGCAGATATTCGGCAAAATACGGGCGGCGGGCATCGAGGCTGTATTGCCGCAGATATTCAACAGCCATGAAGCCTTGTTTCAGATCGGCCTGCCGGAGGTGCCGGTGAAGGAACCCCTGCTGGAGCGGCTCATCCCGCTTGCCCATGAGGCCGGGCTGCAGGTCCACGCCTGGATGTGGAGCATGCCCTGCAACATCCCGGAGATTATCGAAAAGCACCCCGACTGGTTCGCCGTCAACGGAAAAGGAGAACCGGCGCATGAAAAACCGGCCTATGTGGATTATTACAAATTCCTCTGCCCCTGCCACCCCGAAGTCCAAAGCTTCGTGCAGGCCCGCGTAGAAGCCCTCGGCCGGATCGATGGGCTGGACGGCATACACCTCGACTACATCCGCGTGCCCGACGTCATCCTGGCCGAAGGGCTGCAGCCCAAATACGGCATCGTTCAGGACCGTGAGTACCCGGAATACGACTACAGCTATTCCAACTATTGCCGCGAACAATTCAAAGCCCAAACGGGCATCGACCCCCTGACCGACCTGGAGGCCCCCTCGCAGAACGAGGCCTGGAGGCAGTTCCGTTATGACGCCGTTTCCAGCCTGGTGAACGAAAAGCTCGTGCCGGCGGCCCGCCGGCACGGCAAGAAGATCACCGCCGCCGTTTTCCCCAACTGGGAAAGCGTGCGCCAGCAATGGCACAAATGGGATCTCGATGCTTTCCTGCCCATGCTCTACCAGGGTTTTTACAACGAAGATATCGCCTGGATCGGCGAGCAGGTTAAAGCCGGCCTGGGCCGGCTCAACAATGAAAAGCCCATTTACAGCGGCCTGTTCATCCCCCACCTCAGCCCCGAAGAACTGCCCCGCGCCATGGAAGTCTCCCGCAAAGCCGGCGCCGCCGGCATCTGCCTGTTCGACTACAGCTCGTTGACGGAGGATCACTGGGCCGCGGTGAAGGCTGCGCTCCGGACAGGGTGACGGGATGGAACCCGGCGGGGAGAGCCCCGGCATACTCTTTGACTCGGGCGCTACGTGAGATATCTCGTAGGTGTTCAGGTTCCAGGTTTCAGGGGTTGCCCTGGGATCACCTCGTTTCCCCCTCTCCCGGCCTCCCAGCCTCCATTGGGTGTTACATGTTCCAGGTTCCAGGTTTCATTGATAACCAGGCTGTAGCCCTGAACCCTACAACACCCTCACCCCCCTGTCGCGGAAGGCTTTGAGCATGGGGTCGCCGGGGGGTAGTTCGGTGACGATGGTGTGCAATTGCCCGGGTTCTATGACGCGGAAGGGTTGGATGGTGCCGATCTTGTCGGAAGTGGCCAGTGAGGCTACATGGGCGGACACTTCGGCCAGTTTGCGTTTGACCTGGGCCTCTTCCCGGCGGGTGGTGGAGATGCCCAGGCTGGCGTGCAGGCTGCGGGTGCCGATGAAGCAGATGTCGGCATGCAATTCGGAGAGGAAGTGCAGCACGTCCATGCCCACGGCCACTTTGGCGTTTTTGAGCACTTTTCCGCCGAAGATGAACAGCTCGATGCCGGGGTGGTTGCACAGCTCGGCGGCGATGGGGATGGAATTGGTAAAAACCGTAGCCTGGAGTTCTTCAGGCAGGCGCCGCACCAGTTCGAGGTTGGTGGTGCCGCCGTCGATGATGATGACCTGCCCGTCGCGCACCAGCGCCAGGGCTTTTTCGGCGATCACCCGCTTTTGCCCGATGTGGTTGATGGCCTGCTCGCGGTAATCCTGCGGAATGAGGGAATTCCCCACGGCGCCGCCATGAACCTTGCGCACCATGCCCTGGTCGGCAAGCTCCTTGAGGTCCCGGCGGACCGTATCCTCCGACACCTTCAGCATCCGGCATAACTCCGCAGAGCGGACCTTGTTGTGCCGCGTGACTTCCTCCAGGATCAGCTGATGGCGTTCTTCTTTAAGCATTGGGCATTTAATAACTGTGATGGCAATCGTTTAACGAAAAGCGCGCGGTTTTGTTTCTCAAACCGGCATCCCATCCTTATTTGGTTGCTGCTTTTTGCGTTCTTTTGCAGAAAAGCCGCTTCGAGGTTTTGTTGCCGAAAAATAAAAGTAAATTCCAAAGAATTTAAAGGAGTTGGAAGAAACATTTATAAATTGCTGTTTGGGCAAAATTTAACACGGGTGTATGCTTCGTCCCTTGAAAGGATGGTTTAGTCTAAAAACCCGCCTGCTTTTGCGTGTTTTTGCGGCTTTTTTTCTTCCATCTGAAAAAAGTTTGCGTACCTTTGAAAAAGTTAATCATCACCTTAATACAAAATTCGGTCCAAACTATGGAAAAGCGACTTTTACTCTTTACATCGCTAGTTCTCTTCCTCTCTGTATCGGCCTGGGCCCAGCGTACGGTCTCAGGCAAGATTACGGACAGCCAGGGAGAGGCCCTGATCGGGGTCAACGTGCTGGAGGTCGGCACCAGCAACGGTACGATCACCGATATCGACGGCATGTACAGCCTGGAGGTGAAGGAGGGCGCCAGCCTTCAGTTCTCCCTCATCGGCTATACCTCCCAGACGCTGGCAGTGGGCGCCCAGAGCACCATTGACATCACGCTGGAGGAAGGCGTTCAACTTGACGAAGTAGTCGTTACGGCTCTGGGTATCGAACGGGAAAAGAAAGCCCTGGGATACTCGGTGACCGAGGTTTCCGGCGACGACTTCACGGAAGCCCGTGAAATCAACCTCGCCAACGCACTGGCCGGCAAGGTGGCCGGGGTGAATGTCAGCCGGCCCGCAACAGGCCCCGGCGGCTCCAGCCGCGTGGTCATCCGGGGCAACAGCTCCCTGACCGGCAACAACCAGCCCCTCTACGTTATCGACGGCATTCCCATCGACAACTCCAACCTGGGCAACGCCGGTATGTGGGGCGGACAGGACTGGGGCGACGGCATCTCCAGCATCAGCCCGGATGACATCGAGACCATGACGGTGCTGAAAGGCAATACGGCCGCCGCTCTCTATGGCGCCCGCGCCTCCAACGGCGTGATCCTCATCACCACCAAGTCGGGCTCCAAGCGCAAGGGCATCGGCGTGGAAGTGAGCAGCAACTACACCGCCGAGAATATCATCGATACCTACGATTTCCAGAGCCAGTACGGTTCCGGCGACCGCGGCGCCAAGCCGGCCAGCCAGAGCGAGGCGGTGGCATTCGGGCTGTACGCCTGGGGCGACCAATTGGACGGTTCCCAGGTCGTTCAGTGGGATGGCGTAACCCGCCCCTATTCCGACCAGGGCAACAACCTCGACCGTTTCTACCGCACGGGCAACACCTGGACCAACTCCCTGAGCCTGAGTGGCGGCGACGAGAACTACAACTTCCGCATCGGCGTGACCAACCTGCAGAACGAAGGCATCGTGCCCAATTCCGGCCTGGACCGGAACAACTTCACCGGTAAGATCAACGCCCGCTTCTTCGACCGCCTGTCGGCTACGCTGAGCGGCTCCTACATCAAAGAAGATGTGAAAAACCGCCCGCGCCTGTCCGACTCCCCGGGCAACGCCAACTACACCGCCTGGTCGATGCCGGCCAACGTCAATATCGAAACCCTGGCCGGCCCCAGTGGCGACGGCAGCGATGATACCGGCGGAGAAAATGACTTCAACGACAACATTTACGTGACCAACCCCTACTGGGCCGCTTACCGCTTCCGCGCCGACAACAACAAGGACCGCCTGTTGGGCAACCTGACCCTGAAGTATGATGTCTTCGACTGGTTGTTCATCCAGGGCCGCATCGGCATGGACACCTACAACGAGCGCCGCACCAGCCTGGAGCCTTACGGCACGAACTATATTCCCCTGGGGGCGATCAACGAACGCAGCTTCGACTTCACCGAAATCAACAAAGACTTCATGGTGGGCGTCAACAAACAGTTCGGCGCTATCGGCCTGAACGCATTCGTCGGCGGCAACCAGATGACACAGAATACCGAACTGGTCGGCGGTTCCGGCAACCAGTTCAACATTCCCTTCCTGGAGCAGATCACCAATACGCAAAACCGCAGTGTAAGCTATGACATCTCCGAAGAGCAGATCAACTCGCTCTACGGCTCGGTGGAACTGTCCTACAACAACTTCCTGTACCTGACCGGTACGGCGCGCCAGGACTGGTGGTCCACGCTGCCGGAAGACGACAATGGCCTGCTCTACCCCTCTGTCGGCCTGAGCTTTGTGCTCTCAGATGCATTCCAACTGCCGCAGGCGGTTACCTTTGCCAAACTCCGCGCTTCCTGGGCTCAGGTGGGCGGCGACACCGACCCCTACCAGTTGCTGCTGTCTTATGGCTTGTTCGGCCAGGGGCACCTCGGCCAGCCTCTGGGCGGCATTACTTCCGGCCAGATCCCCAATACTGCTCTGACACCGCTGACCAACACCGAGATCGAATTCGGTTTGGACCTGCGCCTGTTCAACAACCGCCTCGGCGTTGACTTCTCCTACTACGACCGCAAAACGGAAAATGACATCCTCAACGCCGGCGTGTCCAGCGCATCCGGTTTCGGCACCAAAGTGGTCAACGTTGGCGAACTGACCAACAAGGGCATCGAATTGTTGCTCTCCGTTGCTCCGGTACGCACCAATACCTTCAGGTGGGATCTGTCCCTCAACCTCGCTTACAACGACAGCGAAGTGGTGAGCTTGCTCGACCCGGAAAACGACGAGGAATTGCTCTATCAGGATGAAAGCCGCACCCGCACGGCCTACATCTATCAGCAGGAAGGCCAGCCCTACAGCATCATCCGGGGCTATACTTATGCCCGTGACGACAATGGCAACATCCTGCTGGACGACAACGGGCTGCCGTTGCGCGGCGACATCGAAACCCTGGGCGAAGGCATCCACCCGCTGACCCTGGGCCTGCGCAACACCTTCAGCTATAAGAATATCAACTTCAGCTTCCTGCTCGACGGCAAATTTGGCGGCGACATCTATGCAGCTACCAATTCCTTCGCTTATCTGCGTGGCCTGCACCAGAATACGGTCGAAGGCCGCGAAACGGGTGAGATCGTCATGCCGGATGGCAACGTGGCGAAGCTGGAGCCGCAGAACGTTCAGGATTACTGGGGCCGTGTGTCCGGTATTGCCGAAGAATTCGTGGAAGACGCCAGCTTCATCAAACTGCGCCAGTTCACCCTGAGCTACAGCCTGCCGCGTTCGGTCATCCAGAAAACGCCCTTCTCCGGCATCAGCGTCGGCATCGTGGGCCGCAACCTGGCCCTCCTGTACAAGAAGGTGGACAACATCGACCCGGAATCAACCTATACCAACGCCAATGCCCAGGGCCTGGAAATGTTCGGCGTTCCCCAGACCCGCAGCTTCGGCATCGACCTGAATGTGAAGTTTTAATTTTATGGTATTAAGTACAAGGTATCAGGTATCAGGTACGCCAGGTTTTTTCTCTGGGCTATAACCTTAGTACCCAATACCTTATACCTTGTGCCCGATACCCGATACACATTTTTCAAAAACAGACCACAAACAATGAAAAATATCTTTAGAAAACTCATCCTTTCCGTGGTGGTGCTCGCCTTCGCCCTGCAGTCCTGCAGCGACTTCGGTGACACCAACATCGACCCGCTGGCGGCCAACGAGATCAACCCGGACTTCCAGTTCTCCTTCCTGCAGCTCCGGGTTTCCGGCGAGCGTTATGAGAACTGGCGCACGGTGCTGATCTACTCTTCGACCATGATCCAGCACCTGGCCGCCCTGCCGGAATACTGGTCCGGCGACAAGTACCTTTACAACGCCCAATATTCCGGCGCCCTGATGGAGCGCTGCTACCAGCAGCAGGTGCTTCAGTCGGTCGACCTGATCAATACCCTGGAGAAGAAGCAGGCTGCCGGGGAGGCTGTAGCCAATAAGCTGGCTGCCGCCCGCATCTGGAACGTCGCCCTGTTCCACCGCATCACCGACCTGTACGGCGATGTTCCCTATTCCGAGGCCGGCAAAGGCTTCCTGGAAGGCATCGACGAACCGAAATACGACCCGCAGTCGGAGATATACTTCGATATGCTGAAGGAACTGGAAGAAGCCTGCGCCCAGTTCGACGCCGGCCAGCCCACCTACGGCTCCGCCGACTTCATCTATGGCGGCGACGTCGACCAGTGGAAGAGGTATGGCTACTCCCTCATGCTGCGCCTGGGCATGCGCCTGACCAAGGTGGACGCCACAGCTGCCGAGGCCTGGGTTAAAAAAGCCATCGCCGGCGGCGTGATGACGAACCAGGACGATTCGGCCAAGGTGCCCCATACCGATGGCCCGGAAGGCATCAACCGCAACGGCATCGGCGAAGTATGGCTTGCCGACAACAACCAGCACCTGAGCGCTACTTTCGTCAACTGGATGCAGAGCCACGGCGACCCCCGCCTCGATGTCCTCGGTGTGGTGCCCAACGGCACCGAACAAAAGGGCCTGCCCAACGGCTACAACGCCACCACCATCAAGGATTATCTGGGCCTGAACCCTACGGACGATGTGGACATGGGCCAGTTCAGCGATGTGAACCCCGTCCTCGTACGCACCAATTCCCCGATGATCTTCATGTACTATTCCGAGGTGGAGTTCCTGCTGGCTGAAGCAGCAGTACGGGGATGGCACACCGGCGATGCCGAAGCCCATTACAATGCAGGCGTTCGCGCTGCTATAAAGCAGTATGGCGACTTTTTTGACGCCAGCGCATCCGTTAGCGATGCCGACGTTGACGCCTACCTGGCCGCCAACCCCTTCGATGGCTCGCTGCGCATGATCGGCGAGCAGCACTGGGCCGCCAATTTTATGAATGAATACGAAGCCTACGCCAACTGGCGCCGCACCGGCTATCCGGAACTGGCCCCGGTCAACTATCCGGGCAACGTGACCAACGGACAAATCCCGCGCCGCCTGGCTTACTTCGAAGGCGAAGCCGCCAGCAACCCGGAAAAACTCAACGAAGCGCTGCAGCGCCAGGGTATGCCTACCGACTTCACCCAGATGCTGAAAGTGCCCATGTGGTGGGACAAGCAGTAATTCGCTTTAGGTAAGTTTCATATACTTCAACGGGACGCCCCAAAAACAAGCAATTTGGGGCGTCCTTGTTCTGAATACTGTGTGGATGCCGGGATTCGAACAGCATCAAATGCCAGGGCCCAAATGGAGTATCCACAGAACCAGCCCCTGAAAGCCGAATGGAAGCCCTGTGTATCATCAAACCTAAGAATGCCAGCAACATGAGGCTATTACCCCTTATGCTCCTGTTAGCTCTACTGGCCAGCCTGCCGGCTTGCCAGCCACAAAGTGGAGAAACGGAAAACCTGCTTCAGTACGTCGACCCCTTCATCGGCACGGCGGAACACGGGCACGTCTATCCCGGCGCTACCGTCCCCTTCGGCGCAGTCCAACTCAGCCCCGACAACGGAACCCAGGGCTGGGACTGGTGCGCCGGTTACAACTATGCCGATAACGTAATCGTCGGTTTCAGCCACACCCACCTCAGCGGCACCGGCATCGGCGACCTCTGCGATATTTCCATGATGCCCGCCGTGGCTGCCGTCGATTTCAACACACAGCCGGAAGATCCCAAAAAGGCATCCTATGCCGCTACTTTCCAGCACGAAAAGGAAAGCGCAGGCCCGGGGTACTACTCGGTTCAACTGGACAATGGAATAAAGGTGGAACTCACGGCCGCCCGGCACGCCGGCGTCCAGCGCTACACTTTCCCCGAGGGCGCACAGAAATTCGTGCTGCTCGACCTGGGCTTCGCCATCAACTGGGATGCCCCGACGGAAACGGCCATCCGCATGCAGGACCGCATGAAAAGTTTCACCGGCTACCGCTTTTCCACCGGTTGGGCCAAAGACCAGCGCCTGCACTTCGCCCTCGATTTCTCAACCCCCGCCACAGGGATCACCATCGCCGATTCTACGGCCCTGCAAACCGAAACCGATGTGAAGGGCAGAAGGCTGCGGGCCCTCTTTATGTTCCCGCCGGAAACCACCGAGCTGGTAGTCAAAACGGGTATTTCTTCCGCTGATGAACAGGGCGCCCGCGCCGCTCTGGCCACCGTGGCCGATAAAAGCTTCGACCAGGTAAAGGCCGATGCACAGCAGGGCTGGCAGCAGGAGCTGTCCAAAATACAAGTCCATACCCCGGATGAGGATATCAAAAAGATTTTTTACACTTCCCTGTACCGAACCTGCCTGGCGCCGGTAGTCTATTCCGACCCCAACGGCTTCTATAAGGCCTGCGATGGGGATGTCCATCAGGCCGGGGGGTACACCCGCTACGATATCTTCTCCTTGTGGGATACTTTCCGGGCCGCCAACCCCCTCTATACCATCACCCAGCCGGACAAGATCAACGATTTCATCCGCTCGATGCTGGCGCATTACGAAGAATGCGGCCTGCTGCCGGTTTGGTCCCTTTTGGGTAATGAAACCAACACCATGACCGGCTACCATGCCATTCCCGTTATCGTGGATGCGTACCTGAAGGGGTATCGCGACTACGACGCCAACCTGGCTTTCGAAGCACTGAAAGCCAGCGCCATGCAGGATATCCGGGGAACCAACTTCTACCGCGAGTTTGGCTACATTCCGTACGACAAGGACGGCCAGTCGGTCACCAAAACCCTGGAATACGCTTTTGACGACTGGTGCATCGCCCAGATGGCCAAGGCCCTGGGCCGGGACGATGATTACCAGCTTTTCATGCAGCGGGCTCAGAGCTACCGCCCCCTTTTCGATGCTTCCACCGGCTTTATGCGCGCCAAACTGAGCAATGGCGAATGGAAGGCTCCCTTCGACCCCCAATTCTCAGACCACAACTTCGATGTAGCGGAATATACGGAAGGAAATGCCTGGCAACACAGCTGGTTCGTGCCCCAGGATGTGAAAGGCCTGATCGAACTGCACGGTGGCGCCGCCCCCTTTATCGCCAAACTGGACTCGCTGTTCACCGTCAGTTCGGAGATCCGCGGCGAGAACGCTTCGGCTGATATTTCCGGGCTCATCGGCCAGTACGCCCACGGCAACGAACCCAGCCACCACATTGCCTATCTGTATGCCTATGCCGGCGCCCACTGGAAAACACAGGAACGGGCCCGCAATATCATGGAAACCCAGTACAACTCCCGCCCCGACGGCCTGTGCGGCAACGAGGACTGCGGGCAGATGTCAGCCTGGTATGTCTTCAGCGCCATGGGTTTCTATCCGGCTAACCCGGCTTCCGGTATCTACATCCTGGGCTGCCCCATGTTCGAAAAGGTGAAAATTCCCCTCGGTGAAGAAAAAGCCTTCGAACTTGCCGTAAAAAATTACGGGCAGCCCTACATACAAAGCGCAACGATCAACGGACAGCCCCTGGGCCGCCCATATATCACCCATGCCGAACTGATGGCTGGCGCCAGCCTGGAACTCGTCATGGGCCCCAATCCAAACCAAAGCCTGTGGGAGGGCCAATCCCCCCCCCACTAACCCACGACTTCAGTCGTGGGTACCCCCCCTGCAGTCGTGGGTACCCCCTGCAGCTGTGGGCGCCCCCTGAGTGGGCACCCCCCGCTTGCAGTCGTGGGCGCCCCCTGAGTGGGCACCCCCCGCTTGCAGCCGTGGGCGCCCCCTGAGTGGGCATCCCCCCCCAGCAGTCGTGGGCGCCCCCAGAGTGGGCCCCCCCCCCCAGCAGCCCTGGGCGCCCCCAGAGTGGG
>CAUJDW010000103.1 GCA_963169455.1 Bacteroidota bacterium | reverse complement strand
TGCCCAGTCAGGGGGTGGCTCACCCTGATGGGCAAGGAAGCGAAACAGCGGCTATGCCCAGTCAGGGGGTGGCTCACCCTGATGGGCTACCGATCAGCCACCCCCTGACGCCTGGAATGAATACGGGCAGGTGGCCCTCCTAAATAGGTACAAAAGTTGTAGAGAAAAGTACAAGGCTGGATACCAAACACAAAAATTTTGCTCGCCTATATCTCAATTCACCTCTAGTATATGATCTACCACGACGAAGCAGTAATCCTTCCTGAAACTTTTGAACTTTTACTTCAATTGCAAGCTGATCCGGCCCTAACTGATTTTTTCCTGGTTGGGGGAACTGCCCTCGCTTTGCAAATTGGCCACCGCCTATCGGTTGACTTAGACTTGTTTTCACAAAAAACTTTCGACCATTGCGCCCCCTCATCGCCAGAAAATCGAAATAGCGCCTTTGTCCACTATTCCTTTACGATAATCCCAAAAGAAGCTAAATTCACAGCAAAAGGCTATCGACAATGAAATATCCCACCCTCCTATCCCTCTTTTTAACCGCTTGCGTTACCCTCTTTGGGCAGGAAGTAAAAAACCTCCGCTGCGAGTATTTCCAAAACCCCGTGGGCATCGACGCCTCTAAACCAAAGCTGAGCTGGATTATCCATTCCGACAAAAAGAATGTACTGCAAACCGCCTACCAGATACAGGTTGCAGAAACACCCAAAGCACTCGAAAAGGGCAGAAAGCTGATCTGGGACTCCGGAAAAGTATCCTCCGGCCAATCCATTCTCCTGGCTTACGAGGGGCCGGCCCTTTCGGCCCGCCAACGCCTGTACTGGCGCGTGAAGGTTTGGACCAACCAGGGCGGGGAATCCCCCTGGAGCGAAACCAACTCCTGGGAAATGGGGCTGCTCAAGCCCTCCGATTGGACGGCCCAATGGATCGAAGCGGAACTGCCGGATGACACCACCCGCAGCAACCCGGCGCAGTATTTCCGAAAGGGCTTCCAACTGAAAGGCCAACCCGTTTCCGCCCGGGCCTACGTCACCAGCCACGGCCTTTATGAAGCATTCATCAATGGGAAAAGAGTGGGCGACTGGCTGTTCACCCCCGGCTGGACGAGCTACAACGAGCGCCTGCAGTATCAGGTGTACGACGTCACCGGCCTGCTGCAGCAAGGCGCCAACGCCATCGGGGCCGCCCTCGGCGATGGCTGGTACCGGGGCGTGCTGGCCTGGGGCGACAACCGCAACCACTACGGAACCCGCCTGGCCCTGCTGTTGCAACTGGAAGTGCAATACGCCGATGGAACCAAAGAAGTGATTACAACAGACGGCAGCTGGAAAACGGCTCACGGCCCCATCCTGAGCTCGGAAATCTACAATGGCGAGGTGTATGACGCCCGACGGGAAATGGAAGGCTGGGCGCGCTCTTCCTTTGACGACAGCGGCTGGGCCGGCGTCCGCACGGCAGGCCACGACAAGCAAAAGCTGGTGGCACAGATGGGCCTGCCCGTACGAGCCATTGAAGAAATCAAGCCCATACAGCTCCTGTATACCCCTCAGGGCGATACCGTAGTTGACCTGGGCCAGAACATGGTCGGCTGGCTGCGCCTGAAGATGAAGGGGCAGCGGGGCCAAACCGTCCGCATCCGGCATGCAGAGGTGCTGGATAAAAACGGCAATTTCTACACCGACAACCTGCGCGCCGCCGCTCAGCGCATCGAATATACTTTTAAAGACGACAAGGAAGTGGTATTCGAGCCCCGCTTCACTTTTATGGGCTTCCGCTACGTGGCTATCAGTGGGCTAAAGGGCTGGGGGCTGGCCGATATCACCGGCATTGTCATCCATTCGGAGATGGAGGAAACCGGTACATTCGAATGTTCCGACGCCCGCATCAACCAGTTGCAGCACAACATCCGATGGGGCCAGAAAGGCAACTTCCTGGACGTGCCCACCGACTGCCCGCAGCGCGACGAGCGCCTGGGCTGGACCGGCGACGCCCAGGTATTCGCTTCCACGGCGGCCTTCAATTACCAGGTGGCTCCCTTCTTCCGCAAATGGCTGGCCGACCTGGCTGCCGACCAGTTCGAAGATGGAATGGTGCCGCACGTCATCCCTCACGTACTGAGGCCCCGGGAAGGCGGCTGCACCGGCTGGGCCGACGCAGCCGCCATAATTCCCTGGGAAATGTACCAGGCTTACGGCGACCGCGGCATGCTCGAAACGCAGTACCCCAGCATGCAGGCCTGGGTGGAATACATGCGCGGCAGGGCGGAGAATTACGTCTGGCGGGCCCGCGAATGGCACTGGGGCGACTGGCTGTCCTACAATTCTCCGGCATCCGACGGGCAGTCGGCAGTAACCGACAAGGATTTTCTCTGCACGGCTTTCTTTGCTTATTCCACGGACATCCTGCGGAAAACGGCGGCGGTGCTGGGCAAAAAAGAGGACGAAAAGATGTACGCCGAACTTTGGGAGAACATCCGGCAGGCCTTTCAAAAGGAGTTCCTGACCGAATCAGGCCGGCTCAGCCCCAACACCCAAACGGCCTACTCCATCGCCCTGCACTTCGGCCTGCTGCCCGAGGATCAGCGCGCACAAGCTGCCGAACGGCTGGTAGCGGACGTGCGCCGGCGGGGGAACCACATCTCCACGGGCTTCCTGGGCACGCCGTACATCTGCTTTGCCCTCAGCCAGAACCAGCAGTTGGGCACGGCCTATGATTTGCTTTTCCAGGAGTCCTACCCTTCCTGGCTCTACCCCATAGAGCGGGGCGCCACCACCATCTGGGAGCGCTGGGATGGCATCAAGCCGGACAGCACTTTCCAGGATGTGGGCATGAATTCTTTTAACCACTATGCCTATGGCGCCATCGGGCATTGGATGTACAGTGTTGTGGCCGGTATCGATATCGGAGAAGCTGGCTACAAGCACATCCTCATACAACCACAACCGGATGAACGCCTTTCCTACGCCAAAGCCGCTCTTGAGACGATGTACGGCCCGGTGGCTTCCGCCTGGAAAATGGAAGGCCCAGCCTTCAGCCTGGAGGTGGATATCCCCTGCAATACCACCGCTGCCATTCGCCTGCCCAATGCAAGGGTGGCGGACTTAAGCGGCTACGCCGGCGCCCGGCAGGATGGAGGGGAGGTGGTGGTTGAAGTAGGCTCGGGGCAATATAGTTTCCGTTATAATATGGCGCGGTAACAGCCCCGGACGGCATCTTTCCAAAAAGATTTGTATTTTAGGTTGTTCATAAAACCTTTACATGGCTATCGAAACAGCAGTTCTCACCCCCGCTCAATACCTGGCTGAGGAGCGCAGGCGGGAAGAGAAGTACGAATATGAAGACGGAAAACTGATACAACTTCCGGAGTATTGAATTGGAGCTCCCCTTATCAGAGGCTTATTTCAAGGTAAAGCGCTGAGGCGGGCGGCCATTATTTTTGACAAACCCGGCAGATGGCAGCCCGCAGCATGCCAGGTTACAACGCCCACCCGGGCGTCCCTTCCTGATATGGCATACACGGCTCAAACCGGCCGGGGATGGGCAGATAAACCAGCACTTCTTTTCCTACTGTTTCCGAAGTAAAATACCCCACCAGAACCAGTTGCTTGAACACCAGGAAGAAAGGGTAATCCTCTTCCTCCAGGCTCGGGTTTGTTTTGGCCAGATCGACGGCGGCTTTATCCTGGGCGTTGAGGAAAGCTAGTTGTTGTTCGGGGCTGCACTCCAGGAAGTGCTTGCCGTTGGCTTGTTCGCAGTCAGCCAGCAGTTTGGCGAAGCCGTCGCGGAATTTCTGCTGATCTTCGGCGTCCATGCAGTCCTGCGCCATCAGGTCGGCGAATTCGTGGACATGGACGTCTTTCGCGCCCGGCGTATCGGTGCGGGGCAGGATGCACTCGGCCATTTCGGCCAGGGCCAGGCCCTCCTCTTTGGTGAAGAATTTGGGCGTCCAGTCGGCCAGCGGGCCTTTGGCTTCCGGCTGGCAGCCCTGCAAAACGGCGCTGATAAGCGAGCCCGAAAGGGCGAATCCGGTGAGCAGAGCGGTTCTTTTTATAGCTTCTCGGCGATCCATGTTTTTTCAGTTGGCAGAACCCCGGGAGGTTCCGGGGGTTCCAGGTTTCAGGTTAAAAGTTTCAGAGATTCATTTTCTTCATTTCCTCTACGGCATAGTTTGCGGCGCGGGCCGTCAGGGCCATGTAGGTCAGCGAGGGGTTCTGGTTGGCGGCGGATGTCATGCAGGCGCCGTCGGTGACGAAGACGTTGGGCACGTCCCACATCTGGTTCCAGGCATTGAGCACCGAGGTTTTTGGGTCGCGGCCCATTCGTGCCGTGCCCATTTCATGGATGCCCAGGCCCGGCCAGGAGCCGTTGTCATACATCTCCACATCCTTAAAACCTGCGGCTTCCAGCATTTCGGCGGCCGATTCCATCATGTCCTTGCGCATGGCCTTTTCGTTTTCCTTGAACTCGCAGTCGATCGTCAGGGTCGGCATGCCGTGCTTGTCCAGCACCTCCTTGTTAAGCATTACCTTGTTTTCGTAGTAGGGCAGGCATTCTCCGAAGGCGGTCATACCCACCTGCCAGGGGCCGGGCACGATGAGCCGGGCTTTGAACTCGGCGCCCAGGCCGACATTCAGCTCCTTAATACCCGCCGTCCAGTCTTCCCGGCTGCCGGCGCCCTGATAGCCGAAGCCGCGCAGGTAATCCTTGCGCTCGCTGGCCTTGTCGAGGTTGCGGAAGCGTGGAATGTAGAAGCCCGTAGGGCGGCGGCCGCTGTAGTAGCGGTCAGCAAAACCTTCATAAGTGCCGCGGGCGCCGCAACGGAAGTGGTGGTCCATGAGGTTGTGCCCCAGCTGCCCGCTGCTGTTGCCCAGCCCGTCGGGGAACAACTCGCTGGCGGAGTTCAACAGGATGAGGGTGGTGGCCAGGGTGGAGGCGCAACAGAAGATGATGCGGCTGTAGAACTCCATGCTTTCGCCGCTTTCGGCGTCTATCACCCGCACACCGGTGGCTTTTTTCTGTTCTGCGTCATAGATGATGGAGTGTACGATAGAATTGGGCCGCAGCGTCATGTTGCCCGTCTGCTCTGCCGCCGGCAGGGTGGCGGAATTGCTGCTGAAGTAGGCGCCGTAAGGGCAGCCCCGGATGCAGCGGTTGCGGTACTGGCAGGGCCCCCGCCCGTTGATGCCCTGCGTGAGGTTGGCAGTGCGGCCGATGGTCAGGGTGCGGCCGAAGTTTTCCTTCATGCTGCTGCGCAGGTGTTCCTCCACGCAGTTGAGGGCCATTGGGGGCTGGAATTTGCCGTCGGGCAGGTGCGGCAGCCCTTCCGCCTGTCCCTGGATGCCGGCGAACTGCTCCACGTAATCGTACCAGGGCGCAATGTCCTCGTAGCGGATCGGCCAGTCGACACCAAAGCCGTCGCGGGCGTTGGCTTCGAAGTCGAGGCCGCTCAGGCGGTAGGAGTGGCGGCCCCACATCAGCGAGCGCCCGCCCACATGGTACCCGCGTATCCAGTCGAATCGTTTGACTTCGGTGTAGGGGTGTTCGGTGTCCTTAACAAACCAGTGCCTGGAAGATTCCCGAATAGCGTATTCCGTGCGGTTCTGCTTTTCGTAGTCCCTGAGCTCTTCCGCGGGTAGGGCGGCGTCGCGGTATCTGAACTCCCAGGGCTCCGTCATCGCGGTGGGATAATCGCCGTGCCGGACCATGCGGCCGCGCTCCAGCACCAAGGTTTTGAGCCCCTTTTCACAGAGCTCCTTGGCGGCCCAGCCGCCGCTGATGCCGGAACCAATGACGATGGCATCGTAGGTATTCTCTTCCTGCCCTTTCGAATTGAAATACATTTTTTTCAGCTTTTGCGATTGAAAATCAGAGATGGCTTAATTGGGGAGAGGCGCCAACACCGGTTTGGGCCAGAACGGATAGACATGGCGAACATTTCACAGCCCGCAAAACTATCAGAAAAATGCTTTTTCTATAACAAGCTTACCGGGTTTAGGTTGTTAAAACAACTAAAAGCCGGGCTATTGCATTTCCTGCTTCCAATACATAAATTGAGGTTCCTAAAACACTTGTTACAATGGTTCGACGCGCTCTTCTGATCCTGGTGCTCCTCGTGTCAGGGGCTTCTCTTTTCAGCCAGCAATTTACCGTGATCTCAGGTGACGGCGCCCTCTACCGGGTCAATCCCGAAGACTGCAGCGCTTCCTTTCTGGTGTATTCCGCTTCCATGACCGATATTACCTACACCCCCGACGGGCAACTGTGGGGCATTGCTCTTTTTGGACAACTACTGCGGATCAATGAGAACAATGGGCAATTCGTAACCGAGCATGCCTTCCCTTCGGCTTACTTCTACACGGCATTGGTTGCCGCTCCCGACGGACGAATTTTCACCGCTACCGATCTGGGCAGGCTGTACAGCTACGACCCTGCCACCGGAACCGAAACCTTCCATGGCATGATCGGCTACGGCTCTGCCGGCGACCTGACCTTTTATCAGGGGCAGATGATCATGGCCTCCACAGGCAATAGTATGGTGGTAGTCGATATAGACAATCCCCCCGATAGTTACGTATTGATGAATTTTAACGTCGGAGGCGAGATATTCGGGATTGTCACCTATGTGACAGACTGCATAAATACCGTTACCTACGCTTCGAATGACAACGATAGGGGCGGCTTGTTTCAGGTCGATTTTACCACCCAGGAACTCACCCTCATTTGCGAATTCAACTTCAACATCTTCGGCGCTGCCAGTGAGCTGGAATTCCTGGCGGCCAGCCCTGTCCTAATTGACGCCATCGAGGTTACGCCAACGGACTGCATCAGCCCGCAGGGCGCCATTGCCGTATCGGCCAGCGGCGGCAACGGCGATTTGTATTACAGCCTCGACGGGGTGAATTTCCAGCAAAGCAATATATTCAACAACCTGCCGGCGGGCAACTATACGGTTTATGTAGAAGACCAGGAGGGCTGCATGGCCTCCGACGCCGTTGCCATTCCCTCGCTGGGCGACCCGCCGGTGATCGTCAACACTACGCTGGAACCCGCCAGTTGCGGGCTGGCCAATGGCGCCCTCCTGCTCACGGCAGGGAACGGTTCGCCGCCTTATGATTACAGCATTGGCCCAATGGGGCCCTATGGCCCGGAGCCCGGCTTCAGCGGATTGCCTGCCGGGCCCCACCTGATTTGGGTGCGGGATGCGCGGGGCTGCACCGACTCCATGACGGTAGAACTGCCCGGCAGCCCGGCCGTGGTTATCGCTTCCGTCACGGAGCTGTCCTGCGGCCCCGGCGCGGGGCGCCTGGACGTACAGGCAGCCGGGGGCACGGGCAGCCTGTCCTATAGCCTGAACGGCGGGGCTGGCCAGGCAGTCAATACCTTCGCAATGCTCCAGCCAGGGTTCTATGAAATCGTGGTGATGGACGAAACAGGCTGTATGGCCAATGCCTCCGCTACTGTCCCCGATGTCTCCCCGCTCGTTCTGGAACTGCTGGAATCCAAAGCCTGCGGCGAAGGAGAAAGCGCCTTTTCCGTAAGGGCCAGCGGCGGCAACGGCGGCTACCAGTACCGCCTGGCAGGAGGAAGCCTGCAACCCGGCGGCCTTTTTGAAGGGCTCAGCAGCGGGCTCTACCAGCCGGAAGTAGTGGATGCCGCGGGCTGCGTATCGCAACCGTTCCCGGTAAATATAAAAGCGGCGGAAAAGCTGCGGTTTTCCACCATCGACATCACGCCCGGCCAATGCCTGGAATCCAACGGCGCCATTTCCGCCCAGGTTGAGGGAGGCAACCCGCCCTTCCTTTTCAGCCTGAACGACCTGGAGCAGCCCTTCGGAACATTCTCCGGCCTGCCCGCAGGAGCTTACCTCCTCGCAGCAGTGGACGAACAGGGCTGCAGCCTCGCCGATTCCGTAAAGGTTGCTTCTATCTGCCCCATTTACCTGCCCAATGCCTTTTCACCCAATGGCGACGGGCGCAACGACCGCTTCCTGCTTTTCTCCGGCCTGGAAGTGCAGATACGCAGCTTCCGCATCTTCAACCGCTGGGGCGGAATGGTGTACGGGAAACAGGCTTTCTCTTCCTCTGATACAGCCCTGTTCTGGGACGGCACGCATCAGGGGCAACCGGCTCCTGCGGGCATCTACGCCTATTACGTCGAACTGATCAATGCCTCGGGAGAGGAGGAATTCCATGAAGGGGAAGTGATGCTGGTGCGGTAGTATGGCAGAGAGCAGAGCGGGGAGGCTGCGAGACGGGGTGGCGTGGTAGGTCAACGGCTTTCTGGCATTTAGCGCAAGGCTTTGCGCCTCTGCGCCTTTGCGGTTCAAAATTCCGTAATTTCATCCCAAAAAACATGCCTACCTTCTCCATCAACCCCAACATCCGGCAGGCCACTACCCTGACCAGTTATTTTTACAAGAACCCTGATATTTTCGAGCGGGCCAAAGCGCAGATCTTCGCCCGCAGCTGGCACTGGGTTGCCGAATCGGCGGTGCTGCCCGAGAACGGCAGTGTTTACCCTTTCACCCTGCTGCCCGGCGTGCTGGACGAACCCCTGGTGCTTACGCGCGATGCGGAAGGGCGGGCGCGATGCCTGTCCAACGTATGCACCCACCGGGCCAAGGTTATTGTTGAGAAGCCCGGCAAAATGCGGCAGCTCACCTGCGGCTACCACGGCCGCTGCTTCGGCCTGGACGGCGCCTTTAAACGGATGCCCGAATTCCAGGGCGCCGAGGGCTTTCCCTCTGCTGCCGACAACCTGGCCCAAATCCCTTTGGAGGAATGGCTGGGCCTGTATTTCGCCGCGCTGGAGCCATTCGCCGGTTTCGAGGAAATTACCCGCCCCATACGCGAGCGCATCGCCTGGATGCCGCTGGATAAGCTGGAATTCGCGGAAGAAGGCAGCGTGGATTACCCGGTCAAAGCCCACTGGGCGCTGTACTGCGACAACTACCTGGAAGGCTTCCACGTGCCCTTCGTCCACCCCGGGCTGAACGCCGCGCTGGATTTCGGCAACTACGACTACGAGCTTTTTCCCTACTGCAACCTGCAGGTGGGCATCGCCAAAGAAGGGGAACCTTGCTTCGAAATCCCGCCGGGTTACGCAGACCACGGCCGGCGGGTTTATGCCTATTACTTCTGGCTTTTCCCCAACCTGATGTTCAATTTCTACCCCTGGGGCCTGTCCCTGAACGTAGTGGAGCCGCAGGGGCCGGAACAAACGCGGGTGCGCTTCCGCACCTACGCCTTTCGCGGGCAGGCAGGGCAACGCAGCGCCAACCAGATCGGCCAGACCGAACTGGAGGATGAGGCGGTGGTGGAGAGTGTGCAGTTGGGCATCCGTTCGCGCTTTTACAAACAAGGGCGGTTCTCACCCTCCATGGAAAAATGTGTGCACCATTTTCACGGGCTGGTGGGGAGGTTTATGGGGTGAGCGCATCAAAACCAATGAGGTTTTCGAAAACCTCATTGGTTTGCCCCCGGTAACTGTCCCAGGAACCAGGCTTTCTCCGTCAGCTCCTCCTCCTGGCGTATGGCTTCGGCCAATTTACGGGCGCCGGCTTTGTCGAAAGGCGCCAGGGCCATCAGTTTACGGGCATAGAAGGTGATATTCAGGTAGTTGGTGCGGTGGTAGCCGATCACCTTTTTGCGGCGGATGTAGTTGCGCATAGCTTCGAGATGCGCCTGAAGCAGGCTGTACTCTTCCGTTTCGTAGTAAATTTTGATGAGCAGCGTTTTGGCGGCCAGGTTGAGCAGGGGGTCGCGGTAGTTGGCCTTCTGCAGGAGCGGCAGGGCTTCCCGATATCGTTGCCGGGCGTATTCCAGGCGGGCCAGGCAGAAGCTGAAGGAGCTTTCGCGGTAGGGGCGTTCCAGCTTGCCGCGGTATTCGTGGATAAAGTTTTCCACCCAGTCGAACGCGCCGGTGCGCAGCCCGGTGGCCACGATGTTGTGGTAGGTGAAACGCGACAACTGCCCGTTCTCCAGCAGGTGCCCGGACTTCAGGCCTTCCTGGTAAAGCTTCATCACCTCGGCAAAGTATTCTTCACGGCCCTCGTTGACCTTGCGCACGCAGTAATTGATGGCCAGCACATACAGCGTATTGGCCTCGCGGGAGGGGAAAGCCTGGCCCTCGCGGATCAGCAGATCCCGGAATTTCCGGAAATACTGCTCCTCTTCCGGTTTTTTCAAGGTGTAATAATACTGGTAGTACAATTCGATGCAGGGCTGGGCAAGCAGGCCCTTCGCTTCGATATAGGATATCGCCTCATCGATAAAGCCGGGCTGATAGGCAGCGGGATAGACCGCCTGATGCGCCAGGTTGAGGCAGGCCTGCCGCAGCTTGGCGGCCAGCAGGGCAATGTCTCCGCTGTCGGTCAGCTCCTGAAGGTAAGCAGGGCTGTCGGGGCGGTCGCGCAGGGAATAATGGTAGGTTTCCTCCAGTATCTCATGCTGCAGGCGGAAGTGCTCCACATTGCGGAAGGGGCTTTCCTGGTTGGCCCGGCGCGCCTTCAGCAGCTGCTGCTGCGCCTGTTGTTCCAGCCCCAGCCGGCGCAGCGCCTGCGCCTGATGCAGCAACTGCAACGGCTGCTCACCTTCCACTTCCTTGTAGGCCAGAAATTGCAGCAACAGGCGGTACAGGGCGCTCATGCCCAGGCGGAGTTTCTGCGCGTCGTAAGGCTCGCCGGGGTAAGCTTTTTCAAAGGCTTCCTCAAAAGCCGGCTTCGGGTTGGCGCGCTGGCAGGTTTCCCTGATATAGCCCCACAAAAGGCACAAATGTTCCTGGCGGTTGAAAAAAGGAGAATGCACCCAATGGGTGGCTTCACGCAGGAAAGCCTGGGGCAGTTTTTCGGCCAGTTGCCACAATTTGCTGTCTTTCATGCAGTTTTTTGAAAATTAATAATGACATAAAAAATTGATTTACAAAAGCATAAAGCTTTTTTTAACCCATTTTTTCGCTACAATTTATGAATTTTGTTTTTGCCCGGGCAGGAACAGCCCTGCATCTTTGTACCATTCCAAGGCTTTTAAACTAAATAACCCATGAAAAAGCGAAGGTTTTTTGCCCTGTTTATAATGGCTTTGCCAGCCTTCCCCGGCTGGCTCTCTGCTCAGGACTGCGCCAACGACAGCATACCCCCTGTCGCTGTCTGCGTGGATGGCCTGGTTGTCACCCTCGACCCTCAAACCTCTTCTTTCACCTTGTGGGCCGCCGACATCAATGCCGGCAGCTTCGACCAATGCAGCGGCCTGGACCTGGACCTGCAGATAGGCCCCCCGGACAGCCTGCAGGGACAGGAGCCTCCCGACACGGAATCCATAGAATTCACCCAGGCCGGCGTTTATATCGCCGCACTCTGGGTAAGCGATACCTCCGGCAACTGGAATACCTGCTGGTCGCTTGTCACGGTCAACTCCGCCTGGGATTCCGAACCGGTGTCCGGGCAGGTGTTCAACGACGAGGACACGAGCTGCTCCGCCACCGGCGGAGAAGCAGGCCTTGCCGGCTGGGCCGTAGAGGCCCGGCTCACATTCAACAACCCTGCAGGCAACTTGCCGGCAACCTATTCCGCCACTACCGGCCCGGATGGGGCATACACCCTGTATATCCCCACCGAAGCCCTCCAGCAGGCCGATGAGGTGGAGATCGCCGTGCTGACGCCCCTGAGCACCGGACAGAGCTGCCCCCTCAGCTACCTCTATCCCGCCGCCGATCTGATCGGGGCCAACCTGGCGCTGGATTTTCCCGTGCAGCTGGAAGCGGGCTGTTACGCTATGAAAGTGGACCTCACCGCACCCTTCATCCGCCGCTGCTTCTCGGGTTATTACCGGGTGTATTACTGCAACTACGGCGCAGAACCGGCGCCCGATGCCTATGTGGAAGTGGCGCTCGACGATTTCCTGTCCTACACTGCCAGCAGCATTCCCTTCAGCGCCGTCAACGGCAACACCTATACCTTCCAGTTGGGCGAGGTAGGCCCCGCCGAGTGCGGCCAGTTCACCATCCACTTCCAGGTGAGCTGCGATGCGGAACTTGGGCAGACACACTGCTCGGAGGCCCACATCTACCCCGATCAGCCCTGCGGCGGGAGCTACACCGGCCCCTCCATCGAAGTTAGCGGCGCATGCGACGAAGAGAACCAGCAGGTGGTGTTTACCATCACCAACACCGGCGCCGAAGCCATGCCGGAAGCCCGGCAATACGTGGTGGTGGAAGATGTCATCATGTACATGATGGCGCCCTTCAGCCTGGGCAGCGGGCAGTCTCTGCAGGTCACCGCCCCCGCCAACGGCGCCACCTACCGCCTGGAAGCCGAGCAGGTGGCCGGCTACCCCTGGCTGAGCGTAACGGCCGCCGCCGTCGAAGGTTGCGGAGAGAACGCCCAGGGCGGCGCCAGCCAGGGCATGGTCACCCTGTTCAGCCCCCTGGAAGCCGGGCCCTTCATCGCCATCGACTGCCAGGAAAACATCGGCGCCTACGACCCCAACGACAAACAGGCCCTGCCCCGCGGCGTGGGCGACGATCACCTGCTGCGGGAAAATACCCCCATCGAATACAAGATCCGCTTTCAGAACACGGGCACCGATACCGCTTTCAATGTCGTCCTGCTCGATACGCTCTCGCCCTGGCTGAACGCCGCCAGCGTGCGCCCCGGCGCCAGCAGCCACGATTACACCTTCCGCATCCTGGAGGGCAACACCCTGGAGTTCCGCTTCGACAACATCCTGTTGCCCGACAGCAGCGCCAACCAGGAAGCTTCCAACGGCTTCGTGCAGTTCACCGTCGATCAACGCCCTGACAACCCGCACGGAACGCGCATCGAAAACTCGGCCGCTATCTATTTTGACTTCAACGAACCGGTGATCACCAATACCGTCTTCCACACCATCGGGGAAATGGTGGTGACGGTGAACGAGTCGCGGGAGCCCGGCCTGCTGGCAGGCCTGAAGGTTTACCCCAACCCATTCACCGACGCGGCTGTCCTGGAGTTCCCGAAAGAACAGGCCGGCGTATTTTACCTTTTTGCCATAGATGGCCGTCTTGTGCTGGAGCAGGCGTTTCGGGGAACTAACTTCCGGCTTTCCGCCAGACAATTGAAGCCGGGAACTTATTTCTACCAGATACTGGCGCAGGAAGGAGGCGTTTACAGGGGGAAGATGGTGGTGAGCAAATAGGGGAAGCTGATGCTTCAGATACTGTTGATACTATAAATACTGCGCCCGCCAATGGCCCTGAGGGAGGTTGTTGGCGGGCGTGGTATTTTGAAAAATGGGCCATCAGCAGGTAGGCCTATCATTAGAAAAGAAAAATTATTCATCGCCAAACTTGACAATAAATTTATTGCCAACTATTTTTGAACTGACAATAAATTTATTGCCAAAATAAAAAACATCGTTGGCCAGACTCCCAGAGGGGCGGATTTTTTCCCAAGGGATGCTATCATCAACCGCATTTACCGGCGCCTGGATGCCGGTTCTCACATATTTCTGGCCGCGCCGCGCCGGGTAGGGAAAACCTCGATCATGCGTTTCCTGGAGGACCATCCCCGCAATGGCTTTCAGTTTGTTTATGTGATTACCGAATCGGCGCATAGCTCCGAAGAGTTTTATCAGAAATTACTGGAAGAAATACTTAAAAGCCCGGCAATCGGGGCATTGGCCCGGAAAAAGGAAAGCATTGCCAACCTTATTAAAGGAGTGATCGGGCGGATTGAAAGCCTGAAATTTCCCTGGGTGGAAGTGGACTTTGGCGCAAAAAAACCGGAAACCTTCCAGGCTTCTTTTGAGAAACTGATCGCCGAATACGAAAAGGAAGCCGTGATGCTGGTTTTAATGATCGACGAGTTTCCGCAAACGGTGGAAAATATCCGGATTGCCCATGGGCCGGAGGAAGCCATTCGATTTCTGCGGCTGGCGCGGGAACAGCGCCAGAACGCCAATCCGGCTATCCGCTTTGTCTACACCGGCTCCATCGGCTTGCCTTCCGTAGTTAAAAAACTGGCCTCCACCAGTGTGATCAATGACCTCAATGTCATCGACATTCCTCCTTTAACCTCGGATGAGGCAACCAAATTTTCCAAACTGCTACTCGAATCCTATAAGGTTCCGTACAAGCCCGAAGCCCTTGACTATTTACAGGAAAAGATCAATTGGCTAATCCCCTTCCATATTCAGTTAGCTGTCCAGGAACTGATAGATGTATTCGACATGAGCGGACAGGAATTGGATGAATCCGCGGTTGGCCAGGCTATCACCCAGTTGCTGAATGTGCGCAATGATATTTACTTCAAGCATTATTTCGTCCGCCTGAAAAATATTTTTCAGGGGGCCAGCTATTCCTTTGCCCTGAGCTTTCTGAACCAATTGGCGGCCGAAAGTACGATGAGCGCTGCAGCCGTCCGGGAACTGGCGGATAAACATGGTGTCAATGACGCCCTGGAGGCCATCCTGGAATCTCTGGAATATGATGGATACATCCATTTCGATACAGCAGGAAAAATTTATCGTTTCAATTCATACCTATTGCAAAAATGGTGGGACAAGAAAAATCCACAATAGGAGGCAACCCTCCCATGCGTACCGGCGCCAGTATTTACAACCCCGGCCTCCTGGCCAAGGAACAACTTATCCGCTCCTTTGTGGTGCGCATCAAAAAATTTGAAAAGCTTTTCGCCGACATCCAATCGGCAAACATGGAGCACCCGGAACAACCGATCCTGGTTGTCGGCCTGCGGGGCATGGGCAAGACGACTTTGTTGTTGCGCCTGGCCTACGAAGTGGAAAATGACGAGGTGCTGAAGGAGTGGCTGTTACCCATCGTATTCAACGAGGAAGAATACGGCATCACACGCTTGTTTAAGTTTTGGGAAACCTTAGCCGAATACCTGGAGCAGAAAGACCATTCCTTTGAGGGTTTGTACGATCAAATGGACAAGGCCTACAACCTGCAACCGGATCCGGCCAAATACGAGCAGGCGGCGTTTGCCCTTTTGCTGCTGGCCCTTCACCAGCAGAAAAAAAAGCTGCTGCTCTTCATCGACAACTTCGGGGATATGTTCAAGCGCTTCAACAAACAGGAGCGGCAGCGCCTGCGGGAAGTGCTCACGACATGTCCGGATATTCGCATCATCGCCGGCAGCGCTGTGGCGGTGGAGTCTTTCTTTAAGTACGACGACCCCTTGTACGAGTTGTTCAAGATCGAACGGCTTGAAGGGCTCACCCGTGAAGAAACGGAGGCTTTGCTGCTTCAATTGGGGGAAAACTTCCCCGTTAACCCGGTCAAAGAGATTCTCGAAAAACAACCCCAGCGCATTGAGACTTTGCGGCGGCTCACGGGCGGTATTCCCCGCACCATGGTGCTTTTATTCGAGATTTTCGTGGATGACAGGGACGGCAATGCCTTCACCGACCTGGAAAATATTCTGGACCGGGTTACGCCCCTGTACAAACACCGCATGGACGACCTGCGGCCGCAGCAGCAGGAGATCATCAACGCCATTGCCCACAACTGGGATGCGATTTCGGCGGGGGAGATTGCCCGGAAAACAAGGTTGGAGAGTAAATTGGTGGCGGCTGAATTGCAGCAACTTAAACAACGGAAAATTGTCAACGTGGTTCCTTCGGGAAGTAAAAACCACCTTTACCAACTACGTGACCGGTTCTTCAATATTTGGTATCTGATGTATCATCCCCGGAAAGGCAATAAAGAAAAGGTGCTTTGGCTCACGCAATTTCAGGAAAAATGGTTTCAAAAGGAGGGCTTCATTCAGAAGAGCGAATCCAGGCCGCCAGGCAATCAATATGCCGTTCCCGAAGAAAGTTTTTCTCCTGATGAAAATGAATCCGTTCTGAAAGAGACAAACCATCCTTACCAAACCAGGCAACGCCCGGAAGCTGATCTGTTTAAAATGAGCAAACTCCTGGGAGAAAGGATGCCTATGGAAATTACTGATTCCGCTATTGCTTTTATGATACTGATCCTGGCAAAGGAAGAATACGATTTCCTCTACGACTACTTCACCAGCGAAAAAGGCCAGGAATTCCAACTCAAAGACCGCTTCAAACCCCTTTGGTACGCCCTGATGTACTACATGCAGGGCCGCTATCCCGCCGAGTACCTCCGCATGCCGCCGGAGATACGGGAGACGGTGGAGGAGGTCATTGCCAGGGTGGAGGAGATGCGAAAGGATTATGCGCTATGAGTGCAGGGAGTATTATCGCGAAGCTTCCGCTTCGCGCTACGGGCTTACCCAATATACAAATAATCATAATGCACCAGTGCCCTTCTCCCCTGCTGCCCCAGGTACTGCCGGGCCGTGTCCGAGCCGTACTGCGACAGGCCCAGGCCGATCATTTCCCCGGATTCGTTGAGGATGCGCACCAGGTCGCCTTTCTGGAAGTCGCCTTCGATGCGGGTGATGCCCACGGGCAGCAGGCTGGACACCTTATCGGGGGAGCAGAGGGCTTCTTCGGCGCCGCGGTTGATAAACACGGCGGCTTTGCTCTCTGCTTCGCCGTAGGCCAGGCGCTTTTTGAGGTTGGACAGCCGGCCGATGGCCGGGAAACGGGTGCCGGTGAACTGCCCTTTCAGGATATCGGCTAGAATGCCGGGGCGCCGGCCGTTGGCGATATAGGTGGTGATGCCGGCTTTGGCGGCCTTCTGGGCAATGCGGAACTTGGTGTGCATGCCCCCCCTGCCGAAAGAGGATTTAGACGGCAGGATGAGCTTCAGCCACTGCTTGTCGGCAGGGTCGATCTCGGGAATCACCTCGCTGCCGGGCTCCCCCGGCGGGCCGCTCAGCACCCCATCGACGCTGCTGAGGATGATGAGGGCCTGGGCGTTGGTCATGGCCGCCACCAGCCCCGCCAGCTCATCGTTGTCGGTAAACATCAGCTCGCTGACCGACACCACGTCGTTTTCGTTCACCACGGGCACCACCTTATCGCGCAGCAGGGCCTGGAAGCAGTTCTTCATATTGGCATAATGGGTTTTTCCCTGAAAGTCGGCCCTGGTGGCCAGCACCTGGGCGCAGAACAGCCCGTGGTTGGCGAAGAGCTGCCGGTATATCTCCATCAGCCGCACCTGCCCGATAGCCGACAGCACCTGCCGGCGCACCACCCCGCTGATGCCTTCCGGCGCCTGGAAAAGGCTGCGCCCGGCGCCCACCGCCCCGGAGGAAACCAGAATGAGTTCCACCCCCTGCGCCTTGAGGGCCGCGATCTGGTCAACCAGGTGGCTGATGCTGGTGATGTCGAGCAGGCCATCCTCCCGGGCCAGCACATTGGTCCCTACTTTGACGACGATTTTTCGGAATGCCGACATTTTTATTCCGTTTTTTCCAGTTGCCTGAAAATGGCCATCAGGCCGTCCGTGCGCGTCCCCGGATATGCGCCATGCACGATCTCGTGCGTCAGGATCGGTGTGACGTTTACGAGTTCGTAGCCTTCCTCATGCAGTTCCAGCAGCAAGGCTTCCAGTTCTTTGGCCAGCGTCCAGGCATCTACCGGGTTCTTGCTCTGATACCACTTCTTCTTCTCGGGGGAAGCGTAGATGTATTCCACTCTGTATGGGTACATATCCCTTGGTTTTTGACATTCTTCTGAGCCACGCCCTCCACTTCGGCAGAAAGCTGGCAGGAAATGCCCCTTTCTTCAAACAAAAGCCCGTTTCAGGCTATCTATATAAGTGGAGGTTTTTACAAAAATAGGCTAAAAATCGTACCTTTGTTGACCTTTAAAAAGCCGATTTCAACAGGCTTTGGCGCAAAGGCGCCAAAGCCCCCACAGACACCTGATCATCTAAATTAAATATTTAAAAAAGTTAAGCTATGCCATTCGATCTCGATATGATCAAGGCCTTTTATGCGGCCTTGCCTCAACGGGTGGACGAAGCCAGAAAACTGCTTGGCCGGCCGCTCACGCTCACGGAAAAGATTCTCTACGCACACCTCCATCCCGAATCTCCACTTCAGAACTTCAAGCGCGGCAAAGACTACGTCTTTTTTGCCCCCGACCGGGTGGCCATGCAGGATGCGACGGCGCAGATGGCCCTGCTGCAGTTCATGACTGCCGGCCGCGACAAAGTGGCGGTTCCCTCCACGGTGCACTGCGACCACCTCATCCTGGCCGAAAACGGCGCCGCCAAAGACCTCGCCACGGCCAACGAGGTCAACAGCGAAGTCTATGATTTCCTGGCATCCATTTCCAACAAATATGGCATCGGGTTCTGGAAGCCCGGCGCGGGCATCATCCACCAGATCGTACTGGAAAACTACGCCTTCCCCGGCGGCATGATGATCGGCACCGACTCCCACACCCCCAACGCGGGCGGGCTGGGCATGGTCGCCATCGGCGTCGGCGGCGCCGATGCGGTCGACGTCATGGCTGGCATGCCCTGGGAACTGAAGATGCCGAAGCTTATCGGCGTCAAACTCACCGGCGAAATGGGCGGCTGGACTTCCTCCAAGGACGTCATCCTCAAAGTGGCGGGCATCCTCACCGTGAAAGGCGGCACGGGCGCCATCGTGGAGTATTTCGGCGAAGGCGCACAGTCCCTCTCCTGCACGGGCAAGGGCACCATCTGTAACATGGGCGCGGAAATCGGCGCCACCACCTCCACTTTCGGCTACGATGAAGCCATGAGCCGCTACCTGCGCGCCACCGGCCGGGCCGAGATCGCCGCCCTGGCCGACGGCGTCCGGCAACACCTCACCGGCGACGCCGAGTGCTACGCCAGCCCCGAAAACTATTTCGACCAGGTCATCGAAATTGACCTGAGCACGCTGGAGCCGCACATCAACGGCCCCTATACGCCCGACCTGGCCTGGCCGATATCCAAATTCGCCCAGGCAGTCAGGGAAAACGGCTACCCGCAGAAGCTGGAAGTCGGGCTGATCGGTTCGTGCACCAACTCTTCCTACGAAGACCTCGACCGCGCCGCCTCCCTGGCGCGCCAGGCCGTAGCGAAGAACCTCAAAGCCAAATCGGAGTTCACCATCACACCGGGCTCCGAGCAGATCCGCTACACCGTCGAACGCGACGGCCAGCTGAAGGCTTTCGAAGATATGGGCGGCGTGGTGCTCGCCAATGCCTGCGGCCCCTGCATCGGGCAATGGGCGCGCCATACCGACGACCCCAACCGGGCCAACTCCATCATCACCTCCTTCAACCGCAACTTCTCCAAGCGCAACGACGGCAACCCGCAGACGCGCTCCTTCGTGGCCTCTCCGGAGATCGTCACCGCCATGGCCATCGCCGGCGACCTGACCTTCAACCCGCTGACGGATACCCTGGCCAATGAGAAGGGTGAACAGGTCAAACTCGACCCGCCCAGCGGCGTGGAACTGCCGTCGAAAGGCTTCGCCGTCGAAGATGCCGGCTATATTCCCCCGGCAGAGGACGGAAGCAAAGTGGTGGTAAAAGTGGACCCCAAATCGGACCGCCTGCAACTGCTGGAGCCCTTCAGGGCCATCACGCAGGATCAGCTCAAAGGCATGCGCCTGCTGCTCAAGGCCAAAGGCAAATGCACCACCGACCACATCTCTATGGCCGGCCCCTGGCTGACTTACCGCGGGCACCTGGAAAATATATCGAACAACACCTTCATCAGCGCCATCAACTTCTTCAACGGCGAAATGAACAAGGTGGCCAACTACGCCAACGGCAAGGAAGCGGAATTCATGGCCGTGCCCGACTCGGGCCGCACCTACCGCGATGCAGGCATCGGCACGGTGGTCTTCGGCGAAGAAAACTACGGCGAAGGCTCCTCCCGCGAGCACGCAGCCATGCAGCCGCGCTTCCTGGGGGTCAAGGCGGTCATCGTGAAGTCCTTCGCCCGCATCCACGAAACGAACCTGAAAAAGCAGGGCATGCTGGCCCTCACCTTCGTCAACCCGGCCGACTACGAAAAAGTCCGCCAGGATGATAAGATCGATCTGCTGGGCTTCGACACCATGGCGCCGGGCAAGAACCTCAGCGTCGTCCTGCACCATGCCGACGGCTCTTCCGAAACGTTCGAGGTGCAGCATACCTACAACCAGCAGCAGATCGACTGGGTGCGCGCAGGCTCCGCCCTGAACAAGATCCGCCAGGAACTGGCAGCTTGATCAGTAGGCAACGCGGCCTGACAACTGATGCTAATATGCAGAAGGGCCTTGCGGGTTTTGCCCGCGGAGGCCCTTTTGCTTTTCCGGCAAAACGGTTCATATCAACTGCAGGGTAATCCAAAACAGGATGAACCGGTAGAAGACGAAAGCGAACTGGGCGATCAGCAACAGAAACAGGATCGCTTTCAAAAAGCTCACCCACCATTTTTGCCCGTAAAACCGGTGAAACGCGAGGGTGGAAAAGGTGGCAAAAGAGAGCCCGATGGCAGGAACCAGAAAAGCATCGGTGATTTGGAATTCAACGGACAACAGGGCGCGCGCCAAAAGGACGGCTACAACCAAAAACAAGGGAAACAGCATAAAATGCATGAACAGGTTATAGCTGTTCAGCTCGATCCCCAGCATAAAATGATCGGCCAGATAACAGCCCCTCCGATAAAACAAGATGGACAGGATCAGTCCCGTCACCGGCAGGAACAGCAGGATCAGCCACTTGGCTACCTGCCCGGATTGCTTGTTGAATGCCTGGGTGAGCGTTTCCAGGCTAATATTATCTTCTGAAAGTTTTTCCTGCACCTCCCTCGAGGCATAGCCCCGATAGCCGGAATAATGAGTATGCGTTTTCAGAGGCGCCACAAATAATTCAAAAGGGGAAAAGAGAAAATAAACGGCCGCCAGAATGAGGAACAGAGAACTGGGCCGCATATACAGGCGCCGCCTTCCATTCACGTAATGCTGAGATAGTTGTCCCGGCCGGCGCAACATCAGGCGGATGGATTTGAAAAACCTGTTGTCGATATTAAACAAGGCGCCGATAAATTCCCCAACAAGGAAGCGCAGGCTCCGTTCATGAGGCTCCAGGCGCTTTTCCCCGCAATGGCTGCAATACCGCCCGTACATGAGATGGGCGCAGCTAGGGCATTGGTTTCTGTGGATCGGCTGTTCCATAGTCTTAACCTTATTCTTTCCTTGCCGGGCGCCCCTGCCGGTGGCGTTAAAGGAACTGATTCGGCAGCAACCACCCTGCATGGGATAAAAAATGTGAAAATAATGGTTAAATTAGACGCATGAGAATAATGCGCGCCGGGTGAATGTAGGGTTGAAAAAGTAAAAAACCAACAAGGCTGCAACAGCCTCACCTGAATCATAACATTGCGATAACCAAAACCTTGCCAGACTATGTTGAAAGAATTCAAAGACTTTATCATGCGCGGCAATGTGCTCGAACTGGCCGTTGCCGTCATCATCGCCGGCGCTTTCGGCGCAGTGGTGACTTCCTTCACCAATGACGTGATCATGCCGCCCATCGGGCTGCTGCTCGGCGGAGTCGATTTCTCCGCCCTGGCGATCACGCTGAAAGAGGCTCAACTCGACGAAACCGGCGCTGTTGCAGCCGAGGCCGTTCAGCTCAGGTATGGCGCCTTCATCCAGAAGGTGATCGATTTTCTCATCATTGCCTTCGCTATCTTCATGCTGGTGCGCACCTACAACAAGATGCAGGACCGCCAGAAGAAAAAAGAAGAAGCCGCCCCCGCGCCGCCTCCGGGCCCCACCGCCGAACAATTGCTCACCGAAATCCGCGACCTGCTGAAGAAGTAGGAGAAAAATACCCCCCGCGGGTTTTCTCAAACCCCGCGGGTTTTCTCAAACCCGCGGGGTTGGGAAAACCCGCGGGGGTTCCTTACGGCTTCACCTCCAGCACGTCGTCCGTGCTGTCCACATCGACAAAATCCTTCCATACCAGCTCTACCCGGCGCGCCGGGCCGGGCGTTGCGAAGCCGGCTTCCACTACATCGCTGCCTTCCCACCAGCCGGGGCTGAAGGTAAAAGTTTGGCTGCTGCCGTCCTCCAGTATGGCTTTCAGAATGATAGGCAGGGGCTTGCCGCCTTCGTTGCGCACCCGCACATAACTGATGCCGTTTTCAAACTGATAGCCTTCCAGCGCCAGGTCCATGGTGTTGTATTCCATAAACCAACGCTGCCAGAACCAACCCAGGTCCTGTCCGGAGACGTCCCCGAAGGTGAAAAAGAAGTCATAGGGTTGCGGGTGTTTGCCGCGCCAGCGCTCCACGTAGGCGTGCAGGCATTCCAGGAATGTCTCGCGGCCCAGCAGGTGCATCAGTGAGAGGTAGGCGCTGGCAGGCTTGCCATAGGCGTTCAGGCCATAGGCGGGGTTCAACTGCTGGAAGGATGGAGTGAAAATGGGCACTTCCGTCTCCGGCCCTTTCGGGCCCAGGTAGCGGCGCATGTAATAGCCCGGGTAAATGGATTGTTCCGGGTTTTTCAGGGTGTAGAGCTCGGTACAGGCAAAGTACTCCAGAAGCGTGGCCCAGCCCTCGTCCATCCAGGCGAACGCCGATTCGTTGACGCCGACCAGAAAAGGGAAGTAGGTGTGGGCGATCTCGTGGGCGGTGAGGGCCCTGTTGTCATCCTGGTTGTACATATCCACGTCATTGACCATCATGGGGTATTCCATCTGCCCGAAACCGTTGAATACCGTCAGTTTCGGGTAGGGGTAGGGAATGGCCGGCATTCGGGTGGAAAAGTAACGGATGCAGTTGCGGGCAATATCGGCTACCTCGGAGAAACCCGGCGATTTTTGCTGATAGGCGGTTTGCACGCTGGCGCGCCGGCCGCTCAGGGTATCTGCCACCACACTGGTGGCGTCCCAGAGGAAATGGCTGCTAAGCCCGAAGGCGAAGTCGGTGACGCCCCCGGCCCGGTAGCGCCAGGCCAACTGGGGCTGCCGCACCGTAATGCCGCCCTTCTTCAGGTCGCCGGCGGTTACGACCTTAATGATCTCGTCCGATTGGTAAGACTGCTGTAACCGCCCGAGATAGGGTTCCCGGAGCACCTCTGCGGCATTGGCCAGTTCGCCGGTTGCCCATACGATGAAACCCTCAGGAACGCGGATGGTGACGTCGTAATCGTTGAAATCGCTGTAAAATTCCGTTTGCACGTTGTGCGGAATGACGTCCCAGCCACGGATGTCGTCGTAAACGGCCAGGCGGGGATACCAGTAGGCGCAGTATAGAGAAACGGAATCAACCATGCCCTCGCGGTGTTCGTGGCGCGATGCCTGCAGGGTATAGCTCCATTCCAGTTCGATGCGCACCGACCGGCCGGGTTCCAGCGCTTTCGGAAGGCTGAGCCAGGCATTGGTGGGGTCGTCGGAGGCCTGGACGGCAGTGTTATCCCAGGCTACGGGTTCTCCATCGGCCCGGATATTGAACAGGCGTATGCCATCGGTGAGGTAGTCTTCCCCAACCTGCATGGCCCGCACGGCCCGGGGCAGGTGGACGTTCTGGATCAGCTTGAGGTTGAGCCGCGGCAGGGCGTCAGGGCTGTTATTGTAATAAGTGATGCGGGCTTTGCCTTCCACCTTCTTTTCCCCGGGTTTTACAGTAACGTCCAGATCGTAATGAGCCCGGTTCTGCCAGTAGGCGCTGCCGGGGCGCCCGTCCAGGGCCCGGGTGTTATTCCGAATGGCCTGCTGAAAGTCGCGGGCAATGTAGATCGCCGGTTGGGCCTGCAAAATTGTTGCGGAAAAAAAGGCAGCAAGGGCGAAGAGGGTTATGGATCGAAACATGGGTGATTTTTTATTGCAAAGTAGGGAATTGTCCGGGAATTAATAGGGGTGGCTGAAACCCGGCAAAATCGGGGCGGGCCACCTGCAACTGCCCTGCCGGCCCGGCAAGGCCATCCGTGTACACCGAATATGAGAAATTGCTGGTAACTTTCAGCCTTTAACCTAAATCCCTGTTTATGACATTCTTCTGGATACTCTGGAGTTTTGACGCCTGCATTGCATTGGTGGTGCTCTATTTTTTCTTCATCGGCCTGGGCGATGGTTCCGTTTCCTCCTTCAACTCGGGGTTGTGGGCGATGATACTGGCCGCGCTGGCCGCCATCCTGCTGGGCAGCCTGTGGCTGAAGGGGCTGGAAAAACTCGTACTGGCGAAATTGCTGTTGGCTATACTTGCCGTGCCGGGGCTGTTGTACCTTTTGTTCCTCCTCATGGTCATCATTTCGAAGCCGCGGTGGAACTGAGGCGGGAAGGGCATGCCGCGCGCGCTGCCGCCCGTGAGCGCTAGCCCAGCAGTTTCAGGAACTCCTCCTCCGTCATCACGGCCACTGTGCCCAGTTCGCGGGCTTTTTTCAACTTGGAGCCTGCATTTTCCCCCACGACGAGGATGTCCAGGTTGCTGCTCACGGCGCTGATGTTTTTGGCGCCGGCGGCTTCGGCCCTGGCCTGGGCTTCCTTGCGGCTCATGGTTTGCAGGCTGCCGGTGAAAAGGATGGCCTTGCCGGCCAGGGGAGCGCCGGCTGAGGCTGCCCGGGGCCGGTCGTCTTCGGTTTGCCGGAGGTTGACGCCCAGGGCTTCCATTTCCTCCAGGAGGTGTATGTTGTGCTCGTTGCGGAAGAAATCGATGACGTTCTCGGCCACCACCGGCCCGATGTCCCTGATGTGGGTAAAATCCTCCATCTCCCAGTTTTTGAGTTCGAGCACATGCTGTATCTCGGCGGCCAGCAGCCTGGACACTTTTTTGCCCAGGTGGTGAATACTCAGGCTGTGCAGCAAGCGGTGGATGGGGTTCTGCTTGGCCTTATCAATGGCAGCTTTCAGATTGGCGGCCGATTTTTCGCCGAAACCTTCCAGTTGGGCGATCTTGTCGTAATCCAGGCGGTACACATCGGCGATGGTGCGCAGCCAGCCCAGTTCATAAAAACGCTCGACGATGGCCTTGCCCAGGCCTTCGATATCCATGGCGTCTTTGGAGGCGTGAAAGATGATGCGCTGCAGGTTCTGCGCCCCGCATACGCAGGTGGGGCAGCGCCAGGCAGCCTCCCCCTCCACCCGCACCAGCTCCACCGGCTCATCCGTGTCGTTGACGGGGCAGAATTTCGGGAATTCGATGGGCCTTTCGGAGCCGTCGCGCAGCTCGTCCATAGCTTTGACGATGTAGGGGATCACATCGCCCGCCCGTTCCACCAGCACCGTATCGCCGATGCGCAGGCCCTTGCTCCTGATGAAGTCTTCATTGTGCAGGGAAACCGATGAAATGGTGACGCCCGCCAGTTGAACCGGCTCTATCTTGGCCACAGGAGTAATGGAGCCGATCTTGCCCACCTGATATTCGACATGCAGCAACCTGCTGGTGGCCTGCTTGGCCTTGAATTTGAAAGCGATGGCCCAGCGGGGGTGGTGGCTCGTCGAGCCGGTGCGTTCCTGCAGCTCGCGGCTGTTGGCCTTCACCACCATACCGTCAATCTCGTAAGGGTACTGCTCCCGCTTGTCCTGCCAGGCGAGACAGAAGCCGACGGCATCCCGGATGTTTTTGAAAACGCCCCGCTCCTCCCCTTTTACCGGCGCCTTAAAGCCCAGTTGGGAAAGCATGTCGAGGCTCTCGCTATGGGTCGAAAACCTGGAAAGGATGTCATTGCCGTCCTTATCAACGGCATATCCGAGGGTGTAAATGAAGGCTTCAAGCCCCCGCTTGGCCACCTCCTGGGGGTCTTTCATACGCAACCCGCCGGTGGCTGTATTCCGGGCATTGGCGAAAAGAGGCAAGCCTTCATCCGCTCTTTTTTTATTGATCTTTTCGAAAATGTCTTTCCGGATGATGACTTCCCCCCGCAGTTCCACCTTGTGGATGCCGAAGCGGGCGAAATCCGCCTTCAGCGGTATAGACCGGATCGCCCGCGCATTGCCGGTCATTTCCTCGCCCATTACCCCGTTGCCGCGCGTGGCGGCGCGCACCAGTTGGCCGCCTTCGTAAACGAGGGCTATGCTGCCGCCGTCGAACTTGGGCTCCACCGAATACTCGATGTCCATATCTTCCGGCAGGTTGAGGTAGCGCTTGATCTGAGCGTCAAACTCTATGAGGTCTTCGTCATTGTACGAATTGGCCAGCGAGAGCATGGGCGTAAGGTGCTCTACCGAAGGGAAATCGCTGACGAGGTCGGCAGATACGCGCTGCGTGGGTGAGTCGGGGGTTACCAGGCCCGGGTGGGCCATTTCCAACGCCTCCAGTTGCTTGTACAACTGGTCGTATTCGTAATCGCTCACCACCGGGTCGTTCTGGATGTAATACCGGTATTCATGATATACCAGAATACGGCGCAGGCCGGCCAGCTGCTGAGCCGGCGATTGCCGCCGCAGAGGGCTCTCCGGGTCGAGGTACGACTTGGAAAGCTCAAACAGGGCGCGTTGTTCTTCGGTGCTGTACATGAGGTGGTTGTTGGTTGAGTTTTTTAGGCGGCAACGACGAGGGGTACCCAGGGCGGGGGGTACCCACGACGGGGATACCCATGGCGGGGGGTACCCACGACGGGGGGGGTACCCACGGCGGGGGGTACCCACGACTGAAGTCGTGGGTTAGGGTTGCCATTCGCCTGCATAGCTGAGGTTTTGCCTGGATTGTGCTTTCAGGTAGCTGTATTTCAGGCGGATGATCTGCCGGATGTGCAGGAAGTCGTGAGCCAGCCAGTTGGACAGGATCATGGCGCCCGACATGGGGCCGATGGCAGGGTGCTGATAGGTGTTGCCCCAGGAGGGCGACGACAAGGATTCCAGCCATTCGACAGAATGGGCGCGCTCCTTCAGGAAAGCCTCGAGCTTCTCTTCGAAATCCTGATTGATGTAATCCCGGGTGCTTACCCAGCCCACGGGGTCAATCGGCGGGAAGGGGGCCTCAGGATACCGAAGGACACTGGACAGCCTGGTGCGGAAGTCTTCGCGTTCTTCATCAAAAAGGTGGCAGGCGATTTCCAGCAGGCACCACTTTCCCGGCTCAGGCCGCCAGCGGATCAGCTCTTCAGCTGATCCCGACAGCAGGCTTCGAAAGCACTCCCTGTTGCGGGCAAGTTCGCCAATGATGGGTTCGGGTGAAAATTGCATGGTTGATGTTTTGAGCCGCCGGTCAGGTAAAATGTTTCAGCATGATCACCTCCTTTTCGGTGAGGTGGCGCCAGAACCCGCGGGGCAAATCCTTTTTGGTCAGCCCGGCATAATAAACGCGGTCGAGGCGCAGGACTTTGTAGCCCAGGTGTTCGAAGATGCGGCGCACGATGCGGTTGCGGCCGATGATGATTTCCAGGCTCAGCTCGTCCTTGCCCTTGCCGTCATAGTCGATCCAGTTTACGGGGGCCAGGCCGTCTTCCAGCTCCAGGCCCTGCCGGATGCTGCCGAGGTCGGCCGCGGCCAGGGGCTTGTCCAGTACGACATGGTAAACCTTCTTGGCTTTGCTGCTGGGATGGGACAGTTTTTTGGCAAGTTCTCCATCGTTGGTCAGCAGCAGCAGGCCGGTGGTGGCCCGGTCGAGGCGGCCGACCGGGAAGATGCGCTCCCGCACCTTGCCCTTCAACAACTCCATCACCGTATGGCGCCCGCGCTCGTCACTGAGGGTGGTGATATAATCCTTGGGTTTGTTCATGAGGATATAGACCTTCTTCTCCTCGGGCTTGATTACCTTACCCTTAAAGCGAATGACGTCCCCTTTCTGCACCTGGTAATAGGGTTCCAGCACCTTTTCGCCATTGACGGTGACGAGCCCTTCCTTGATATACTCCGCAGCCTGCCGGCGGGCGCATACCCCGCAGTGGGCTACGAACTTGTTGAGGCGCATGCCTTCCAGGCTTTCGTCCGGCCGCTCCCTGCGGCTGGCGGGCTCATGAGAGGCCGAGCGGCGTTTGGCGGGCCCACGGCCGGCAGCACTGGCCGAGCGGCGTTTGGCATGCCCGCGGCCGCCAGGCCGCGCCGGCTTGCTGACGCCCTGACGTTCCGGCGGGCGGGCAGAGCCACGCCCGTCAGGCGTGGGCTTACTGACGTCCTGGCTTTCTGACGTATTTGCAGGCACTGACTTACTGGTGGGCTTGCGCCTGGTAGGCTTACGGCTGGTGGACCCACGGCTGGTGGACCCACGGCTGGTGGGCTCACGGTTGGTGGACCCACGACTGAAGTCGTGGGTTGGGGGGGAGGGTTTCTTTTTATTTTTGGGCATGATGGATTTGTGTTGGCCTTGTGTATCAGAAGGGGATATCCTCGTCATCGTTCATCTTCGAGGGCCGGGTGATGATATTGGACTGCGGGCTTTCGAAGGCGCCGCCCGGCAGGTTGCCGAAGTCGGGGTCGTCGAGATCGGAGAAGCGGGCGAATTCTTCGGTGAAGCGCAGGCGGACCGTCTTCAGGGCGCCGTGGCGGTGTTTGGCCACAATTACTTCGGCCACGCCTTTGAGCGACTGGCCCTCCTCGTCCTCCAGTATGTCATAATATTCCGGCCTGTATATAAACGCAACAATATCAGCGTCTTGCTCAATAGAGTTGTGCACGATAATGTCATTTGCCACAAAATTGTGCACACCTTTGATTGTTGCATCATAAACGTCCTCTTCTCCCAGGGGAGTGATACTTACTATTTCGTCCCACAAAATATCTGAATCAGCCAGTTTTGCCAGGTGTTCATCATTCAGTATCCCATTGATTCGGCTCAACCGCTTGCGGGAGATTCCATTTTTGTGAACGCTGGAAGAATACTGAAGCCCCATTTGCCGGAACAGCCCTCGCCAGCTGAGCCCTTTGGCCCTCATGGCTGGTTCGATAAAATGGCGCCAGGTTTCCCGGGGCACAACATCCGTGTTCAAATTCACCTCAATGTCCTGTAATGCCTTCGCCATTTCCGGCACTATGGCTCCTCTTTCGCCATGGCAGCCGACGAGTTTGAGGAACTGGAGTTGGTTTCCGGGGCCCTGAATATGCAATTGAAAATTATCGCGGTGTTTACCCTGCGCAACAAGCCTGGCCGTGGATTGGATGCCCAGGCGGCAAAGCAGATGTTGAACCTGTTCAATTAAAATTTTGCTGCTGGAAGCATAATAAATGGCGCCCGCGGGTTTCCGCCCTTTGAGTATTTTCCAGCTGATATTTCCATCAGTCGCCCAAAGGTGTCTGAGAAAAAGAGCGATCCGGCTGTTATCACAGCGGAATATCCCGGAAGGTATTTGTTTAGCATAGGAGCGGACGCGCTGCAGCCCAAGTTGATCATACCATTGGGTAATGGGGTGCTGCCTTACATGGGTAATCTGGTAAGGGCTCTTCAAATAGGTATGCCACCAATTTTCCTGGCGAATGATTTTACCTTTGATACCGAACAGTTGATCCGCCTTTTCATTGACTACCTCAATATTTTCCGGATCGGCGCTGGTGTAATGATAAGGTTGCCTGGGAAGGATGCACCCATCTCCAATGAGGTGGGCCAGAAGGATCAGCTCATCCTCCGACAGTGGATTATCTGGTTTTTTCACTCCAATCTCCCTGGGTATGGCGATGCGGTCGCCCACCCTCAACTTTTCAAGCGCTGTCCAGCCCTCTAATTTTAGAAAAGGATGGTTTCCACTGGCTTTTATGCGGCGCCCGGAACGAGTTTGTAACTCAAAAACCTCCTTTCTCCCGGAATAGAAAGCCTTAAGCAGGAGGTGGCCGCCCAACTTGTATTCATTATCCAAAGCAGCCACTTCAAAGGGCGACTGGGTGCTGCGCTCCGCCAGTTCTTTAATGCTCACTTTCCTGCCGGTGAGGGCGTCTTGCAGCAATGTATCACCAGTCAGGCAACCGGATTCCCGAAGGTCCGACAACTGCGGGCGTTTGCTGCCTCCGCGCACCTCCACAGCCCGGCTGAGCTGCGACAGGGCGATGACGGGCACATCCAGTTCCTTGGCAAGCCCCTTGAGGGCGCGCGAGATGGCGCTCACTTCCTGTTCGCGGTTGCCGCGCTGGTTGTCGCCGCCGCCGCTCATCAGTTGCAGGTAATCGATGATGATGAGCTGGATGTCGTGCTGCATCTTCATGCGGCGGGCTTTGGCGCGCAGTTCGAAGATGTTGATGCCCGGCGTGTCGTCGATGTACATGGGCACTTCGCTGATGCGCTCGAGGGCGGCGTTCAGTTGTTCCCATTCGTAGTCTTCCAGTTGCCCGTTGCGCATCTTGCTGCCCGATATCTCCGCCTCCATGGAGATGATCCGCTGTGCGAGCTGCAGGGCCGACATTTCCAGGGAGAACAGGGCGACGGGTTTGCCGAAAGTGGAAGCAGCATTGCGGGCCAGGGAGAGGGTCATCGCAGTTTTTCCCATGCCCGGCCTGGCCGCCACGATGATCAGGTCCGACCTCTGGAAGCCCGAGGTCAGCCGGTCGAGCTCTGTGAAGCCGGTGGGCACGCCGGTCAGGCCGTCCTCCTTTTTGCGCAGCTCCTCGAGTTGTTTCTGCGCCTTGGCCGCCAGGGAGGACATGCTTTCGAAGCCGCGGCTCATATTCTGCTGGGCAATGGCGAAGAGCCCCTGCTCGGCGTCATCCAGCAAATTGAACACATCGGTGGTGTCTTCGTAGGCGTCGCGGATGATCCTGGTCGAGACGCTGATCAGCTCGCGCTGAACGTATTTCTGGGCTATGATGCGGGCATGGTACTCGATATTGGCGGCTGAGGCCACCTTGTTGGTCAGCTCCACCAGGTAATATGGCCCACCGATGGCTTCCAGGTCGCCCGACTTTTTAAGTGCTTCGGTAACGGTAAGCAGGTCGATGGGCTGCGATTTTTCGAACAGGCGCAGCATCGCCTTGTATATCAGCTGGTGGGCGTCGAGGTAGAAACTCTCGGGGCGCAGAATGTCGAGCACGATGGGCAAGGCCTCCTTGTCCAGCATCAGGGCGCCGAGCACCGCTTCTTCCAGCGGAATAGCCTGTGGCTGCACCTTGCCGAAGACGTAATTCGACAGGTCTTCTCCCCGCTTCGTGCTGCTGCGGCCGCGCATGCCCTGCACCTTCTTGTCCGTATCCTTCTGGTCTGCCATGTCCTGGAAGTTTGAGCCCTCGTTTATGCCCGCCTGCGAATTTTCTGCGCAGGCCAGGTAAAGATAAGGAAAAGCCGGCTTATCAGGCCGGCCATTTTACGCAGGGTATAGTAAGAAATGAGGAGCAGGGCATGAAAAAAAACCGCTGCTCGTTTGCAGCGGCATACATTTTGGGGTTTGGTTCATCCCAGGTAAAAAACCCGTTATCCCTTTAATGTCCAAGGGATTATAACAATACAATAAAATCTGTTGCGCGCTACTTACAGTTCGTTCAGCCGTTTCTCCACAGCCTGGATGGCTTTTTCCTGTTCGGCGATCTTTCCGAGCATGGCTTCCTGGTCCTTGGCGTTCTGAACAATATCTGCTTCCGCCTTTTTGATGGCTTCCTGGGCGCGCTCTATTTCCTTATGGTAGCGGTCATTGGCGGCTTTGAGGCGCTCGAGCTCCTTCTGGAGCTGGCGCAGCTCGCCTTTTTCCCCTTCCAGCTCCTGGCGGGTTTTCTCGCGGGCTACTTCAAGCGCGAAGCGAAGGAGCAGTTTTTCGGCTTCCTCGTAGCGGCCGGCGTGTTCCCGGGAGGAGAGGAATGCGCCGCCGCCCAGGCCGAACCAGGTGTTAATAATGGTGTTATCGCCCTTTTCTTCCATTGTTGCGTACACATCAACGGTGTTTCCCAGCCCGATGGCGGCAATACTGGCGTCTTCAGCCAGGTACTCTTTCGTTTTCCGGTCCCATTTCACTTTGGCATCGTAAAAATCCTTCATATAGTTCTTCCACACCTCCGCCACGAGTTTTTCATCGGCCATGGTGATTTCCAGAGAAATGGCGTTGTTGACGCCGAGGCTCATCTCCTTCAGGCGTTCAAACACCTGTGCGTGCAGCTTGCCGGAGGTGGCGAAAAACAGGAAGGCGAAAAACATAACTAAGGGTTTCATTTCAGGCAATGATTTTGGAGGTTGAACAAATGGTTGACAAACAGTGCCGGCCTGGGGGCCGTGAAGCTTTCTGATGCCGGTGTTCTTTGGACGTCAGGGGAAAATAAAGTAACACATTCAGGGTATCTTCATGGAGCGATAAAACGCAGCGCTTTTTCGAGCAGCACGAATTCCACCGGCGTTTCGCCCAGAAATTCGCCGTCGGCTTCCAGCAGGGTGGGCTTCGCCCCCTCGGGAGCCACAACGCGCACTTCCCGGGCGTGGAAAGTATCCACCCTGGGGTGCCGCCCGATAGTGCCGTTATAGAATCGAAACGTACTGAGCAACACACCCAGCTTACTGAGTTTGCCGGCCAAGGTGACGGCGAACTGCCCGCTGTCGGGCCTGGCATGCGGCGCCAACTGCATGCCGCCGCCGGAATAGCGGCAAATGCCGAGGTTGATCGTGTAAAACAGGCCTTCTATCGTGCGGCCGTCCGCGTAGGCAATGGCGGGTTGCAACTCGTACTCGAACAGGCATTTGAATACCAGATACAGGTACAACAGCTTTCCCCCCTTTCCGAAACGGCTTTCCTCCGATTTCCTGCCGATGTATCCGTCGTAGGCCATGCCGGCCACATTAATGAAATAGCGCTCCTGCAGCTGCCCGTCCCGGTGGTAGCGGGCAAGCCCCACATCCTGCAACCGGGTGTTGCCGGCCCGGATGATGGCCAGCGCCTTGTCGATATCCCGGGGAATGCCGTGGGTTCGGATCCAGTCGTTGCCGGTGCCTATGGGCAATAAGGCATGCGTTACTTCCTGCGAAGCTACAACCTGCTGGCGGAGTATGCCGTTGGCCACTTCGTGGTTGGTGCCGTCGCCGCCGATGGCCAGGATGTGCCGGTATCCCTTTTCCACAGCCTGCCGGGCCAGCTCAATGGCATGGCCGCGGTATTCGGTAAGCGCGAATGCCCCAACCGGCAACTGCCGGCCAATGCGCTGCTGCAGGGCCGCCCACTCCCGGCGAACGATCCCCCTGCCTGATATAGGGTTGGCAATAGCGTACCAGTTACTCATGGCTTCAAGCTTCCGGCCTAAAAAATTGGATTTTCCAAACTTTAGCACTTATATTCCCCGCTCGAATGAAACACTGCAAAAGTTCACAAAGAACCATCGCGTGGCGCACCCTATTCTTTCTCTCGACAATATCGTAAAAACTTACGACAAGAACGTCGCCGTTGACGGGGTAAGCTTCGACGTGCCCCGGGGCAGCATCTTCGGCTTGCTGGGCCCCAACGGCGCCGGCAAAACTTCACTGATCCGCATCATCACCACGATCACCCGGGCAGACAGCGGCGCCGTTTACCTCGACGGCGAGAGGCTCAGCACAACCCACCCCGAACATATCGGGTATATGCCGGAAGAAAGGGGGCTGTACCGCAAAATGAAAGTCGGGGAACACCTCTATTACCTGGCCCGCCTGAAAGGGCTTTCCGCAGCAGCCGCCCGCGAAAAGATCGATTACTGGCTGGAAAAATTCGAGATCCGGGACTGGTGGAACAAAAAAGTGGAAGAGCTGTCAAAGGGGATGCAGCAGAAACTGCAGTTCATCGCCACCGTCGTCCACCAGCCCAAACTGCTCATCCTGGACGAACCCTTCTCCGGGCTGGACCCCGTGAATACCAACCTGATCAAACAGGAAATCCACTACCTGCAGGAACAAGGCGTCAGCATCATCTTTTCGACACACCGCATGGAACAGGTGGAAGAAATCTGCGAACACATCGTGCTGATCAATAAGGGCCGGAATGTCCTGCAGGGGAAAGTGAAGGATGTCAAAAACCGCTTCAAGAAAAACCTGTACCGGATCCAATACAGCGGAGAACTGCCCCCCGGCCTGGAAGAACGCGCCCGGATCGTCGAACAAACCGGGCACGATATCACCATACAGGTGGGCGAAGAGGCACAGTCGAACAGCCTGCTGCAGTTTCTCCTCCAGCATGGGGTCTTCGTGCACGCTTTTAATGAGATACTGCCCACACTGAACGAGATATTCATCAGGCAGGTGAAGGAGGGGGTAAATGGCTGAATGGCTGCCGGATGGCTGCAAACCCGTACACCGAACAAGCCGTACAATTGCCCGATAAAACAAGGAGAAAATGGATAAGCTCTGGTTGATCATAAAGAGAGAATACCTGACGCGGGTCAAGCGGCGTTCCTTCATCATCGCCACGCTGCTGACGCCGATGGCCTTCGCCATCTTTTTCGTCGTGGTCGGGCTCATCTTCCAGTATGAGAGCGACGATTCCCGGCGCATCGCCATCATCGACGAGGGCGATGTGCTGAAACACAGCATCAGGGACGAGAAAAACCTCTACTTCAGGTTCGTGGATGTGGAGCTGAGCGTACTGAGGGAAAACTTCGCCGATTTTGACTACGACGGCATTCTCGTGCTGCCGCAGGTGAATGACCTGCTGGCCAGGAATTACACGGTTTACTATTATTCCGACAAACAACCCACCCTCGATATTGAATCCTTCATCCGCGAGCATGTCAGCGAACGCCTGAGGGAATACAAGATCGAAGCCCTGCAGCTCGACCCCCGGCAACTCGAAGCCCTCGACACCCGGGTGGAACTGGACCCCGAACCCATCGATGAGGCGGGGCAGAACGCCAGTAAACTCACCGGCGCTATCGCTGCAGGCATCGGCGGGCTGATGGGCATCATCATGTACATCGTGGTCTTCATCTACGGTATGATGGTCATGCGCAGCGTGATGGAAGAAAAGTCAAACCGCATCGTCGAGGTGATGATCTCTTCGGTCAGGCCCTTCCAGCTGATGCTGGGCAAAATCGTCGGTGTGGGGGCGGTAGGGCTCACCCAGGTGGCCATCTGGGCGGTGCTGATCCCCATCGTGGTGTTCGTCAGCACCCTGGCATTCGGTTTCGACTCCGAAACGCAGATGGAAATGGCGCAGCGTTCCGCCGCCGCCGATTTCAACCCGGAAGACACAGAAGCCCTGATCGCCCTGGGGCTCGAAGAGTTCCGCAGCCTCAACTGGTGGATGATCCTGCCCTTGTTCGTCTTTTATTTTCTGGGCGGTTATTTCCTGTATTCCTCTCTCTTCGCCGCCGTGGGCTCCGCCATGGGCGACGACCTGGGCGAGGGGCAGTCGCTGACCATCCCCATCACTATCCCGGTCGTCATCGCTTTCTACATCATGATGGTAACCATCGAGGCGCCGAATTCCAGCCTGGCCGTATGGTCGTCCATTTTCCCCCTCTTCTCTCCCATCGTCATGCCCGCGCGGCTGGCATTCTCGCCGCCGCTGTGGGAAATACTGGCTTCCGTCGCAGTGCTGGCCGCCGCCTCCGTTTTTTTCGTCTGGCTGTCAGGCCGCATCTACCGGGTGGGCATCCTGATGTACGGGAAAAAGATAACGCTCAAGGAACTGGGCAAGTGGATGTTCTACAAAGACTGAGATGGAAAATCGGTAGCTTGCCCGGCTCGCAGAGATGGGTCGGAAGGCCGGAAGGCCGGAAGGTCAGCATTTTTACCCGGCAAAGCCGTCGGGCGCCTTCGCACAAGGCAATAGCACCCGATGGTGGCGGCGGGCCAACATTCCACCACTGCATACTGACAAACTGCCTACTGTTCCCGCTCCAGCCTTTCGATCAGCCTGCCGGCGATGCGGACGAAGTCCATTTCGGTGATGATGCCGGCCAGTTCGCCATTTTGCACGACCGGCAGGCAGCCGATCTTGTTGTCCCGCATGGTGTGCATGGCTTGTACGATGGTGGCTTTGGGGCCGATGGTGATGGGCTTTTTGATCATGATGTCCTTGACGCAACTGGGCTTTTCGCCGCCGATCTTGTTGGGGTGAGCAAAATGGCGCAGCAGCAGGCGGGAGGTGACCAGCCCGCAGAGGCGGCCTTTGGAATCTTCGACCGGCAGATAGCGCACTTTGCGCCAGTCCATTAGCTCCGCCACCAGTTCCAGCAGGTCGTCCTGCTGGACGGTAAAGAGGTCGGTCATCATGAATTCGTCCACCAGCAGCTTGGCGGGGCGGTAGTCGGCGAGGTCGTTGGCGTCGGGCATTTTCCAGGTATGAACAGGTTTGTTTTGGCTTTGATTCTCCACGATGCTGGCGGTGAGCACGGTGACGGCCTCATCGCGTTCCACCTCCTTGATCAGTTTGGTGAAGGCGCGCAGTTGCCAGCGGGCGCCGTTCATGTGTTTTCTTGCCCGCTCTTCGATGACGCCGAGGTAGCGATCGATATCCGCACTGTTGACGTTCCGGCTTTCCAGGCCTTTGCGGGAAAGGGGGAGCAATTCCTCCAGGATGAGGTCGCAGGGCGTCACCTTTTTGTCTTTGAACCAGTTGAAATTCGTATCGATGCCGAATTTGGCCGCCTTGGAGAAGTTGTCGCGCACATCTTCCCAGGACAACTGGCTGCGGATGTCCCTGCACGTTTCGTGCATGCCGATCATGGCGCCCAGCCAGAAGGCGGCGTTGGCCGTTTCGTCGAGCACGGACGGCCCGGAAGGCAGCACCCGGTTTTCGATGCGCAGGTGGGGTTTGCCCGAATCGCTGATGCCGTAACAAGGGCGGTTCCAGCGATACACGGTGGAGTTGTGCACCTGCAGGGCCCGGAGTTTGGGCGCCTTGCCTTCGGCGATCAGCCCCAGGCTGTCTTCCTCCACATCGGCGCTGAGCAGTACGCGGAAGCGGGCAATGTCCTCCTTATATATTTCCATAATGGAATGGTCGAGCCAGCTGTTGCCGAAGCTCACCCGCGGGCTGCGCTCGCGCATGTGGTCATGGGTGGTGCGCACGTCGAGCGACTGCTGGAAGAGGGCGATGCGGCTTTCGTGCCAGAGCCGCTTGCCGAAAACGATCGGGGAATTGGCGGCAATGGCCATCACCGGGGCGGCCAGGGCCTGGGCGATGTTATACATACAGACAAAATCGGCCGGCGCGACCTGCAGGTGCACCTGGAAACTGGTGTTGCAGGCTTCCAGCAGCGGCGAGTCATGCTTGACCAGCAGTTCGTCGATACCCGTGAGGCGAAGCTCATAAGCCGAACCGATCAGCTGGCGGTTCAGCGCTTCCATCAGGGCGTAGTACCGCTGCTTGGGGGTGAGGTTGTCCATCTCCAGGTCGTACTTGCGCAGGGTGGGCAAAATCCCGGTGAGGATGAGGTCGGCGTTGAGTTCCTTGAGTTTGGCGCGGATCTTTTCCAGCTTTCCGCTGTTCTCCTTCTCGAGCTGGCTCAGGCAATCTCCTTCGAAAATGCGGGGCAGCAGGTTGGTCTCCAGGTTGAACTTCGCCAGTTCGGTTTCCACCCAGGGGTATTCCTCCATCCGCGCCAGCGCCTCCATGGCAATAGTGGCCGGCTTGAAGGTCTTGCCATGTACGATGCACATCTCCTGTTCGGCGCCGATTCGGACGACGTCGCTTTCAAACCATTCATTTTCAAGCATGTACTCCAATGCCTGAACATCCCGAAGGAGATTGCGGACAAAGTGCTGCATGGCCGCTTCGTCCTTTACGAGGGATACTTTCTGTTCGCCCATGGTGGTGCCTGTTAGGAAATTGAGAATTTTTCGGCTAAAATTTTGTACTCAGCGCTTAAATATAGGCGAATATTTGAAAGGCCGTAAAAATTTCCAAGGATTCTTTCGTTATTATTCCTGGTTTGAAAAATGTAAACTCTGAGCGTATATGAAAAAATTCATCCTCTGGATATCCATGCTGGCGCTCCTGGCATTGAGCTGCCGCAAAGACAAGCGGGAGCGGCTCTTCGAAATGTTCTACCCCAACTTCCAGTTTACCATCCAGGCAGGGGCCAGCCCGGTGCTGCCGGTATCGGCCGTACTGAGGGGCGTAAACACGAACATCGGTTTTTACCTGGGCGAAAACCAGCTGGACACCACCCAGATCACGGCCATCAGCCCGATCTCCGCCAGGCTGAACTCCATCAACGGCTTCGGTTACGGCTTCATGGACTTCATCTCCGTGCGCATCTGTCCGGACACGGACGAGCCCTGCATCGACGCCGATGAGGTCTTCTACATCGACCGCCTGCAATTCGACCGCCCCGGCGAGCGCATCGACCTGCTGCCCGGCCTGCGCAACGCCCGCCGCGACCTGATCCGCGAAAAATTCCGCCTCGAAGTAGTGATGAAATTCGCCTATTCGCCGCCCACGGATGTGGAAACGAGGTTCGATATGACTTTCCAGGCGCTGAGATAAGGAGAAGAATTGACAGTTGATAGTTGATTGTTTAACCATCAACTATCAACTGTCAACGGCCAACCACTACACAAAGCGCTGCAGGTGGTAAGCCACGAGGGTGTGGAGGGTGGCCAGAGACAGCCCTCTGGCCTGATTGGCGTCGTAGCCCTTTGACATAAAGAAGTCCTCCAGGCGGGCCTGCGACTGGTAGAACATGGCCTGGAAGGCCGTATTGATCTGCTGGTTGAGGGGGTCGCGGGTAGCCCAGCTATTCAGGCCGGCCATGAGGTTGCGGCTCCAGCCTTCCACGGCTTTTTCCTCTGCCTGGTTGAGGGGGGTGGGAGCGGCATAGAGGCGCGCCCGTTCGGCAGCGGCCTGCGACAGCCGCTGCTGGTTGAAACTCTGGTCGGCATTGAGGTCGGAGGCGATAGCCACCAGCACCTTGATCTCCGGCCAGTTCTCAAACTGGCTGCAGGCCTGGAGTTTGGCAGCAGCGCCCGGCAGGCCAGCGCAGGCCTGATAGGCGCGCGCTGCTTCCTGCGGGTGGCGGGTGGCCAGCCAGCAGGGCGCCGATACATTAGTGCCGGAAGCGCAATGGATGTAATACAGGTGGAGCACCAGCTGCCCGATGTCCTGATAGGCATAAGTGGCGAAAGGGTCAAAGGGCAGGCCCGAGGCGCCCTGGCTGGCAAATGCATCCCGGATGGCGGCGTTCATCATCCGGTTGACGTCAGGGCTCGCGCCCATGGCCGAAAATATCTCGTAGGCCCGGTATCCCCGGGCAACCGGCTCATTGAATGCATCGAGGCGCGAACCTGCCGAAGGGTTGGAAGCCAGCGCGTCGATAGCGCTCTGCAGCGCAGCGTTTGCTTTCTCCTGCCCCGGTGCAGGCATATTTTCAGCCAGAAGCTGGTATTTGCGGATCGTCCGGTTTTGTTGGATGAAAGCCTCGTAACCACTTGCCGTCCCGCTCCCGTAATAGCCATCCAATCCCCCTGTGTAGGCGTTGGCCGATTTCAATATTTTCTGAAGTTCCATCACCGAATTGCGTTTGATCCTGCTGTTGATAGCCGGAAGGGCCGCCTGGCTGGCGGTTGAGGCCGTTGCCGGAACCCCTGCGTAGTATTCATAGGAAGATGGCACAGAGGGCTGCGACGCGGCGGCCGCAACATCCGGTGTGCGCGGTGTGAGAACCTCATAGGCGGAAGGCTGCCCGCTCGCGGTTTTGGGGGCCGCCTGGCCAATCCCAAGTGGGATAAGCGGCTTCTTGACCCCGGTCTCGAATTCGGTTAGGGGGATCAAATGTACGGAGTTGGCCGTTTTTACAAAAGCATCCTTGAAGCCCAGTTTCCGCACTCTGGGCAGGTCTTTCTGAGCCGCATCCGTACTGGCGTAAGGGCCTGCGGCGATCTTAATCAGGTTGCCCGAGGGTGTGCCGTAGATTTCCCCGGCTTCCATAAATTTTTCCCACTCCAGCTTGCTGTCCATCTTGCGCGTGGCCATCTGTATGACGACGGCAGCGCGCCCGTCGGCAGCACGCCGCTCCTGGATAAAGGCATTGGCGTATCCTTTCTGCCGCACTTCGGCGGCCCCTCTCTCTGCCGCTTCACGGCTGTCGTAGCCGCCGACAAAAACCTCCCGCAGGTTGCCGCCGACATCGCGCGCGTACACAAGCCCCACAGCCTGCAAGGGTTTGAAATCTTCTGCTTTGGCGTCGATGAAAGTACCTACCTGGATGGTGAAAAAGGAATTGTCCTGTGCTGTCAGGCCCGTGAAAACAAGCGCCAGCAGCGTTGAGAATGGCAGTAATTTCTTCATGGTTAATATAGTGTTTTACCTGCCCGGCATTGCTCCGGTTTCGCCGCCCGGGCCGGGCAGGTTGATTTTTGGCCCGTCCCAGGGCCGGATTCCCTTGCCGGTGCTCCCCTCTAACAACGCATGGAGAGGCCGCAACTTATTTTTCGACACCACTTTGTAAACCAAATTTCATCATTTTTTTGCTTTTTTTCACCTTTTTGTTTAAAAACACCCCCTCTGGCAGCAGCTTTTTGTTTCAGAGAAAGGCCAAAGGAATTTTATTTTTCAAAAACATTTACAAACCCATTGTTTTATCGTAATTTTATCAATTAATAAAACTTAAAAATGTCGCCTATGAAAAAAATTATACTTTCTTTTGCTCTCACGCTTTTTGCCTGGGCCCTCTGGGCGCAGCACGGCTATGGCGGAGGTTGCCAGGCAGACAACTCCACGCCCTATTCCAGCTACAACAACCACCATGGAAATTCCCTGGTTCAAACAACCAGGCCCAAGGCAGCGGAGTTTAAACTCTTTCCCAACCCGTCGGCCCACTATTTTCAGGTGGATGAAGAGTCCGTCATCCGGGGGGGAGCCTCGCAATTCCGCATCTTCACGGCCAACGGGCAGGAAGTGGCCCACCACCGCATGGAAAAAGGAAGGTTGTATGACATTTCGTGGCTCGATGCCGGCATCTACTACGTCCGCTTCTTCAACTACAAGGGCGAAGCCGTAGCGGGCCGCATCCTCAGCAAGGCATCCTCCGGAGGAGGGCTGTAAGATACTCCGAACACCCAAAAAAAGCGCTGCCCCCCTTTCGGGAGGCGGCGCTTCTTTTTTCTCAAAGGCAGGGCCCTCTGTCGCTATTCCTTCCTTTCCTTTTCGAGGGCTTCCTTAATGATATTTCCTAACTCAAATCCCTGACTGGACAACTGTGGGCCTAAACCGGAAATTTCCAGGCGGAAGATATTCCGCAAATAGGGCAATGCCAGTTCAAAAGTGCTGCCGGGGGGGAGATAGCGAATATTGCCTTCATTCCCCTCGTATGACCGGGCCATCGTGGGGTCATGCATGGAAAACCTGCCCAGTTCCTTACCCTGTTCATCCCGGTAGCTCACTACTGTTTTTCCGCCTGAAAAACGGTGCGGCATTTTGCCCGCACGCACCTGGGCAGAAACGGGGCGTAGCCGGCCGCCTTCCAATACCTGAAATTTTACCGCAATGTGTTGCGCCTGTTTGTTTTTGAAAAACAAAGGATTAAAAGGAGCTGTGTTCCTTTCGGCTTTATCGCGGCTTTCAAATTTATCCCTGGAAACATCCTGAACCTGCTGCCTGTCCTGAGCCTGAGTAACGACATAGCTCAATGACAGCAAAAGGATGAGGCTTGTTGATCTGAATATTTTTTTCATTGGATTATCGCATTTTAGCTTATTCAATAGCGTTTTGAATGATCTCGAAAATTACCCGCTGCTCGCAGGGCGTGTCATAGTCGAAGAGCAGCGCAGAGCCCGAGATCATCGGGCAGTTGTCGGTGCAGAGTTTGTACCAGCCTGAAGTGCCGATCTGCCGGGCGTCAGCGGCTGTCTTGTTTCTGCCGGGAGCATCGGCCTGGGCAGCTGCCAGGCTCGCCCAGTTGTTGGGCAAATCCGCAGCCTGCCAGTGGGCGCCTGCGGAATATTCGTCCGCCAGGCCAAACATGCCATGCCCACCCTCGTGTATAAAGGTCTGCGGGCGATCCATTTCTGTCGAATATATGCCATTCCAGGAATAATCCCGGAGGTTGTTCTGGTGCATCAATACCCGGACCTCTGCAAAACTCATTTCCACTGTGTTGGCAGGCAACAGGTGATGCCCATCCACCGATATCCTGTCATAATCGGTCGCAGTACCCGTGAGCGGGTTAATGTAAAAATTGAACTGATGATTGAGCAGGTTCATGCTCGGCTCCCGGTGAATGGTGTTTCTGATCATATTGTGGCAGTTGTCGCGGAAATCATCCATGTCAGTAATGTCCGTGTCCGGGATGAGGATGATGTCAAACACATCATCCACATCTCCCTGAGCAAATACCGGCGCCGGCTGGTTGGCCACGGGGTAGGGCCGGATGGCATAGGATACCGTGTGGGAACGCGTTTTGTTGCTTTGGTCCGTAACCAAAAACCGGTAAGCCACCAGTTTATTCGACCCATAGCCTCCCGTTTTGGTGTAACTGACAGTGTGGGAGGCCGGCGACCCGCTGACATCCCAGGTTTGCACCAACGCTTCAGTACCCGCAGTAATAACGCCGGCCGCAGTGATGGAAGACACGGTTTCAAAAAGCTGGATTCGTTTGATGCCTCCGGACGCGCCCACGCTCACCGTGTATTCCACATCCTGTGTGCCTGATGGATAAATGGGGTAATGCAGAGGCTGAGTAGTTATGCCGGCGCAGGCTGCTGCCAGCATTATGGCTGCTGCAGCCTGCAAGCCGAAAAATATTTTTTGTTTCATTATTTTGATTTTTAAGTAGTTGGACACATATAGCAGAACAATATTACAATCCAACAATATAACCCTAGCCCCAGGAACAAGGCTATTGACGCCGTATTTCCGAAGCAGTATGAGTTACAATAAATGTGTCCAACTACCTTAGATTCAGGTAGGCACTCCGGAAAATTTCCAGGGGAACTCCTTCGGAGTGATGAGAAATGCCGGATCGCGGCGGCGCACCCGCCTCCGGAGGGGCCGGGGCTTCAGGCCATTTGCAGGCCAACGGTGCAGATTAAACGATCGGATGGAATTGAATCCACCCCCCTAACTAGGGCATTTTCCCGGGAAAGAAGTTAATGCCATGGAAAATACACGCATGCATGTATTTCATAGACGCGAGGTGGGAAATAGAAAGGGAATGCAAAGGCTCTTCCTCCCTGCATGGAATTATCAAAAACCACCCGGAAAGGCTTCCGCTCCGACAGGGTTGGGCTTCCATAGAGAATCCATTTGGAAAAACAAGGGGCTAAACTGTTTTTCGAAAGTATATGGATTTCCGGCAACTGTCAATGACCGATATCATCTCCGAGTTTTCAGTTTCTCAGAAATCAGTGCGCCAGGATTGCAGCATTCTTTTACTGACATACTGAATTACTGGCGCACTGATTACTGACATACCGATACTACTGGCGTACTGCCCTGCCTACCGCTGCACAACCAGCTTTTCCACAAACAGCCCCTGCTCCGTATGCACCTGGACGAAATAGGCGCCGGCAGGCAACTGGGAAATATCAAGCTCCAGCTGGGCAGAGCCATCGGTGAAGCGGCGCTGCAGCACTTGCCGCCCCTGAAGGTTGAGCAGGTGCACCGAAACCGAGCCGCTCAGGGGCTGCCGGAAACTGATGCGCACCTCCTCCCGGCCGGGGTTGGGCGCAAGGGATATGCCGTTGCTAATACCCGCTTCCTTCACCGAAACCGTAGCGTTCTCGTCGATCTCAATATTGAACACCTGAGTGGGCAGCCAGCCTCCTTCCCCGTCTTCCGCTACAAAGGTGAAACTGTCGGTTTGGGTATCGCTGCCATCATGCACGTACACCAGGTTGAAGGTATTGACGGTTGCCTGGGTGAAATGGGCGCCGGCGCCAAGGGGTTCGCTGAGGCTCCAGCGGTAAAGCTGGCCATGCGCCGGCGGCGTGACGATGGTGTAACGTAGCTGCGAGGGGGTTGCTACATCGTCCTGCACCTCCAGCAAATCCTTGGTAATGGTATTACTCTGGCCCGGCGGCACGAACAAGGTTTCGTTGGTGATCAGGGAAGGCGGCGTGCTGGCGACGGCCGCACAGAATTCCAGGTTCCAGCTCTTGATGGTGCCGCCGCTGCCAAAACCGCTGGTCACGACCACGACTTTCAGCTGCCATTCGCCGGCGGTGTTTTCGCCATCGAATGCGGACAGCGGCTGGTCAGGCCGCACAGGAAGGTTGTCATCCGGCGGGCAGATGATATCGGTGGGGGCCTCGTCATCGAAGCCTACGCGGATCAGGCCGGTGTTCAGGCAGTCCAGGTTCCAAAGCCGCACCTCGGTGCCGGCAGGGCTGACCAAAAAGATGCGCAGGCTGTTGACCGGCTGGAAGGTTACCTCCACGTTGGTGAGGTTGAGGTCGCTGATGAGGCCGTCGGTGGGAATAAATATCTTGGATATTTTCGTATTCGGGCTGTTGGCAATATTGATGGGCAGGTCGTTGGCGCCGGTGTTGGCGCAATCGACAGCGGTGGTGTGGAAACCAAAGGGCGGCAGCCATTCGCCCGGGCCACACTCGTTCACGGGCCGCACCCGCCAGAAGTAAAGGGTGTTCTCCTCAAATAAAACAGTTGGGGTATAAGAAACTGAAGCCAGGCCCGAAGCACTTTCGATAGTGGCCTGTCCGAAAGCCGGATTGGTAGCCAGCTCGAAATCGTATGAAGTGGCGTTCTCGATGTCCGTCCAGCTGAAACTGGTGGACAGGACAATATCGGAAGCGCCGTCGGCAGGAGCCAGCAGCTCCAGCGCGGAGAAGTCGGATGAAAGTACGATGACGTAAAGGTTCCGGCTCGCTGTTTCCAGGCCCGGCGCTTCGGCCAGTATTTGCAATTCAAGGGTGTCGCGGCCGGCAAAGCCGCCCAGATCGATCGTCAGGGTGGTGCTTTCTCCCGGCGCCAGGCTGTTCTGGCCGAAGGCATAGCTGGCTCCGGCGGGCAGGTTGCCAGCCAGGCCAAGGGTGATGGTGCTGTCGTAATCCAGCAGGGAAGCGGTCTGTATGTCCACCGTCAGGCTGCCTTCGGAGCTGCAGTACAGGGGTACGTCCGCCGGCAGAACCTCCATGGCGAAACCGGGCTCGGTTGCCGGCTCGATGGTGAAGTCGGCATCGGAAATGTCGAAGAAGATGTTGTTGGCTGCTTCTATGCGCACGCGGGCATCGGCCGTAACGGCATCGGGAACGCTCACGAAGGCGGAACCGTCATTGGGCGTGCTGGCCGCCAGGGTGTAGGGGTAGGTAAAGCCGCCGTCGATGGAAAGCTTGATATGGACGAAGTTGCACTTCACCCGGGCATTGGTGGTGTTGGCGACATTCCAGGTAACTTCCCGGTATTCGCCCACTTTCCAGGCGATGGTGTCGGCGTTCGGCGCCGTTACCAGGAAGGGGCCTGACGTCTGGTCGGCTTTGAATTTCACCTCTGCCCACGCCACGCCGCCGGCTTCGGGGTCGTTGTCGCGCACTGTACAGCGGAAGGTAAAATTGCGGTTGTAGGTGGGCAACACCTCGTTGTTGTTCGACAGGTTGTTCACGATCTTGAACAGGCTGGGGAATACGCGGGTGGGGCTGTCCACCGGAGGCGCAGAGCGGAAAACAGGAGCGTCAAGCGAGGGGCTGCCCAACTGGCTGACCGGGCCCAGGTCATATTGCTCCCAGCAGTAGGTGAGCGCGTCGCCGTCGGGGTCGGATCCTTGCGCCGTCAGTTCGAAGGGGGTGCGGATGGGAATGAAGAAGCCATCCTGATAACCATGGGTTACTTCAGGCTGGTTGTTCCCGGGCACGGTTTCAAAACCACAGCCCGAACCGTCACCTACGCGGCTGAACTCGATGAAGTCTTCCAGGGAGCCGATGTTGTAATAAGCGTCCGATTCGTTCTGAATGTTGTTTTCCATACCACAGGCGCCGGCATAGGACATGATGGTGCTGCCGCTGCCGGGTTCGAAGGCATTCTCCGGCGAGAGCTGATCCATACTTCCCGGGCAGTTGTTCCAGCTATGCCCGCAGGAAAACTGGTGCCCGACCTCGTGGACCAACACCTGATTCACAATGGCGGTGATGTTGTTGGTATAGTGGCAGGTCACGCCCCGGGCTTTGTTCAGCGTACAGACAGAGGAGGGGCTCGCCACACCACCAACATCCGAGCAGCCGCCGGTGAAGACATGCCCGATGTCGTAGTCGTCCAGGCCGATGATCCCGTTTATGACAGCGGTGTTCTGCCCCAGAAGTTCCCGCCCCTGGTTGGAGTTGTTGTAGGGGTCGGAAGCGGCGTTCAGAAAGATGAGTTGATCGTTCTCCTCGATCAGTTGCATGCGCACCGAGGTTTCCAGCTGAAAAACCTGGTTGGCGAGGTTGACAGCCGTATTGATGGACGCCAGAACGAGCGGCAGGGTGCCGCCCTTGAGCGATGCATATTCGCCGGTGCATGCCAGGGCCAGGCGGTAGGTGCGCAGCGGAACGGGCTCGTTGTTGCGAAAAGCTATTATGGCCTGTTCTTCGGCTTCCGCCACGGCGGCTCCCGTTTCTTCCGCAGGATCATACCCACAGGGCAGGGAGGCGCCCATCTGCATGTCGCGGCGATAGTATGAAATGTGGCGCCGCTGCTGATTGGTGGCGTAAGGTTCGATATAAACAGTGCCTTCAGGCGTACGGATCGATGCATGGAAGCCGAGGGGAGAATAGTCGAAACGGGCGCTCGTCCGGTTGCCGCTCAGGCCATAAGCCTGGTAGGAACGGATCTCCGGAAAGCGAGCCGCCAGGCCGGGAGCCATGACAGGAGACTCTACTACCTCAAATTCAGCAAAGCGCCCGTCCGGCAATGGCAGGCTGATACGGGCCGGATTCGCCGCCTCAGAGGAAAACTCCATGGGCGCCTGAGCCAGAGCAGCTCTTAGCCCTCCGAAATCCAGGTCGAGGGTTCGGTATTGGCTGGCGCTGATAGCCACCTCGCTGCCCGGCGGCAGAACAATCCGGCTTTCAGGAATATCCGTCCAGTAATTGCCCTGGCCCTGAATGCTTTGAAGGGCCAGAAAACCCAGAAGGAGCATAAGTAGAAATTTCATGCGCTATAGATATTAATTTGGTTAGCCGCCAAAATTAACGGCATTTTTTTAATTCCCGGGGCGTCCAAAGCCCAAACTGGCATACTGCCGACTGGCGTACTGTATCACTGCACAATAAGCCGCTTCACAAAACTGCCCTGTTCCGTTTGCACCTGGACGAAGTAGATGCCGGCGGGAAGGCTGCCGGTGCTCAGGCGGATCAGCTCGCCGCCCCCGGCAAAGCGGCGCTGCTGAAGCAACTGCCCCTGCAGGCTGAGGACGCGCACATCGATATTTCCACTGGCCGGGTTCCGGAAGCGAATGGCAACCTCCTCATCCGCCGGGTTGGGGAAGAGCGTGACATCATTGCCGGCGGCCGCTTCCGGGGCGCTGACCACGGCGCCCGGGTCGATCTCTATGTTGAATACCTGCTGTGGAATCCAGCCGCCCTCATTGTCTTCCACGATAAAGCGGAAGTGGTCCTCCGTGGTGGCGCTGCCGTCGTGCACGTACATCAGGTTAAGCGTGTTGATGGTGGCCTGGGAGAACCGGCTGCCGGGCTCCAGGGGTTCGTTCAGGCTCAGGCGGTAGAGCTGGCCGTGGGCGGGGGCCGTCACCAGGGTGTAGATCAGTTGTTCGGTGTTGGCCTGGGGGTGCTGAACCTCCAGGAGGTTTTTCGTAATGGGGTTCCCCTGCCCCGGAGGAACCGCCAGGGTTTCATTGCGGATGAGGACAGGAGGCGTAGGCGTCAGGGCGGCGCAGAATTCCAGCTTCCAGCTCTTGATCGTGCCGCCGCCGCCAAAACCGCTGTTCATAACCTGCACCTTGAGCTGCCATTCCCCGAAACTGTCTTCCCCGTCAAAGGCCGACAAGGGCTGGCTGGGGCGCATGGGGAGGTTGTCATCCGGCGGGCAGACTATTTCCGAAGGCGCTTCATCATCAAAGCCCGTTCGGATCAGGCTGGTGTTGAGGCAGTCCTGGTCGAAAAGCCGCACCTCGGTTCCGGCCGGGCTGCGAAGCGAGATGCGCAGGCTGTTGACCGGCTGGAAGGTGACCTCCAGATCGGTGAGGTTCAGGTCGCTGATCAGGCCTGATGTGGGCACGAATATCCGGGATGTCTTGGTGCTGGGGTTATTCGAAAGGTTGATGGGCAGGTCGGTGGGGGCGTTGGCGGCGCAGTCGACGGTTGCCGTGCGCAAAGCGAAGGGCGGCAGCCAGTCCGCCGGGCCGCATTCGTTGACAGGCCGCACGCGCCAGAAGTAGATATCATTGGGATCCAGGAAGGCCTGCGGGGTGTAGGCGGCGCTGGTGAGCCCGGCGGCTTGTTCCACCACCGTATTGCCGAAAGCCGGGCTGGTTGCCAGCTCAAACTCGTAGGTGTCCGCACCGGCAGCTTCCGTCCAGCTGAAGTTTGTGGAGAAGATGATGCCATCGGCGCCGTCGGCGGGCCCTAGCAGGGCCATCTGGGAGAAATCGGATGACAGGGCGCTGATGTAAAGCTCCCGGTAGGCGGTGTCCTGCCCGGGCGCAATAGCCTGCACCAGCAATTCCAGCGTATCGCGGCCGACGAAATTGCCCAGGTCAATGGTGAGCGTAGTGCTTTCGCCGGGGCTCAGTTGCTGCTGCCCGAATGAATAAGCGGCCGTTGCAGGAAGCTCGCCAAGCAGGCTCAGGGTAATGGTGCTGTCATAACCCAGAATGGATGCGGTGCTGATATCGACCAACAGCGGATCGCCCGGCAGGCAGTAGAGCGGCAGGGCGGCAGGGCTTACGTCCAGCACATAACCCGGCGCATCGGCCGGCGCGATCTGGAAATCCTTATTGGAAATGTCGAAGAAAATATTGCCAACCGCTTCGACCCGGATGCGGGCGTCTTCGGTTACGGCATCCGGAACCGTCACAAATGCAGAACCGTCATTGGGCGTGCCTTCCAGCAGGGTATAGGGATAGGTGTAGCCGCCGTCAACCGAAAGTTTGATGTTTACATAAAAACACTTCACCCGGTTGTTGTCGGTATTGGCCACATCCCACTTCACTTCCTCATAACTGCCCACCTTCCAGACGACCGTGCTGGTGTCGGGCAGCCTGACCTTGAAGGGGCCGGCCGTACCGTCCACTTTGAATTTCACCTCCTCCCATACGACGCCGCCGGCGTCCGGGTTGTTGTCGCGAACGGTGCAGCGGAATGTCAGGTTGCGTCCGTAGGAGGGAAAAACCTCTTCGTTGTCGTAATTGAGGTTCACGATCTTGTTCAGCCGGGGAAAGACCCGGGTCGGGCTGGTTGTTGGAGCATAAGACCGGAAGATGGGCGCGTCGAGCGTCGGGCTGCCCAGGTTGCCCGAGGGGCCCAGGTCGTATTGCTCCCAGCAGTAGGTCAGGGTGTCGCCATCGGGGTCGGTGGCCTGAGCGGTGAGTTCGAAGGGGGTTCGGACGGGAATATGGAAGCCGTCGGTGTAGGGCAGCATCACTTCAGGCATGTTGTTGCCGATCGTGCTGGTTTCACCGCATTCCGACCCGCCGGCTACGCGGGCGAAGAAAATGAAATCCTCCAGCGAACCGATGTTGTAGTAATTCCCCGGAGGGCCGGTGATGTTGTTGTCCGGGCCGCAGGAGCCCTGGTACGACATGATGGTGCTGCCGCTGCCCGGCTCGAAAGCATTGGAGGGCGAGAGCTGGTCTTCAATGCCCGGGCAATTGCTCCAGCTATGGCCGCAGGAAAACTGATGCCCGATCTCATGAGCCATCACCTGAGTGGCGATGAAGGTGATGTTGTTGGTGTAATGGCAGGTGACGCCACTCGCCTTGTTCGGAGCGCATATCGTAGCAGGCATCGCCACCCCTCCGACATCCGTACAGCCGGAGGTAAAGACGTGGCCTATGTCATAAAAGCCCGGGCCGATCAGGCTGTTGAGCACGGTGGGGTTCTGCCCCAGCAAGGCCCCACCCGAATTGGCATTGCTGTAGGGGTCGTTCATCGGGTCCAGAAAGGTGATGATGTTGTTGTTGGCAATGAGCTGCATGCGCACGGCATTCTCGAGCTGGAATATCTGGTTGACCAGGTTGACCGCCGTATTCATCGAGGCCGCAACGGCTTCCAGCGTGCCGCCTTTCTGCTGGGCGTATTCTCCGGTGCAGGCCAGGGCCAGGCGGTAGGTGCGCAGCGGCACCTCCGCATTGTTGCGGAATGCAATGGCGGACTGGGTGGCCAGCAGTTGTTCTTCGTGATTGAGTTCCTCCTGCAGAAAATCGTCGAAGCCGCAGGAAAGGGCGGGGATGTCTTCGAGCCGCAGGTCACGGGTATTGTAACAATAGTAATAGGCCGTCTGGTTTGTGGCGTAGGGTTCTATGAACACTTTGCCTTCCGGCCGCTGAATGGAAGCTGTAAAACCGTTGACGGAATAATCAAAACGGGCGCTCACCAGCGGGTTTTTTACGCTGTACGCCTGGAAGGATTTGATGCCCGGGAAGCGGGCCGCCAGCTCCGGCGCCATCACAGGCGATTCCACCACATCAAAGGTTTCCATGCCGCCCTCCGGAAGGGGCAGGCTGATGCGGACGGGCGCCGCGGCAGCCGGCGTAAATTCCATGGGCGCCTGGCGAAGCGCACTTTTCAGCCCCTCCAGGTCGAGGGCAAGCGTGCGGTAACGGGCCGCATTGATCATGGTTTCGGACTGCACGGGAAGCACCATGCGCTGTTCTTCCACATCCGTCCAGTAATTGTTCTGCGCCTGAGTGGCGGCTATTGCAACAAGGCAGGATATAAGCGTAAACAATAATCTCATGGCAAAATTTTTTGGCCTAAAATTTTACTATACTTCCTGAATAAATTGTTCAAAAGAGGATTTTGTTGTGCTTTTGTGCAGGGTTTGAAGCGATTTCCGGGTGGTAAAGCATGGAGCACAGCTGCAGCAACCTTCTTAACAGCCACCTGGCCAGGCCACTTTCCGCTCCAAAGCTAAGGACACAAAGTTAGGCGCTTACCCCTATTTTGCCATAAGCCCGGCCCCTGTTTTTGTCGGCTAAAAGTAATTGTTGATAGAAAAAGCTGTTTTTGGCGGATTTGCCAGGCAGGTATTCCCGAAATTAATGAAGCTGACGTATTTTGGAGGATTGTGCTTTCAATACAGTTTACACGCATGAAAAAGACGATTTTTTACACTCTCTCCCTTCTCTTTCTCGCAGGCGGCCTGAGCTTCCTGCTCTGGCCGAAGCCGGATTCCACAACTCCTGTGAAGCCCTCCAAACAGGAGCGCATCAAAGAAGCACTGGAATACCAGTTCGAGATCACCAAAGACCCGGCCCTGGGTTATCCGCCCACCGAAAGGCTGATGGACGCCATCAAAGAAACGCGGCGCCGGCAGGCCCTTTTTGACAGCCGCACGCCCGGCGGCATCCTGGACGCCCGCTGGCGGGAGCGCGGGCCCGACAATATCGGCGGGCGCACCCGCGTCATCCTCGTCGATAAAAATGACCCTTCCCGAAAAACGGTCTGGGCCGGGGGCGTATCCGGCGGGCTGTGGAAAACCAGCGACATCACCGCCAACCCGCCTCAATGGCGCATCGCCAATGATTACCTCGACAACATCTCCATCGGAGCCCTGGCCCAGGACCCCAACAACCCCCTGTTGATGTACATGGGCACCGGCGAAGGATATACCGGCATTCCGGGCCTGGCGCTTTTCAAATCGGCCAATGGCGGCCAGGACTGGGACATCCTGCCTGCCACCCTCAACGGCAACTTCCGCTTTACCCAGGATATGTTCGTCCACCCGCTGACCAGCGACATCTATGCCGCTACCTCCGGCGGGCTCTGGCGCAGCCAGGACGAAGGGCTGAGCTGGCAGAAAGTGCTCGGCTCAGGCCAGGGCGCTTCCGGCGACTACATGAACGACATCGTTTTCCACGAGGCTTCCAACACCATCTTCGCCTCCAACAATACGGCCGTTTTCAAAACGGTATCCGGCAACCCCGGCGAATGGCAGAACATCTCGCTTGGAAACGGCTTCATGGAGGGCGTGAGCCGGGTGGAAATTTCGGTGAGCCAGGGAACCCCCTACTACCTGTACGCCATCGGCAACATCAATGGAGAGGGCACCGGCCTGTATATCCTGGCTAATGGCGAAGGCAACTGGGTTGGCCGCACCGCGCCCGTAGACGGCGACGGCACCAACTACGCCCGCAACCAGGGCTGGTACGACCTGGAAGTGACGGCCGACCCCTTCAGCCCCCAGCATGTCATCATCGGCGGCATCGACCTGTATGCTACGGAAAATGCAGGCCTGAGCTGGGAACGCATCTCCAACTGGACAGGCGGCGCTCCTCAGTTCGTACATGCCGACCAGCATATCGTCATTTTTGATGAAGAACAGCCCGGGCTGGTGTACTTCGGCAATGACGGCGGCATCTTCCGGGGCGCCAATGGCGGGCTGCAGGCCGGCCAGCGCAACAAGGGCTATAACGTGACCCAGTTCTACGCCTGCGCCATCCACCCCGAAGCATTCAAAGACTACTTCCTGGGCGGCACCCAGGACAATGGCTCCCTTCAGCTCGATTCCTACGGCATCGACGACGCCCGCACGGTACTGGGAGGCGACGGCTTCTATACCCACATCGACCAGAACGAACCCCATTTTCAACTGGTTTCGCTGTACTTCGGAAATTACGCCGCTTCCTACGACGGGGGCGCTTCCTTCGGAGCAGGCGTGGAGGTCAACGGCGGCTTCGTCAACCCCTCCGATTTCGACAATGACGCCAATATCCTCTACGCCCAATCCTATGATGCCGACCTCATGCGCTGGAAGCGCGACGGCGGCGGCATGGAAGCAATCGATATCGAAGGCTACGACATTTCGGCCAACCTCGTCTTCGCCGACCCTACGACGCCCAACCGCGTTTACGTGGGCTCCGGCAACGGCTTGCTCGTAAGGCTCGACAACGCGCACCAGGGTTCTTCCATCACCCCTGTCGTGATCAACCCGCCGGCCGGCGGCGCCGTGTCGAGCATAGATGTCGACCTCGACGACCCCGCCCACCTGCTGATGACGGTTTCCAACTACGGCCTTATCAGCGTTTATGAAAGCACCAACGGCGGCCAGACGTGGGCCAATGTCGAAGGCGACCTGCCCGATATGCCCGTGTACTGGGGCATGTTCAACCCCAACGACACCAAACAGGCCATCATCGCTACGGAACTCGGCGTATGGGCCACCGATCAGCTCAGCGGCACACAGACGAAGTGGTCGCCGCCGGCGCCGGGCAAAGGCACGCCGCTGACCCGCTTCACCATGCTGCAGCGCAGGGAATCCGACAAGGTCGTGCTGGCCTCTTCCTACGGGCGGGGCCTGTGGACGAGCGACCTCTTCTCCGAACCTACACCCGTACTCACCGTTGACCGCGTGCACTACCTCGATTCTCCCCTCCGCTTTGTCGGCGAGCGCTCGCTGCAGGCCGAAAGCTTTAACTGGGTGTTCGGAGATGGCGCGACCTCTTCGGAATCCAACCCCACCCATACCTATACTGCCATCGGCACATATTCCACCAGCCTGACGATCAACGGCGCCCTGACGGCAGAGGCGCAGGTGAAGATATTGCCCAGGAGGGGCCTGCCTTATATCCCGGAAGGCGACAGCTACAGCGGCGGTTTCGAGCAATACCCGGAACAATATGGGGTTTACACCATCAGCGGCTCTTCCTTCGAGCGCGGCAAGTCAACGATCGCAGGCAAGGATGGGGCCCACAGCGGCGACAACGCCTTCGTGATCGGGCTGAATGAAGCTTTTTACCAGCCCAATTCCCACACCATGCTCTATCTGCCGGACTTCGACTTTTCGAGCCCCGGCATCTACGAGTTCAGCTTCTGGGGCAAATACCAGCTCGACCCCGGCTTCGACGGGCTGCAGGTGCAGTATTCCACCGACCGCGGCCAGAGCTGGAAGGTGCTGGGCAGCAACAGCGACAAAAACTGGTATAATTTCCGCAACGACAATGCCTCCGGCTCCGCCTTCCCGGCCGGGTCTTCCTATTTCAGCGGCTCCCGCTTCGGGTTTACCCAGTACAAACTCAACGTGAGCAGGCTCGGCGGCAACGAACACGTCGCCTTCCGCTTCGTCTTCCGCTCGAATGAAAGCGGCAGTTACCCCGGGCTGGCGATCGACGATGTGGCCATCACCAAATACGACGGGGAACTGCTCACCAGGGTCAACCTTTTTGAAGGCGCTTACAACAGCTCTTCCAATATCGAACTGTCCTGGACGACGCTACCGGAATTTTACTGCCGCAGTTTTGAAGTGGAACAGTCGTTCAACGGCAAGGCCTGGCAGATGCTGGACAAGGTGAACGCCACCGGCGGCGTCACTGCCGACCCACAGTCTTACGAGTTTACCACCCTGGGCCAGCGCAACCTCTATTTCTTCCGCCTGCGGGTGGTCAATCAGGATGAGGAATCCGGCTACGAGGAAATTTTCTACACCCCGCCCATCACGGTCCGGCGGCAAAACTTCTATTCTGGCGTTGACGTCCTGCAGGTGCTGCCCAACCCATTCACGGATTATCTGGAAGCCACTTTCACCGATGTGCTGAAGGAAGAGGCCCTGCGCTATGAACTTTACGATGCTGCAGGCAGGCGCCTGCTGGCGGGTTCACAAATTCTTTCCGGTACGCTTCTGCGTATCGATACAGGCAGGCTGCCGGCGGGTGTGTACGCACTGAGCATCACCATCGGGGAAGGCGAGGTGCGGAGCTTTAAAGTGCTGGCGCGTTAAACTGCACAGCTGCGGGGAGGCTCGCCGGATATCACTTCAGGCAAGCCTCCCCCTGGCTCTTCTATTGTTTCACAAAGCGGCGCGCCACCTGGACAGCGCCATGCTCCGCAACCAGTACATATACCCCGGGAGGCAGGTGCTCCAGCCCGATTTGCAACTCCCCTGCCGGCTCGTCCAACAGACGGCGCCATAACTCCCGGCCAAGCGTATTGAAGATCGCAAGGCGGGCGCCCGCCGGCCATGTTTCGCCAAACCGCACATTCAGGGATTCAGAAGCCGGGTTGGGGAAAATGTCAGGCGCGGCAATGGCAGGCGCGGCCTCTTTTATACTACTGACCGCAAAACTCAGGCAGCTTTCATTGTCCTCAAATCGATCGTCCAGCCTGCCGTTGGGCGCCGACGCCCAGATGCAAAGCTCGAAGGGGTTGCTGTATGGGAGCGGGAACGTCAGGACATCCGGAAAGTCGAGGGCAAGTGTTTCTCCGGGAGCCAGGCCCAGTGCATCGTAATCCCGGTTTACGGTTTGAATGGTGCTGCAGATAAACCAGCAGGGGAAAAAACCGGCGTTCAGCCGAAGGCTGTTCAGCACCTGAGCGCCATTGTTGCGCACCTGCACCCGAATGCCGGAAACCTGGGCATTCATATACTGGCTGGAAAAATTGCAGAAACCCTCCTCTACGCTGCCCTGGAAATCGCCGAAACCCACATCGAGCACTTCGACATCCTGGCCGCTGACGGCAGGGGTGCCGTCGGCATCCCACGACTGCAGAAAGAGGCTGCTGCCCCTGTGGGCATAGAATGTAGCTATCTCTTCGGCGAAGGTTTCCTGAACATCGGGAACGGCCCTGCCCGCCAGCATAAGCTGCCCGCCACGAGTGGCCAAAGCGGTGGGCGCGTAGTAGGCGCCGTTTACATCAAAGCCGTGAAATTCATTTAAGCCCGTATCAAAACGCAGGGCGAGGAAGGGTGAGCCAGGCTTTTCGCCCAATGCGAAACAACGCCCTTCCGCACAGGCGATTTTCCGGAAACTCCCAAAAGCGCTGATATCCGCTTCGGCAAGCAATTCCAGCCCGCCCGACAACCGAATGGCCCGGCCGCCGGCCAAAGCGATAAAACAGCCCTCTTCCGGAACGAATCGTATGTCCCGGCCTTCCGCTATGGCCGCTTCCCCTGTTACGGACCAACCTCCGCTGCTCCATTCGATGAGCAGGATCTGTTCCTCGGCAAGCAATGCCGTGTGCTGGCCGGCCTGCTCCAGCCCGTTGAGTGTAAAGCCATACTCCTCCAGGTTAGCTTCCTGCACGAGCTCCCCCGTACTGTCGATGTATTGCAGAAGCAGCGGATATTTGCCGCCGGCCACGATGCCCTGTCCGGGCCTCAGCCCCAGATAATGTTCGCTGAAGTAATAGGGCGTCTCCCGGTACCAGTTGGCCTCCCCATCTGCACTGAGCTGGTACAAAAAACCCGGAACGCCGTAGTCGCAGCCCGACAGGAAACCTGCAGCGTAGTAAACCTGCAGCACAGAATCGTATGCCAGATCCGTCACGGCGCCTATTTCGGAATAAGGGCTGTCATCGAGAAAGCGCTCCCAGATAAGCTCCCCTTCCGCACTAAAAAGGGCCAGGTAGGGCTGAAAGGCCGGGTATCCCATGAAAGCCCCCGCGCTGCCGCCGGCCAGCCACTTATCGCCCGCTACGGGCAGTATGCTCCACCCGAAAGTGAAAGCCCCCCTGTTGAGGGAAAGGTTGACAGGCTGCGCCTCAAGCCGGGCCAGACCAAGCAACAGGATCAGAAAAATGGCATGGCGTCTTTCCATGAGATGTTTTATTGGGTTTTAAAAAAAATTCAGGCCATATTCCTCTTCAGCCGGCGCCTGCCTGCTTTTCCGCCCGCCTACTCGCTTTGCTCAACTTCCGACTTTTTACCCGGCCGGGGGATTTATCCGGCTGCGGTAGCAGACGTTACGAGGACGGGCCGATTTCCCACTTCCGACTTCCGATTTCCCACTTCCGACTTCCTTACAGTTGGTACGGGACTTCCTTCGGCCGCTTCCCGCTTCCGACTTCCGTTTCCACCTCGATCAGCGTAGCGCTCATCACGAAATGGACGAAGGTGCGCACATTGCCCGTTTCAAAGAGCTGTTCCAGGCCAAGGCGGCTGAGGTAGCACCAACTGCCCAGGTTCTGAAGGGCGCGCTGGCGCATTTTGGACGGCTCGCCTTCCCCGAAACCGCTGTTCTGGATAACAGCCAGGCCCTGCTCCGTTTCAAGGATGAGGTCGATGACCGTGCTGAACAGGCGGCCCTGATGGAAATAACGGACGGGATATTTCCGATATGCCTTATGGGAAGGGAACCTACTGGCGAGGAAGGCAGCCCAGTTCTCGCTCAACTGCAGCAAATCCTGTGCAGGCCAGCCAGCCAGGCCATAGCGTTCGATGATGCCCTCGGCAAGAGACAGGGTGTTGCCTGCAGGGTACCCCGCATGGCCAGGGGCCAGGAAGGCCTTGATGGCTTTAGCCGCAGCATAAAGGTCGACACCTTCCGGCAGGCTGAGGGGCGCGCCGTAGGGTATCAGTTCGCCGATGCGGGGGCGCATCTCCTCAGAAAAAAATTCGCTGGAAGGGTCAATGTCAAAGGGTTGGTGAGCCCCCTTGCCGGCCCGTTCTTCCAGGAAGCGGATGTCGGCATCCGGCGGGCTGGCGTGGGGGAAATCCTGAGGATAAGGCAATATTGACGTTTCGATCGGGAGGGCTTTTCCATTCCAAATCCAGGGGCTTTCGCCACTATCGGGGTCGAGGGTAGGGTAATCCTCCCGGCCTTCGTGCCAGGTTCGGTTCAGCCATTGGGTGGGCTTATGGCGGGAAGGGAAGATGAGGTAGTCGCGGGCGCGGGTAAGCCCTACATAGAGGAGGCGCGATTCTTCTTCCAGCGCTATGCTGCGCGCCCGCCGGCTGGCCTCGCTGCCGGCCAGGCGTTCGTCCAGCAGGGTGCCGCGGAACTGATCGGCGTAGGGGTTCACCCAATAACGCAACCAGCGGTTGCCCAATACGTTGCCGAGGTCAAGCTCGGTGCTTTCGGGAATGATATCGAGGCCCCACACTTCGGCGCGCAGGTTGCCCTCCAGGCTGTGGCAGATGACGATGGGCCACTCCAGGCCCTTGCTTTTGTGGTAGGTCAGCACATTCACCGCATCGGGGCCTTCTCCGGAGCCCTGCATGTCCAGCTGGTTGTTTTCCAGGTCGGCCAGCCAGAGCAGGAAACCGCCTAGCGAGGCGGCGCTGTGCAGGCGGTTGCAGGCCTCCTCGTATTGCAGGGCCAGACTGCGCAGCACCTCCACGTTGTCGAGCCGCTGCTGGCCATTGCCCCAGGATGAGATCAGGCGCCGCAGGCCGAGTTCTTCCAGCAAAAGGCTCAGTATTTCAGCACTTGATAATTCGACGGCCTGGCTCCTCAGCTCGTCGAGGGAGCGGATGAAGGGGTCGTCCTGAGCCCACTGGCCGTTGTATGCGCCCTTGTCCTGCTGATCCAGGTAGTCCAGGCGGCTTTCGATGATGTCCTCGATGTCCTGGCCGCTGGCCAGCAGTAATATTTCAGCAACGGAAAGGGAATCGTACTGGTGCAGCAGGTACTTCAGGCAGGCCAGGATGAGTTTGGCCTCCGCCGTATTCAGCAGCCCGCTGCGGGCGATGGCCGCGCGCAGGCCTGCGCGGTGCAGGGCCTCGGCCACCACCAGGCACTCGGCGTTCGAACGGCAGAGGATGGCCACATCGCCGGGCCGGGCCGGGCGAAGCGCGCTTTCGCCTTTGGGCAATACGGGCAGCCCGCTGTCCAGCAGTTTCTTGAGTTCGAAGGCGATGCAGTTCTCCAGCCAGGGGCGGCCCGGCGGGCGCCCTTCGCCATCGTACCGGAAATGCCAGTGCCGGAGCGCCAGGGGCAATGCCGGCTTTTCCAGATTTTTCACTCTGACGGGCTCCAGAGCCACCTGCTCGGCGGGAAGCTCGGGAAAAGCCTTGACGAAAAGGGCGTTCGTGGCATAAACGATATCTTCACGCGAACGCCAGGAACGTTCCAGAATGTCTTCCGGCTTCACTCCACCGCTTTCGGCAATGACGGCCTGCATCAGCTCGGGCGCCGCCCCCCGAAAGCCGTAAATGGACTGCTTGGGGTCGCCTACCCATACGGAATAACGGGCCAGGCCCGACAGCTTCAGAAATATGTCGAGTTGAATGGGGCTGGTGTCCTGGAATTCGTCCACCATGAGCAACCCGATCTCTTCGCGCAGCACTTCCCTTACAGGCGCCTGGCCCAGCAGCCTGCTGACCAGCACCTCCATATCGGTATAGTCGATCAGCCCCCTGCGCTTTTTATAGGTGTCATATTCCTGGATAGCTGCAATGGCAATATCGAAAACCTGATAGATGAACTCCCTGATATCCTGCTGAAAACCGGGATGCGAGGCGTGCTCCCGGGCGAATTCCAGAAGCGCTGCGGCGTCGTCGCGGCTCTTTGCTCCCACGGAAAGCTTGGCGATTTTTGCCCACTCGTGCCAGAAGAGAAAACCGCGAAGCTGCAGGCTGCGCTGCATCATTTTGAGCAGCCCGGCCGCTTCGCTTGTTTTTTTGGTGTCGTCTTCATTGTCCTGAAGGCGGCTTATGGTTTCGCTGAGCAGTTCATCGAGCCGTTGCTCGAAGTATCCCTCCGGACGGGCGGACGGCTCGCCGAGAAAAGGCTGGTAGGTTTCGAAAGAAAGGCGTTTGCTTTTTTCCAGCACTTCGACGGAAAAGTCGTTTGCGCGGGCAACATCGGTCAGGAGCTTGACCTCGCGCCGCCAGTCGTACCGTTCCCGCTTGTTGAGGCCCAGGCGGTCGCTGAGGAATTCCATTTTTTCCACCCGTTCGCTGGTCAGCACATTGGCCAGCGACAGATTGAACAGCACCTGCTGGTCTTCATCGGCGATAATGCTCACTTCAGGAGAAACGCCGGCTTCAAAGGCAAAGCGCTGCAGCAGCCTGGCCCCTGATCCGTGCACCGTGCCGATGAGGGCGTTGGCCAACTGGTCGGCCTGTTCGCTCAGGCCTTCCTCGAGCAGCCGCACCCGCACGCGCTCCTGCAGTTCGGCAGCAGCCTTGCGGGTGAAGGTAGTAGCCAAAATGCCATTGGCCTGAACGCCGCCGTCCTTCAGCAGTTCTACCATTTCGGTGGTCAGCCGGTAGGTCTTCCCACTGCCTGCCCCGGCGGAAATAATACGGGGCGCCTTTTTCGGTTCGTCGATCGCCAATGTTTCTGTTTTAATCGTTTAGCCCGCCCTTTTACCCGGCAGCCTTCAGCCTTGCCTTCCCTTCATCACCACCATCCTCCGGCTGAGCACCTGGCCGTCGGCATGCAGGCTGTAAAAGAGAACGCCTTCCGGCAGTTCGCCGCTGCGCAGGCGTATTTCGTTGTAACCTTTTTCAAAATAAGCCCTGGAAGCATACACCAGGCGCCCCTCAGCGGTTTGGATTTGCAGCGCGGCCTCCCCCGGCTGCGGAAGCACGAAGCCAATAGCCGTTTCGCCGGAGAAAGGGTTTGGGGCATTCTGGAACAAGGCAAAACCCGCTGTTTTCGCCATCCCTTCAAATTCCAGCGCCAGCCCGTAAGCCTGGGCCGACTCGTCATAAGCTTCCGCAGCAGTGAAACCGGAGCCGAGGCCCAGCCAATCGCTCAGCAGCCCGCTTTTACGGGCTTTGAACCGCAGGGTAAACAAGGGCGCGTCGCCATCCTGGCCCGTCTGGCGGTACCAGCTGAACGTCACCCAACCCCGGCCCAGGTAGCGCCAGCCGAAGCAGGGCTCGCCGGCCAGGCCATAATCCAGCCCCTCGAACGAAAGTGCGGAAGGGTCAAATTGCAGGGTGAACTGGCAACCGGCAAATGTTTCGGCATCAGACAGATGGATGGGTACGGCCACAGCGGCGCCCGCTTCCAGCAGGGCATCCGGGGCCAGAAGGCTGAAGGCGGCGCGCGTGCTGGCTGGCTGCATGGGCGCCGCCGCGTCGCCGTTCAGGTCGCCGATCTTGACCCCGACGAAATCGGCGTCATCGACGCCATCCGGCGGCAGGCCGTTCAGGGTGATGGCTTCCGGAAATTGCTGGGCCCATGGGTTGGTGGGTTGCGGGAACACATAGGCTGCATCCACAAATCGATAACTTGTGTTGTTGGCAAAAGTCTCCGAGATGCCGATAATGAGCCGCTGTATGGCAATAAGGTCGAGGTTGCTGATGGTTTGGGAGCGGTTGACGTCGGCAGCGATGAGCAGGTAGGGATCCTGTATCGGCTCCACCCCCAGTATGTGGCGGTTGATGAGAATGAGGTCGGCCGTAGTGACGCCGTTGCCATGGTAAAAATCCATCATTGGCGTGATGGTGTAATTGTTTCCGGGCAAGGGGCCGCCCCAGTAGTACGCCCCGCTGGTTTCGGTCAGCACATTGGCGCCGGGCTGGCCGGTGATGCTCAGCTCCACATAAGGCATGGGGCTGCCGAAATTGGTGGCGATAAAACCGGCGATATGGGGTATGGAAACCGGGGCCATGCCCACCCTGGCCAGGGCCGTATGGCCCGGCTCATTCTCATCGAACAGGAAGCCGCCGATCAGGAAGGATTCATTGCTCAGGACGATGGCGTCGAGCACGAGTTGCAGGGGGAAGGAAAGCATCCCCATGTTGTCTTCGGGCGTGCCGTCGGGCCCCAGAATGTATATGCCTCTGGCCGGCGTTGTACCCAGCGAGTCGAAAAGGCCCACGGCCAGAATGCGGCCGTCGGGGAAGAGCCGGAGGTTGCGGGCTTCTCCATCGGTGTAAGGCTCACTGGGGCTGAAGCTGGCCGCCATGTTGAAATCCTCGTCGAGCGCCCCGTTGGCCATCAAACGGATGATGCCGAAAGGCGTGGGGTGGCCGGAGCCGGACAGCAGGAATGCGCCGCCGGCCAGGATGCGGCCGTCGGGCTGTTCGGTAAAGGTGAAGCGGCAGTTCCCGTCGCAATCCACCTCCGGCGGAGCCTGGAAGCTGAAGTCCCTGTTAAGTGTGGGATACAAACGAATGATATGGGCCGGCGCAGAGCCGTCATAGCTGATGTTTGTACCGCCGATGAGTATCCTGCCATCGGCCTGGGTAAAGACATCCCAGACGCCGCCAGCCTGGATCCGGCCGGAAAAGGCCTCGTTGAGGGTTCCGTTGGCATTGTAAAGGGCGGCTTTGGAAGCGATGATGTTGGGGCTGAAGATATTGAAGTCACCTGCGATGAGAATGCGCCCGTTGGGCATGGGCATGGCCTTGCGCAGCCTGCCTATGGGGTAGGCGCCCGGGTCGGGTTGGAAAGCCGGGTCGAAGGCCCCGCCGGGCAGCAGGCGCATGACCGGGCATTCGTGTATTTCGTTGGCGTTATCCTGGTTGGTTCCGGCGGCCAGGAGGCGGCCCTGGTTGTCGAGGGCCAGGGAATTGACGATGTTGCGGTAGCTGATCCCCGGGTTGACAAAGGTAGTATCGGCCGAGCCGTCGGCCAGCAGTACGCGCCCCAGGTTGGGGCTGTGCACATCGCCGATCATGGCAAAATCGCCGCCGATGAAAAGTTTGTCGGCGCCGCTGCGCAGCATCGTGCGCACCAGCCCGGCGCGTTCGAGGCTGGGGTTGAAGCCCGTAACCGGTAGCCCGCTGGCCGTCAGGCGCTCCAGGCTGAGAGCCGGCTGCCCGTTGAAGGCGCTGAAATCACCGCCGATGAGGAATCCCCCGTTGGGATGCCGCACGACCTGCCTGACCAGCCCGTCGGCGCCGCTGCCCGCACTGTAGGGCGACAGGCCCGTATCGGGGTTGAAGGCATGTACGGCGCTGACGTTCCCGAAATCGCCAGCCACATAAATGGTGTTGTTAAAATCGATCGCAATATCCATCGGGATGCCATATACGTAGTTCCAGCCGGCATAGCTGCCATCGGTATGGAGGACGGCAACCGCATAGCGAATGAGGAAGGTGCCGGTGCTGAAAACGATGCGCCCGAGGTTGTCCTGCGTGACTTTGCGAATGCCGGTGAGGATATTGGTAGTGCCGGGCAGGGTAATGGAAAAATTGAAGCCGGCGACGGGCGCGCCACTCACTTCGTGATAGCTGAGGTAACCCTGGTCGTTAAAACTGCCCCCCACCAGGAACCGGCCGTTGGCCTGAACGAACAGGCTGCTGACGAAAACAGGGCCGGGAGCGTTGAGCGGGATTACCTGAAGCAGCCCGCCGGCGGGGCTGAGGCGCACAACCCCCTGCGCCGCCTGCCCTGCAAAACTGGTAAAGGCCCCTCCAACCATGATGTTGCCATTGCCCTCCAGCGCCAGGGCTGCAAAGTTGCCGTCAGGAGCAAAACCGGCCTGAAAACCGTTGTCCAGGCTGCCGTTGGCATTCAGGCGCAGAACGGTTATGCCCTCGGGCGCCCCCTCACCCGTGTGGCGGCCGCCAACCAGCACTTTGCCATCGGGTTGCACCACCATGGCCATGATGGAGAAATCGGCCAGCTCCGGCTGGAAGGAAGCATCGAGCGCGCCGTTGGGCTGAAAACGGGCAATATTGGCCTGCTGCACCCGGTTGGCGAAGGTGAAATTGCCGGCGGCTACGAAGCGCCCGTCAGGCAGTATGGCCAGCTTTTCCATCTGCCCGGGACGGGTAACGAAGGGCTTGAAACCGGGATCGAAATTTTGACTGAACAGCAGGACAGGCAGGGAGGCCAGCAAGGCCTGCAGGAGCATAGCATGTTTTTTCATTTTGGGACTATGTATTTGTTAGCTACTAATATAGGACGTTTTGGCCAAAAGTTTGTTCTCAGGGCTTTTGGCTTTTGTTATACGGGCTTTCGCCGGATTTGATGCTTTCCGGCAAAAAAAAACAGCACGTCCGGAAATGCGGGCAAGGGAGGGAGGTGATTACATCAGAACTTGTTCTTCCACATCATGCTCTCCACCGGTTTGTCGGTGCGCTGGTTGTACTTGGCGTCCCGCTTCTGGTTGTAGTAGTTCCTGATCTCACCATCGACCCTGAAGTAGATGAGCTGGCCGATGGGCATGCCGGCGTAAACCCGCACGGGGTGTGTGCAGGATATCTCCAGCGTCCAGGTGTTGCAGAAGCCTACGTCGCCTTTCCCGGCCGTGGCGTGGATGTCGATACCCAGGCGGCCAACGCTGGATTTGCCCTCCAGGAAGGGCACGGCCTGATGCGTTTCGGTATATTCTTCCGTGACGCCGAGGTATAAGGTGCTGGGATGAAGGACAAAGCCGTGCTCCGGTATCTCAATGTATTCGATGGGGTTATGCCTGCGCGCATCCAGGATGTGGTCCTTATAGATGGCGAGCCATTTGCCGAGGTGAACGTCGTAAGAGTTGGTGCCCAGGCATTCGGGCCGGAATGGTTCAATGACAATCTCCCCATTTTCTATGCCTTCCATTATCTTCTTGTCCGACAGGATCATGTGCGCCAGGTTTTGAGGGCGCAAAGTTATTTATTTTCCGTACAATTTTTTCGAGGGGGCTTTGCGTTAATACATGCAAAAAACACAAATCTGTTATGAAAAAACTCCCTGTATTGGCCATTCTGATCTTTTTTTGCATCCAAATCAACGCCCAACCACTGGCTTTTCAATCTCTGCATGCTCCGGCAGCCAGGCCGGGCATGGATATCCTGCTTCATTACACCACCCCCCGCGATGAAGTCATCATTCAGGAAGGCAAGTTGACGCATATTTCCAAAAAATACCACTACGACGAAAGCCGCCCATATATCGCCACTCCGGCCGGCGCCTCCCAACAACTTGTCGCCGACGGCATCCCCCTGAATGGCCATCAGCTCAACGCCCTGAAGGAGATGATCAGCAGCAGCGATTTCCTCTACCTGCCGGAAGACTCCTACGGCGCGCCGGATTCCCGGCCTGGCTACGAGTACAACCTCCGCATCAAAGCGGACGGGCGGGAAAAATCGGTGGCTTACCACAGCCAGCCGGGCCGGGGCAATGCGCCCGCTCCATTCGAGCGCATGCAGGAATACATCTGGAAACTGGTGACGGAAGTGGAGCGATAAGCGCTGAAAAGGGTGGCGAGGCGCCGCACGGGGAGACTGGGTGACTGGGTGAGGGGGAGACGAGGTGAACCCACTTCCCGGGCAAACCGTGCTGCCAGAAAGCTCTCTACTGCACCAGGGCCTTGCGCTCAGCCCCCATCGCCGCTGCGTTCAAAATACTTGTAACCTGAAGATGGTTGTTCCTCCGGTTGCTGGCCGTTCGGAGGTTGCTGCTTGTCCTTTCCGAAGAGCAGCTTATTCCAGAATTCCCTGCGTTTTTCCCGGCGTTCGTCTCGCCGGCCCAGGCGCTGCTGGTATTCCAGGATGCGCTGCACGTATTCCTCATCCGTCTCATCGGGGTAGCGGGGCGGGACATTGACCACCCGCCCGTCCTCATCGGTATAGGGCTGGTTGAGCAGGCGCTCCAGCAGGCTGCGGGTGTCTTCAAAGTAATAATAGCCGTCCTGGTATCCGGCCAGTATAGGCATCTCTTCCAGGAAGGGGGGGCATTGCATGAGCGCCATTACCGTGTCGGAGGGCGGTTGGAACCGCGCGTAGCGGATGGATTTGAAGTGCCCGTCGCGATATAGCCTGCGCATGAAATGGCCGAAGATCGGCAGGGCTGAATTGGAACCCTGTCCAAGGCTCATAGACCGGAAGCGCACCTGCGGCCACTCGGCGCCTACCCAAACCCCTGCTACGATCTTCGGATTGTAGCCGATAAACCAGCCGTCGGAGTGGTTCTGGGTGGTGCCCGTTTTGCCGGCCAGTTCGTTGTACAACCCGAATTCATAACGCAGGCGGCGGGCCGTGCCGCTGTCCACGACTGCTTCCATCATTTTGATCATCATATCGGCCTGATCGGTTTCGAGAACCCTGGGAAAACGGTTGGGGTTGGGGCGTTTGAAGGCCGCCAGCACCTCGCCCTCAGCGGTTTCGATGCGGTCGAGGTAGTGCAGTTCCGGCCGGCTGCCCCGGTTGGCCAGGGTTCCGTAAACCGTCACCATCTCGTAGAGGGATGCTTCGACGGCGCCCAGGGCAATGGCGGGCGCTTTCGGTACATAACTGGTAATGCCCATAGCCTTGGCCAGCTGGCGCACCGAATCGATGCCGGTGCGCATTATGAGCCCGGCGGCCACGGTATTGACCGAATGGCTCAGCGCGCCTTCCAGCGAATAGACGCCACCGTATTTCCCGTCGGAGTTGCTGGGCTCCCAGTTGTCATATTTGCTGTACACCGCCTGCCGGTTGTAAAAGTATTCACAGGGCATGATGCCGCTCTGGAGGGCGGTGGCGTAAACGATGGGCTTGAAGGTAGAGCCCACCTGCCGGCGGGCGTACACGTGGTCATATTTGAAATACTTATGGTCGATGCCCCCTACCCAGGCCTTGATCAGCCCGGTGGAAGGGTCGATGGCCAGAAAGCCGGCATTCAGGATGCTCAGGTAATAACGCACCGAATCCAGAGGGCTCATTTCCCGTTCTTCCTCTCCCCCATCCCAGGTAAAGACCGTCATCGGAACCGGAGTTTCAAATATCTTCGCAATGGCTTCTTCCGCCAGGCCCTTTTCCTTAAGTTTTTTATACCGCTCCGATTCCTTCACCTGGCGCTGCACCAGCTCGTCGCTGCCCCAGGGCCGGCCCTTGCGCCATTCCTTGTCGAAGGCCTGTTGCAGTTTGGCCATGTGGGTGCGCATGGCCTCTTCGGCGTATTGCTGCAGGCGGGCGTCGATGGTGGTGTAAATTTTCAGGCCATCGGTATAGAGGTTGTAGGGCGTACCGTCGGGTTTGGTGTAGTCCTCGAGTATCTCCTCCAGTTCCAGGCGAAGTTGTTCGCGGAAATAGGTGGCCAGGCCCTGGTTGTTGCCCTCCGGATAGTAACTGACTTTAAGAGGCAGGGCCTGCAATGAGTCGCGTTCCGCCTCACTCAGGTAACCGTAGCGCGCCATCTGCCCCAGTACGACGTTGCGCCGTTCCGCCGCACGCTCAGGATAACGCACCGGGCTGTAGTAGGTCGTCGCCTTCAGCATGCCCACCAGCACGGCGGCCTCTTCGGCAGCCAGTTGGCCGGGGGCTTTATTGAAGAAGCGCTGGGACGCCACCTTGATCCCGAATATGTTCTCGCTAAAGGAAACCGTGTTCAGATAGAGGTTGAGCAGCTCTTCCTTGGAATAAACTTTTTCCAGCCGCCGCGCGATCATCATCTCCCGCATCTTGTTCACCAGCATGGACAACACAGCATAATCGCGCCGGGGATAAAGGTTTTTGGCCAATTGCTGGCTCAGCGTGCTGCCGCCGCCGGATGATTCATCGGACAATAGCAGGGACTTGACCACCACGCGCAGGGCGGCGCGCAGGTCTATGCCGCCATGCTCGAAAAAGCGGGCATCCTCGGTAGCCACCAGGGCGTTGATGAGGTCGGGGGATATCTCTTCAAAATCGGCGTTGATCCGGTTCTCGATATAGTATTTGCCCAGAAGCGCCCCGCCTTCGGCATACACCTCGGAAGCGTTGTAGTTCTTAATGTCGCGCAATTCGGGATAGCCAGGCAGAGCCCCCAGCGCACCGGTGTAAACCAGCAGGGCCGTAGTGAAGAGCAACAGGAAACCCAAAACAGCCAAACCCGCAGATAGGTGAATAGCCACCAGCCAGCGGGGCCGCTGCCCGTAATAGGCCTGTACTTTACTCCCAAGGGATGACATCCTCCGACGAAGCGGTTCAAGCAGTTTTCGGAAATAGGCCGCGTTCCACTGGATTTTCATATCCTGATCCTTATTTGCGCAAAAATGACTGTTTCTTGTAACTATTTAGGCTGAAACGCGGGCCTGTGGCCCGCGAAATGATAATCAGTGAGCCTTTGGAGGGCCTTGCACGTGTCGCAGGCCACAGGCCCGCGTTCCGGATTGCCGCAAAGGAAACCTAAATAGTTTCGTTTTTTTAAGATTAACTTAACGCCGCAGGGCGCCGGATTATTTCCGGAGCGGAATCAGCTAATCATTTGTTTTAAGCCACACAAAAATAAAACATTTGTTTTAAAAAATCCAGCGGTTTTTCCATATTCTCTTTTCCCGGAAGGGGTCGGTAAAGGGTGTACTTCAACCTCGCCACTTTTACCTTACCCCAGGCGCCCCCAACAGAAAAGCCGCTCCCGGAATTCACCCGGAAGCGGCTTTCCAGCGCCTCGCAGAGGCCTGCCCCTATCGCATCAGAGACACATCGCCGCGGTAAACCAGGCGGACATTATCCAGGAATTCGACTTCGATGACGTAAACGTAAACGCCCATGTTCATCGTCTCGTTGTTGAACCGGCCGTCCCAGAGCACCAGCCCGTTGCCGCAGTACAGGCCGCTGCCAACGTCGGCTCCCTCACTCTGGAAGACCAGATCGCCCCAGCGGTCGAAGATATTGGCCGAAACCACCCTGGTAACGCCAACGCAGGGATATATGCGAAACTCGTCGTTGGCCCCGTCGCCATTGGGAGAGAATGCATTGGGGATGTAAAGGTTGCGGTTGGCGTCCAGTTCCACGAACACGGAGCCTACGCCTTCACAGCCGTTGACGTCGATAACCGTCAGCTCGTAATCCAGCGACTCCAGCGGGCGCACGAAGGGGTTGCGCACCCCGGGGTCGGACAGGTAATCGGCAGGCGACCAGATGAAGGAATCCACCTGGGTCGACAAGGGGGTAATGATGGGCTGCAACTGCCTCGTCGTATCCCCCAGTTCCACCACAAAAGGATCTTCGGGGAACGTGACCCTTATCTCTTCCGGCTGGTCGATATCCACGACTACAACCGTGGAACAGCCGTTCGGGTCGAAAATCGTGACCTCGTGGCCGCCATCGCCAAAGATATCGGCCGGAATGTTGGGCGGCAACAGGATGCCGTTATTGTCCACCATGTACTGATAGTCGCTCAGCATATTGCCTACACCTCCGTAAATGGTGTCGATAAAGACTTTGGTCGTCGAATTAAAGCAAAGCGGGTCTTCGGGGTCCGGTATAACGGCCACGATCTCCGCCGGCTCAATGATGGTAAAGGAAAGGGAATCCTGGCAGCCTTCCAGGTCGGTGATCGTGACGGAATAAACGCCGGCGGGCAGGTTCTGAGCCACCGGAGAAGAGGAGGTAGCAGAGCCGGGGGGCACATTGGCCGACCAGGTGTATGGGCTGGGGCCCACCTGGTTGATCATATCATTGGAATTGTACAGTACGGCAATGATGCCATCTTCCAAACCGAAACAGGAGACATCCTGGCTGATATTTTCATCCAGGGAGAGGATGAGCGGGTCCGGTTCATTGATGACCAGTTGCTGCAATTCCAGACAGCCGTTGGCGTCGGTTACTTCCACATCATAGGCGCCGGCGGCCAGGTTGCCCACCGTTGCGGCCATCTCGCCGGAATGGGGCCAGAAATAGGTGTAGCCCGGGGTTCCTCCGAAGGGGGCCAGGGTAATGCTGCCGTCACCCGCCCCGTTGCAGCTCACGTCGTCAATGCTGGCATTGATGTCGATGGGGCCGGGGCTGGGAATTTCCACTTCTGCGGTCGAGAAACAGCCGTTCTGGTCCGTCACAACTACCGTCTGCGCTTCCTTGCACAACTGTGCAGCCGTCGAAGTGAGGGCTCCGGTTGTCATTTCTCCGGACTCCCAGGTGAAGTTGAACAAGCCGGCGCTGCCATCGTCGTACATGGCCGCTGCCGTTGCCTGGCCGTCACAGACGCCCTCAAAACAACTGACGCCCTGAACATTCGAAAATTCGATCTGGATGGCGGGCGGGTCCTCAACCGTACCCAGGGCGGTCAGCGACGGGCAGTTGTTGGCGTCGATAACCGTTACTTCATAGTTACCGGCCGACAGCCCGGGAAGCAGGTTATTCATGCTCGGCGCTTGGCCGGGCCAGTTGTAGGTGTACGGGGCTGTGCCGCCGCTGACGAAAACGATCAGTTGGCCGTTGTCATCTCCGGGGCAGTTGGGCGAAACGCTGACGATGCTGTCGAGCGCCAGGGGCGCCGGGGCGATCACGGCGGCGGTGTCCACGCTGAAACACCCGTCCACTGCCGTGACAGTCACGACATAGATGCCCGGCGCCAGGTTGCTGATCGTGGGGCCGGAAGCGCTGTTGCTCCAGTTGTAGGAACTGATGGCTGCGCCACCCGGGCTGGCCACTACCGTAAGGGAGCCGTTGGCGTCGCCCGCGCAGTTCAGCGTATCATTGTCGAGCTGGTCAATGGAGGGCGGCGTAGGAGCCGTGATGGGGAAGGCGGCCTGGGCGGTGCAGCCGTTGGCGTCTTCCACATCAACCGTATAGGAACCCTCCACGAGGTTGATGGCGATGGAATCCGCCTGTCCGTTCGACCAGTCGTAGGAATACGGGTATGTGCCGCCGCTGACGCCGATGGTAATGCTGCCATCTCCGCCGCCGCTCTGACAGGTTTCGTTGATGATTTCGAGGCTCTGCACCACCAATTGCGCGGGTTCGGCAACCTGGAAGGTATCGACGGCCTGGCAACCGGCGGGGTCGGAATCGGTCAGGGTCAGGATGTAGGCGCCCGGGCCGAGGTTGGTGATGGTGCTGGTGCTCTGGGCATTGCTCCAACTATAGGTAAAGGCTCCGAAAGGCGGCGCGCCCGATGCCGAACCGCTGGCGGCGATCTGCCCGTCATTGGCGCCGAAGCAGGTGATATCCGTTACCAGGGCATTGATGGAGAGGGTTTTTACCGCCGCCACGGTGAAGCTGCGCGTCAGCGTACAGCCGTTGTTGTCCGTTACCGTCACGGAATACATGCCGGGATTGAGGTTGGCTACCGTAGAAGTAGCTGCGACGATGGTTCCCAGCCCGCCGCTCCAGGCGTAGGTATAATTGCCGGCATTGGAGGAGCCGCCCGTGGCGCCCACCGTGATGGAGCCATCCTCCGAGCCGGTGCAGGTGGCGTTGGTGATAAAGGTGTTGGCCGCCAGTAGCTGCAGCGGCGCGGGTTGCGACAAGGTGCCGCTGGCCGTGGCGAAACAACCGTTGGCGTCTGTCACAGTCACGGCGTATGTCCCCGACGGGACGTTCTGGAGCACCGAAACGTCCAGCGGCGTCGTACTCCAGCTAAAGGTAAAGAGCGGCTCGGGGTTGGGTTGTATCACGCCGCCCACTGTAACCTGGGCTGTTACCGAGCCGTCGCTGGCGCCATTGCAGGTGGGGCTCTGGCCGAAAATGTTGACCCCTAGTTCTATGCCTTCAAATACTTCGATTATTATGGTGTCCCGGTTGGCGGGCACTTCGGAATCGGCGATGAGCAGCCGGTAATTGCCGGCGCCGAGGTTGTTGATGGTGTTCGAACCGCCGGAAGCTGCGATGGTGAAGGGGCCGTTCTCGGGGCCCGTCGGCGGGAAGGTGTTCCAGGTAAAGGTATAAGGCGCCAGGCCGCCGGAGACCGTCAGCGTAATGGAGCCATCATCGAGCCCGGCGCAGCTGACGCTGTCCGCAACGGCCTCGCTCAGCAGGATGGCATTGGTCACATTCACCTGCCCGGGGTTGAGTTCAAAGGGATAGTTGGAGGGGTCGTTCAGGGCATTTCCGACCTGGATGATGGTGGGGTCGTTCGTAAAATCGACCGGGCTGGACTGCCCCAGGCCGCCGATTACTTCAAAACACACTTCGAAAAGCACCGAGCCGTCGGGCAGGGTGTTGCTGGAGCCCAGAAAATCGAGCCAGGCAAAAGGCAGCAGCCCGCTGCCCGTCTGGGCGGTATTGAAAGAGCCGTCATCCAGAGCCGGAAGGCCCGTGCTGAGGTTCTGCACATCGATGAAATCCAGAATAGCCGGGTCCCATTCCAGGGTAAATTGTATGTTGGTCACGTCCACCAAATTATCGACGGTGATCTCCACGCAGACCGTATCGCCGGGAGCGCCGTTTACCGTGGAACTGCTGAAAAGGACAGGCATGGTCAGGGTGTCCAGGGCGGCGCAGCTCTTTCCGTCTTCCACGACAAGCTCATAGAAACCGGGGCGGGGAACCGTGTACTGCACCACATCGCCATGACCGGGGTTGGCCGTTTGCACCGTTCCGGTAATTGGTTCGCCGGACAATTGCGTCAGCGTGATATTGGAATAAGTAGTGGCGGGGGCAAACTCCGGAAGGCCTCCCTCCACGGTAAAAGTGCCCTGCAAGCCCGCGCCGGCAGCAGGGTCGGTTGCAGTTACCTGAACGGGCTCGAGATAAACGACCGAAAAGGCTTCGCCGGTGCTCACACTCACACAGGGGCCGCCGTTTTCATATCCCTGAACGAAAAAATTGTCGATGGTGATGGGGGCGAACCACAACTGGATAGGCGCCGAAACGCCCATATTGAAGGCTTCCTGATGGAAACCGCTATTTACCAGGTTGAGGTTGCCGTTTATGTTCTCATTGGCCAGCCAGATGCCGTCGGGCCCCTGAGGCAGGGAAAAGCCGCCGAATACGAGCGGAGATGTCTGGTTGACGCATGGGTCGGAAACAACCGTCGCGATGTCGGGCCCGTCGATGGTGGGGCGGCAGTCGTAGAAGGCGTAACCGACGCCCGCCTGGGTGGCCGGATTGGGGTCGCCGTTCAGGATGAAGTCGCCGTTGTGCACAATCGGCAGGGTGTCGCCAAAGCAGAGGTAGATCGTATCGGGGCTGATGTCGTTGCTCTGGCCCACGAAGTTGGCGAAGTCGAAGGTTATTGTTCCGGCGTTGTTGTCCGGGCAGGGCGCCCGCAGCACGGCCGGCTGGCCGGGGCCGCCTTGGATTTTTATGTTCCTGGGCATCTGAGCCTTCAGCTGAATGGCAGAGGACAGCAGCAGAAGGGCGGAGAGAATTAAGTATCTTATCATCATTCCGGATTAAGTTGTATAGTCAGTTTATGGGATAAAAATCTCCCGGATACCTCCCAAGGGGCTTCGCCGCCTCGATAGGAATGGCAAAAATAGAGGTTAGATCGCTACAATAATAAATTATACCCGGCTTTAATTGGCCAGCGCCTGACGTTCGTTCCGTCGAAGGTTAGGAACGAAGGGAGGAGAAGTAAAATTTTGCCGGTAAAAAAAAGCGTCTATTTTGAACAACCCCATTTCCGATTTCCGATTTTCCTAATACGCCATCAGCCGCTCCAGTTGCTGTTTCAGGCGCGCCTTGGGCAGAAACTGTTCTTCCAGGGCCGTGGAGAAGGGGACGGGCGTGTCGAGCCCGGCGGCGCGCAGCACCGGGGCGTCCAGGTATTCGAAGAGGTGTTCGGAAATATAGGCTGCTATTTCCCCTCCGATGCCGCCGGTGAGGGTGTCTTCGTGCAGGATGAGCGCCCGGCTGGTCTTTTTTACGGTTTGTGCTATGGCCTCGTAATCCAGCGGCAGCAAGGTGCGCAGGTCAAGGATGTCGGCGCTGAGGCCCAGTTCCCGGCAGGTTTCGGCGGCCCAGTGCACGCCCATGCCATAGGTGATGATGGAGAGTTCGTCACCGGACTGGGCCAGGCGGGCTTTGCCGATCTCCACGGTGTAGTAGTCTTCGGGCACGGCTTCGGTGAGTCGGCGGTAGAGGGCCTTGTGTTCGAAGTAGATGACAGGGTTGGGGTCTTCGAAACTGGCCAGCAGCAGCCCTTTGGCGTCGTAGGGGGTGGAGGGGTACACCACTTTAAGCCCCGGGGTATGGAAGAACCAGGCCTCGTTGCTCTGGGAGTGGAAAGGCCCCGCTCCTACCCCGGCGCCTGCCGGCATGCGGATGACGAGGTCGGCATGCTGGCCCCAGCGGTAGTGCAGCTTGGCCAGGTTGTTGACGATCTGGTTGAAGCCGCAGCTCACGAAGTCGGCGAACTGCATTTCCACCATAGCCTTGTAGCCCTTCAGGCTCAGGCCCAGCCCTATGCCGATAATGGCGCTCTCGCAGAGGGGCGTATTGCGCACGCGCTCCCTGCCGAAGCGGCCCACGAGCCCTTCCGTGATCTTGAACACCCCGCCGTACTCGGCGATGTCCTGCCCCATCAGCACCAGCTTGTCGTGTTTTTCCATCGCCTGGCGCATGCCCTGGGAAATGGCGTCGATAAAGCGCAGCTCGCTCGCCCGGCCGCTGGCAGGTTCCACCACCTCCTGCCGGTAAGGAGCGTAAACGTCGGCCAGTTCCTGTTCGGGGCCCGACTGGATGGGGCCTTCCGCAAAGGCGATGTCCAGGCCTTTGTTGATCTGCTTTTTGAATTCCTTGCGGATGTCTGTTATGCGCTCTTCCGTCAGAACCCCTTCCTGGAGCAGATACTTTTCGAAATTGCTCAGCGGGTCTTTGGCGGCCCAGTGGTCCATCAGTTCCTGGGGTACGTACTTGGTGCCGGAGGCTTCCTCGTGCCCGCGCATGCGGAAGGTCATGCATTCGACCAGTACAGGCTCCGGTTTTTCGCGCAGTTCCGCCGCCAGCCGGCCTATGGTTTGATAGACTTCCAGCACGTTGTTGCCGTCGATGATAACCGAGCGCATGCCGTAACCGGGGGCGCGGTCGGCGAGCTGCGCGCAGCGAAACTGTTCGTTGACCGGCGTGGACAGCCCGTAGCCGTTGTTTTCGATGACAAAAATGACGGGCAACTGCCAGACGGCGGCGGTGTTGAGCGCTTCGTGAAATTCGCCTTCGCTGGTGCCTCCGTCGCCGGTGAAGGCCAGCGACACCCGCCCTTCGCCGGCCAGCTTGTGCGCAAGGGCCACGCCGGCGGCCAGCGACAACTGAGGCCCAAGGTGGGAGATCATGCCCACGATGTGGTGCTCCATGGCGCCGAAGTGGAAGGAGCGGTCGCGGCCTTTGGTGTAACCCAGGGCCGTTCCCTGCCATTGCGCGAAGAGGCGCCCGAGCGGCATCTCCCGCACCGTGAAGACGCCGAGGTTGCGGTGCAGGGTGAAGATCAGCTCGTCGGGCAACAACGCCATGGCCGCACCCACGGAAACAGCCTCCTGGCCAATGCCCGAAAACCACTTGCTGATCTTGCCCTGGCGCAGCAACAGCAGCATCTTTTCCTCGATCATCCGGGGCAACAACAACTGGCGGTAGAGTTCGGTCAGGGTTTCATCCGGCAGGTTTCCACGCTGGAAACCAATGGCAGGTTGGGCCGCTTTCTCAATCATGGCTTTATCTTGTTGGTTTGGAAACTGGAGCAAAGGTAAATCAATTCCCGATACATTATCCAGAGAGTTTGCTGAACAAAGGGGGCTGTTCGTTATTTAAAATAGCGGAAAGCCAAACCGACGTTTGGCGGAATATAACCTAAAATTTACCACTATGCTCAGATCCCTTATCCTTCCCGCAATGGCCCTTGGGCTGCTTTTTACTTCCTGCGTCAATTTTGAAAAGAAAGGCGGCGATACCACGGGCAGCGCCGACTCTACAGGCATGGCTCAGTTTGCCGATGACGAAAAATTCAAGGATGCCCACGAATCGCCTGCCGAACTGAAATTTGAAGGCAAAGGCGAAATGATACAGTTCCCTACGCCCGACGGGCAGCAGGGCAGCGCCTACGCCTTGATGCCGGCCGGCGAAACCAAAGACTACCTCCTCGTCATCCACGAGTGGTGGGGCCTGAATGATCATATCAAAGCCGAAGCCGAGCGCCTGTTCGACGGGCTGGACAATGTAGCTGTCCTGGCCTTAGACATGTACGATGGAAAATCAACCTCCAACCCCGATGAAGCGGGGAAACTCATGCAGAGCGTCAAGGAAGAACGCGCCCGCGCCATCATTCAGGGCGCTCTGAACAAAGCCGGCAAGGACGCCCGCATCGCCACCATCGGCTGGTGCTTCGGCGGCGGCTGGTCGCTCAACAGCTCCATTATGGCGGGCGAGCAGGGCGTAGCCTGCGTGATGTACTACGGCATGCCGGTGAAAACGGCCAAGGAACTGGCGCCGCTCAAAGCGCCCATCCTCGGCATCTTCGCCAAACAGGACGGCTGGATCACCCCGGAGGTGGCCCAGGAGTTTGAGAACCTGGCCAAAGCCAGCGGCAAAAGTATCGGGATTGAAATGTTTGACGCCAACCACGCTTTCGCCAACCCGAGCAACCCGAACTTCAACAGCGAAGCGGCGCAACAGGCGAACCAGGATGCGCTGGCGTTTCTGAAGGAGAAGCTGTAGGGTTTCTGGTTCCCGGGGTTCTGGCAACTCAGAAACCGGAAACCCGGGAACCAGCACTCCTTAACAATGATCGGCCCTGCCCCTACTCCACCACATAAAAGCAATACCCCCGAACTTATAAAACAGATCATCCGGATCTGATAGAATCCAGGCATTATAGTGCGGGTCGGGGCTGTCAGACAACAGGCCGATGTTGTTGTCGGCGCCGATCTCCGCAATGGCCAGCAGCATCCAATAGTCCGGGCCTACATTTGTAAAATGAGAGGCATGCGTTAATTCATGGTATTCCAGCCTCCTTAACATATCCGATTCATGAAAATTCACACCAAGCATCATATCCGGGATCAGAGGATACACAAAATCGAAACTGTTGTTTCCATAAGTATAAGTGTGTAACAAAAGCCATTTGAAAAAATTGGATTGCAACAAGGCAACATTAAAGGCTGCCTGTACTCTTAACTTTCCCAAGTAGCGCTTCATTAACGCGAAGCCACTAATATCATTACTCACAAGGTAGATATCCAGGTTGGGTGGGGCCGCCATACCATCCGCCTGCGCCTGCCTCCGGAATTCCGCCAATGCATTGAGCGTGCTGGCCGCTGCCCAGCCGCGGTGGGCATTGGAGCCCTGTTTTACCCAGGGTTCGTAGGTGACGTTGATGTTGTTGTACACCCCGCCGCCCAACTGCCCGATGTAATCGGTGATGGGCAGCACCGCGCGCCATACAATGGCAAGATAAAGAGATTGGGGGAGAATGGCGAGGGGGCCAAACCCCTAATCGTCCAGCTCCTCCACCTCCGGCTCGGAGAAACTATCCACCAGCTCATTATGCCGCACGAAGCTGCACCAGGGACAGTTGGCCTCCCCGCAGCCGGTGTAAAAATCGTGCGCCAGTATCTTTTCGTACACGGTGCGGATCATTCCCTTCACCTGTTGTACATCTTCGGGCGTGTATGCAATTTCCTTTTCCACCAGCTTTCCGGAGCCGCTGGGTTCCAGGTAGGAGATCAGCCCGCTTTTGACGATGCGCGTATTGACGGGGTGGCTTTCGCAGAGGATCTTGTAGAAGACGAGTTGCCGCCAGTAGCTGCCGCCATTGGGGTTCGCAGGGGTAGGGCGGCGGAGTTTGCCCTCGTTGTGGCTGCCGGTTTTGTAATCGACGATACGGGCGGTGGCGGTATCGAGCAGTTCCAGTTTGTCGATGCTGCCGGTGAGGGGCACGCCGTCCATTTCCACCTGCCGGGGCTTGTATTCAAGCATCACCTCTTTATGCCATTTGCCGGCGTATTCCCGGTAATAATCCGACAGGTTGTGGCGGCCCATTTCCAGGCGGCGGTGATATTCTTTCCGTGCGAAGTAACCTTCCAGGCGTTCCATTTCCTGTTCAAACATCCGGATGAAGGCCGTTTCCGGGGGGAAGGCCTTAGTCCTCGATGCCCGCATGCGCTCGAACAGCCGCTGCAGAGCGTTGTGCATAGCAATGCCGTAATAGGCTGCCTCACTTACCACCTCTGGAGCACGCAGCACATGTTCATAATAAAAACTGAGCGGGCAGCGCAGGTAGCGGTTCATGGCCGACACGCTGAGTTGGAAGCCTTCCAGCAGGCTGTCAGCCAGCGCTTTGTCCTGGGCGGGAATGGCGGGGGCCTCCATTTCCAGCATCCGCAGGGTTTCCGCTTCCAGCAGCGCCGAGGGCGGCAGGGCTCTCTGCTGTACGGTCAGCCCGGCGCCGGACAGCAGTTCCTCCACAAAAATGGCGCGGCGCTGGGGTTTGCCGTTTTTATCGGCTTCGCTGTAGGAAATGTGCAGTTGCTCCTTGGCGCGGGTCATGGCCACGTAGAACAGGCGGCGGCGGGCCTCGAGGGCGTCCTCTTCGCCGGAATAGGTCAGGGTGTCGGGCAGGGAGAACTGATAGGAGCTATTGTGGTTGCGCGGCTCCCAGTGGCTGTCAGTGCAGCCAAGGAGGAATACTTTCTGAAACTCCAGCCCTTTGGCGCTGTGGGCGGTGACGAGTTGTACCCCTTCCTCTGCCTGTACGATCTTGTTGGCCTCAAGGGCCAGGCTGTTGGCGTCCATATTGCGAAAAAGGTCCAGCAGCCGGCCCACCGTGAGGCGGGGGTGGCGGGCGGCTTCGGTTTTGACGAAGTCGAGGAAGGTGGCCAGCACCTGCAGCAGCCAGGTTTTTTCCTCGTGTTCCAGGACGAACTTCAGCAGGCCGCTGCGGTTGATGACGCGCTCCACGAAGGCCGGGGCGCTCAGGCTGGCGTATTGGCGCTGCAGGTGGTCGTGGAAGCCTGCAAAGCGCCGCAGCTCGGCTTCCCCTTCCAGCTTCAGTTCCGCCCAGAGGCCGTCGTTCGTCAGTACTTCCCGCCAGCGGGGGCGGCTGTGGTTCTCCTGCCGGGCCATGTAAGTGCTCAGCCGCGCCAGGTCGTCGGGGGCGAGGTGGAAAAAGGTGAAATGCAGCATCCGGAACAGCAAGTGTTCCCCGCTGTGCGGCTGGTGGAATTCGGCGGCAAAATACTCCAGCATCTGCCGCAGGTTGCGGATCAGCGGCAGGTCCAGGATGTTGATCCGGCGTTTGGTGGAGTAGGGGATGCCATTCTTTTCCAGCAGCGCGCTCAGCCCGTCGGCCTGCCGGTGTTTGGCGTAAATGACGGCCACTTCGCCGAGGGGGAAGCCTTGCTCTTGCAGCGCCTGTATCTGCGCTACGAGGCCGGCTTCTTCGTGCAGGGGGTTGGGGTAAGCCACCACTTCCGGCTGCAGGCTGATGTTCCCGAAATCAGGATGCCGGGCCAGCAGCAGTTTGTCGAGGCCCGGTTCCGCCAGGTTGTTCACGATGCGCAGGTGGTTGTGCCCGATGAGCGCCCGCGCTGCGTCGAGGATGTGCTGGGAGGAGCGGTAGTTCTCGTTCAGCACTACCAGCTTCAGGCCGGCTTTATAGTGTTCGTAAAAATCCGTCAGGTTTTTCAGGCGGGCGCCCTGGAATTCGTAGATGGACTGGTCGTCGTCGCCCACGATGAAGATGTTGGGTTCGTCCCAGTAGCCGGCCAGCTGGCGGATGATTTCGTTCTGGGCGCCGTTGGTGTCCTGGTATTCGTCGATGAGGAAGTAGAGGTATTGCTCCTGGTAGTTGCGCAACAGGGCTTCGTTTTGTTTGAAAGCCTCCAGCACCCAGAGGATCATGTCGTCGTAGTCGTAGCGGCGGGCGCGGCGCATCGCTTCCTGGTAGCGGGGAAAAAGGGCGGCGGCGGCCCGCAGGCGCTCCATTTTTAGCTGGGCTTCTTCCACTTTCGCTTCCTTCAGATCGCCTTTCCGCATCTTGCCCCGGTTGGCCTTATAGATGAAATCCGGCCGCTCGGGCAGGCTTTCCAGGTAGCTATCGATTGCATCGTGCACGTGCGCCACCGTCCAGCCTTCGGCTTTCATCAGCTGGAAGATGTTTTGCAGGTGTTTTTCGTAGAAATAGGCGTCGTTGCGGCCGCGCCGCAGGGGGTGGCGCAGCTCGAGTTCTTCCAGCAGTTGGCGGATGATCTCCACGCGTTCCAGCTCGCTGAGGGGCTCCATATCCTGGCTGCCGAAGAGCTCGAGGTTGTCCTGGATGATGCTGTTGCAGAAGGAGTGGAAAGTGTAGATGTGGACGCGGTGCGCTTCCGGCCCGATGAATTCCAGCAGCCGCTGCCGCATGGCATTGACGCCGGCCTCGGTGAAGGTCAGGCAGAGGATGTTCTGCGCCTGTGCGTCCGTCTCCATCAGGATGCGCCCGATGCGGGCGGAGAGGATGTGGGTTTTGCCCGTGCCCGGCCCGGCGATGGCCAGCACCGGCCCTTCCAGGTGGCCTACGGCCTGCTGCTGCTGCGGGTTGAGCTGCCCGAGCACGCGCTGGAAGGCTTCGTTGTAGTGCTGGATGCTGGGTTGAGCGCCGGGCATGACGGGCTTTTTCGGGGGAAGATACGAAATGTGGGGGGATAATCGGATGTTGAATGGCTTAATGGCTGGCGCTGCACCCTAAGGGATTCCATCCCTTAAGGGATGGAATCCCTAGCGCAAGGGGATGGAATCCCTTAGCCGGCCCATGTCCCGGATTAGCAGGCGTTTGCGGTTGAAGGTGATGATGTTGTCGTTGCGCAGTTCGTTGAGAATGGTCGTTACGGTCTGGCGGGAGGTGGCCGTGAGGTTGGCAATTTCCTGGTGGGTCAGGAATCTGCGGACCAGCATTTCGTAGCCGACGCGCTGGCCTTTCTTTTCACCCAGTTCTATAAGAAACTCAACAATTCTGGTGCGGGAGTCTTTGAATACGAGCGACTCCAGGCGCTGCTCCATCTCCAGCATGCGGGAGCCCATGACCTTCATCAGGAACAGCCCGATGGCGCTGTGGTCTCGCATCATGTTTTTCATATCCTGCACCGACATCACACAGGCCACCGTATCCTCCATGGCATGGGCAAAATCCCGCCGCCTTTCCTCGCCGATCAGGGACAGTTCGCCGAACACCTCGCCGGGGCCAAGTATGGCCTTGGTAATCTCCTTGCCGGAATCACCGTAAGTGCCGATCTTCACCCGGCCTTCTGTCAGAAAAAAAACCTTGTCGGCATATTCTTCGGGCAGGTAGATGTATTCGCCTTTTTTGTAGTGTTTGTGCGCATGCTCTTCCATGTCTCCCCGCCCGACCTTCTTCGGGCAAAAAAGTCCGGTCACATCGATGTTTTCCAGATACCAGAGCGGCTTGTGGTCCATAGTTTTTATGTTAACAGGGCATTTTATGAGGAAACAGCAAAACGCACAAGTGGTTCGGCTTTGTCAAAAACAGCGAAACAAACTGTCCTGTTGCGACACTTTCCCCTGGGGCGCCGCCTCGGCTTCTTACTCATCCGGCCGAAGGTCAAAGCGTTTTTGCAATTCCTGAATGAGGGGGTTGGATTCCCGCATGGCCAGGTATTTTTCCTTGCTGCTGTGGATGCGTTTGGGCCTGGGCGTTTCAGGGGTTTTGCTTTTGTCAATTTCTATGAAAAGGCCGAGCTGCGGCCTGTTCAATTTTGAACGGAGATGTTCCATGAGCCCGCTTTCCTGGCGGATGGTATTTTCCGCCAGGGGAGAACTCACCTTTACCAACAGTTTTTCCCCCTCCAGCACGAGATCCGCATTGCGGAGGATGCCTTTAACGGTTTCCTGATCCAGGGCTTCGGTATATTCTTCCCAGGCAGCCTGCACCTGGCCCAGGCTCAATTCCTGCGCGTCCGGTTCTTCATTTTGAGCTGCTTCGGCTTTCACCTCCTCCAGCAGGGCGTTAATATCGAGGCGTGGTGCGAGGTGTTTGCCCGCTTTCCCGGCCGTAGGCGGCGGCGGTTGTGGTGCGGGAGGCGGAGGCTCAGCCCCGCCGGTTTCCGGTTCGTTTCTTTCCGATTCCGGAGCGGGCGGGGGGGCGGGCTCTTCCCTCAGTTCAGGCGTTTTTTTTTCCGGTGCGGGATTGGGCGCCCCGTTTTCCGCAAGCTGAAAAGCGCGGTTGATATAGGCCATTTTCAGCAGGGCCATCTCTACATGCAGGCGTTTGTTGCGCGCCAGCTTATAGGCGACGTCGCAGTCGTTGGCCAGGTTGAGGGCGGTGAGCAGGAGCCGTGAAGGCGCCAACTGCGCCTGCTTCAGATAGCGCTCGCGCAAGCCCTCGCTCACTTCCAGGAGCTGAAGCGTCACTTCATCCTTACATACGAGGAGGTTGCGCAGGTGTTCGGCCAGGCCGTTGATGAACAGATCGGGCTCGAAACCGCGGCGCAGGACGTCGTCAAATATCAGCAGCACCTTTGCAGCGTCTTCCAGCAACAGGGCGTCCACCATCTGGAAGAAGACGTCGTAGTCCAGGATATTGAGGTTGTTGATCACATCCTCGTAGGTAATCCTTTTACCGGAAAAGGCCACGATGCGGTCGAAGATGGACAGGGCGTCGCGCAGGGCGCCGTCGGCCTTCTGCCCGATGATGTGCAGGGCATCCTTATCCGCCTCGATGCCCTCCTGCGCGCAGATGCCCTCCAGGTGTTTGACCATATCGGATACCTGAATGCGGCGGAAGTCGAATATCTGGCAGCGCGACAAAATCGTGGGAATGATCTTGTGCTTCTCCGTGGTGGCCAGGATGAAAATGGCATAGGGCGGCGGCTCCTCCAGGGTTTTCAGGAAGGCGTTGAAGGCCTGCTGCGAAAGCATGTGCACCTCGTCGATGATGAACACCTTGTACCTGCCCTGCTGGGGCTGGAAGCGCACCTGCTCGATCAGGGCGCGGATGTGTTCGACGCTGTTGTTGGAGGCGGCGTCCAGCTCGGTGATATTGAAGGAGGCGTTGGCGTTGAAAGCTCTGCAGGAGTCGCATTCGTTGCAGGCCTCGAAATCAGGGGTCGTGTTCTGGCAGTTCAGCACCTTGGCCAGGATGCGGGCGCAGGTCGTTTTACCCACCCCGCGCGGCCCGCAGAACAGGAAGGCGTGCGCCAGGTGATCGCTCTGCAGGGCGTTCTTCAGGGTCTGGGATACGTGCTGCTGCCCTACGACATCCTCGAAGCGGCTGGGGCGGTATTTCCGTGCTGATACTACGAAATTGCTCATTGTTAATGGCTGCGCCCTCGGGGCCTTTCTGCGAAAGGGCCCGAGGGCCTGGGTGAATCAGTGCATTCAAAGATACGAAAAATCGGTGGGGTAGGCAGTAGCAATATTCAGGAGATTTCCCGCTACAATCTCGGGCCCGGAACCCTTGGATAAATTCCGCTTTTCGGTTCTCTTCCGGCTGAGGGGACAACCCCAATGCCTGCGCCAGGATGCGCTTGATTAATTTATTCATACTAACCCCCTCTTCCTACGCTTTCCACGCGATCAGGGCGGCCAGGTGGCCATCGAGGTTGTGTATAGTGATGGATTTCATTTTGAACCAAATTTTTATTTTCTGAACCAAACTTGATTGAAAAATACAACATTCTCACTCAAAGGGCAAACTCCCGAAGCTGGGCTTAACCGGTGCGCAATGGGAAATTGCACCCCAGGGCCTGTTCCCAAACCAAGCCTTTCATATCTTTGTTCTCACACAGGAATCACAACCACCCTCATGAAAATAGCCATTGCCCAACTCAACTTCCACATCGGCAATTTCGAAGGCAACCTCAGCAAGATGCTGCAGGCGGTGGAAACCGCCAAAGGCCAGGGCGCCGATATCGTCTGCTTCAGCGAACTGGCCACCGTGGGCTACCCTACGCGCGACTTCCTGGAGTTCGAAGATTTCATCGAACTGGCTGAGCACTCGGTGCAGGAACTGGCGAAGGCCGCCCGGGGCATCGCCATCGTGGTGGGCTCGCCGACCAAAAACCCGGTCGTAGAAGGAAAAGACCTCTACAATACGGCCTACTTCCTGGCCGAGGGCAAAGTGCAGCAAATGCAGCACAAAACCCTGCTGCCCACATACGACATCTTTGACGAGTACCGCTATTTCGAGCCGGCCAACGACTGGCGGACAGTGGACTACAAAGGCCAGCGCATCGCCCTGACGGTTTGCGAAGACATCTGGAACATCGGCAACGAAAACCCGCTCTACACCATTTGCCCGCTGGATGAGATGATGCCGCAGAAGCCGGATTTCATCCTCAACCTCTCGGCTTCTCCCTTTAGTTACAAACAGGCGCTAACGCGCATCCACACGGTAAAGGCCAATGTGCGGCGCTACGGCATCCCCATGTTCTACGTTAACCACTGCGGCGCACAAACGGAGCTGATCTTCGACGGCGGCTCTCTGGTGGTGTCGCCCGATGGCGGCGTGTTCGACGAGCTGCCCTACTTCGAGGAGTGCATCCGAACCTATGAACTGGAGGAAGTAATAAAAGGCGGCCGCGACAATGAGCAGCCCAAGGAAAAAATAACCCTGATCCACGACGCGCTGCTGCTCGGCATACGCGACTATTTTCGCAAACTCGGCCTCCGGCGGGCCATCCTCGGCCTGTCGGGGGGGATCGACTCGGCCGTGGTGGCGGTGCTGGCCGCCCGCGCCCTCGGGCCCGACAATGTTCGGGTGGTGCTGATGCCGTCGCAGTTCTCCTCCGATCATTCCATCCACGATGCCCGGCAGCTGGCGGAGAACCTGGGCACGCAGTACGACATCATCCCCATCGAGGGCATTTACCAGTCTTATCTCGAAGCCCTGAAGCCCCACTTCTGGGCCCAGCCTTTCAATATTGCCGAAGAAAACCTGCAGGCCCGCGCCCGCGGCAACCTCCTGATGGCCTTGTCCAACAAGTTCGGCAACATCCTGCTCAACACTTCCAACAAAAGCGAGGTTGCCGTAGGCTATGGCACCCTCTACGGCGATATGTGCGGCGGGCTTTCGGTTATCGGCGACCTTTACAAAACGGAGGTGTTCGCCCTTGCGCGCTACATGAACAAGGACGGCGAAGTGATCCCGGAAAACATCCTGAGCAAGCCTCCTTCCGCCGAGCTGCGCCCCAACCAGAAAGACAGCGACAGCCTGCCCGAGTATGAGATCCTCGATGAGATCCTGTTCGAATACATCGAAGGCCGCTTCAGCCCGCAGGACATCATCGGGCGCGGATACGACGAAAAGCTGGTGCGCCGCGTACTGCGCCTGGTCAACATCAACGAATTCAAGCGCTATCAGATGGCCCCGGTGCTGCGGGTGTCGGAAAAAGCCTTCGGCATGGGGCGGAGGATGCCGATCGTGGGCAAGTATCTGGCATGATTGGGAGAGGGGGTTACGAAAAAAATGCGTGGATGGATATTGCATTCCACCCACGCATTTTTATTTACCCTACCTGTGAGGGCCTGCCTTATTCCTTAAAGCGCACTTTGACCGTTTCGCCGATGCCGCAGCCCACGGTCAGGCTCTGGCCCTCTTTGATGCCGCGCATGAAGCCTTCCTGGCGGTCGGGCATCGCATCGCGGTATTGGCCGAGGCGCCGGTTGGCGTCGCCAACCACTTCGGGGTCGGAGTCGATGGCTTTGGCGTAGCTGTATTTATCCATGGCGGCGAGGACGGCCAGGCGGGTGGTCCAGTCGTCGCCGCAGTCGCGGCCGAGCTTGGCGTAGGCGTCGCCGATGATGATATAGGGGCGGCCCCATCCCGACTTGAGGGCGGCGGCCTGGCGGGCGGCGGAAATCGCGGCGCTTTCCTGGCTCATGCGGTACAACCGGATGGAAGCGATGCTATAGTACACCTGGGCCTTGGACTCCGGGTCATCGGTCTGGCGCAGGCATTCCTCATAGCGGTCCAGGGCGCGGGAGTAGTTGCCTTCCTGCTGAAGCTGAGCTGCGTCGTAGCAGGGGTTCTGCTGGCGGCGGACCAGTTCCAGGGAGTCATTGATCGACTTGGCGATCACTTCGTATTTGCCCTTCAATTCCTGCATGATCGCTTCAGTCGTATCGCAGCCCTGCTGTTTGAGCTTGACGTAGGTGTACTGAACGATTTTCAGGTCGTTGGGGTTGGCCTCGTACTCCGGCAGAAGCTTGGTTTTGAAATAAGTGCAGTCGAAGACGTCGTCTTCAATTTCCTTGAAGTGGCTGGCCATGCGGAGTTTCATATCCTCGTAGTACTTGCCGTAACGCTCGTTCTTTTCGATATTGAAATCGACGATCTCGGTCATTTTGTTGTACACATCCTGGGTCTCCTTCTGGCTGACGATCTGGTTTTTGAAGAAGTAAACCAGAATCTGGGACAGAGGCTCCATGACGATGTATTCCGCCTGGTTGCCCGCTTTTTCCAGGCCCTGTTTCAGGATGTTGTAGGTTTCCTGGCTGTAGCCGAATTCCGGCATATAGAACATGTCGAAACCTCTGCGGCCCAGCAGGAAGCCCTCGTTTTGATAACACTGCATCTGCTCGTCGTAAAGGCGAAGGATGAAGTCTGCCAGTTCTTTTTTCTCCGCTGCATCAGTGGCCTTGTTGTACTTCACTTTCAGCAGGTCGCGGCCATCGACGTAGTGCGAAGGGCGCTGCCCGTCGGCAGCCGGAGCAATGTCGTAAGCTTTTTTCCAGTTGGTGTAGGCCAGGTCGAATTCCTGCTGGCTCATTTTTTCCAGCTCGGCCAGGTCTTTGCCTTTTACTACCCCGCGGTACAACACGTGGGCGTTCTCAGCTTCCTCTTTTTTGGGCGAATTATTCCAGGTCGCACAAGGGTCCCTTTCCTGGGCCGCGGAAGAGCTGGCGAACAGGCCGGCCAGGGTTAAGGCGATGAGCGAGATGCGAAATCCTTTCATGATTAATTAAATTTTCGTTTGAAAAACCAAGTGTTATCGTTTAATGTAAATCCCAACGTCATTTTGACGTAGTTTTCCCGTAAAGTATCAGCCAGGCCGAACTGCCCGGCTTCCAGCGCCAGGTTGACGAAGGAAATCCGCTGGCGCGGCAGGATGAGGGGGAAGCCCAGGCCTGCCGTGATCCCGTATTTCCGGAGCTGCTCGCCCTCAAAGCTGCGGGGGTCCAGCCCGTAAAAGGCCCCGATGCGGTAGCGCACCCGTTCGAAATAGTTGTTGTATGACACATAATCCGGGATGAACTCCACAGCAACCATGCCCCGCCAGCTGTCGGCCAGGCCGTCTTCGGGCTTGGCCTCATTGACGTACTGGCTCCAGTTCTGTATCTCAAACTCTGCGCCGGCCCTGAATTTATTGCGGCGCTCATAGGCCAGGCCTATTGAAAGGGTGGAAGGAAGGGCGCCCTCCTGTTCCACGATCGACCCATCCAGGATGGTGTCCTGTGTTCCGTAGGTATAGCTGTACCGCTCGGCGAAGCGGCTGGATTTCGTATTGAAGCTGTTGGTTGAACTGCCATGCGCCCCAATGATGAAACGCCGCCCGGTAGCTTCCCGCTCGCCGCTGGCGTTCCGCTTTTTGAAATCATGGGTGTACTGCATGCCGAAGCGCCAGAAAAAGCCGCTGAGGCTGATATCATCGAGAAATTCCGTAACGAAAGCGTCATCCAGGCTGTCGAATTCCACGCGCCGGCTGTTGGTCAGCTGGCCGAAGAGGTAACCGAAAGTGGCCCCGGCCGACAGGCCCTTGTAGCTGATGGCGTTGCTCCAGCTAAGGTTGTATGTGCCGCCCGTGCCTTTAAGGTAGTTGGTCGTCCGGCCCAGGCCGGGCTGCTCAGCGGAAGCTTCGATGTTGTAGCCGACCACGCTGTAGGGCTGCAGGGCGAAAGCCATGCCCAGCCTGACCGGCGACCGGCGCCGGTCGAGCGTTTCGTTGATCGGGTTGATCAGCGGAAAACCCAGGGCCATGTACTGCAGGTTGCCGCTCCAGACGCCTTCCGATGCATCTTCTGCCTTAAGCCCGGAATACTGGCTGTACAACCCCACTTCGAAAGCTGTGGACTGCAACTGGGTCAGCGATGCCGGGTTGAGTATGTTGAGGTGGTAAGGGTCGTGAAAAGCAGCGCTCATGCCCGCCATGCCGCCGGGGCCGGCGAAATACTGATCCGATAAATTGCCCAGCCCGAAGCGGGAATATGGAGAGTTGATTTTGGGGTTGATCACAGCGTTTTGCCCCGGCAGGGCCGCTGCGCAAAGGCATAGGCCCGCCATTACAACAATTCTACTCCAAACGCTTGACATTATAGTTCAGGATTTGATCTAGCCCCAGGAGGACTAAATTGTGATTCACAAATATCTCGCTTTTCACATTTTTTGCAAAAAAATCCGCATCTCCGCCTGTGAAAAGCACTTTAATCGCCCCGAATGTTGTGCGAAAGTGGCGAATAAAACCTTCCGCTTCGGCTACTGCCCCTGCCTGAGCGCCATAGCGCAGGGCTGTTTCCGTGCTCTTTCCCACCCATCCGGCATCCATCGGCCCGGCGGCCACCAACGGCAGGCGGGCAGTGAAAGCATGCATGGCCTGCAGCCGCATGTTGATGCCCGGGCTGATGTTGCCTCCCACATAAGCGCCGTCGGCGCGCAGCAGGTCATAGGTGATGCACGTGCCCGCGTCCACCACCAGGCAGTTGGCCCCGGGGAAAAGCCCAAAGGCGCCTACCACCGCCGCCAGGCGGTCTTTCCCCAGCGTTTCGGGTGTTTCGTAAAGGTTTCGGATGGGCAGAGGCGTATGGGCGTCGAGTTCAAGGTAGAAAAACCGCTGGCTCAATTCTCTTTGCAGCGCTTCCCCGACACTTCCCGCCACACTGGATAAGATGATATTTTTCGCCTTATGGTTGGTTGCTATTTCCAATAAATATTCCTCTTCGCCCTTTTCCCGGGTTTCCTGGTACAGTAGGGCGCCTTCTTTGAAAACGCCGAACTTAACGCGGGTGTTGCCGATATCTGCTGCGATGTTCACGCCTAATGTTTGAAATGCCTTACTCCTGTCATCACCATCGCCATGCCGTGCTCGTTGCAAAAATCAATGCTGTCCTGGTCTTTGATGGAGCCGCCCGGCTGAATGACAGCGGTAATGCCCGCCTCGCAGGCGATCTCCACGCTGTCGGCGAAGGGAAAGAAAGCGTCGGAGGCCATCACGGCGCCCTGCAGGTTGAAGCCGAAAGCTTTGGCTTTGAGGATGGCCTGCTTCAGGGCGTCCACCCGCGAAGTCTGCCCGCAGCCCATGCCAATGAGCTGCTTGTCCCTGGCCAGTACGATGGTGTTTGACTTCAGGTGTTTAACGCAGATGTTGGCGAAGAGAAGGTCCTCCACCTCAGCAGGCGTCGGGGCCTTTTGGGTCACCAGTTGCAGGGCTTCCTCCGTTTCGGTGCTGAGGTCGGTATCCTGTTCGATAACGCCGTTGAGCAGGCTCTTAAAACTCCTGCGGTTGACGTGCCAGTCCTTGATGCGCAGCAGGATGCGCTTTTTCTTTCTGGCCAGCAGTTCCAGGGCATCTGCTTCGAAAGCCGGCGCGATGAGCACCTCGTAGAAAATTTTATCGACCTCTTCCGCCGTGGCCAGGTCGATGCTGCAATTGGCGATCAGGATGCCGCCGAAAGCGGATATGTTGTCGGCAGCCAAAGCGCCTTCCCATGCCTCCAGAATGCCGGGGCGGCTGGCCACACCACAGGAGTTGGTGTGCTTCAGGATGGCGAAGGTTGGCCCGGCATCCCTGAATTCCCGCATCAGCCCCACCGCGGCGTCTATGTCAACCAGGTTGTTATAGGACAACTCCTTGCCGCATATCTTTTCGAACATGTTGTCCAGTTTGCCATAGAAAACGCCGGACTGGTGCGGGTTTTCGCCGTAACGCAAGGGCTCCGCCTGCAAGATGCTGTGCTTGAATGCCCCCCCCTCGCTGCCCCGGTTGAAGTAGTGGAAGATAGCCGTATCATAGTGAGAAGAAACCAGGAAAGCCCGGCGGGCAAGTTCCCTGCGGTCGGCAAGTTCGGTCTCGCCATGCTTTTCCTGCAGCAACTTCAACAGCATGCCATATTCCGCTTTGGAAGGGACAACCACTACATCCCCGAAGTTTTTGGCCGCTGCCCGGATCAGCGAGATGCCGCCGATGTCGATCTTCTCGATGATGGCCGCCTCATCAGAAGTCGCGGCCACCGTTTCTTCAAAGGGATACAGGTCGACGATGACGAGGCCTATCGAAGGAATGCCGTATTGCTCCAGCTGATCCAGGTGGCTCTGCTCGCGGCGGGCCAGAATGCCGCCGAACACCTTGGGATGCAGGGTCTTCACCCGCCCGTCGAGAATGGAGGGGTAGGATGTGAGGCTTTCTACAGATTCCACCTGCGCCCCCAGGCCTTCCAGGAAGCTCTGCGTGCCGCCGGTGGAATACAGGCGGACCCCCAGGCGCTGCAGTTCGCGGACGATGGGCTCCAGCCCGTCTTTATGGTATACGGAAATAAGCGCGGATTCAATCTTTTTGGTGGACATGATCTGTATTGTGTTTTTTGCCGGAAAAAAGGATGGAAAACCGCCCCCGGCGGCTGCCGCATTTGGCGGCGCAAAGGTACGCATTCATCTCAGAATAGGCAAAAGCCTGCAGCCTGTTCGGGGATGGCATGCTGAATAAAAAAGCTCCGGCTCCCGATTTGCCTGAAAGAGGCATGCCCAAACCTATCCGGAAGCCTGATTTTATAAATTTTCTGCCAATAAAAAACGAGCAGCCTGCTCCATTACCTTCCTCTTCCTTTTTTCCACATTCCCGGCTCAGGAGGATAATTTCCGCCGTTTCTGAAACCTGACAAATTTCTTTTTTTGGTTGGCAGGCTGGCTGTCAGAGGGTTACTTTTGAAAACAGAGGGAAAAGCATGACGCACTAAAACCCTGTCGAACACCCCGATTTGCCAGATTATTCCGGCTGTTACACGTCCTATGCGCGCTCTCAAAACAGATTCTGTGCAGGGCTCACCCCGGCGCTTCCTGCGGGATATGGGTGAGCCCGCTTTTTTAAAATGGGCTCTGATCCAACCTAAATAAGTGAAAGCTATGAAAACCATTTTCCCGCTGCTGGCCGCATGGCTTTGCGGTGCAGCAGCATTTTCCCAGGCCTCCCTGCAAGGCAAAGTCACAGATGCAGGATCGGGCGAACCCATCATCTTTGCCAGCGTCGCCCTGTACAAAAACCGGGTGCTTGCCGCCGGAACGGAAACGGATTTTGATGGGTGGTTTACCTTTAGCCACCTGGAACCGGGCGTTTACGATGTGGAGGCAACCTACATTGGCTACGCCAAAGAACGGATTTCCGGCGTAAAGGTGCTGGATGGCAAAATAAACAGGCTCGACATCAGCCTCTCCGCAGAAAGCGTCGTTCTTCAGGAGGTCGTCGTCTCTGAATACAAAGTTCCGCTCATCGAGCAGGACAATACCACTTCGGGCTCAGTCATCTCCATGAACAGAGGCGGTGGCGGCGGGAAGCACCGGAGCCGCCCTACCCGCAGGGAAAAAAGCAAGGGCAGGAGCATTACATCCGAAGAGATCAGGAACCTGCCCACGCGCAACATCAATGGCCTTTCGGGCAATGCCGCCGGCCTGGCTTCCGGCGGGGAAGGGCAGGAAATAAATGTTCGCGGCTCCCGCAGCCAGTCCGCCGATTACTATATCGACGGCGTCCGGGTTCAGGGCAAGCTGGTTCCGGAGAACGGCCTTCCGGCGCCCGCCGATAGCCCGGCCGGCGATGCCGGGGGCGAAGGTTATGCCCCTATCGCCGAAAACGATTTCGCGCCAGCCGGGCAGGAGCCATTCTCCACCTTTTCCATCGATGTGGACAAAGCCGCCTACAGCAATGTGCGCCGCTTTCTCAACAACGGCCAGCTGCCGCCGCCCGATGCAGTGCGCACCGAGGAACTGGTCAATTACTTCCGCTACGATTACCCCCTGCCCGACGGGGCTCATCCATGCTCCGTGTACACCGAACTGGGGGAATGCCCCTGGCGGCCCGGCAACTGGCTGCTGCACATCGGCTTGCAGGGAAAAACCGTCAGCCTGTCGGCAGCTCCGCCTGCCAACCTGGTGTTCCTCATCGACGTTTCCGGCTCGATGAGCGCAGCGAATAAGCTGCCCCTGCTCAAGCAGGCCTTTGCCGTGCTGGTGGATCAACTTCGCCCGCAGGACCGCGTCTCCATCGTTTCCTACGCAGGCCAGTTCAACACCCTGTTGGTGGGGGCGCCCGGCGATGAGCAGGAGAAAATCCGGGCTGCTATCGAACGCCTCTCGGCCGGCGGCGGCACGGCCGGCGGGGCGGCTCTGCAGCATGCCTACGAACTGGCGGAGCGCAACTTTCTGCCGGAAGGCAACAACCGCATCATCCTTGCGACCGACGGCGATTTCAACATCGGCATCAGCAGCCCGGAAGAGCTGGAAAAATTCATCGAACAGAAACGAAAAACCGGCATCTACCTCAGCGCACTGGGCTTCGGCATGGGCAACTACCAGGACAACCGCCTGGAGGTGCTTGCCGACAAAGGAAACGGCAATTACGCCTATATCGACAATCTGGAAGAAGCCGAAAAACTCTTCATTACCGAGGGCAGCGGTACTTTGCTGGCCATTGCCGAAGACGTCAAGCTTCAGGTCGAATTCGATTCCACCCTGGTGTCGGCTTACCGCCTCATCGGTTACGAAAACCGGATGCTGGCCGCCGAAGACTTCGAGGATGACGGCAAGGATGCCGGCGAGCTGGGCGCCGGCCATACCGTGACCGCCCTCTACGAGCTGGAGCCCCGCGCACGCCCCGGCGCGGGCCAGAAGGTGGCAAGCGTTCACCTGCGCTACAAGCTCCCCAGGGAAGCGCAGAGTTTTTACCTCCGGCACGAAGCCGCAGCCGAAATAGCTGCTGTGGAGCAGGCTTCCGAAAATTTCCGCTTCGCAGCTTCTGTGGCGGCATTCGCCATGCTGCTGCGAAACTCCCGGTACAAAGGCCAGGCTTCCTTCGACACGGTGGCCCAATTGGCCGAAAATGCCCGCCAGTCCGACCTGGAAGGGAATCGGGAAGAATTCGTGGCATTGATCAAAAAGGCTCAGGAACTCAGCCAGCTGGCTGCAAAAAGATAAGGCTATGAAAAAGGCATGTATCGTTATCGCGGCCCTGTTTTTCCTGCCGGCGATGGCCTGCGCGCAGGGCGCTCCGGCACGAGCGGGGCTCAAAACAAGCTTAGAAACTCAGCATGAGCCCGGCGCCGAGGAAAGCTGGCGCCCGCTCAACCGTGCCGCCTTCGGGCCGGAAGTGGAGAAATGGCCCCTTCCACTGCAAACAGCTTATCTGGTAAAGGCAGAGGGCGCCAAGGGCCAGCCGGTGCGCAACTGCACGGTAAAACTCCTGGGCGCGGGAGGAAAAACGCTCTGGCAAAGCCAAACCGGCGCATCCGGGCTGGCGGTTATGTGGTGTGAACCGGAAGTGCGGCCCAAAACCATACAACTCTGCCATGAAGAGCGAACCTACACCCTCAGCATAATTCAAACCGCTGAAAAAGGGATAAACACCTTTTCTATCCCCACCACCTGCCAGCCTCCTGCCGGCATCGACCTGCTCGCCCTGGTTGACGCCACGCATTCGATGCGGGATGAGTTCGATGGCATCCTCGACGCCCTGCGAAACACCCGGGCCGCCGGAGAAAACCGCCCTGGGTTCCGGATGCAGGCCATCCTCTTCCGGGATTACGGCGAGCGGTTCCTCACCCAATCCATCTCTCTGAAAGATATTTCCCAACAGAAGGATTTCCGCTGGCAGGCCGCCGGCGGCGGAGAGGAGCCCGAAGCTATCGATACCGCTCTTCTTTCCGCCATCCGGGGCTTTGACTGGCGCCCCCATGCCGACGCACGCCTGCTCCTCTTTTTTACCGACGCTCCTCCAAAAGCAGATACGGGCGCCGCCGAACGGCTGGTGAACGCCGTGAAGCTGGCATCGGCGGCGGGCATCACCATTATTCCTGTGGGTTGCAGCGGATTGCCACCGGAGGGAGAATTTCTGCTCAGAAGCCTCGCCCTCGCTACCGGCGGGCCTTACGCCAGCTTGTCCGGCCTGTCCGGCGCCCCCCTGAGCGAATGGCTGAACGTGCTGGCCGCCGAATACTTTTCCACCACCCAATGCCCGGAGGACGGCCCTGCGCCCTTGCCGTCGGCTCCGGCACACTTCAACCCCGCCCTGCTTTCTCTGGTGTCTTGTTTCCCCAACCCCGCCGCCGGCAGGGCTTACCTCCTGCTGGAGGAAAATTTCGACCGGCTGGTGGCGCGCAACCTGCAGGGGCAGGCCGTCATGGAAATGGAAAAACCGGACAGGGGCAGGCACGAGCTGAATCTTGAAAACTGGACGCCCGGCCTGTACCTGCTCGAATTGCACCGGGGAGATGAGGTAGCCGTGGAGCGCCTGCTGGTGGAACGGAGGTAGCGTGGCAAGGCTTCAAAAGCCGAAGGCCGGGAACTAATGGCCTCCATCCTACAAAGACATTGGCCGCCGGCATTGGCCGGCCCTGGCAGGAGTTTAACCAGGCTCGGGGAAAACCGCCCACAGGCCCTTCACGGCGGGGCCCCAGCACTGGACGCGGCGCAGGGCGGGAATCCTGGGCAGGCAGCTTTCCACCAGGCTGGCGCCGAAATATTCGTAGCTGCAGCGGTAATTGTCCAGGTAGAGGATCTGGCCGCCGGTGTTGTCGGCCAGGCATCCGTATTCGGCGAAGGCGTTGGTATTGTCGTAGCTGGCGCCAAGGAAGGTAAGGATGTTGATCGTAATGCGCTGGCGGGCCAGCTTTTCGGCCCAGGCGCAGATGTCATCGCCGCCGGCGCGGCATACGTTGGCGCCGTCGCTGATCAGGAAAATGGATTTGCGGGTGGTGTCGCTGCCGGAAAACAGTTCCGGGCTGGCCTGCAGGCGCTCCAGCAGGGGCGTGGTGCCGTCGGGAACCAGGAAGCGGAGGCGATAGCGCATGTCATACCGGCTCAGGGCGCCCACCTTGTCCCACGCTTTGGGGGGCGTGCCGCAGTCGCCGCCGATGGCGCCCAGCCCGAGCCGGGTATGGCCCGGCAGGCTGTCGAGCACAAAAAGGGCCGTCTCCTGCATCACTGCAAAACGTGTGGCGCCCATACAGGCCACCGATTCCATCACCATAGAGCCGGAAATATCGAGCAGGAACACCAGTTCGTCGTATTCGGCAAACTGCAGGGCACGGTTGCTGTTGCCGGGGAGGGCCTGGGCCTCCGAAACCAGCGCCGAATCCCGCTTTTCATACAATTCCTTTACATCGCTTATGCCCAGAGTATCGCGCAGCAGGTAGTAGTTGTAAAGCGCAGCGGGGTTGGCAGCGTCGTAAGTCAGGGCGCGGTCGAAATAATTCAGGGCGCGCAACAGGTCCCGCTCGTGGACGTGGTAGTGCATGCCCAGGCTGTCCTGCGCATGCCTGCCGCCGCCCTGGTTGAGCATAATGGCGTAACCCAGCGCATTGTTGTAGATGCTCAATAGTTTTGGCTCGCCGATCTGCCGCTGCAGGTTTATGCTTTCTTCAAGCGGCCTGATGGCGTCGCCGTAGCGGCCGGCGTAACTCAGGATCATGCCCTTGAAAAAGTGCTGGTAAGCCAGCTTCTGAAGGTATTCCGGGTCACGCTCCGACAGCAGGCCGGCGGCCTTCGACAGCAGGCTCAGGCCTTCCGTGGCCCGCCCTACCCTGCTCAGCCCCACAGCGAGGGAGAGCGCAAAGTTGTAGTTGCCCGGAATGATGTGATGAGCCTCCTCGAATTGCCGCACCGCGCGCTGATAATGCCCCTCGCCGTACAACAACATGCCTTTGTAATGGGCTTTAAAAGCCGCCTTCTGGCCGCCGAAAGGCATCGAAAAGGAGCCAATGAGCAGCAATGCCAATGGGATGTATAATCGTTTGTACATTTTCTTTCTCCTCAAAAAACCCGTAAGATGGGAAGCCTGGGCGGAATATGCAAGGGGCGCTCCATTTTCGCTCAGGAGCGCCGCTCATTCAGCCATTGCATGAAAATGCGGTCTACCTCCGGGCTTTTTTTCCAGTTGTGCCGAATATCCGGGATGGCGAGAATGCGGTTGAACAGTTCATCCTGTGCAGCCCCCTCCCGGAGGGCTTCGCTGTAAGGGATATGGCTGAAAGTCACCTGAGAATAGAGCGGCAGAAAATCTCCGGGGTATTTTTCCTGGAGATGCGCGGCTATTTCCTTTCGCAGCAGGAAGAGCGGGTCGGCCACCAGGTCGCGCATCTCGACGAAATTGCGCAGGGCCAGGGTGGCGATGGCGTTCCCGTCCTTGATGCGTTCGCGGTTAAATTCGCCTGTGATCGCAGTCCAGTCGTCCTGATAAGCCTCCATCATATCGTCGAGGATGCTGCAGTCTTCAAAGCCGGCATTCATGCCCTGCCCGTAGAAGGGGACGATGGCATGGGCCGAGTCGCCGATGAGCAGCACCTTGTCCTGATAACACCAGGGGTTGCAGCGGATAGTCGCAAGGGCCGAAGTGGGGTTCGCCCTGAAATCCTGCAGCAGTTCCGGGATGAGCGGCAGGCTGTCGGGGAAATGCTGCCGGAAAAAGGCCATGGCCTGTTCGTCGGAATGCAGGTGTTCGAAAGCGTCCTTCCGCCCTTCGAAAGGAAGAAAGAGCGTGCCGGTAAAACTGCCGTCCACATTGGGCAGGGCGATCATCATGAAATGGCCCCGGGGCCAGATGTGCAGGGCGTTCTTATCGATGGCATGGCCGCCGCCGGGCGCGGGGGGGATGTGCAGCTCTTTATAACCGTACTCCAGGTACTCCTGAGAAAAATTGAAGCGCGGCAGTTTCATCAGGCTGCGGCGCACGGCGGAAAAGGCGCCGTCGGCGCCAAAAATGAGCGGAGATTGCACCGAAGAGCGCCGCCCGTCCTCCAACTGTTCAAAATGAATGGTGTTGTCAGCCAGGTCGAGGCCCAGGCATTTCTGCCCGAAATGGAAGCGGAGGTTTTCGTATCTGTCGGCGGCTTCGATCAGCGCGATGTTCAGCCCGCCACGGGAAACGGAGAAAATGGCCTGTCCTTCCCGGCCGTAAGGCTGGAAAGTCAACTCTCCTTCTACGCTGTGCATCATACGCCCGTACATGGGGATGGCCGTTTCCCGTATGCCGGGGCCGATGCCGGCTTTGTCCAGCGCCCGCCAGCCGCGGGTGCTCAAAGCCAGGTTGATGGACCGCCCGCCGGTGAAACCGGCGCTGCGGGGGTCCTGCCGAAGTTCGTACACCTCTACCTCGTATCCCCTTTGGGCTAAAAGTACGGCCCAAAGTGAACCCACCAGGCCAGCGCCGACGACCAATGCTCGTTTTTCCATGATGTTTTTTTTAGAGATTTCAGCGTTTAAAACGCTGGAATCTCTAAAAGAGAATGCGCAGCGCAATGAACTGCGCTGCAAAGCCAACGATATAACCGCCATACAGGTCCATCGGTTCATGGGCCTGCAGCAGCAACCGGGCCGTGCCCACCAGGCCGGCCAGCAGGACGGTGGCAATCAGCACCGCGCTCATACTCACCTCCAGGGCTCCAAAGGGAGCGTTCACGGTAAAGGTGTCGTAACTGAACAACAAAAGCGTGATGGCCACCATGCCCAGCAGCCCCCCCATACCCACTGCATGAGCACTGATCTTGGAAAAAATATTGATGAAAAAGGCAATGAACAGGCCAATAGTGGCCCCCAGCATGAAACTGGTAAAAGCCGTCGGCACCTGCGTATTGTCCAGGAAATTGCGGAACATCCAAAGGTAAAAAATACCGGTAATGAGATAGGGGCCGATGCGCTCATGCCGGGTTTTCATCTCCATCGAATCGATCATGCCCATGAAGCGCAGCATGGCCACCGCAAAGGCCGGGATGAAAAAGGTGGACAAAAAAACCTGCAGGATCAGCAGCTTGCTGGCGTGTTCTCCGATCCTGCTCACGCCGAAAAGGTAGGGATTGACCAGTAAAAGCAGCACCAGCATGTAGGTCACGATCAACAGCGGGTGAAAAATGACGGATATTATCCTGGCCAGTATGCGGAGCATGTGCTATTAAGGATTGATCAACCCTCAAAGATAATTATTCTGTTGAAACGCCGGTGTAAAGCGGGGCATTGCCAGCGCTTCCACCCAATGCGATCATCGCCGCTTTCCGGCCGCGGCAGCGCCCCAAGCGCCAGGAGCGCCAACAAACTGGCTTTGAAAACCGCCCCTGGCGAAAAGTTTGTATTTTATGGCCAAAATTCGTGGCCTGCTCATGAGCGAATTCTTCGAAAAGGAACTGTTCATGTTTGGAAATTACGACATCACCCTGGGGAATATCATCCTGTCCGGTGTGCTGGTGATCATGCTCGCCGCCGTTTTCAGGCTCGTTTTCAACCGGCTTCTTCCCTTTTACTTTGAACGGGCGGGGCTGGAAGGCAAAAGCCGCCGGAAATTAAACAGCATCCTCCGCTTGTTTTTCCTGATCCTGTTGCTGTTGGCCATGGTGCTCAGCCTGACGGTCAACTACCGGATATTTGAAAGTGGTGATGCCGCTCTTAAAGTATCCCACATCCTGGGGGCTTTGCTCCTGCTGCAGCTTGCCCGCCTGCTGGACCACATCATTTCAAGGGCGATCAGCAAAGCTTATGAAAACCAGCAGCAGGAGATCCGGGCAAGCCTGGCGCACCTGCCCCCTGAACAACAAAAGAAGAGCACCAACCGGACCGTCCAGATGATCGTTTATGTGGTGGCTCTGTGGCTTGCGCTGAAAACTTTTGGCATCGATTACCCGCTCTTCGAATTCCAGAGCAAGGGAAACGCCTATTCTTTTCACATTTCCAACATTCTGTCTGCGCTGTTCATTCTGCTGGCCGCACGCCTGGCCGGCTGGTTAACCATCCAGTTGCCGCTCAACAGTTATTACCAGCGCAATAACATCAACGTCGGATCCCAGTATGCCATCAATCAGCTCCTGAAATACTTTCTTTACACCATTGCCATACTGATGGCGCTGGAAAGCCTGGGCTTCACCCTGACGATACTGTGGGGCGGCGCCGCTGCTCTGCTGGTCGGCATAGGGCTTGGTTTACAGGAAACCTTCAAGGATTTTTTTTCCGGCATCATCCTGCTCTTCGAACGGACAGTGGAGGTGGGGGATGTCGTGGTCGTCGATGGCGTGGTAGGAACCGTCCGCCACATCGGCCTGCGTACTTCTCTGGTGGAGACGCGGGAGAACCTCACCGTCATTGTCCCCAATTCCCGCCTGGTGGTGGAAAAGGTCATAAACTGGAGCCACAACGACGACAAAGCCCGCTTCTCGGTGAAAGTAGGGGTGGCGTATGGGTCGGATACCGCACTGGTGAAAAAACTGCTGCTCAGGGTAGCCCATGAAAATGCCTCCGTACTGAAGCAGCCGGCGCCTTTCGTCCGTTTCACCGATTTTGGCGAATCCTCCCTGGATTTCGAGATCCACTTCTGGTCCCGCGAGTTGATCCCTATCGAGAACGTAAAAAGCGATATGCGCTTCGAGATTGACCGGGCATTCCGCGAAAACCAGATATCCATCCCCTTCCCGCAGCGGGATGTATGGATGCGGGGGAACGGCTGACAGCCTCAGAGTTTCGCCTTGATCTTCTGGTATTCCGAACGATAATCCTTTGTGCCTCTGCAATTCTTTTCCTGGGACATTTTTTCGATATTCTGAACGCGGTTGCCGGGGTTGGGGTGGGTGCTCAGGAATTCGGGCGGGGAAGCCTCGCCTTCGATCTTTTTAAAGAAAGCCGCCGCGCCGTCGGCCTTGTAATCCGTGGGGCAGAGGTAGAGCACCGAATGGCTGTCGGCCTCCGTCTCGTGATTGCGGCTGAATTTCAGGGAGATGAGCCCCAGAGCGATCTGCTCGATCATGCCCGGCTCGGCCTTGCCGGTGACGATGGAGGTCAGGGCGGCAATGCCGTACACCTGCGTCATCTGCCGGGTGGAGTGGCGCAGCGCAGCGTGCGCGATCTCATGGCCCATGACGCCGGCCAGCTGGTCTTCGGAATCCAGGAACTTGATCAGCCCGGTATAGACGTAAATGTAACCGCCCGGGGTACAGAAGGCATTGAGCGTCTTGTCATCATCGATGATCTTGACTTCCCAGGCGAATTCATCGCGATAGGCCACCTGGCCGGAGTTCAGTATCTTATTGGTGATCTTCCGGATGTAGGCGTAAACTTCTTCATTGCCCTTTTCAGGCAGGACGGGGAACTGGCTGGGGTCGCTTTCGATCTGCTTCACCACTTCCTTCCCCAGCTCGATATCCTGGGCGGGTGTAAACAGGTTGAAGCCGCCGCCGCCTTTTCCGACACCGCAGCCGGAGAATGAAAGGGTGAGGGAAAGGCTTACAGCCAATAAGGGCAGTCTTTTGAGTAACATGAGCTTTTGTTTTTTAATGGACGATGGATTTCCGGCTTGGTAACGAAAGCTTTGTGGCGATTCGTATGCCCCGCCTCCTTCCGGCGGAAAAGCCTTTCAAAAATATTAACAATTTGGGGAAACAGCGCGAAGCTCAGGCAAGTTTCGGGAATCTGGCCGGGGCTTCTCTTAAAAATTCAACCGTCGCCAGAATATCGTCGTGCAAAACCCGGTCTTCCTCCACCTTCGGCACCAACAGCCGGTATTCTCCCAGTATTTGTTCGACTACAGCCGACGACTGCCCGGGCCGGCGGAACTCCAGGGCCTGGGCAGCGGTCATCCATTCGATGGCCAGCAGGCGCTCCAGGTTCTGCACCACGCGGTAACACTTCGTAGCGGCATTGGCCGCCATGCTGACGTGGTCTTCCTGCCCGTTGCTGCTCACGATGCTGTCTACCGATGCAGGCGTGCACAGTTGTTTGTTCTGGCTGGCTATGGAGGCGGCCGTGTATTGCGGGATCATGAGGCCCGAATTGAGGCCGGCATTGGCAGTCAGGAAACTCGGCAGGCCCCGGCTGCCGGAGATGAGCTGATAGACGCGCCGCTCCGAGATGCTGCCCAGCTCGGCCAGGGCAATAGCCAGATAATCGAGGGCCAGGGCCAGAGGCTGGGCGTGGAAGTTGCCGCCGGAGAGGATGGCGTCCGAATCGGGAAAAATATTGGGGTTATCGGTCACGGCATTGGCCTCGGTGAGAAAAACCTGCTCCACATGCCGGATGGCGCCCCAGCTGGCGCCGTGCACCTGAGGCACGCAGCGGAAGGCGTATGGGTCCTGCACATAGGGCTTTTCCTGCCGGGCGATGCTGCTGCCGGCCAGCCACTGCCGGATCTCGGCGGCCGCCAACTGCTGCCCCTCGTGCGCCCGGATGGCGTGCAGGCGCTCATCGAACGGAGTCAAATGGCAGTCGAAAGCATCGAGGGATGCGGCTGCGCAGAGGTTGGCAAGGCGGAAAAGGCGCCGGGCATGAATCAGGCACCAGCCCAGGTAGGCGCCGGAAAACTGGGTGCCGTTCAACAGGGCCAGCCCTTCCTTGGCGCGCAACTCCATCGGCTCCAGCCCAAGTGAAGCCATGGCTTCACCCGACGGCCTTTGCCGCCCCTGCTGCCATACCGACCCCAAACCGATAAGGGGCAGGCTCAGGTGCGCCAGCGGCGCCAGGTCGCCCGAGGCGCCCAGAGAACCCTGCTCATACACCACCGGCAAAAGGCCGTGGTTGAAAAAATCGGCCAGCCGCTCCACAAGGGCCAGCCGGACGCCGGAATAACCATAGGACAGGCTCTGTATCTTCAGCAACAACATCAGCCGAACAATGGAGGGCGGAACGGCATCGCCCGTGCCGCAGGCATGTGACTGCACCAGGTTGTGCTGCAGGCTGATCGTCTGTTCTTTGGAAATGCGGATATGGCACAATGCGCCGAAACCGGTATTGATCCCGTAAAAAAGCTCATCGGAATGATGCAGCTTGTGGTCCAGGAATTCCCGGCAATGCCGGATGCGCCGGCGGCTTTCTTCCGAAAGCGCCAGGCGGTATCCCTTTTCCAGAATTGCGCTGATCTTGTCCAGCGTCAGGCGTTCATCGCTCATGTAGTGTATCTGGTCCATCGGCAGGGCTTTGTTGTTTTTGGGGAAGAAGTTAAACGGGCGCCTGGATATCAAACCCCGAAGGCAAATCGGGTGCGAATTTAAAAAAAGGGAACGCCGCCTGCGCCATTATTTCTGTATACGGGCCAATTTTATAGCGCATCAGGAGCAGAAATGGAAGTGGCAGAGCAGTAGGCCAGGCCTGGAAGGGCGCAGGAGGTTGCTATGGAGCGCGGGTCAAACCACGCCCAGCTCGCCTTTTCTGATCCGGCCGAAGAGCGCCAGTGTTTGGGGAGAGGGGCCCATATCCAGTTCCCGGCGAAGCACATCGATACATTTGTAGTACTGGCGCACGGCCTTGTCACGTTGGCCCAACCGGTAGTAGGCAACGATAAGCTTGCGGTGGATTTCTTCCAGGCAGGGGTCTTTTTGAAGCATCCGGGCGCACATTCCGGCCACGGCCTGGTAATCCGCCTGCTGGAAAGCATAAGTGCAGAGCCTTTCGAGGATAAAGAGGTAGGTTTCCTTGAGGTTGTCGCGCTCCGATTCGCACCATTCCTCGTAATGGAACCCGCTAAGGAAGTCCCCGGCATACAATTGGGCAGCCTCCTGGTAATGTTCCACGGCGAATGGCAGCCCGCGCGAGGCTTCAATGTTCCGGCCGCGTTTCCAGAAAGCCAGGAAACGCTCCACATCGGTCACGGTGTGCAGGCAGGGGTTCAGCTGGTAATAATCATTATCGTACAGGAGGACGTCGGTGTCCGGCAGGGCTTTTTGCAGGTGCTTCCGGATCGTATAAACGGCCACGTTGAGGGAGTTTCGGGCGCTGGAGGGGGAATGTCCGCCCCAGAATTTTTCCATCAGTATTTCCCGGTGAACCGGCTTCTGGTGGTAGTGAAGAAAAAAAGCCAGGAGCGCATTAACCTTTTTCCCGGGCAGCCTTTTCAAAGGCCGGCCATTGACGAATACGGCCATCGGGCCGAAAAGGGAAACAGACAGGCCGGGCTGTTTATCGTTTATTGAAACTGCAGAAGGGATGCCTCCAGCTTCCGATGCCGGGCCCTCATACTCCGGCCCGGGCAGCGAAAACAGGCCTGCTCCCGGATCCAAAGTCCGGGCAGGCGCATGCCAGAGCCACTTTTTCAGCCGCCCGAACCAGGCTACAAGGCGGGCCGGCCTTTGTATGGGAAGCAAAGCGGGAACGGAGCGGCCAAACTCATTGAGCGCAATGTCATTATATTGACAATCGCTGCCCCTGCCTTCGCTGCAGCCATAATCATTACTTTTATGATCATCATAAAAATCATCCTTGCTTGTGGAATCAGCCCCCCCCGCCTGCTTACAAAAATCCGGGCCGCTATTTACGCCTTCTCTTGGCCCGGCCTTTTCCACAAGGCGATAAAAAACCGCCCGGAATTCTTCTTCCGGCGGTGGATAAACCAGAAAATCGCTCGCTCCCGCCCGAAATGCTTCAATGACCTCCCGGCATGATGGCCGGGGCGCAACGGCCAGCACCGGCGCGCCGCCGCATTTTTCAATGGCCTTCCGAAGCGCACGCCAGCCGCCGGGAGGAGCATTTCCGTTCAACACAATGGCCAGGGCCGGCCGCTCCTGCCCGGAGGTTTTGCCGGATGGGCGCATAACAGGAGCTTTCTCAATCTCATATCCGGCGGGAATGAGTTCCAGAATGCGCTCTACCTCTTCTACCTCTCCACCAAAAACGGCAACCTTCCTCGGGGGGTTGTTTACTTGCATATGGGTTTGTTACTTCTCTCTCCTTTTGGGCCGGCCAATGAAAAATAAAGCGATTTCTTCCTGCACGGCGAAAGAAATCAAAGAAACCAGAATGAAAAAAATGAAACCGGCTAACGCAATTCAACACACCTGGTATGAAAAAATCCTGCACGGCAGCAGAGTGGCAAGCGGGCATTCAACAATTTAGATTTTCCTTCATAAGTAAAACTTTTTACATTGCGAATAAGTTTGTTTACAGATGGCATTTTGTATTTTCGCCCATCACACCACTCCCTTTTTTCGAAAACTCCCCCGAATTCCAAATTGTATTTGCTTCCGGCAACCTTAAATGCGTTTTGCCGTAAAAACGCCCGGGCCGGGAAGCGGCAATTTATTGTTCACCTAATTTTTTGGAACCATGTCTTTAAATTTCGATTTCCACCATCGGGACGAGATGGAGCAACACCAGTGCGACAGCCGGCGGGAAGGGGACTGGATCATCTTCCACTGCCCGCAGTGTGATTACACGCGCCGGCTCAACTGGAAAACCGGCGATATGAAAGTCAGCGGCGGCAGCACGTACGTCATGCACAGCGGCTCGCACCTGCCCACCGGCATCAACCCCGGGCAGTTCAATCCCAACTAGGCATAATACCCCAAAAACACAGGAGCCATCCCGAATGCATTCGGAGACGGCTCCTGTTGTACTTTTGCGCGGGAAAGCCGGTTGTTTCGCCGGCGTTTTACCGCAACCAGCTACTGCTTACCGATAGACGTGCAGCCAACCCAGGTCGGCAAAAGCGGCGATCGGCATCGGCCGGCCTTTCGGGTCTTCGAACAGGATTTCGGCCACTGCCCGGTAAACGCCCGGGCCGACATCGGCAACCGGCAGCTCGAGCTCTACAGTGTACTTATAGCCCGGCTTGCGCACAAACGGCACTTTCTTGAGGGGCTGGACAAATTCTTCGCCGGGCCCCATTTGTTCAAAATAGACCTGGCACACCCAGTTGCCGTTGAGCACATGGCAGAGGTTGCCCAGTTGCGTCCATTCGAATTTCACGGCGTACTTTTGGCCCACTTTCAGGATCAGGGGCGCGCCCATCAGGGGCTTTTCTTCCGACCAGAAGCTGATATCGCCATCGATGCCAAACCTCGGAAGGAATTCCTCATATTGTACTTTTGCCATGGTTTTTGTTTTTGAGGCACAGGGGCCTTGAAAATGGTGTTTCCAAAAACCCCCATCCCTTAGTTAAAGAATTTTCCCCGCCTTTCCCTGCCGGTACACTTCAGGGGAAACGGGCTTCATAGAGTTCGACGAATCCAATGTCGGCAAAACCTGCAATGGGCAGAGGTACGCCCTCGGGGCTGGCAAACCGGAGGAACAGCAAGGCTCTGAACAGGCCGGGCCCGAGAGCATTGGTGTCCACGTTGATCCTTACCTCATTTTCATAATCAGGTTTGCGGACAAACCTTGCCTTCACTTCGGGAGCATAAGCGGTTTCTCCGCTTCCCATCTTTTCAAAAAGTAGGCCCACCGTCCAGTACCCATCCAAAGCATAACACAATGGCCCCCGCTGGCTCCATTTTACCAGAACGGAGACATCTTTTCCAACCTGGATGATATCGGCCCGATCTGCTTTGGGTAGGCTGGGCGAGCCTCCCTCCATCCAGACCAGGTAGCTGTTGTATACGATGGGAACCGGGCCCTCGACATTAATTTTGCATTCAGGCATAAGTAATGTTTTATTTTTTTTAAAAATCACCTTGAGCTTTGCCTGCTCAAATTCAGCAAACCTGTATCAGCCGGCTCCCTCTGATCCGGGTGTCCCGCTCCTTCTCGTGCAGTTTGAGCGTGGCCACCAGGCGATAAGCGCCGGGGTGCAGGGCCATGGCCATCACCGGGGCTGAAGCCCGCCCCGTCTGAGGCAGGCGGCCCTCTTTTTCCCCTACCAGCACCCAGCTCCCTTCTTCCAGCGAGTGGGCGTAAACCTGGAGTTCATAGGGTATGGCTTCGGCCTTCTCCTTTCTGGCGTCAACTTTCATCTGTACCTCAAATGCAGCATCGCTGCTGAAAATGGGGCTTTCGGCCGGCGACCCTTCACGGAGGATGCGAACTTCGGCCTCCTCTGCCTTCCAGTCGCGGGGCCTTGCCGTTTCAAGGGCCGCTTTGCCTTCTGCAGGCAGGTGGCTGGCGAGGAAGTTCGCGATCTTGTCCAGATCGACCCCTTCAAAAGCAAGCTTGTCCTCCCTGTTCAGGGCGTACTCGATCCTGCCCCGCAGCGGTTCTTCTGCGCCGGGCTTGTAGAAATCGAGGCGGAAACTGAACTTCGAAGGGCCGGCAGGCGCCTCTTCCTCCGCCACGGCAGTGGCCGCAGGCACTGCGCGGGCTACAGCCGGCGCCGCTCCTCTTACTTCCTCCAGGATAAACCCGATGGCTTTTTCCATCTCCCCTTCGGATTCGAAGAGCCGGCTTCTGGCTATCTCCTGCTTGTTGCCGGCTTTAACCGTGAAAAAGTGGGCTTTCCCCTCGGTGTGATAATCCAGCCTTTCCCGCAATCCGATATTGTTTTCCAGGGACTGCAGCCCGTTCTTACAACTCTTCATGCTGGAATAGCCCTGGCTGAACAGCAGCGCCAGCCCTTCCGCGTCGTTGAAGTGGAAGTAATACAGGCCATCTTTGTCACTCCGAAAGGATTCAAAGCCCGCTTTCCCACTGGATGAAGGCTGGGAAAAATCATATTTTTCTTTTTGGGAAAGCATTGCCTCAGTTTTTGTGGTGAAAAGCATCTCAGGCAACAGCCGGCCTTCAGGCCGGAGCTCCGTTGCCCAAAGCTCTCCCGGTTTAGAACGCAGCTTCGTACACTTCGATCATGCCAAGGTCGCCGAAGGCAGCGATCGGCATCGGTATCCCTTCGGGGTTTTCGAACAGGATGCGGCCGACAACCCTGTATATGCCGGCGCCCAGTGTGCGGGCATCGACCCGGAGCCTGACATCATAGGTAAAGCCCGGCTCATCGACAAACTTCACCGTCGTTTCGGGCTGGAATACTTCTTCCTTGTAGCCCATTTCTTCGAAGAACAGGTTCACTTTCCAGTTTCCGGCCATGGCGTAGCACATGTCGCCTTCCTGTGTCCACTTGAATCTGACCCAGTATTCCTGGTCCGTCTTCAGGATGTGGTAGTTGCCTTTGAACGGCGTCTCGCCGTCAAAGATCACGGCATCGCCCTCGATTCTGAACATCGGGAACAATTCTTCAAAAAGTAAGCGTGCCATAAACATGGGTTTGCGCCCGGACAGGGCGCGGGGGCCGGTTCCCTTGCCCTCCGCCCTGCCTGAGCAGGTTAACGGTTTGGTTGGGGTAACTGAGTTGCCTGGAACCAATACAGAAGTTAAGAAGGCAGGATTAACAGCCGGTTAAATACCGCTGAGGGCCGCGGTTAAAAGGCACTTAAATTTTGATTAAAAAGGCAAAACAAGGGTGGGCAAGGGGTGAAAAGCCCAAAGCGCAGACATAGGCCATCCGGCCTTCGCCTGATACCGGCAGGCCAGGGGCCTACTCCATCGCCCCGGCCTTCATCCGCTCGGCATTCTCGGCCATCTTCAGGGCTTCGATGATGGGCTCCAGATGGCCTTCCATGACCTGCTCGAGGTTGAAATTCTTGTTTTCCCCTTCCAGCCGGTGGTCGGTCACGCGGTTCTGCGGAAAGTTGTAGGTGCGGATTTTCCCGGAGCGGTCGCCGGTGCCGACCAGCGATTTGCGTTTGGCTGCCTGCTCGCTCTCGTACTGCTCGCGCCGCACTTCGGCGATTTTGACGTAGAGCCGCTGCAGGGCGATCTCCCGGTTTTTGATCTGCGAGCGGCCGTCCTGGCTTTCCGAGACGATGCCCGTCGGGAGGTGGGTAATGCGCACGGCCGATTCGGTTTTGTTGACGTGCTGGCCGCCGGCGCCGCTGGATCGGTAAGTGTCGATTTTCAGGTCCGCTTTGTTGATGTCCACGTCCTCCATTTCCAGTTTGGGCATCACGGCTACCGTGGCGGCGGAGGTATGCACCCGGCCCTGGGATTCCGTCTTCGGGATGCGCTGCACGCGGTGGGCGCCCGACTCGAACTTGAGCTTGCCGTAAACTTCATCTCCGCTGACTTCCAGGACGAGCTTGTTGTAACCGCCAACAGCGCCTTCATTGACGTAAACCGTTTCCACCTTCCAGCCCTGATCCTCAAAGTAGCGGGAGTACATGCGGTAGAGGTCGCCCGCAAACAGGCTGGCTTCGTCACCGCCTGTGCCGGAGCGTATCTCGAAGATCACGTCTTTGTCATCTTCCGGGTCCTTCGGAATGAGCAGGGTTTTGAGTTGTTCTTCCATGGCTTCCTGCCCGGGCTCCAGTTCTTCCAGTTCCATTCGGGCCATCTCGCGCATTTCCGGGTCGTCTTCGCGCAGCATTTCACGGGCCGTGCGGATATTGCTCAGCAGTTCGAGGTAGGCGTCGAAGGCCTCTACGACAGGAGTAAGGTTCTTGTATTCCTTGTTTACCCTGGTATAACGAGCCATATCGGAGATGAGCTCGGGGTCCGACATCTGCTCTTCCAGATAGGTAAACCGGTCTTTTATGGCTTGCAGCTTTTCAAGCATCTTCTGATGGATTTAGAAAACTGATGTGACAGGAAAAAAGACGAAAGGCCGCCGGGCGGCAGTTGCACAGGTATGCAAAGGACGCTACATGAAATAATGGAGGATGAGTTTTTCCCGCGCCATGGGCAGTGGGGTTTCGCAATTGGCCATGATATATTTTACAAAGGTAATACAATGCCGGCACAGCTTAAACACCTGAAAAAAAAGTTTTTAAAATAAAAATGTCCATTTACCTTGATTACACATTTTATTTATGTGAATATTTTTATAATTTTGCATATACGCAAGGCTTTGATCAACCCTGATTTCCATAACCCCTGAATTTTGGCACGGTATTTGGCTTGGGTTATTTGGAAATTATCTAATATGTAAAACACGAAAATATGAGAAAACAGAAAAACGAAACCGTCATCCTAAAAAAGGGAGAAGCCGATATCAAACTCGACTACGCCGAGCTTAGAAAGGCTGTGCTGGTACTGAGGGCCGTCAACCATAAACTTCGCCAGCGCATCATCGACCTGCTGGAAGAAAGCGATAGCCTTACCGTCACGGATATCTATATCAAGCTCAGGCTGGAGCAGTCCGTCGCTTCGCAACACCTCGCCATCCTGCGCCGCGCGGGTGTCGTGGATACGGAGCGCCAGGGCAAGTTCATCCACTATTCCCTGAATAAAGGCCGCCTGGCGCAAATATCCCGCCTGGTTGACGAACTGACCATCTGAAAAACCAGGCTGCAGCCGGAATTCCCCCGTCTCCATGGCTTAATTTCTGAGAGGCCGCAAAAAACAGGAGGCTCGCTGAGTGAACTTAGCGAGCCTCCTGTTTTTTCGGCTTCGCCATCCCGCCGGCCCTTCCCTTTTCATGCCGTTTCGGGCCCGCCCATTGTTCCATTTTTTTCTCACATCCGGCGTAAAGCAGCACATTTGTTTGTAAAAAATAAAAAAAAATTGCATATTTGCATCAGGCTAATTTTTGGAAAGCCCAACAAACATTACTACTAAAACAAACTTTCTATGAGAAAAACTAAGGTAAGCATTAACAGTGAGAGGCTTCACACCTCCTCGGAGATTCTCCGGGCCATCGCCCATCCCCTCCGAATGAAAATCCTCGAGTTTATCGACCGCAACGAGGAGATCAACGTGAACAAGATATACAACACGCTGAACCTCGAGCAGTCCATTACCTCCCAGCACCTGCGCATCCTGCGCCAGGTGGGCCTTGTCAACACGCAACGCGACGGCAAGTACATCCACTACAGCATCGATTATGAAAAGCTGAACGATGCAGTGGGCGCCATCCGCTCCTTCCTGGAAAAACAGGAAAATTAGGAAGGGCATCCGAATGCCAGGCGAAAACGGGGATAATGGCTTCGCGCCATTATCCCCGTTCTGTTGTTAAAGCAGTTGGAAGGAACTTCGAAAGCGCCTTCCAAGCGGGAGTCAAAGGTCAGCTTTCGTGGCCTTGCCTGCCTTCATCCCCGGCTTCCTGCCCGCCACCCGTTTCCTCCTCTGATCCGGCCGGCGCAGCCTCAGCAGATAGTTGTGCCCCTTCCGCCCGCGCTTCCTCTATTACCTGCCCTGGATTGGCGAAAAAGCTGCGCTGGAAAAACAGGATGTTCAAAACCCCCAGGGTGATGGACAGGTCGGCAATATTGAAGACGGGTTTGAAAAAGAGAAAAGGCTCTCCGCCCCAAATGGGCAGCCAGTCCGGAAAATACCCGCTCAGGATGGGGAAGTAAAACATGTCCACGACTTTGCCATGGAGAAAACTGCCGTAACCGCCTTCCGGCGGAAAAAGCGTGGCCAACCCGCCATGATGGGGTGATGAGGCGGAAAAGATCATGCCGTAAAAAGCGCTGTCAATAATATTGCCCACCGCCCCGGCCAGGATGAGGGCAAAGCTGAGCAATAAACCCAATGACACTTTTATGCTGAGCAGGAAGCGGATGTAGTAAATCAGGAAACCGACCGCCACGATGCGGAACAGGCTCAGCGCCAGCTTGCCGTAAGCGCCTCCCAGGCTGATGCCGAAGGCCATGCCGTTGTTTTCCACAAAGTGCAGAAGCGCCCAGTCAAGCCCCAGTATCCGGATCTCTTCTCCATATACCATGCTGGTTTTGACCCATATTTTCAGGGCCTGGTCGAGAACGAGTACGAAGGTAATGACAGCCAGGACAATATGTGATCTTTTCAAAATGCGGGAATATTTTCAGAATCCTTGAAATGTTGCTTTCTGTCAGTGTTGCTTCTGCTTCGCCTCGATGCAGAGGGTAGCATGCGGCGCCGCCCGCAGGCGCTCTTTGGAAATGAGCTTCCCCGTGGCGCGGCAAATGCCGTACACTTTGTTGTGGATGCGGGCCAGCGCATTTTCCAGGTGCTGAATGTGCTTGCGCTGCCGGGCGGCCAGGCCGCTCAGGCGCTCACTCTCCACCGTGCCGGTGCCGTCATCCAACGCTTTGATCTTGGCGTCGGGGTTGTCCGCCATTTCCGACAATTGATCCAGATAGAATTGAAGCTGCTGCCGGGCAACTGCCAGCTTTTCCTCAATAATCACCCTGAACTCCTCCAGTTCATCGTCACTGTAGCGGGTCTTTTCAGCGTTCTGATTCATAAAATTCTGTTTTTGACTTCGGGTTGTTGGGAATGCGGGCCGCCGGAAAAAGTGCTTCCGCCGGTTTCAGGGCGCAAAAGTACGAAGAATATCCCTTCCCGGGAAGCCGGATCAGGTAATTCGAACACCCTGCCAGCCGCCAAACAGGTTCAACTCTTTCAAACAAACAACGCAAAATGGCCCCGGTTCAAATTTCCTGCTCCGGCAGCGGCAGCCCGGCCAGGCAATCGAGGGCCGTTTTGAGGCTGATGAATATGGCTTCGCGGCCCTCCGGCGTCACGATGTCTTCTTCATCGTCTTCGGCCAGCGCGTCTTCGATAAAGGCGAGCAGGTCCTCCTGGGGATATGCCTGAAAAAAAACGTCGAGGCGCTGATGGAAGCTCCGGGGCCGGTTCTGCTCCATCAGGCTCCAGTTGTACTCCTCCCATGCGCCGATCTGCTGTTCGGAAGCCCGCGCCGGCTGAGCCCCGGCGCGGCGGAAGGCTTGCCAGATAACGAGCGCCAGATAAAGTATATAATCTTTTTCCTGCTCGGTGAATGCCTGGAAGTTCTCTGTGAAAAAATAGGAAAAAAGAATGGGCTGCTGCTCCTGAAAAGCAGCCAGCGCTGCTTCGTAAGCCGCTTCGGATGCATTGAGTTCCAGTGCTGCTTCCTCGATGGCCTGTTCGCTGATAAAGGGCATAAAATAAAGGTTGTTAGTCGTTTGCCTGTAATTTGTCAATGATCCGCAATTCGATGCGTTGATTCTGCCGCTGCCCGGCGGGGCTGCTGTTATCGGCTATGGGGACGGATTTTCCGTACCCTTTAAAGGTAAGGCATTCTTCCCGGACTCCCTTTTCGCGCAGAAATGTTGCGACGGCCCGGGCCCGCTGCACGCTGAGCCCCAGGGCCAGGCCGTGGCTCAGCTGCCCTCCGGTATGGGCGCCGATTTCTACAACCAATTCGGGGTTTTGGAATAAAAAAGCCGCCAGGCGCTCCAGTTCGGGATAGGCATCCGGCAGGAACAGCGCCTTATTGGGTTCGAAACCGACCTGGCGGAGTGGGATCAGTTGCCCGGTTTCCACCGGCGCCAGCAACAGGCCGAGCTCTATTTCCCGATAGCCGGCGGGCGCCGGCGGAGAAAGCGGGGGTGTTGTTTCCAGCTTTCCTGAAGCAGGGGGAATCTGCCTGCGCCGCTCCGTTTCGATCTGCTGCTGAAGCTTCTGATCCAGTTCGGCCTGGATCTCCGCCTGGGCCTCTTTTTTTGCCCAGTAGGTAAGCCCGCTGCGCAGGGCGGCCCGGATATCATCCCGCAACTCTTCTTCCAGAAGGGCCTTGACTTCCGGTTCCACTGCCGCCTTCAGGTCTGCCCGCAATTTTTGCTCCCAGGCGGTTTCGGGTTCTCCCCCCCTCCGGGCCCATTGCCCCGAAGCAGGAGGCGCGGCGATGAAATTTTTCCTGATCTCCTGGCGCATGGCTTCCTCCTTTAGCTCCAGTTGCCGGCGTTCGCGCTGGCCCAGCGACAGGAATGTTTCTTGTTTGACTTCCTCCAGCATCCCGGCGCTCAACTCCAGGCTGACGGCCGGCGCCAGTGATTCAACCAGGCCGTATTCCACCTCCTGCCGGAAATCTTCAAAGCCCATGGCCTCCCCCCAAAGCATCCCGGCTTCTTCTTCCCTGGCTCGCTCCTCCTGCTGCCTGGCCACTTGATAATCCTGATAGCGTTGATACCGGGCTTTGAGGCTGTCCAATTCCTGTCTGGAGGCATTTGGGGCGCCAGGGTGCTCCGGTATGGGGTTTCTGGAGGTATCCTGGCTAAGGCTTTGGTATTGATATTGTTCATAGCGGTGACGCAGCGCATCGAGTTCGGGGCTGGAGAAGCCTTCCTGGCCGCGCAGGGCGGTGGGAAGCTGCCGAAGCGCCTGCAGATGCGTCCTGCGCTCCTGCTTCAGCGCAATGAGTTCATCATCCAGAACCCGCAGATGCAGTTGAAGCTGCTCAATCTCCGCATTGCGCTGCTGGTAGGCCACATCATTGCCGACGGAAGCCAGCAGGGCGGCATTGTCATAATCCAGCGCTTTCGCCTGCAGGGCTTCCGGCGCCGGCTCGGTTACGGAAAAATAACCGGGCGCTTCAGCCTCCACACTGACGGGCTGGCCGTAGGGAATGATGAATTGAAAAGACCCCTCCGGGCCGGCCCATCCTTCCCATTCAGGCTCCCCTGCGCCCAGGGCCCTGATGGGCGCATCGACTACTTTCCCCGATACCGCATCCCGGGCCTGGCCCCTGAGAAGCAGGACGGGGCCCGGTTGAAGGGCTTCAGGGAGGCTGGCTTCGAACAGGTCCGCCTGGCCATCGCCGGTACGGCGAACCAGTATCACGGGCTTCCCGGATGCAGGCATGCTGAGGAAAACGTCATCTTCGGGAGTGTTGATGCCTTCTCCCAGGTTCTGGGGTATCGTCCAGTTGCTCCAGGTTTCGTCCAACCGACGGGAGCAGTAGAGGTCCTGCCCGCCCAGGCCGCCGGGCCGGGCGGAGGAAAAATAGAGGGTTTTTCCGTCCGCTGCCAGAAATACACCCGCTTCATCCGCTGCGGAATTGGCCACCGGGCCCAAATGCTGAAAGGGGCCCCATTGCCCCTGCTCCCCTGCGAGGCTTACGTAAAGGTCGCGCTGGCCCAGGCTCCCAGGCCCATCCATTGACACGAGCATGATACGCCCGTCGTGATGGACATAAAAACGTGCAGCTTCCCCATTCAGGCCGTGCTTTTCGGCCTCCAGGGGCCGAGGAGGCAGCCAGGACCTCCCTCTGCGGACGGAAGAGGAGAGCCGGCCAGCCGAAAGCTGGTGCAGGTAAAGGCGGCGCCCCGAAGCGCTGACGCCAACCACGGCCTCCCCTTCCCTGCTGTTGGCCGGAGCGCCCATATTAACGGCTTTAGACCACTGCCCGCCGGGCATGCGATAGGCAACCCAAATGTCAGGGGCATCCGTTTCTCCCATGTTCTGGGGGTGCCCGATGCGCGAAAAATACAGGGCTCGCCCTTCCGGAGAAACCATCGGCCAGCTTTCATCGTAGCCGGAATTGACCTGGAATGGCAAAGGGCGGGCGGGCTCCACCTGAGCCGCCAGGGCAAGGGGAGAAAAAATCAGGCAACATGCAAAAGCCAGGGTTTTCATCTCAAAACCGAAGTTTTTTATTACGACGGGCTTTTCCGTAAAAAGTCAAACCTCCTTTACTCCATACAAACGCTTAAATCCGGCCGGGTTCCGGCCCATCCAGCATTGCAGGGCTGCCGCCAAGGGGGACGAGGCGCCCTTCTGAAACGGCGGAAAGGGGAAGCAGCCGCTCTCCATCCCATTCGCCAAACAACTGCAGGGGGCCGCCGCCGCTGAGCGCCAGCAATTTCCAGCATACATCCCCGGCTTCAGCGAGTGGTACGGAGCGGAACTCCGCATCGCGGGCTCTCCATTGCCCGTTTTCCCTTACCGGCCACACTGCGTCCAGCAGGCAGGGGAAAACCAGGAGCCATGGATTCGCCGCCAGCGCTTCCGCATAAGCCCCGGCAAAATCGGACAGCGTCCGGTAGCCCTTTGGCCTGACGAGGCCCGGAGCGGAAAATTCAGGCTTGCGGATGAGGGCGCGCAAGGGGTAGGCGCCCGGATAAAACACCGCCTCGCCGCGCACCACGGCTCCGACGGCCCAGTCGGTTTCGTATCCCTGCCTGCCCCAGGCAAAATCGAGCAGCAGGGCCGCACGCCTGCTTTGTTCGCCCAGCAGCCAGGTGCGCCGGTATTTCAGCTTCTCGTCCTCGCTTTCCCCTTCGGCCTGGCCGGCCACCAGCCAGTTGTCGGGCGCCCCCTTTTGCTGCAGCATTTCTTCCTTTTTCCGGTTGACTCCCGCCAGTGCGAATAGTTCTTCCTGCAGGGGTTCGGGCAATGCCTCCAGCTGCTTGAAACTCTGTACGAAAAGGTAAAGCGCGCCGAGTTCGCCCAGCAGCCTGCTATGCCATTGCTCATCGGCCATTATGGCTTTGAAAGCCCGTATGCGCCTGGCAATGCCTCCCAGTTTGGCATCCACCATGCGGGCGGCAAAACTGTCCCAAAAGGCGCCAGGCTGGTTTTCCGCGATGGAAAGCCCCTGCCGGACGAGGTCGGCCAGCCACTGCTCCAGGTCTTGTATGCCCTGCTGCATGAGTTCCATGCGTTGGCCAAAACGGCGCTTTTTTTCAGCCTCCTGCCGGGCTTGGGCCTCCGGTGAAAGCGCCGGCCGGGCAGCCTGCCGGAGCAATTCAGCCACCCAGCCGGGAGCGCCGCCCACAGAGGGAAGCGCCCCGCCGGCCTTTACATACCGAAGCATCAACGCCAGGATGTGCCTGCAGGGCGTGACTGAGCTACTGCAGTCACAGCGGAAAATATTTTCACTCAGCCTGGCAGCCACGCGGTAGGTTCGCTCGCCGCTGCTCCGGCGGCAGCTCCCCCAAAGGGCGCGCCCGTCGGTGGCCAGCTCGGGCCAGTGCCGGGAAGCTGAAAGCCCCCTGGCCTTTTCCAATATCAGCCCGTTGGGAGCCCACTCGGCGATCTTGCGGTAAGTCCAGTCCAAAGTCTATCCGAAGCTTCGGTTATTCGTCCTCATCATCAGGTTCGAGGATGCCCAGGGCTACCATGGCCTTCTCCGAAGCGGTCTGTTCGGCGCTTTTCTTGTTGAAGTCATCGGCAGTGGCCAGGCGTTCGCCGTTTACCAGCACAGCGACCTTGAAGCGGTCGCGCTTTTCAAACTTGTAGCGGGCAAGCAGTTTATAACTGACGGTCTGGCCATTCTTCTGGCACCATTCCAACAGCTGGCTCTTGTAATTGTCATCAAAGCTCTCCAGTTCGTGCACATCCACATAACCCCTCAAAATTTTGTTGACGACGAATTTTTTGGTGCCGGGGTAGCCTTTCTCCAGGTAAACCGCACCGACGAGGGCTTCCACGGCATTGCCCAGCATGGAACGGCTCAGCCGGGTCTGGTTGTACTCCGACAGGAGCATGTCCAGGCCCATTTTATCGCCGATCTTGTTGAGCGATTTGCGCTTGACGATCTTGGAGCGCATCTTGGTAAGGAAACCTTCGTTGCTGTTTGGGTACTTTTTGAAAAGGTATTCCGCCACGATGGTGCCCAGCACCGCATCGCCCAGGTACTCCAGGCGTTCGTTGTTCTGGATGGCGTACGCCTTTTCCGAAGACGTGGATTTGTGTGAGAAGGCCAGCTTGAATATGGCCAGATTGGAAGGTGTAAAACCCAGCAGTTGACGCAGGCGCCGGGTAAAGGCCTTATCCTCCGAGAGGTAGAGATTGTAAATCCTGAAAAGAAACCGCAGCAAAGCTTACAAGATTAATTTGACATTGAAATAGCACTGCTTCTGCGCCCGGCAGTAGGAGAAACAGCCCTTTAAACCCAAAGGGGCTCCGCCCGCCTGTGTAGCAGAACAGTACAGGTTCCTGTATCGGTATTGAATGCTGCTCCGAAGGTAAGGAGGCGGCTGTTTGACCGGCAGCCGCCGCTTCACCTCAAAAGCACCACCTGCCGGGAAAACCATCCCAAAAGCCGGGGGTTTTCCCGGCAGGCTTCCTATTATTCTTCAAATTTCCTGAAGGCCAGGGTCGAGTTGTGCCCGCCGAAACCGAAGGTATTGCTCAGCACGGCCCGCACCTTTCGTTCCTGAGCCTCATTGAAAGTCAAATTCAGCTTGCTGTCCAGTTCGGGGTCGTCCGTAAAGTGGTTGATCGTCGGCGGCACGAAACCGTGAACGATGGCCAGAATGCCGGCAATGGCTTCCACCGCCCCGGCGGCGCCCAGCAGGTGCCCCGTCATCGATTTGGTGGAACTGATGTTCAGTTTGTAGGCATCTTCACCGAAGACCTGTTGAATAGCTTTCACTTCGGCGACATCGCCCAGCGGGGTCGAAGTGCCGTGGACGTTGATATAATCGATGTCGCCCGGGTTGAGCCCGGCGTCTTTCAGCGCGATCCGCATGACGTTGCGCGCCCCCAAGCCCTCGGGGTGCGGGGCGGTGATGTGGTGCGCATCGGCAGTAGCACCGGCGCCGGCCACTTCGGCATAGATTTTAGCGCCCCGCTTTTTCGCGTGCTCCAGCTCTTCCAGTACGAGTGCGCCGCTGCCTTCGCCGAGCACGAAGCCGTCGCGGTCGCGGTCGAAGGGGCGGGAAGCGGTTTTGTAATCGTCGTTCCGCGTGGAAAGGGCCTTCATGGCGTTGAACCCTCCAACGCCTGTTGCGGATACGGCAGCTTCCGACCCTCCGGTGACGACCACGTCGTTGCGCCCGAGGCGCACATAGTCGAAGGCCGTAGCGATAGCGTGCGAGGCCGAAGCACAGGCAGAAACCGTAGCGAAATTGGCGCCGCGGAAACCGTACTTTATGGAAATCAGGCCGGCGACGATATCTACGATCATTTTCGGGATCAGGAACGGATTGTATCGGGGCACGCCGTGGTTTTTAATAAACTCGGCGACTTCCGTTTCCAGCGTGGTGAGCCCGCCGATGCCGGAGCCCCAGATAACGCCTACGCGGTCGAGGTCGAGCTTTTCCGGGTCGAGCCCCGAGTCCGCAACCGCTTCATCGGCGGTGACCAGCCCGTATGCGGCGAAGGTATCCATGCGGCGCAGTTCGCGCCGGTCGATGTATTGTTCGAGGTCCAGCCCCTTTATTTCACAGGCAAATTTTGTCTTGAACTGGGAAGCGTCAAAATGGGTAATGAGGTTAGCACCGCTAACGCCATTCTGCAGGCCTTCCAGGAAGGCCTGGGCGGAATTGCCAATTGGGGTGATCGCCCCAAGTCCTGTTACAACAACCCTTTTCATTCGCTTTTTGATTTTTTTCCTCCGCGGCACACCACTTTAAGGCCTGGGGTGTTGAAGCGCTAGCACCTGGAAGAGTTGGTCTGTTTTGCCGGGAATAAGCAAAGGCTAGCGGCTGTTCTGATTTGCTTTTCGGGAGGAGGGGAGTTCCTTTTTTCTAAAAACCACAAATTAGAGGCAGCGTATCCGCCTCTAATTTGTGGGAAGGCCTCAAGGCTTGAATCCTGTGATACCTTATTTTTCTATCTGCGATTCCAGGTATTCAATCGCCTGCCGGACGGTCTGGATATTTTCAGCTTGCTCATCCGGAATAGAAATATCGAATTCTTTTTCGAACTCCATGATCAGCTCCACGGTGTCCAAAGAGTCGGCGCCAAGATCATTGGTGAAGCTGGCGTCCGGGTTAACTTCTGAATCATCAACGCCGAGCTTGTCGATAATGATTTTTTTTACTCTTTCTGCAATGCTAGACATAATGAATTCGCTTTATTAGGTTTACGATTGCCCTGCAAAGAAACATAGAACTCCCCTGATAACCAAAGTTTTTAAAAAAAAATTTGCCCGCTCCAGGCCAGCGCACACCCCAATAATATTAGGCGTTCCAGGCCCGGAACAGCAATATTCGCCACCTGTTCGCGCACCGCACCGCCATTCCGCCACCATGACGCCACCGGCGCCAAATCTTCGAAAGCCAGGCTGCAGGCCGGGCAGGAACAAGCCGGCGGCCCGAGACCCTTTTGAAACGCATCTTCAAAAACTAATAAAGGCAGGCTATTTGATTATTTTGGAGATAGCTGTACTTTTACAACACCAATTATTGTATTTTTTACACTTAGCTCGGCCGGCACAGCGCCTTTGCAGCGGACAACAAACGGCAAGGCAAGGGTTCGTACGGAAAACCATGTGCCTGGAAACGGCCCACGCTAAAACCACCAGGTTATGACCATCAACGACCATCAGAATACCAAAATCGTGGCCACCGTCGGCCCTGCTTCCAGCTCCTACGAAACCCTGCTCCAACTGGTGCAGGCAGGGGTGGATGTATTCCGGCTGAATTTTTCCCACGGCTCCCATGAGGACCACCTTGCCGTGATCAACCACGTCACTTATATCAATGAAAAACACAATACTCACGTCGGGCTGCTGGCCGACCTCCAGGGCCCCAAGCTGCGGGTGGGCAAAATCAAGGACAACGCCCTGGAACTGAAAGAGGGCGATATCATTACCCTGGTGAACGAAGACTGCCTCGGCACCCGGGAAAAGATATATATGAGCTATGACCAGTTTGCCGAAGACGTGGAAGTAGGCGAAAAGGTGCTGGTCGACGACGGCAAGCTGGTGTTCGAAGTGGTGGAAACCAATAAGGTGGACAAAGTCCGCCTGAAAACGCTGTTCGGCGGCATCCTCTCCTCCAATAAAGGCGTCAACCTGCCGAACACCAAAATTTCACTGCCCTGCCTGACGGAAAAAGACCTGGCTGACCTGGACTTCATCCTCACCCAGCCCGTCAACTGGATAGCCCTGTCTTTCGTCCGGACGCCAAAGGACATCAAAGACCTTCGCACCCGCATCGACGCCAGGAACCACCCTGCCAAAATCATCGCCAAGATCGAGAAACCGGAAGCCGTGGAGAAGATCGACAAGATCATCAAACAGGCCAACGCCATCATGGTCGCCCGGGGGGACCTTGGCATCGAGATGCCCATGGAAAAACTGCCGCTCGTCCAGAAGGATATCATCGCCAAATGCGTACAGAGAGCGCGCCCGGTCATCGTCGCCACCCAGATGATGGACAGCATGATCACCAACCCCAGCCCTACCCGGGCCGAGATCACAGATGTGGCCAACGCCGTACTCGACGGCGCCGACGCCGTAATGCTCAGCGGTGAAACCTCCGTCGGCAAACACCCGGTGAAGGTGGTGGAAACCATGAACAAGATCATCGAAGAGGCCGAAACGCATTACAACTTCGCCAACAGGCGCCCCATCGCCTCTCCGAAATCCAGTACTTTCCTCTCCGATGTGGTCTGCTTCAACGCAGGCAAAACCGCCGAAGAGCTGAAGGCCAAGGCCATTATCGGGATGACCAGCTCGGGTTATACCGCCTTTAAAGTGTCGAGCTACCGCCCGAAAGCGGAAATCTATATCTTCTCTGACCGCATGCACATGCTCGCCACCCTCAACCTGGTGTGGGGCGTTCGCTGCTTCTACTACGACCGCTTTACGACTACCGATGAAACCATAAATGACGTGACGGACATCCTCAAACAGGAAGGCCGCATCGAGCCCGGAGACATCGTGGTCAATACCGGAAGCATGCCGCTCCACCGCCGCTTCCGAACCAATATGCTCAAGGTTACCGTAATCGAGTAAAGCTGCAGCAGGCTTTACCTGCTATAGGAAAAATCACTATATTTGCTCTTCCGGTTGTAAGCCTGCTCATTTTTCCCAGAAACAACATGTATCATCCCGGGGGTTCGCAGAATGCCCGGGTACGATGTCCGGCCCCGGCCCGTTCGGGCCGGGGCGGTGCTACGCCTGGCCGGCAGGTGCAGGATCGCCAATACGGGGCTCATCATTCGGGATAGCCCATGTTGGGGCAAAGAAATCACAGTATTTTCCATCGCCTCCGTCTGTATTCCCTTCGTACAGGAATCAGTGAGGCGCGGCTCCGTTGGCTCTGGCCAACGGGGCTTGTTTTTCGCGATAGGCCCCCGCGGCATCCCGCCATTTAAAGAGCCCCGCCTGTATCCGCTACCGCTCATTTTCCTATCTTTGCAGCCTGAATGCAAATTGGACGGGGTTGCTCCCTTCCGCCCTGATTTCAAATCATATCCACCCATGAAGATTATTATCCCTATGGCGGGCAAAGGGTCTCGCCTCCGCCCCCATACGCTGACTACGCCGAAACCTCTGCTGCCGGTGGCAGGCAAAGCCATCGTCCGGCGGATAGTGGAAGACCTCGCCGCAGGGATGGAGGAACCTGTTGAGGAGGTGGCCTTCGTCATCGGCGATTTCGGCCCGGAAGTGGAAGGACAACTGGATCAGATCGCCCGGGGTGTAGGCGCACATTGTTCCATTTACTATCAGGATCAGCCGCTGGGGCCCGGCCATGCCGTACTCTGCGCCGGGCCGAGCCTCCAGGGCCATTGCCTGGTCGCTTTTGCCGACACCCTGTTTAAGGCCGACTTCAACTTCAATGCCGGGGAAGACGGCATCATCTGGGTATCCAAAGTGGACAACCCTTCTTCCTTTGGCGTCGTTAAGATAAATGACAAACGCGTCATCACCGATTTCGTGGAAAAACCAGCCACCTTCGTTTCGAACCAGGCAATCGTCGGGATATATTACTTCCGGGAAGGGGAAAGGCTGCGTAATACCCTGCAGCATATTGTCGATAACGATATCCGCGACAAGGGGGAATACCAGCTCACAACCGCCCTGGAAATCCTGAAAAACGAAGGGCTGCGGTTCCGCCCCGCCGATATAGAGGAATGGCTGGACTGCGGCAACAAGGATAATATCCTGGCCACAAACCAAAGGATGCTGGAACTGAAATCGGAATCGGAAGGACTCGTAGCGGTGGATGTCGAACTCGATAACGCCGTCATCGTGCCTCCCTGTTACATAGGCCATGGGGTGGTTATCCGCAACAGCGTGGTGGGCCCCTACGTATCGCTGGGCAACAATTCGCTGGTGGAGCACACCGTTATTAGCGATAGCATTATCCAGAACAACGCGAAGGTGTTGCGGGCCAACCTCCACCATTCCATGCTGGGCAATGAAGTGGATTATCAGGGGGAAAAGTCGGAAATCAGCATCGGCGATTATTCGCAATACAAGTTGAGCATTTTGAAAACAACATGATGAAGTCGAACAAACATACTTTCCTGTTGAGCTGCCTGCTCCTGAGCTTTCTACTTTCTGGCCGGGCGCAGGCCCAGGTCAGCGAAGACGACATTAAACTGCAGGAGCTGCTGGTGGATGCCAACCGGGAGAAACTGATCGGCAATTACGACAACGCCATTGCGCTGCTGAAGGAAATTCTGAAAAAAGATGCCCGCAACGATGCGGTATCCTACGAACTGGCCCGCATCTACGAAGCCGTCGGGGATGATGAAAAGGCCGTAAAAGCCATCCAGGACGCTGTCGAATGGGCGCCCGGCAACCCCTGGTATTTCAAGTTTCAGGCCAGCCTCTTCCAGAAGATGAACCGGAACAGAGAAGCCGCTGAAGCCTTCCGGCAGGTAACCCGGCTGGAACCCGAAGATCCCTACAACTACTACCGCTGGGCCTACTTGCTCGTGCTGGCCAATGACATCAGCGGCGCACTGAAAGTTTATGATGAACTGGAAAAAAAGACCGGCCTGAACGAGGAGATCATCCGCCGGAAACACTCCCTCTATGTGGGTATCGGTGATAATAAAAAAGCCGCCCGCGAGCTGGAAAGGCTGGCCGCAGCTTATCCCTCCGACACGGAATACCGCCTTCTGCTGGCAGAATTCTACAGCCAGTCCGGAGAGCAGGACAAGGCCATGGCAGCTTACCGGGAGATTCTGAAACTGGACCCCAACCATGCCAAAGCCCAGCTGGCCCTCGCAGGCAAACCCGAACAGGCCAGTGACGAAATCCTGTACCTGCAATCGCTCGAACCGGTTTTCCGAAACCCCGAAGCAGATATCAACCTCAAGATCGGCAAGTTGATGCCTTTCATCACCAAAGTGGCCGATACCGGCAACCGGCAACTGGCCGACGCAGCACTGGCCCTCACCGCCATCATCGAACAGGTGCACCCCTTCGACGCCAAAGGTTTTTCCGCTTCCGGCGACCTCCTGTACTATTCGGGGCGCCGTTTGGAAGCACTGGAAAAATACCGGAAAACACTGGAACTCGATGACACCGTCTTCCTTGTCTGGGAACAGGTGATGCACATCTACCAGGAGGAAAAGGATTTTGACAAACTGCTCGGTTTCAGCGAGCGCGCTATGGATTTCTTTCCCAACCAGGCCATTGCCTACTACTTTTTCGGGCTGGCCGCCCACGAACTGGGAAAGAGCCGGGATGCCCTGCCCGTGCTGCAGGAGGCCCTGCTGGTCGCCGGCAACAACGGCCCCCTGAAGATGGACATCCAGGGCCTGCTCGGGCTGGTTTACAACAGCCTGGGGCAGACGGAGCGCTCCGTGCAGGCCTTCGAAGCAGCCCTCGGGCTCAACCCCCAGTCTCCCGAGGTGCTCAGCAACTACGCTTTCACCCTGGCCGAACGGAACGAAAACCTGGAAAAAGCCCGCCAAATGGCCGGGCAGGCCGCCGCGCTCATCCCCGGCCAGGCCCGGTACCTGGATACCTACGGCTGGGTGCTCTACCGGATGAAGCGCTACGCGGAGGCCCGGCAACAACTGGAAAAAGCCATCGAAAGCGGCGGCGGCGCCGACGCCCGCACCCTCGAACACCTCGGCGACGTGCTCTACCAACTCAACGAACCCGAACAGGCCCTCGAATTCTGGAAACAGGCCCGCGAACGCGGCAAGGGCTCTGAACTGCTGGAAAAAAAAATAACAGGCCGCAAACTGTACGAATAAATCCTCTGAAAGGAAATGATGAAATATCTCCCAGCTGCTTTAATGGCGGCTCTTATGATCTTCGGCACCGCTTGCTCCACAAGCCGGAAGGGCGGCGCCACGGCAAAAAAAGCAGGCCCGGCTTTCCTGCTGGAGGAACTGGCAAAAAAACGCCTGCAACCCGACTGGTTTGAAGGGAAAGTGCGGATCGACTACAGCGATGAAAGCCAGTCTCTGTCTGCTTCGGCAACCATTCGCATGAAAAGGGACAGCGTGGTGTGGGCCAGCGTGCGAAAGCTCGGCTTCGAACTGGCGCGCTTACTGGTCACTGCCGATTCCGTTTACGTCCTCGACCGCATCAATAATGAATACACGGTTGAATCGCTGGACTACCTGGCCACCGCCTATGGGTTGCCCGCCGGGCTCCTGCAGCTCCAGGACTTCATACTCGGCAACCCCTTGTTCTTTGATTCGAAAGGGCTGCAGGCCGAACCTCAGGGCAAAGACTACCACCTCTCCGGGCGCAGCCCCCTGATGGAAACCGATTACTGGATCGACGCCGGAGCCTTGTTGCTGCGCAGAATGGCCTTCTACGACATCCGCAACGAACAAAAAGTAAATGTCGGGCTGGAAGAATACGGGCAACTATCAGGCAATCAGAATTTTTCGTATCTTCGCAATCTTGAATTGGACGGGCGCCATACAGGGAAAACGGCCGTCGTACTGAAATTCTCAAGCGTTGAAACAGACATCCCAAAGGACATACGATTTGAGATCCCGGACAGATATACCCGCGCAAAATAGTACAGGCATCTGGCCGAAGCTGTTGTGGCTGGCGCTGGCCCTCCTCTTCGTCTCTCCACTAATTGCCCAGAACCGGAAAGAGCTGGAAAACAAACGCCAGTCTCTTATCCGGGATATCAGGCAGACAGAGGGCCAACTGAAAGAGACCAAAAAAAACAAAGCGGCTACCCTCGACCAGTACCTGGCCCTGCAAAGCCAGATCCGAAAGCGGCAGCAACTGATCAATACCCTGCACGAAGAGATAGACTACGCCAACGAAAGCATCAACCGCTCACGGGAAGTCCTGCATGCCCTGAGCCTGGACGTGGAGCGGCTGAAATCGGAATATGCCCGGATCGTCCGCGCCGCCTACCGCCATAAGCTCAACAACAGCTTTTTCCTCTTTCTCTTCTCCGCCGACAGCTTCAACGACGCCTTCCGGCGCTGGCAGTACATCCGCCAGTTCGGCCGCTTTCGCAAAAAGCAGGCCCGCCTCATCCTCGATACCCAGGAAACACTATCCCGGAAAACCCTGCAACTGGAAGAACGGAAAAAGGAAAAAGAAGCGCTGCTGTCCTCCCAGGAACAACAGAAACAACTGCTCAAGCGGGAACTGGACGACAAAAACCGCATCCTGAAAGTGCTCGACACCAGCGAAAGCAGGCTGGCGGCCGACCTGGAGCGGCAACAAAAAGCCCATGACGCCTTAAACAACGTCATAGAATCGGTGATCCGGGAAGAAATGGCGCGCAGGCGCCAGGAGGCCCGCTCAGGCGAAGAACAACCCGCCGGCAAAGCCCTGGCCGTCTCGGAAGAAAGCGCGCCCCTTTCCGGCGAATTCCGGAAAAACCGCGGGCGCCTGCCCTGGCCCGTGCGCGAGGGCGTCATAACGCGGCAGTTCGGCAAACAACAGCACCCCCATGTACAGAATGTTCAGATCGTCAATAATGGCATCGATATCCGGACCGCCCAGCGGGCCCAGGTTTTTTCGGTTTTTGAAGGCAAAGTCACCGGCACCCAGTTCATTCCCGGCTTTAAAAATACCGTCATCATTCAACACGGAAATTACTACACCGTTTACTCCAACCTCGACGAAACCTTCGTCGAGCGGGGGGACCCCATCGGCAGGCAGCAGGCCATTGGAAAATTGGGGGCAGACAAACCGGAAGTCCATTTCGAAATCTGGCTGGAGAAAAAACACCTCAACCCCGTTGAGTGGGTGGCCAAACGATAATACTCCGGGAACGATCCATCCGTTTCCGTTGTTTGGCAAAAGCTGCCCTACCTCATCCTGAAAGGGGCAGGCCGGCAGAACCGCCGGAAACCACAACGAAAACCAAGAAAAGAGCCTATGGGAAACGATTGGAATATCGGTGAAAAAGACAAAAAAGGCATAAAACGCGCCGCCGAATACGCCGTGCTGGTCGGGTTGGTCACGCAGGCGGAATCGGAGGAACAGATACAGGAATACCTCGACGAACTCGAGTTCCTCGCCCTTACTGCAGGGGCCTATTCCCAAAAGCGCTTCCTGCAAAGGCTCCCCCACCCCGATTCGCGCACCTTCATCGGCAAGGGGAAACTGGAGGAAATCAGGGCCTATATCGAAAACAACGAAGAGATAAGCATGGCCATCTTCGACGATGACCTCACCGGCAAACAGGTCAACATCCTGGAAGAAACGCTGAAGGTAAAGATCATTGACCGAAGCACGCTCATCCTGGATATCTTCGCCAGCCGGGCCCAGACGGCCCAGGCCAAAACCCAGGTGGAACTGGCCCAGATGCAATACCTGCTTCCCCGCCTCCGGGGCCTGTGGACCCACCTGGAACGCCAGCGCGGCGGCATCGGCATGCGGGGCCCTGGGGAAAAGGAAATCGAAACCGACCGCCGTATCGTGCGCGACAAGATCGCCCTGCTGAAAAAAAAGCTGGAAAAGATCGACCAGCAGAACACCACCCAACGCAAACAGCGCGGCGAACTGATCCGCGTTGCCCTGGTCGGTTATACCAACGTCGGGAAATCCACCCTGATGAACCTGCTGAGCAAATCGGAGGTCTTCGCCGAAGACAAACTCTTCGCAACCCTGGATACCACCGTGCGTAAAGTGGTTTTCGACAATATGCCCTTCCTGCTGTCCGACACCGTCGGCTTTATCCGCAAACTGCCACACCACCTCATCGAAAGCTTCAAATCGACCCTCGATGAAGTGCGCGAAAGCGATATCCTCGTGCACGTGGTTGACATCGCTCACCCCCAGCACGAAGACCACATTCGCACGGTCAACCAAACCCTCAAGGAACTCGAAGCCCTCGACAAACCTACCCTCCTGGCTTTTAACAAGATCGACCTCTACCGCGAACGCTACTACGACGCCTATGTGGACGAAGAAGCCCGGCTGGAGATCGAAGAGGGCCTGAAGGGTAGCCTCCGGCATACCTTCGATACCGACCTGGTGTTCCTCTCGGCAAAAACCCGGGAAAACATCGCCGAACTGCGCCAAAAACTCAAAGTGATGATCCGTGAACAATACCTGATCCGATACCCCTATCAAGCCAAACAATGGTAACCCCTCCCACCCCAACCCACGGCCCCAGTCGTAGTACCACCCCAACCCACGACTCCAGTCGTGGGACCACCCTAACCCACGGCTCCAGTCGTGGGATCACCCCAACCCACGGCCCCAGTCGCAGTACCACCCCAACCCACGGCCCCAGTCGTGGGACCACCCCAACCCACGGCTCCAGTCGTGGGATCACCCCAACCCACGACTTCAGTCGTGGGACCACCCTAACCCACGGCCCCAGTCGTGGGACCACCCTAACCCACGGCTCCAGTCGTGGGATCACCCTAACCCACGACTTCAGTCGTGGGACAAAAAACAAAACATGAACAACATACTCGAAAAATACGCCAGGCTCCTCGTCCACTACTGCCTCGAAATCAAGGAAGGCGATCAGTTCTACCTGAAAAGCACGACCCTCGCTGAACCGCTGGTGCGGGAAGTGTACCGGCAAGCCATCCGGGCGGGCGCAAACGTGGAAGTTGAGCTCGAATTCAGGGAAAAAGGCCGCATCCTGCTGGCCGAAGGCCGGGAGGGCCAGCTCCGCTACGTCCCCCCCTTTTTCAAAAAGGCCATGGAAGAGTTCGACGCCTATCTGTATATCCGCGCGCCCTTCAACCTGCGTGAAGACCAGAACAACGAGCCGGGAAAGGTGCAGATCCGGCAGGATGCGCTCAAAGGCGTCAACAAAACCTATTTTGAGCGCACCGCCACCCGGGAACTGAAGAGGAACCTGTGCCAGTACCCGACCCAGGCAGCAGCACAGGAGGCCGGCATGTCGCTGGAAGAATACGAACAATTCGTCTTTGGCGCCTGCAAACTGTTCGATGAAGACCCCGTGCAGAGCTGGGTAAATGTGCGGAACTGGCAGCAGCAGATTGCGGACGTGCTCAACAGCCGCGATGAGATCCATTACAAAGGGGACGGCATCGACATCCGGTTCCGGACAAAAGGCCGCACCTGGATCAACTCCGACGGCCGCACCAATATGCCCTCCGGCGAAGTGTACACCTCGCCCATAGAAGATTCCGTCAATGGCGTGATCCGCTTTTCCTACCCCGCCATATACATGGGCCACGAAGTGGAGGATGTCACGCTTCATGTGAAAGACGGCTACATAGAAAAGTGGGAAGCACGCCGCGGCGGGGAATTCCTCAACCACATTTTCCAGATGGAAGGCACGCGAAGATTTGGGGAGGCCGCAATTGGAACAAACTACAACATTAACCGTTTAACCAAGAACATCCTCTTCGATGAAAAGATCGGGGGGACGGTTCACATGGCGATCGGGCAGTCCTATCTGCAGGCCGGCGGCAAAAACGAGTCCTCCGTCCATTGGGATATGATCACCGATATGACCCGGGGCGGAGAGATTTACGCCGACGGAGAAAAAATTTATGAAAACGGCCGGTTCCTCTTCGTGAGCTCCCCCATAGCCTGAAAATTATGAGGGCCAAAGTTTACGAGAATTGAATTTTCTGCATAAATTGCAAGAAGTAATGCCGTTTAAAGCCCCAAACCGGATGAAATCAGCACCCAAAGGCTATAAACTACACTGAGCAAAATAGAAAACACAAGGAAACACATTATTAAACCAACAACTTAATCTCCTTAAACCGTGAACAATAGTATAGCATTCTTAGAATTAAAGTACGGCAACATTTACGGCGGTTACCCCAATTTTTACGCAATCAGTGAAATCTGCCTCCTCGTATTCGAACAGGGGTCCAATAAAATCTTCATTGAAACATGGATCAATAACGCCAACGTCGACATCGTCAACGTGTACTCCAAAGTCAATGAACTTGGCCATACCGTCGGGCGTATGAAGGAAGTGATGAACCTACGCACCTTGCGCCGCAAACCTTACCAGGAAGATTTCCGGCTGGATGACAGGCAGCTCCAGTACGCCTTCAAACAGCTCCGCCCCAGCAAAATGCCGATCAAGAACTTCCTGCTCAAAAACCTGAAAAAGTACCGCTTCCGGGACATCATCACCTTCGATGGGCGGCGGGACATTTTCCTCTGCGAGCGTTCCGGGGTAAACTTCGAACGCTTTAACATCATCGACCTGCAGAAAGAGCTGAATAAGGAAACGGATTACCTGTTCTCCCTCAACAAGCTGGCCGTGGTCATCAACTTCGAACACGACCGGAACTACCTGCGCACCAACAACCTGGAATACTGGCTGCACCCGATCGCCGACCGGCAGATCGTCCCCAAATCAGCCGCCTATGACGCCGCCCGCCTCATGATGGTCCACAACGAATACCGCGAATTCCACGAGGATTTCATGATCAAGGCTGCGCTCATCCTGAACAAGATCCAGAATACGAAAGCATAACGTTATCCGGCTCCGGCCGGTAAGCGGCAAGCCTGCCCGGGCTTGCCGCTTAATTTTTCCCCCGATCACAATTCATACGCCTGCCCCAATTCCGGGATTTCTACCGGGCCGATGCCCCTGCCCTGAAGCAGTTCCCTGAACGCCTCCTGCCTGTCCACCGTGCCGTGGACAAGGAACAGTTGCTTCAGCCTTCCTTTCTGGTTCGACAGAAAATCGGCTAGTTCGTGCCTGTCGGCATGTGCGGAGAAGGAATCCATGATCTCGACCCTGGCCCTTACCACCTTTTCTTCTCCAAAAACCCGCAGCTCCTTCGCTCCGTCCCGAAGGGCTCCTCCCGGCGTTTCGGGCGAACAATAACCGACGATGAGAAAGGTGTTGGCCGGGTTCTCGATATTGTGAAACAGGTGGTGTTTCACCCTTCCTGCATTCATCATGCCCGAAGAACTGATAATAATGCAGGGCTCTTTGGAATAATTCAATTCTTTGGACAACTCCACGTTCCGCACATAGGTCAGCCCGTTGAAACCGAAAGGGTTGTCATCGGTGAGCAGGTATTCGTTGAGTTCCTTGTCGAAACACTCGGGATGGGCTCCGAAAATCGTGGTGGCGTTGACGGCCAGGGGGCTGTCGACGTAAACGGGAATGCGGCCGGGAAGCTTCCCTTCGTTTTCCAGCTGATCCAGCATATAGACGATCTCCTGGGTGCGGCCTACGCTGAACGCCGGGATAATAAGCTTGCCTCGCTTCTCGATGCAGGTCTGGTAGATGATATCCAGAAAGCGCTTGCTTTCATTGGGCGCTTCCTCGTGGTCGCGGTCGCCGTAGGTCGATTCGCAGATCAGGTAATCCACCTCCGGCATGGGGGCGGGGTCGCGCAAGATGGGGCGGTTGGGCCGCCCGATATCGCCGGTGAAGCCAAAGAGGATTGTCCGGCCGTTTTCCCGGATGCGCAGGGTGACGCTGGCGCTGCCCAGAATGTGGCCGGCGTCGCGGTACAATACATCCACATCCTTGTGAATGCTGAACCAGCGTTCGTAACCATGCCCTTCGAAGAGGTTCCAGGCCTTCTCCACATCCTGGGTTGTGTACAGCGGAGCGCGCGACTTATGGCTGTTGCCCTGCTTGCGCTGGCGTTTGTTGTAGTATTCGGCATCCGACTCCTGGATCTTGGCGCTGTCGATCAGCATGATCGCACAAAGGCTGCGCGTGGCGTGCGTACAGTGGATCGGCCCCTGGAAACCGTCTTTCACCAGTTTGGGAATGCGCCCGCTATGGTCGATGTGCGCGTGGGAAAGCACCAGCACATCCACTTCTTCCGGCTCGAAATACCAGTTGTAGTTGAAATCCTCCATATTGTCCGAATTGCCCTGATACAGGCCGCAATCCAGCAATATCCGGAAGCCGTCTTCCAGCGTGATCAGGTGAGCACTACCGGTCACTTCGCGGGCTGCGCCGCAAAACTGAATTTTCATAGGCGTTGGTTCGGCTTTTGTGCCTCCGCCAAAATAATAAAAAAGCGGCTCCGGCCGAAACTTATTCAACCGAAGCCCACCTTTGCAATTCAAATAAATTGGATTAGTATGAAGCCAGAACTGTATCCTATTCTTCGCCGATCCTCAAAGCGCCGTAGCTCAGGCGGGCGCGCAGGCGGCGCGGAGCCTCCCCTTCGCCGGCCTGCCCCTGCAGCTCGTGATTGGCCCCTTGCTCTTTTTCGTAAATGACCCGGAGATTGCCGGGATAGCGTATCCCGGCAAAGTCCGCTACGGCATTGACCTGATAGGCGGCGCCCTGTTCTATGCCGATCTGAAAGTCGGTGAATTTCCCCGCCAGGTCCACTGCCTTGAAGTGCCGCCCCACCGAATTGACCTGCACGCCGCTGCTGTCGATGCGCAGGCGCAGGTTTTCCGACACGCTGCCGACGCTCAGCTGCGTCAGCCGGCTTTCCACCGACACTTCGCGGGCCGAGCGGATGTATATCTGGTCGAACTCACCCTTGTTGGCAAAACGGCCAGCATCCTCTACTTCATAGGTATCGTATTTGGTCAGCGTGACGGCCTCGCCGACCTTATTCATCTGGACGATGGAATAGCGGCTTTCCACCTCTACGCGCCCGGCGTCCTCGATGATGAGCCGGGCGCGCTCCAGCCTGGCTTTGAGCCGCCCGGCATGCTGGATCATGCCGGTGCCGTATTCGAGCACTGCCTCACTTTCGGACCGGAGGCCCTCGGCGCTGAGGTGCCCGTAGCGCACGGCCAGCTCTGCACGGCCGGAAATGCCGGAAACATAGAGGTCGCCGTATTTATTGCTGGCCGCCAGCCGGGCGCCGGGCGGCATGAATACCTTGTAGGAAATGGAAAAGTCATCCTCTTCCTGCTTCCACGCCCACCATTCTTTTTTCTGCGGCCCTATGCGGGTTTCGGCCTCCACATAGTCCGGCCCATTTTTAAAAACGGGCTCGATGCGGCTGAATACCCGCTGAGCCGCAGCCTCGCCGGAAGCCCGCACCAGGATGACGGTTTCGATCTTCACCGCCTCGCGGTTCCAGGCCTTCACTTCGATATTGCCGTATTTGTTGCTCAGGCTTACCATACCCCGGGCCGAAATGGAGAATTCCTTTTTGATGACCTTTGAATACTCCCAACACTCCGAAGCCTTGCCCTGATTGCCGGCAAGGGCTGCCAGGAAAAGGATTCCAAAAAATCTAAATGCTGCGCTGTTCATGGCCTTCTTCCGCTTGTTCTCCTCCGGGTTCCGCCGCCTGAAGGCGGTTCAGCACCCGTTCCAAAATGGCTGCTTTCGCCTCATAGCTTTCGATCAGGTTTTCGATGATCTGTTCCTCGCTGCCTTTGGGGGCCAGCGCCAGTTCCTCCCTCAGTTCCTGCATGGCCTCATCCAGCCGGACCAGGTCCTTCTCCACCGATGTATCATAGGAATAGGAAGCCAGCTGGCTCGATTTCTGCTGTATCTGCTCCTGATAGTAGGCCTCCAGTTCGGCATAATGGGGAGCGATGTCGCCAATAGTAACGGCTTGCCGGGCGTTGAGCCCGAAGGCGTACACCCCCAGCAAAGCCCCGCTGGCCAGAAGGATGGCCGCGGCGGCGGCAATCTGCATTACCCGCATCAGGACAAAGCGCCGGTGGCGGCGGCGGTCCAGTTCCCGCGTAATTTCTCCCCACACCTGCAGCCCGGGAATGGCCTCGTCAAAGGCCTCCCTGTTGTCCAAAACAAACTGCTCAAGATAATCCCGCTGCATGCTGTTAATAATTTGATGTTAATTTTTCCGACTGAATCAATTCTTTAAGTTTTTTCCTTGCCCGGCTGTACTGCGATTTGGAGGTGGCCTCCGAAATGCCCAGGATCTCGCCGATCTCTTTGTGGTCGTAGCCCTCCAGGAGGTACAGGGAGAATACCACGCGGTAACCCTCCGGCAGGCACTCCATGGCTTTCCTGACAATATGGACGCTCAGCGGCATGTCGGGCAGGAGTTCCGGTTCTTCCTCTTCCGAAATATCGCCATGGTAATCCTGGAGCTCCTCCACGGACAGGCGGTTGCGCTTCAGATAATTGATGCAGTTGTTGACGACGATGCGTTTGATCCAAGCCCCTACCGAAGACTGGTACCGGAAGGTGCTCAGTTTGGTGAACACATCGACAAAGGAATTCTGCAGCAAATCTTCTGCGTCCTGCTCCTGGCGGACCATGCGCAGGCACACGTTGAACATAGCTTTGGAATACAGGCGATACAGCTCAAACTGGGCTCGCCGGTTGCCGCGCTTGCATTTTTCGACGATGTCCTGGTGTGTGCTTGCGTAATCCAATTTCAGGTGTTTGTTTTCAACAGCGGGTGATGGCTTCAGCACATGCATAATTTGGACTTCAGCTTCTTTCCCGAAAGACAAGCTGCTCCGGCAGAGGTTGCACGCTGATGAAAAATTCCAGAGCAGGCCGGAGCCCTGCTGCTGCAGGCCAGTTGGCAGTGCCAGGTTAACGCTGTTTTTCAAGGGGTTGCGCCCGAAAAACACGCTCCGCTATTTAGTTCCCACAACCCTACTTCACCCTGTCCAAACCTTCCTGGGCTTTTTCATATTCGGGAGCCATGCGCAAGGCCTGCTGATAGTCTGCTTTCGCCGCGGCCCGGTCGCCGAGCATCTCATTGGCCAGGCCGCGGAAATAATAGGCGCGGATGTGGGTCGGCGACACCTTGAGGGCGATGTCGAACTGGTTCCTGGCCTGCCGCACGGAGTCCATATCCAGGTAGATCAGGCCCGAATTGAAATAGGCTTCCTCATACTGGGGGTCGATCCGGATAATGCTGCGGTACATCTCGATGGCCCCAGCCAGGTCGTTCTGATCGGAGAGATAGTCGGCCCGGGCGTGCAGGGCATGAATATCGCCCGGCGCAGCACGCGTGGCGTTCTCGAAATAGCGGGCGGCCAGCGGGTCGCCCAGCGTGGCGTAGAGCTGCCCCAGGTTGATCCAGCCATCTACCAGCCCGGCCTCGAATTCGACGGCTTTCTGAAAGCTGTTGATAGCCCGAACGGTATCCCCTCTTTCCTTGAAGTTCATCCCGAACCAGAAATAAGCATCCGCATTCTGCGCATCGAGCCGCAGGATGCGGTCGATGGTCTTCATCGACTCGTCGTACTGTTTCAGAATGAACTGAAACTCGGCCAGCTTCAGCAGGGTGGGAATGCGCTCCGGGTACAATTGCGCTGCCCGCTCTACGGTTTTGAGCGCCTGGCGCGACTTGAAGTAGTCCAGGTAAACATCCGCCAGCAAATGCAGGTAATCGACATTGGTAGAGTCGATGCTCAGCGCTTTATTCAGGTCGCGAATGGCGCCGTCATAACCATCGTTCTCGTAAAACAGCCGCGCCCGTTCGGCGTAAAGGGCAGGGTCGTCGGGCGACCTGGCAATGGCCTGCGAAATGCCATCGATGGCGGCATTGCCGGTTTGAAGCATTTCAGCACTATCGCCCGTTTGGCCGTCATTTCCGTTATCTTTGCCTCCACAGGCAGCAAGGGCCGCCAGCACCAAAATGATCCAGATCTTAGTTTTCATAACAATTGTGATAGGTTTAACTGACAATAGCGCCCAAAGATACGGATTTTGCAGGGAAAGCTGTTGTTCTGGCCCGCCGGAGGGCTGCGCCCGCCGGCCTGAAGGCCGCGTTTTCAAATGACAAATCACTGCCGATGAGAACACATATCCTCCTCCTCTTCCTCATATACCTCCCCATGCTCTTACAAGCCCAGGACTGGTCGTGGGTATTGCCCCTGGACGGCCTGGGCGATGAGAGCTGCCGCAGCGTCCGGGCAGCGGCTGACGGGCGGGTGCTGGTGGGCGGCGCATTTGAGGGAACGCTGGAAATCGAGGGCTGGCAGGCCGTCTCTGCCGGGGAGTCCGACCTTTTCCTCGCTTCTTTCGGGCCTGACCGCAGCCTGCAGTGGGCTCTTGGGGCCGGAGGCAGCCAGGACGACGAGATATCCAGCATCACCATTTTGCCTTGCGGCGACATTGTCTGCGCCGGAGCCTTCTGGTTCAGCATGCCGCTTGCCGACACGGTGCTGTTGTCGGGCAGCAGCCCCCGCGCCCTGTTTACAGCCCGCTTCAGCCCGGAAGGAACGCTTCGGTGGGCCCGCAGTTTCAGCGGCCAGGGTTTGAAAGGCATTGCCGGCGTCGCGGCCATTTCGGACGACAGCCTGGCCATTGCCGGCTTTTTTGAACAGACCCTGGAACTGAGCGGAATGAACCTGGAATCGGGCCTCGACGACGGCAGCACCTTCACCTTTACCGCCCTGCTGGATGGCGGGGGCGCCGCCCTCTGGGCGCAGCAGGCCGGCTACAGCGGCGATACCCGGGCCACAGCCCTGGCCCTGCTGCCCGACGGGGCCATCGCCATCGGAGGCTTTTTCAACGACACCACCCGGATCGGCGAGCTGCAGTTCACTGCAAATACCTTCGACCGCGATGTGTTCCTCGCTTGCTATGGCCCCGGCGGCGAGCTTCGCTGGGCGCGCAAGGCCGGCGGAGTCATCGACGACGAACTGGCGGCGCTGGCTGCCGACGAGCAGGGCAATATATACGCAACGGGCTTTCTGGTAGGCGTCATGGCCTTAAGCGATGAGATCGTTATTCAAAGCAGCACGGGAAACGCCGATTTTTTTCTCTTGAAATACAGCCCCGGCGGCGAGCCGCTTTTCGGGCGTGCGCTCGGAGGAACGGAGCTCCAGCAGGGCCTGGCCATTGCCGTGCATGACGGCATCGTGGTGGCCGGCGGCGCTTTCCAGGGTGCGATGGCCTTCGACGGATTCAGCGCCGATGCCGGCGCCAGCCCCGATGCTTTCATCGCCGGCTTCAACCAGAACGGCGAGGCCCGATGGCTGGTTACCATCCCCGCCGACTTCGTCGCCCTCGCCAGCAGCCTGGATTTCGGGCCCCAGGGGCAACTATTCGCCGGCGGCGCCTTCGGCCAAAACGCCGCCTTCGACGGAGCAGTATGGACAAGCAGCGGCAGCACCGGCCTTTTTCTCGGCCTACTTCGCCCTTCCCTGACGCCGGCCGCCCCCGCCCCGCCAAGGCTTCCAGTCGAGGTGTTTCCCAACCCGGCCAGAGATCGCATCTACCTGCATCCACCGGGGAGGGATTATCGCTTTGTCCTCTATAACGCAATGGGCAGGCCCATACTCCAGGCCCGGGGGCAGGATGAAGCGGCCCTCCCGCCCGGCTTGCCGCCGGGGGTGTATTTCCTGATCATAGAAGAGGATGGCAAGATTGGCAAATTGCGGCTGCTCATCCATTAACAAACTAAACCTTCCGGGCGCAAAACCCTGAAAAAAAGCAACAAAGCAACACTGCCCACTGAATCATTGGCTAGGCCAGCTCGGCCAGTTCCATCCACCGCATTTCCTTCTCCCCGAGCTCTTCCTTCACTGCCGAAAGCTCCCTGGCCATTTCCGTGATCTTGTCCGGCGCCAGGCCGGTGGTGTTGAAAGCTTCTTCGAGCGTTTTCTTGCGCTCTTCGAGTTGAAGGATTTGCTTTTCAAGGCGTTTGAGCTCTTTGCGCTCTTCGTCATTCAGGCCGCCCTGTTTCTGTTGTTGCTGACGGCCTTTCTGCTGTTCGGCCCGCTCTGTGCGGCGTTGCTCCCGTTCGCGTTCCTTCTGGATCGCGCGGTAATCCGAGTAGTCTCCGTTGAAATCCCGGATTTGGCCGTTGCCCTCGAAGATGAACAGGTGGTCGACGATCTTGTCCATGAAATAGCGGTCGTGGGAAACGATGATAACGCAGCCTGGGAAGTCGAGCAGGAAATCCTCCAGCACGTTGAGGGTCATGATGTCGAGGTCGTTGGTAGGCTCGTCGAGGATGAGGAAGTTGGGGTTCAACATCAGGATGGTGAGCAGGTAGAGGCGGCGGCGCTCCCCGCCACTGAGTTGGGAGACGAAAACCTGCTGCTGCTTGCGGCTGAAGAGGAAACGCTCCAGCAACTGGGGTGCGGTCAGTTTCTGCCCCTTCTCCAGGGGTATGAATTCGGCGATATCCTGCACCACGTCTATCACCCTTTTGTCTCCTTTGAGTTGGATGCCGTCCTGCGAATAGTAACCGAAAACGGTATTGCCGCCGGGCACGACCTTGCCGCTGTCGGGCCGTTCCTCCTGGGTGAGCAGCCTGAGAAAGGTAGTTTTACCCACCCCGTTGGGGCCGATGATGCCGACGCGTTCGAATTTTTTGAACTTGTAGGAAAAGCCCTCCACGATCTTTTTGTCGCCGAAGCGTTTGGAAATGTTGTGGGCTTCCAGGATCTTCTTGCCCAGCCGCTGGCCCTGGATATCGATCTGCACCTCTTTGTATTCCCGCTTTTGGGAAACCTTCTCCTGAAGTTCCTCGAATGCGTCCACCCGGGCTTTGGCCTTTGTGCCCCGGGCCTGGGGCATGCGCCTGACCCATTCCAATTCCTTTCTGAGGAGCTTGCGGCTTTTGTCGAGTTCCGCGTTTTCCACTTCGTGGCGGATGGCCTTTTTTTCCAGGAAATCGGAATAATTGCCGGAGTATTTATAAATCTGGCCGTTGTCCAGTTCGAGGATGAGGTTGCAGACGCGCTCCAGGAAGTAGCGGTCGTGGGTCACCATGAGGAAGGTGAGGTTGGGCTGGCTGAGGTATTCCTCCAGCCACTCGATCATATCGAGGTCGAGGTGGTTGGTGGGTTCGTCCAGGATGATGAATTCCGGTTCTTCGATAATCAGTTTGGCCAGGGCCAGGCGTTTTTTCTGCCCCCCGGAAAGCGTGCTGACCGGCTGGTTGAAGTCACTGACCTCCAGCCTGGTGAGCACCTCCCGGATGCGGGCCTCGAAATCCCATGCCTTGAGGTCATCCATGAGGTGGATGGCCTTTTCCACTTCCGCAGCATCATCGGGAAAAAGCATGGCGCGCTCATAGCGCCGGATGGCCTGGACGGCCGGGCTGTCCGAATCGAGCACGGCTTCGAGGATGGTGTGCCCTTCGTAAAAATCCGGCTCCTGGTCCAGATAACCCAGGCGGATGTCGCGGTTGAGCAGTACTTTCGCCGTTTCCCCTTCCGGCGGTTCCTGGCCGGCGATCACGCGCAGCAGGGTTGTTTTACCCGAGCCGTTCTTGGCCACCAGGGCCACCTTCTGCCCCTTGTTGAGTTGCAGGGAGATATCCTGGAAGAGCAGTTTGTCGCCGTAGGCCTTCGAGACATTTTCAAGTGAGAGGTATAACACGGTTGTCCTGTATTTCTGGGCCTTCGCTTGCCATGGCTGCGAAAGCCCCGCAATTTACGAAATTGTAACCTGCATGCAAAAAAGGCCTTCTGCAGGAACAGAAGGCCTTTTTTCGGCGGCAGGGCGCTCTTACTGCAGGGCGATCAGGTCGTGCATGATCTGAAGCGTTTCCCGCAGGTAAACGTCCTTGGAAATATTTTTAATCCATTCCTCATTGCGCGCTTTGCGGGACTCGTCGGCCTCGATGGCCGGCAGGTCTGCTTTGAGGTTGGCTACATTGGGGTTTACAACGGCTTCGAACATATTGTCAAAGCGGCCTGCTTCCGCTTCTTCTTCGGCCACCAGTTTTTCATAAGCTTCCAGTTGGAGCGGATATTCGGACTCCTCCCGCTGGGTTTCCAGGCGCTTTGCATTTTCCAGTATTTTCTGGAAAGCGGCATTCTCCGCCACCCGTTCCTGGCTGCGTTGCTTCACCGCATCCAGGCGCTTGACCTTCATAACGTTCTGGCTGAAGCTGACCGGTTCGATCTCCGTCCACTCCATGGCGTATTCGCGGTCGCGCTCGCCGGTCTTGATGTAGAAGAAATTATCCGGCAGGACGATATCCGGGGTGACCCCTTTCAGCTGGGTAGAGCCGCCGTTGACGCGGTAGAATTTCTGGGTGGTGAGTTTGATCTCGCCCAGCGGCTTCAGCTCGTTGTACCCCCGGATGGTCCGGTCGAGGTCGACGAAGCGCTGAACGGTGCCTTTGCCGAAGGTGGAGGTGCTGCCCACCACGACGGCCCTGCCGTAATCCTGGAGGGCTGCCGCCAGGATTTCAGAGGCCGAAGCGCTGTAGGAGTTGACCATGACGACCAGCGGGCCGCCATATTGCACCCGGGGGTCCACATCGCGCAGCACTTCCGGCGCCTGGTCGCGCGACTTCACCTGCACCACGGGGCCATTTTCTATGAAAAAGCCGGTCATTTTGACGACATCGCGCAATGACCCGCCCCCGTTGGAGCGCAGGTCCAGGATGATGCCGCTGACGTTTTCCGCCTGAAGTTTGGCGATTTCATTTTCAACGTCTTTGGAGCAGAACCGGCCGTTGTTGTCCTCAAAGTCGGCATAAAAGCTCGGCAGGTAGATATAGCCGACCTTTTCTCCGGGCGCAGCCCCTTCGAGGATGAGCGACTTGGCAAACTGTTCCTCCAGGATCACGACATCGCGGATGATGGTGATATCCTTCACGCTGCCATCCACCTTTTTGATCGTCAGGGTCACTTTCGTATCTTTCTTTCCACGAATGAGCTGCACCACATCGTTGAGCTGCATGCCTTTGATATCGACGGGGTCTTTCTCATCCTCCTGTTTAACCTTCAGAATGGTGTCTTCCTCCTCGAGTTCCTTCTGCTTCCAGGCCGGTCCGCCCACGACGATGCGGGCCACTTTGGTGTAGTCGCCTTCGGTTTGCAGGCTGGCGCCGATGCCTTCCAGGCGGCCGGAGAAGCGGATATCAAAGTTCTCCTTGTCGATGGGCTGGTAGTATTCGGAGTGCGGGTCGAATATCTGGGTAATGGCGTTGAGGTAGATGCTCAGGCGGTCTTCCCGCTTCAGTTTTTCCATGCGCCCGAACCAGTCGTCAAAGAACTTCAGAACGCTTTCCCGGGCTTCCTGTTCCAGTTCCCCGAAGCTTTTGTTTTCCGTTTCTTCGCCCTTGCCCTCGCGCTGTTCCTCGAGCTTTTCCGACAGGCGCTGAAGGGATTCGTATTTGGCGTATTTCCTCCAGAATTCCTTCAGGGCGGCATCATCTTTGGCGAAGCCCCTCTTTTCCCCATCGAGCTCGAAATTTTCCTCCACGCTATAGTCGAAGGGCCGGGCAAGCGCTTCCTGATAATATGCTCTGGCTTTTTTGGTTGCCGCATCGAGCAATTCCATCGACCGGTCAAAAAAACCGAAGTTTCCGGCTTTGGCCTCGTCGTCCAGTTTTAGCTTATAGGACTGCAGCTGTTCGATATCTTCCTGGGTCAGAAACCGGCGGCCGCCATCCAGGCGGTCGAGGTAGAGGTTGAAGACCTCCTGGGAAAACTCGTCGTTGATGGGTTTGGGCCGGTAGTGAAGTTGGTCGAACCCATTCAGGATGGTCTGCATCAGCACGGCTTCCTTCTGCGCGTCATCCACCTTCGGGTAGTAGGCTGCCAACAGGAAGCCGATGATCAGGATCGAAAAAAAGATCGGGCCTTTGAATTTCATAAAACCTTTGAATTTTGAAAAAACCATCGCTTTCCAAAAAAGGAACGAGAACTAAACGTTAAATATACTTTTTTATTAACAAAAATGCCGGGCATCGGCCACGATACCCGGCATTTTTTAACGTTACGGTAACTTTTTACAACAGCGGAGCGATCACCAGCGCCACCACCGACATCAGCTTGAGCAGGATGTTCAGCGAAGGGCCGGACGTATCCTTGAAGGGGTCGCCCACCGTATCACCCACGACGGCTGCTTTGTGGGGGTCGGAACCCTTGTAGTACATTTTCCCGTCGATTTCCACGCCGGCTTCGAACATTTTCTTCGCATTATCCCAGGCGCCTCCGGCGTTGGACTGGAAGATGGCCATCAGCACGCCGGAAACGGTTACGCCGGCCAGCAGCCCGCCGAGCATCTCAGCGCCGCCGAGGAAGCCGACGAGCACCGGAGCGGCAACGGCGAGAATGCCGGGCAGCACCATCTCGCGGATAGCGGCCTTGGTGGAAATTTCCACGCACTTGCCGTATTCGGCTTTCCCGTCAGCCGCTTCGAATATTTTGTGGTCGGCTTCGCTCCATTCATCCATTTCCTTGCCGTCGTTGCGGCGCATCACTTCGAGGGCGGCCTTGAGGGCGGGGATGTCCGAGAACTGGCGGCGAACCTCCTTGATCATGGACATGGCGGCGCGGCCAACGGCCTGCATAGCCAGTGCGGAGAAAAGCAGCGGCAACATGGCCCCTACGAAAAGCCCGGCCATCACCGTCGGCTTGGATACGTCGATGGAGGAGATATTGGCCGTGGTCATAAAGGCGCCGAACAGAGCCAGGGCCGTCAGGGCCGCCGAACCGATGGCGAAACCTTTGCCGATAGCCGCAGTCGTGTTGCCCACCGCGTCCAGCTTGTCGGTGCGGCCGCGCACTTCTTTGGGAAGCTCTCCCATCTCGGCGATGCCGCCGGCATTGTCGGAAATGGGGCCGTATGCGTCAACGGCCAGTTGAATGCCCGTATTGGAAAGCATGCCCACAGCGGCGATGGCGATGCCGTACAACCCGCCGAAATGGAAAGCGCCGATGATCGACGCCGCGATGATGATAATGGGAATGGCCGTAGAGATCATACCCATACCCAGGCCGGCGATGATGTTGGTGGCCACGCCAGTGCCCGACTGCTTCACGATGGTGCGCACCGGCAGAGTGCCCGTTCCGGTGAAGAACTCCGTGACGATGCCGATGAGCAGCCCTGCGACCAGGCCGATGATAGTGGCGAAGAAGACGCCGTTGGCGGTCATTTCGCGGAGGGTGGGCGCGCCCGCCGCATCGCGGTATAGATTGTCTTCAAAGACCCACTGCGACGGAAGCATCCAGTTTATGATGAAATAAGAGAGGACGATCATGACTGCCGATGAGCCGAACTCCCCGATGTTGAGGGCTTTCTGCGGGTTGCCGCCTTCCTTTACGCGCACGAAGAAGGTGCCCAGAATGGAAGTGACAATGCCTGCGCCGGCCAGCACCAGCGGCAGGAGCACGGCGTTGAGGCCGCCGAATTCGTTGCCGGCTTCGAACCCTATAGCTCCGATAAATGCAGCGCCCAACACCATGGTGCCGACGATGGAGCCTACGTAAGACTCGAAAAGGTCGGCGCCCATACCGGCCACGTCGCCGACGTTGTCACCCACGTTATCCGCAATTGTGGCGGGGTTGAGCGGGTGGTCTTCCGGAATGCCCGCTTCAACTTTGCCCACCAGGTCAGCCCCGACGTCGGCAGCTTTGGTATAAATCCCCCCCCCTACGCGGGCAAAAAGGGCGATCGAAGAAGCGCCGAAAGAGAAACCGGTGATGACCGTGATGACCCGGGTGATGTCCCAACCCATGTTGGTATAAAGGAGAAAGAGCCCACCCAGGCCCAGCACTCCGAGCCCGACGACACCCATGCCCATGACGGAGCCGCCGGCGAAGGCCACTTCCAGGGCAGCGCCCAGGCTCGTGCGGGCGGCATTGGTGGTGCGCACATTCGCTTTGGTGGCCACCCGCATGCCGATGAAACCCGCCAGGGCCGAACAAAACGCGCCGGTGACGAAGGACAAAGCGATGAGCGGCGAGGATTCCGCCTCGGCGCTGCCGCTGATGCCCAGCAGAATGGCAACCGCCAGCACGAAAACGGCCAGCACGCGGTATTCCGCCTTCAGGAAGGCCATTGCGCCTTCAGAGATGTTCTTCGCGATCCGGGCCATGCGCTCCGTGCCTACCTCTTTTCTCGACACCCAGGAGGTGCGCCAGAATGTATACAGCAGCGCCAGTACGCCGAACAAGGGGATAATAAGTGTAATAGACTGACCCATAATTTCTTATGTTTAAAAGATGGTTTACGCTAAAAGCCCGGGCCTCGCCCCTGCTTCAGGGATGCCCCGAAGTGCTTTTCATTTCGGGGGGCAAAGCTAAAGCTATTTTGCCTTTTGTCCAAGGTTATCATCAGCTTATGAAACCGGGAGGAACAACAAAAACATATAAAAACCTATATGTTTTGAAGCCTTATTCCGCTATCCATTCGACTTTCTCCCGGATATCCCCCCGTTTGCCCTCCAGTTCGGGCAGGTCGTGATAGCCCATATAAAAAAGCCCCAGGCAGCGCTCGCCGGGGCCGAGCCCCAGAAATCCTTCCGCCTCCAGAATGGAGCGGGGCGTACTCCAGTAGCTGCCGATGCCGTGGGCGGCGCAACTGAGCCACATATTCTGAACGGCGCAGGCCACGGCGGCCAGTTCCTCCCATTCCGGCACGCGCGATTCGGGGTCGCGCTGCAGGCATATCGCGATCACGCAGGAGGAACGCATGGGGTTGTTCAGCGTCTTTTCGTATTTTTTTTCGGAGAACTGCCCGGCGGGGGTATTGGCCTGATACCAGCCGGCCAGGTAGCGCCCCAGCCGTTCCAGGGCTTTGCCCCTGAACACCTTGAACCGCCACGGTTCTGTCAGCTTGTGGGATGGCGCCCAGTTGGCGTTTTCCAGTATCTCCCAAATGGCCTCGTCGGCAATGGGTTTGCCATTGTATGTGTTCGGAAAAACGGACCGGCGCCTGCGGATCAGCCTTCCGGCCTGTTCGGGTGTGATTGGCATGTTTTTTTGAGCAAAAATAACCACGCTTGCCATGGTTTCCCAGGCAAAGGGCGGGTTTAATTACACAATATCCCCAATAGAGAACAGGAACAATAGAGTTTTTTTCAAAACTTTCAAAATTTATTGAAATTTTAGAAAAAACAATTTACCTTGCCGCTAAAATAAAACCCATGAAAAGGACACTCCTTGCCATTGACCTGATTGCCCAGGGCCTGATGCTGGCCGCCGCCCTGATTCTGGCGCCTACGATTTTTTACCCGCTGCTCATCGCCATTCCTCTTGGGGCCTGGCAATTGGGCAGCGCTCTGGCCAAAGGCCTGGCGCTTCCCTCCGAGCTTCATTTGAATTACTTTCTGGCCGCATCGGCGTACCTCTTTTTACTTTACCTCGGCGCCAGGATTATACCGGCGCTCGAACCAGTCCTCTTTTACCCCGACGGAGCGGACAAGGTTTGGATGGCAGTGGCGGCCGCCCCGCCTCTCTTCGGCGCCTTTTGGTATTTCCACCGCACCTACCAGGACTATACGGCATGTGCGGAGAACCCGGAATCCGTGTAAGAGCAGAACCCAAATACTCATGACATGATCGGCATCAAGCGAATGAAAACGGATCTTATCGGCCAGGCCGTCCTCATTGCGGGGGTGCTGGCTGCAGCCTTGTCGGGGCTGCCGCAGGGGCCATGGCTTGCCCTCCTCGCCCTGCTGGGATTATGGCAAATCGTCAGCGCCCTGCACCTGGCCGTATTTTTTGAATACCAGCAACGCTATCCCTTCCTCTGGGCCCTCATTCTGTCGGCCTTGGCCATGATGCCCGGCTTGTGGTTATTAGGCCTCTGGGCGCTGGCCCCTTTCTGCCTCGCCCTGGCCGCCTATTTTGGGGCGACCCTGCGCGACACCCTCAGCCTGCTGCAGCGCCCCCGCTCATTCTGGGACCTGTAGTTCAGCAGGCAGCCCGTTTTTCGGCTTCAACGGAAGTACTGTTTACTTTTGTACTGCCGTACTGATATACTGTGCATCCACACAGGCGATAGCCGCCATGTTGATGATGTTGTCCACATCCGTTCCGCGAAGCATGAGGTGCAACGGTTTATCGAGCCCGAGCAATATGGGGCCGATGTAGTGGGCATTGCTCAGCTTGCGCACCAGTTTCAGGCTTGTATTACCGGCGTCGAGGTTGGGGAACACCAGGATATTGGGGCGTTTGGCCAGCCTGGAAAAGGGGAAATGCTCGCGCAGGAAGTCCTGGTCGAGGGCGACGTCGGCCTGCATCGGGCCGTCGATCATCAGTTCGGGCCTTTGTTTCAGGACGAGCTCAACAGCCCGGCCCACTTTTTCCGTTTCCGGCCGGCGCACGGAGCCGAAGTTGGAGAAGGACAACATGGCGATGCGCGGTTCCATTTGGAGGATTTCCACCTGTTCGGCTGCCATCATGGCGATCTCGGCAAGCTCCTCGGCGCCCGGGTTGGGGTTGACGATGCAGTCGGCCAGGAAGTACAGCTTGTGGTCCTGTTCCAGCATATACATGCCGGCGATGAGGTTGCCGCCCGGCCTTGGGCCGATGACCTGCATGGCAGGCGCCAGCACCTCGGGGTAGTTGACCGTGAGCCCGGCCATCATAGCATCGGCATGCCCTTCGTGCAGCATCATGGCCGCGAAGTAGAGGTAGTTGCGCATGTCCAGGGCTGCGCGGCTCTGGGATACGCCCTTTCGCTGCCGCAACTGGTAATATGCCCGGGTGTAATGTTCCCGGTGCACATAACTTTTGGGTTCGATGATCTCGATGCCTTCCGGGTCGTGGTTCATCTCCTCGAACTTGGCCAGCAGTTCCGCCTTGCTCTTGGCCAGCAGTATCGGCCGCCCGATCCCTTCCCGTACGATCTCGCTGGCTGCCCAGATTACGCTGGGGTGGTCGCCTTCCGGAAATACGATGCGTTTGGGGTTGGCCCGGGCCTGGGCAAAAATCTTGCGCATGATATCGCGCGACCAGTCGATCTTTTCCCGCAGGCGTTCGCGGTAAACCTCCATATCGATGGGGTTTCGGGCGACCCCTGAGCGGATGGCGGCTTCCGCGACGGCGGAAGAAGTTTCCACCAGCACCCTGGCGTCAAAGGGCTTGGGAATGATGTAGTCGGGCCCGAATTTCAGGTTCGGGTCGGCATAGGCCCGTTTGACGGACTCCGGCACTTCCTCCTTGGCCAGGCGGGCGAGCGACAAGGCGGCGGCCAGCTTCATCTCTTCATTGATAGCCGTAGCCTCAACATCGAGGGCGCCGCGGAAGATGAATGGGAAGCCCAGCACATTGTTCACCTGGTTGGGGTAGTCGCTGCGGCCGGTGGCCACGATGGCGCCGGGGCTGGCTTCGCGGGCGTCGGGGTAGGTGATCTCCGGGTCGGGGTTGGCCATGGCGAAGATGATGGGCTTGTCAGCCATACTGAGCACCATCTCCCGGGTCAGCAGCCCGGGCTGCGACAGGCCGGCGAAGAAGTCCGCTCCTTTGATGGCGTCACCCAGCGTACGGGCAGCCGTTTCCCGGAAGAACCTGTCCTTGTAGCGGTTTTTCCCTTCGTCGCCCCGGCCTTTCCACAACACGCCCTTGCTGTCGGTCATGAGAATATTTTCCGGCTTCACTCCCAGGGAGATATAGAAATTGGCGCAGGCAATACCGGCCGCGCCGGCTCCCGAGATAACGGTTTTCAGGTTCTCCATTTTCTTGCCGGCCAGTTCCACCGCGTTGAGCAGGGCGGCGCCGGAGATGATGGCCGTGCCGTGCTGGTCATCGTGGAACACCGGGATATCCAGCAGTTCCTTCAGTTTTTCCTCGACGTAGAAACACTCCGGCGCTTTGATGTCTTCCAGGTTGATGCCGCCGAAAGTGGGCGCCAAATAGCGCACGGTATCGACGATGGCGTCGGGGTCTTCCGTATCGAGTTCTATATCGAAGACGTCGACGTCGGCGAAGCGCTTGAAGAGGATGCCCTTGCCTTCCATGACCGGTTTGCCCGCCAGGGCTCCGATATTGCCCAGCCCCAGCACTGCCGTGCCGTTGCTTACCACAGCCACAAGGTTGCCCTTGGCGGTATATTTCCGCGCCACGGCCGGGTTTTTATGGATTTCAAGGCAGGGCTCGGCCACGCCGGGGGTATAGGCCAGGGAGAGATCGTACTGAGAGGAAAATGGTTTTGTCGGCACCACCGCTATCTTCCCGGGGCGGGCGCCCTCGTGGTATTCAAGCGCGGCTAACCGCAGGGCCTCCTTTTTTTTCGCTATTTTTTCCATGGAGCATTTTGTAAATGAGAGAAACGTAATTTGGCAGAACGAGGGCAACAGGCCTGGCTGCCGGGGCGAAATGTAGGCAATCTGCAATGCCCGCGAACAGATAAACGGCATCCGGAAGGGGTGATTTTTGTCACCGCAGCGCCAAGCCGGAGCAGAGCCGCAGGGGCAAAGCCAGGGCGCACTATTCCGGAAAATCCTTGTTTTAACCCTTTGGAATCGTTTATTTTTGTGCAGACAACCCGTGTCAGATGGAAATATCACCTACCGAGGAAAATTACCTGAAGGCCATTTTCAAAATATCCGAGAAAGGGAACCGGCCAGCCAGCACCAACGCCATTGCCGGCGAGATGAACACCAGTGCTGCCTCGGTTACGGATATGGCCAAACGCCTGTCGGAAAAGGAGCTGATCAATTACGAGAAATACAAGGGCGTAACCCTGACGCCGAAAGGGGAACGCGTAGCCACCCACCTCATCCGCAAACACCGCCTGTGGGAAGTGTTCCTGGTGGAAAAACTGCGTTTCAGCTGGGATGAAGTACACGAGATCGCGGAACAACTGGAGCACATCAGGTCGCCCCTTCTGGTGGAACGCCTCGATGCCTTTCTCGGCTCCCCCCGCTTTGACCCCCACGGCGACCCCATCCCCGACGCGGAGGGGAACTTCGCTTTCCGCAAACAATTTCCGCTCTCCGAACTCGCAGCGGGTGAACAGGGGGTCATCGTCGGCGTTCAGGACCACTCCACGGCCTTCCTGCAATACCTGGGGCAAATGGAACTTGTACTGGGCGCAGCGGTAAAGGTGCTGGGGCGCTTTGAATACGACGAATCCATGAAGATCGAAATCGGCGCAGGGCGGCAACTGGCCCTCTCCCAAAAGGTCTGCCAGAATTTATTTATCCAGAAACAGTAGGGCAACTACCGGTACATCTTTTTCATCCGGTCGAGGTCCCTTTTGGTGTCCTTGGTTTTTATGGACTCGCGTTTGTCAAAGGATTTTTTGCCCTGGGCCAGTGCGATTTCCAGCTTGGCAAAGCCGCGTTCCGTCACATAAAGGCGCACCGGCACGATGGTGAACCCGCGCTCCTTGGCCTGTTTCTCCAGCTTGCGCAGTTGCGTGCGCCTCAGCAGCAGCTTGCGGGTGCGGCGGGGTTCATGGTTGAAGATATTGCCGAAGGAGTACTCGGCGATGAACATGCTTTTGACAAACAGTTCTCCTTTCTTGAAATAGCAATAGGCGTCGCGCAGGTTGGCGTTGCCGCGCCGGACGGATTTGATCTCGGTCCCCGTCAGCGCGAGCCCGGCTTCGAAGAGCTCGATGAAATGATATTCGAAGCTCGCCTTCCGGTTGGCGATCTCTATGTCGTATTCTGCCTTTTTCTTTGCTGCCATATCGGGTATTATCGCTTTGTGCCGGGGCGCGGCTCTCCATGGAAACGGGCCGCACGGGAAATAAGTTCCCGCTGCAGCGTGGGGCGCCCTACTTCAGTTTTACGGCCGTGCCGTAGGCCAGTATTTCGGAAGCCCCGTGCATGACCGAGGAGGTCGTAAAACGCACGTTCACGACGGCGTCGGCGCCCAGCACTTCCGCATCGGCGGCCATGCGTTCGATGGCCTGCTCGCGGGCGTCGGCCATCAGGCGGGTGTACTCCTCGATTTCCCCGCCGACGATGTTCTTCAGCCCTGCGACGATGTCGCGGCCGATATTCCGGGCGCGCACGGTGCTGCCGCGCGCGATGTCGAGCACTTCGGCAATCTCGCGGCCGGGTACGTAGTCTGTGGTGGTTATGATCATATAGCTGTCAGATTATTCTTTTTCAACCGGTTTTTGCAGGGGTGCTTTTTCTCCCATCGGCGCCTTGCGCATGCGGGGGTCAGCCGGCGCAGAAACCGGCTCGCGCAGGCTGCGGCCGGCCGGTTTGAGGTTGGCGTTCAGGAAATCCGTCATCTTGGTGTACAGGTGCAGGCGGGCGTTGCCGCCGTAAATGCCGTGGTTGCGGTTCGGGTAGAAATAGGTTTCGAACTGCTTGTTGGCGTTGATCAGGGCATTGGCCATTTCGACGGTGTGCTGGAAGTGCACGTTGTCGTCGCTCATCCCATGCACGAGCAGATAGGCGCCTTTCAGCCTGTCGGCAAAGTAAACCGGCGAGTTCTCGCGGTAGCCCTTCTCATTTTCCCGGTAGGTGCGCATGTAGCGCTCAGTGTAGATGGTATCGTACCACTTCCAGTTCGTGACCGGCGCTACGGCAATGGCCGCCTTGAAAACATCGGCGCCCTTCAGGATGCAAAGGGAAGACATATAACCGCCATAGCTCCAGCCGAAGATGCCGATGCGGGTGGGGTCGGTATATTTCAGGCTTCCCAGGTATCTGGCCGCTTCGATCTGATCAATGGTTTCATAATGCCCCAGCTGCTGGTAGGTCATCTTCTTGAACTCCTCGCCCCGGCCGCCGGCGCCGCGATTGTCCACGCAGGCTACGATATACCCCTGCTGGGACAGCATCTGGAACCACCAGTAGTTGAGCCCTTTCCAGCTATCCGTAACCTGCTGGCTGCCCGGGCCGCCGTACACAAACATGAACACCGGGTACTGGCGGGTTTCCCGGAAGCCGCGGGGCTTGATCATCCAGCCGTCGAGGCTGACGCCTTCGGCAGACTTGAAATTGAAGAACTCCACAGGCTGGACGTCGTAATCCATCATCTTCTGCCTGAGCGCTGCATTTTCCTCTATGACCCGAAGCCGGCGCCCTTTTTTGTCGAAAACGGTAAACACCGGCGGCTTGTTGGCCGTAGAATGGGAAACGACATAATAGTCGAAAGTGGTGCTGAACTGGGCGCTGTTCCATCCCGATTCGCCGGCGAGCACCTGCTTGTCCCTGCCATCCAGCCCGATACTGTAAACCTGGCGTTCCCTGGGCGAGTTCTCGGCGGCCTGGTAATAGACGCGGCCGGCTTTTTCATCCACCCCATACAAAGCGGCAACTTCCCATTTCCCTTTGGTAATCTGCTCCACCTGCCGCCCCTTCATGTCGTAGAGGTAAATGTGGCGCCAGCCGTCCTTCTCGCTGGACCAGATAAACTGCTTGCCGTTTTGCAGGAAGGTGAGGTCGTCCAGCACATCCTCGGAAATGTAATATTTGTTCTTTTCTTCCAGCAGCAACTCCGTTTCCCCGCTCCGGGGGTCGGCCAGCAGCAATTCGATGTGGTTCTGGTGGCGGTTCAAACGCATCACGCAAAGCTTGTCGGAACCGGCCGTCCACTTGATGCGCGGAATGTAGATGTCCTTGTCCTGCCCCAGCGAAACCGGCAGTGATTTGCCCACCCGCAGGTCGTAGATGTAAATGTCCACTTTTGAGTTTTGTTCGCCAACTTTGGGGTATTTGAAGGTAACCTGCTCCGGATACAGTTCATCGCGGTAGCTGGCCATCGTAAACTCCTTTACCTCGCTTTCATCGAAACGGTAATACCCCAGCCGCATGCCGTCGGGCGACCACTCGAAGGCCCGGGCGAAGGAGAGTTCTTCCTCGTAAACCCAGTCGGTGGCGCCGTAAATGAGTTTGTTGTATTCGCCGTCCTTTGTGATGGCTGTCACTTTGCCGCTGGACAGGTCTTTGTAGTACAGGTTGTTGTCGTACACAAAAGCTACCTTATCGGCCTGGGGGCTGAAGGTGGCGTACTGCTGTTTGCCTTCCGGATAGAGGGCCTCCACAGTCCCGGCTCCACGGTCATAGACAAAATATGCAGCGCGGCTGGAGCGGCGGTAGATGGGTTCCGAGGCCGTTTCGAGCAAAATTCTGGATTCATCCTCGCTGAAGGCGTACCCCTCGATGCGGCCCGGAAAATCCGGCAGGGACGAGGGGTCCAGGATGGCGCCCACCAATGCCCCGTCTGACAGGTTGTACTGCTGGATCTTGTTGTCTTCCAGGCGCGTGAAATGCTGCCCGTCCTTCAGGAAACTGAAGCCGGGAACGGATTTGGATGAAAATTCATAGTCCTTCCATATCCCTTCGAGTGTAATGTCTTTCTGAGCCAGGGCAAAATTGCTCATGCCCAGGATAGCCAGGGTGATGATTGCTAATCTCCTCATTTGGAAACAGATATTTTGGTTTTACAAAAGTGGGCCGAAAAACTGCCCGAAAATAGGAATATTCTGCCAATTCCGAGGCATGCATCCGGCAGGGCGCCCTGCCAAAGCCCTACTGCCGCCCTTCCAGGGGCAAGCCCAGCGGTTCCGTGAGCCGCCCCACCGGATACTGGCGGTAGGTGGTTTCGTAGTGCGGGGAATTTTCGTAAATGAAATTGAGCTGCGCCCGGGCCGACTGCGCGAACTTCTCGTCGGCCTGCCTTTTCTGCTCCAGCTTCCGGCGCAGTTCGGGGTCTCCGCGCAGGAGTTCGGCAGCCAGATCCTCAAAAACGTAGCTCGAAAAATATTCCTTCTGCATCAGAACGCCATCGAAGAAATTCCAGGCGAAAAAGGAATCCGGCCCTTCCGGCTCCAGTGTTTCCACAATATAGCGGTTGGCCGGCTGGTTGGTGAACACCACATAGTCTCCCTTTCGGAACAGGCGCTGAAGGCGCCTGCTGCTGGTTCTGACGCCATAATGCAGGTAGCGCCCCTCGTATGGCGACTCCACCGTTTTGTATTCGTCGATATAATAAAAATCGAGCCCGAGCTCGACATCTTCCGCCAGGCGCTCCACATTTACCCCATTCCACCGGAGGCGTTCCGCCACTTCGGCATAGGCCTGAGGGATCAGGTAGGCCAGGGGCTTCCGCACGCTGGTGGTGGTGCGGTAGCGCCGGAAATACGGAATATTTTTTTCGTAAGGCGCATCGCGGTCGTAGTACAGGCGGCTCAGGCCGGACACTTCGCTTGGCTTGTATTTCGCCTCATAGCCTTTGAAGGCGATCGTATCGGCCACAGCCGGGCCGGGCGCCCAGTTGAGGGCGAAGCTGTCCCGGGCCAGGGTGTGGGCGATGGCCTGCCTGCGGGCCTGCTGCAGGGCCTCCCTGTCGTCCTGCATGGCCCGGGCCACGCAGGCGATAAAGGCGAAAGTGCCGTGAACCCGGCTGGCATAAGGCTTCAGCATGTGGGCTTCGGGCATGAAGCCGATGGCGTTGTGCAGGGCTGCATAACCGGAGGAATAACGCGGCAGGTCGAGAAAAGCGCTGATGCCCTCGTCGGGCGCGCCGCGTGCATTCACATAGGGCGACATCTCCCAACCGGCCCTTTTCATATCCTCGTACAGGCGGGGCAGCAGGCGCCCGTCGAGGTATGCGGCCAGCGGCGGGCTCAGCTTGTCAATTTGTGTGGCGATCAGGGTCATGGTGTACTGGTAATCGGCGCCGTTTGAAGTGTGGGTGTCGATAAAGACGTCGGGCTGCCAGCGGGCGAAGGCCTGGTTGAAGGCGCGGGCGTTGCGCGAATCACACTTGATGAAATCGCGGTTGAGGTCGAGGTTGCGGGCGTTGCCCCGGAACCCGTAGGCCTCGGGGCCGTTCTGGTTGGCGCGGCTGTAGCTGCCCCGGTTCAGGCCGCCGCCGATATTGTAAAAAGGGATGACGACAATGACAAGCCCACCGAGGGAGTCCTGCCGGGCCTCATTCTGCAGCAGGCCGCGCAGGAACAGCATGGTAGCGTCCACCCCGCAGGGCTCTCCGGGGTGGATGGCGTTGTTGATGAACAACACCTGCCGCCCCGCAGCCCGGGCAGCTTCCGGGCTGAAGGCCCCATCGGCGGAATAAACGGCCAGGTGCAGGGGAAAACCGCTGTCCGTCTGCCCGATCTCGCTGAGCTGGAACTGCCGGGGATACTGCCCGGCCAGGGCCTCGTAAAAGGCGATGGTTTCAAAATAGGTGGACGTGGTGTTGGCGTCCCGCTCAAAAGGCAGGATAAATTCGGATAACTGCGCCCGGGCAGCCGTGCAAAGGCCGAGCAGAAGCGATGGAAGAACAATGAGCCGGGTTGTCTTTTTCATACCGCTTTTTTGATGGGCAAATACGCAAAAAAAGAGATAAGACGGCCCAACTTTACGGAATGTTGGGCGCCAACCACCGATTTTTCAGCGGCTTACGATAAAAATCCGGTTTAAGGAAAATTTAACTGGAAAAGCACAATGCCAAAAGACCTTTGCGCCTTCAACAAGTGTTAAAATTACTGAAAGCTAAGCTTTTACACCGGATTTCTCCTGACATCCAAAATGCGAAGATTATGAAAATGAAAACACTTGCAACCTGGCTTCTGCTTTCCCTGATGGCCGTTTCGGGTTTGCATGCGCAGTACTTCGGGCGCAACAAAGCCAATTACGAGACTTTCGATTTTGAAGTATACCAATCGCCCCACTTTGAAATCTACCACTACCTCAAAAACCCGGAACGCCTCGAAGCATTTACCCGGGAGGCCGAACAGTGGTATCTCATGCACCAGCATATCCTCAAAGATACGATACAGGGGCGCAATCCGCTTATTTTGTATAACGACCACGCTGACTTCCAGCAGACCAACGCCATTATGGGCAGCGTCGGCGTGGGCACGGGAGGCGTTACCGAGGCCTTCAAGAACCGGGTCATTTTGCCCTTCGCCATGTCGAACCAGCAGACGAACCACGTCCTGGGCCACGAGCTGGTGCACGCCTTCCAGTACAACCTTATCATCAACGGCGACTCCACCTCGCTGCAAAGCCTGGGCAACCTGCCCCTGTGGATGGTGGAAGGGCTTGCGGAATACCTCTCCATCGGCAGCGTCGACGCCCATACGGCCATGTGGATGCGCGACGCCGTGCTGAATGACGACGTGCCCAGCCTCAAAGACCTGCAAAACCCCAAATACTTCCCCTACCGCTACGGGCAGGCATTCTGGGCTTTCCTCACCGGCCTGAAAGGCGATGAGATCATCGAGCCTTTTTTCGTGGCCACTGCCAGATACGGTTTTGAAATGGCCTGCATGCAACAGCTGGGCATGAGCAGCAAGAACCTGTCCTCTCTGTGGGAACAAGCCCTGAAACGGCATTTCGGCCAGTACCTCAACGCTACCGAAGACCGCCTGGTGGGCAAGGAACTGCTCGGCAGTGAAAATGCAGGGCAGATCAACATCGCTCCGCAAATCAGCCCCAACGGCCGCTACGCGATCTTCCTGTCGGAAAAAAGCCTCTTCTCCATCGACCTCTTCCTGGCCGACACCCGCACCGGCAAGGTCATCCGCAAGGTAGCCAGCAGCAACAAGAGCGGCCATATCGACGATTTCGACTACATCGAATCGGCCGGCTCCTGGTCGCCCGACAGCAAGCAATTCGTTTATACCGCTTTCAGCAAAGGCCGCAATATTCTGGTCATCAGCGATGTGGAGTCCGGGAAAACAGTCCGGGAATTGCCCGTCAAAGGCGTTCAGGCCTTCAGCAACCCCGCCTGGTCACCCGATGGTAAAACCGTCGTTGTGACAGGGCTGGCGGAAGGCCAGACGGACCTTTACGCCGTCAACATCCGCACCGGCGCCGTGGAGCAGCTCACCAATGACGCCCATTCCGAAATGCACCCCCACTGGAGCGATGACGGCAGCTACCTCGTCTTCTCCACCGACCAGCTCAGCCGCGAGCGGGGCCGCACCAACGGCAAATGGGTTTTCAACCTCGCCCGGATGGACCTGGCCAGCCGCCGCGCGGAACACATTGATATCTTCCCCGGGGCCGACAACCTGAACCCCGTGCTGGATGTGAACGGCAATATCATCTTCCTGTCCAACCGCGATGGCTTCCGCAACCTGTACCAGTACGAGCCGGCCACCGGCAAGGTGTTTCAGCTGACCGATATCCTCACGGGCGTAAGCGGCATCACGGCTTATGCACCGGCCATCAGCATCGACCGCCGGCGCGACAACCTGCTGTACACCTATTTCTCCAAAAACAAGTACAACATCTACCGGGCCCGGCCCGATGATTTTCTGCATAAGGAGGTGGACCCCACCGCCGTCGATTTCGCCGCCGCCACCCTGCCCAGGGTGAACCCCCAGGCCGGCGCGATTGTCGACAGGCAACTCCGCGAGTCCGAGCCGGCGGCGACAGTAGCTGACACCAGCCTGGCCTCGGCGCCCTACAAACCCAAATTCCAGCTCGATTACATCGGGGGCAGCGCCGGCGTCGGCGTCGGCACCAGCAACACCTTCGGCACCCAGACCGGCGTGGCAGGAGGGGTCGACATGCTCTTCAGCGATATGCTGGGCAGCAACCAGGTGTTCGCCAGCCTCGCCCTGAACGGAGAGATCACGGACTTCGGCGGCGCAACGGCCTACATCAACCGCAACAAGCGGATCAACTGGGGCGGCTCCCTGTCCCACATCCCCTTCCGCAGCTTCGCCTTCGGCGGCACCGGCTTCGAACCCCTGGAAATCGGCGGCGGAACCTACATGGCGCTGGCCGATACCTTCTACGTGCAACGCATCTTCGAAGACCGCATCAGCGCTTTTGCCTTTTACCCCTTCTCCACTACCCTGCGGGTGGAAGGCAGCGCCTCCTTTACGAGGTACAGCTCCCGCCTCGACCAGTACGTCAACTACTACGAGACCGATGGCTTTTACATCGGCAACCTCATCGGCCAGGAACGGCAGAAGCTCGACAGCCCCAGGGGCTTTAACCTCTGGAACACCGGAGCCGCCCTGGTCGGCGACAAGGCCTCCTTCGGGCTCGTTGGCCCGCTGGATGGCAGCCGCTTCCGCCTGGGCTTCGACCAGTATTTCGGCGAGTTCAACTTCACGGCGCTCACAACCGACTACCGGAAATACGAGTTCATCAGGCCCTTCGGGCTGGCCTTCCGCGCCCTGCATTACGGGCGCTACGGGAAAGGAGGCGACGACCTCTATCCCATGTTCGTCGGCAGTTCCTGGTTCGTCAGGGGGTACAATACGGGCAGCGCCGGGAAATTCCTGGAAAAGAACGGGCGCAACTTCGACGAACTGTTCGGCAGCAAGATGCTGGTGTCCAACTTCGAGATCAGGCTCCCCTTCACCGGCCCGGAACGCCTGGCGCTGATCAAATCGGGAGCCGTATTCACCGAACTGGCGCTCTTCGCCGACGCAGGGCTGGCCTGGTTCAACTCCAGCCAGTTCGACGGCCCGATTTACCGGCTCGACAGCGAGGGCAACCCCATCCTCGACCCCGTCTCCGGACAGCCGCTGATCGACTACTATGAGGCAAAGCCCGTTTTCAGCACCGGCCTATCCCTGCGCGTCAACCTGTTCGGCGCCATGGTGCTGGAACCCTACTATGCCTTCCCCTTCAGTGCAAAAATGGGGCTGGGCGACGGAACCTTCGGGCTGAACATCATCCCGGCCTGGTAAGGCCATGGGCTCATGGGTTCACCGTTCTTCCTTTTGGATGGAACAGTGAACCCATGCTCCCCTTCCCATTTCCCCCCAACTGACTTTTATCATTGAATCCCTGCCTGACAGTTAATATCTTCTGCATGAGAAGCGTGGAGGATATTTTCCCGGCAGCTATCTCTTATTGGCTGCATAAGTTGGCCCGTTGTGGAATTTGCCGGATTTCCTGACCAAACAGGGCCGCCATGAGAACAAATGTTTGCCTGATTCAGTGGGGGCAAAAAGCCTGCCTGTGCTTGTTTTCCTTTCTGATATGGATCCTGTGCCTGACTGCCGGGCTGCGGTCCCAGCCAATATTTGCCGAAGCGCATCCCGGTATGGAGTTCCGCGTAGTAGGCGCCGGGCAGACGACCAACCGGATTGGCGTGCTATACGCCTTCAACCGCACTTCAGCCCCCATCACCATTGAGGCGGAACGGTTCCTGATCCCACCTACCGGAGATTATCAGGCTTATCTCGCTTCCATTGCTGAAACGGTTGTACCACCCAACACTGAAAGTGCAATAATTATCTCGGGCAGATGCCTCGACATTTACAGCCCTCCCGTGCCGGACGGCGCCCCATTTACAGGGGTGGAAACCTGGATCGCGGAGCGTGGAGCCAGCTCCATTCCGCTTCCGGGCATGCCGCTGCCAGCCGGCAGCGCTTTTGAAGAAACGCACCCCAGCGTGGAAGCCTCGGGCGGAGAAGCAAGCGGCGGCGTTTACACCCTGTCCTACCCGGGCCAGGATATCCCCTTCCCCTATTCCATCGATTTCAACCGTAACATACTGGAAGCCTCCGGATTCCTCTTTGAAATGGAGGATCGCATTCAGGCCAGCTTTGACAGCCTCTGGGAAGCAGGCGGCATCAGCACGCCGCTGCCGCCCCATCGCGCACCGAGCGAAATTGTCCAGCAAACCATCTGGCACATCACCGCATTGCTGCAAAACGACCCCTATACCAAAGAGGACTTCTCCGGCCGAATGGCCGAACAACTGGAAACCAACCTGGGCAAACCACTTGAAGAAGCGCCCGAAAGCGTACAGCAGCAGTTCCATGAAGGCGTGGATCAGATATGGGATGCCATCGAAACGGTGGGGCTCAAGGGAAAACTGCTGACTGAACAAAAAGAAACAACTCCCATGCCAGTGGCAGAAGGCCCGGTGGACAAGGCCGAACAACTGAAATGCCGTTGCGACAGCCTGCCATTTTCCTATCTGGTGCGGTATTTCAGTTCGGAAAAAGACACCTTCGGTATCCTGAAATCTGGCAGTGCTGTGGTGCGGTTCAACGGGCAGATAACGGCCAGCCAGGAGATCAATGTACCCGTTGTAAAGTTATTTGGGGAAAAAGTGGACATCAGCAACACGCAACTGCTTGCTTTGGACTTCAAGTTTGAACAGCATATACTTCATTGTTCCTGCCGGGATGGCGAACACGCAAAAGAAGATTGCAAGTGCGATGAGATCTTCGGGGCCAGAACGGGTGGGGACCTGGCATTCACAGCAGAAGGCCGCAAGGAGGCGCCGTTGCAATACAGTGAAAAAGACAAGCTGGACATCAAAATCAGGGAAAGCAAGGCCTTTAAAGTTTTTATGCCAAGCGATGCGGAAAAAGAAACCAATGCACGCATCGCCCAGATCAACGCAGAGCGGAAAGAAAAGGAAACAGAACTCAATAAGCAGGCGCAGGAACTGGAGGCAAAAGCCAAAAAAACGGGAAACAAAGCAAAAAGAGCTGAATTGCAACGGCAAGCCAATGAACTGATGAGAGAGGCCAAGGCAGCCAAAGATGAATTCGACGCCCGTATTAAAGCGGAAAAGGATTTCCTGAAAAAGCGGAAAGAAGCCATCGCCAAGTTGCGGACAAAATACCGGGAGGGTTGGTATCAGTACGAAGATGGCCCAAACAGATTCTACGGGACGCCGGTCTATATCATACTGGACGCCACAACATTTTCCCTGGACATTACCATAACCGGTTTCTGTAAGGGAGCGCAATGCGGAGGCGATAAGGGCGGCGCCAAATGCGAAGCCAAACTCCATTTTAACTTCCCCAGATAAATGAACGCCATTGACTTAATATGACAAAACCTTGTAAATGGATTACTTCTACACCATTTCCGGCGGCAAACACTGCGGCTTAACAATCAGGCAGCTATTGTGGGGGGGCGTGCTTTCCCTTTTTTTCCTGACGCCGGGTTATAGCCAACCCAACATCCCCGGCCTGAAGGCCTGGGCTATAGCCACCGGCCAGACAACCGGCCATATCGGCGACCTGCACCTCCACAACACCACCGGCGAGCTCATTCGTTTCTCTTGGGGCCCGCTCCTGATTCCTGCTGCCAACAACACCCAGGGCTACGCCCTGCCGGATAAGCTCAGCCTGCTGATCAAACCCGGTGGTTACCACACCCTGCCCTTGCGCGGCTTTTGCACCAACCCTTTTCTTCCCCCGGTGGAGGCCGGCCTTACGATGCCTGCTGTAGAACTATGGATAGAATCGGACGAAGCGCCGCTCTGGCGGCCCAATATGCCACTGCCTGCCGATCAGGGTTTCCGGCCCATCAGGGGCCGACGGGCTATGGGGGCTACTTTCCCCGGCGCCTATAACTTCATCGACTATACCATCGACATCGACTCCTTTCCCCGGACTGCAGCCCGGCTGGTAATCGATATTGTTCAGGCCGTTGAGTACACCTATGAATTCCTGAAGGCCGAAGGCCGCATCGATACGCCCTACCGGGATAATGCCCGGAGGCAGGAGGACGCCGTGGAACAGCAGGCGATATGGTATGCCCTGGGCCTGCTGGAAGGCAACGGGTATGATATCGAAGTTTTCAGGGGCAGCCTGGCCAAACAATTCGACGCCGGTGCGCCGACGCCCCTGAACCAGGCCTCCAAAATGGTGCAGGATGATTTTGAAAAGGGCGTTCAGGAATTCTGGGCCGCTTTCCTGCAGCTGGGTTACCAGGCCAGGGTCATCCGTTCAGGTGGTTAAGAGCATGCCTGGAGGCAGGTAATGGTTACTTCCACCATAAAAACATGGGCTATGAAGCATAAGAACAACACCGGGGCTATCCGTTTTTGGGGCATATCTCTGTTCCTTGCCCTGTGGGCCTGGCCGCTCCTGACAGCGGCCCAGCTTCCGGCCGGCATCCGGTTGCGGGCAAAAACCACCGGTAAAAGCAGCGGCGAAGTCGCTGTATACCACCTGAAAAACAGAACGAATGCCCCCATTACCGCCACGCTCGGCCCATTCATCATTCAAAAAAAGCCCCGCCTCCAACCCCTTTACCTGAGCCAGGCCGCGGCCACCATCCCCCCCGGATCCCGGCTTTCCATAACCGCCACCGGCGCCTGTATCGATTTCAGCCGCCCCTTACCCCCGGCCGGCGCCCGCCTTTCTTATCCGCGGCATTTTTTTACGGTTGACGAAATGCTCCCCATCGGCCCAACCACAAGCCTTGCCGGCCAGGCGGGCGTCACCCTCGTGCCGGAAGGCCACGATGGCATCACCCTGACATTCCCCGGAACAACGGAAATCTTCCCCTACCGGATCAGCCCCGACGCCAATCCCGGGCTTTTCTATTCCTACGTTTTCGCCGTGGAGGAAGCCTTTGGAGAAACTTTTCCCTTGCTAAAGGCGCAGGGAAGTATCGAAACGGTTTTTTCTTTCGATCCTGTTCTGGAAGAAAACCTGCTCCGGCAGGTGCTCACCTGGGCCATTACTTCCGAACTGTCCGGCCAGGATTACGGCCCTGATGTACTGACTGAACAAATCGCCCGGGTATATGCGGAAACTTATGAGATCGATGTAAAAGACATCCCGGAAAGCGTAAGCCGGGAGGTTGAAGGGAACAGCTATAATATCTGGGAAGAAGTGTTCGCCCTTGGCGAAGGGGCCAAATTGCTGAAAGCCCCTGATTCCGTCAACGTCTACGGATTCAGGGATCTCATTCGGGACATCAGTAAACTCGATCCCCGTGATTCCCTTTTCATAGATAAAGTGATCGAACTTATCCTCTCCGGATTCCGTATTCCCGGCCCGGACGGGAAAGACATCGCCCCGGTGATGAGCGAAGCAGATCTGTCGCGCCTGAGCAGCCTGCTGGAAGCCAAAAGGAAGGAAAATGAGCGGCTTCATCCTGAAGTTTGGGAAGCCAGCAAGCCCCTGCGCCCGGGTTCGGACAAATACTGGGAATTCTGGCTTCTGAGCCGGAAAGACAATGGTTTCTGCTGCGAAAAATCCGGAAAGATCACCTTTAGCATGGACGATGAGAACTGGATGATAGAACTATCCGGGAAATAAAAACATGGCTTATGATCAATCTGGCAACACCTCGCTCCCCTTTTTTTCTGTTGCTGCTGGTTTTACTCCCCTCCCTGCTCCCGGCGCAGCAACGCGACACGGTTGACTGGTCGAAGATCGACCTTACGAGTGCGGCTTTCAAAGGGAAAATCGCAAAACCCATCCCGGATTGGGTATATTACGTGGTGGGAGGGGGCGCCCTGATCACCATCGTTGCCATCCTCCTCAGCGATGACGGCGGTGGAGAGCCCTTGCCCCAGCTTATCGCCCGCGATGACCAACTCAGCCTGATGTGCGCCACCTCCGGCACTTTCAACGTATTGGCCAATGATACCGGCGAGGGGCTCAGCGTTGCGGCCTTCACCCAGCCGGCAGGCGCCGCCGTTTCCAATGCCGGGGGAGGCCTGCTGCAGATCAGCAATGTAGGCCTCAGCTCCTTCAGTTTCAGCTACACGGTAGTGGACCGCGCCGGGCAAACCGCCTCGGCCGGTGTGTTCGTCAACGTCACGGTTCCGGAGATAGATGCCGTGGATGACAGCTTTGCCGGCGACAGCCAAAGCCCCCTGAGCGGCAACGTCCTGGCCAATGATGTCGGCGCGGTGACGGTGGTTGATTTTACCCTGCCCTCCGGTGGGGCCCTTGTGCTCGAACCCGGCGGCAATTTCACGTTCACGCCGGAAGCGGGCTTCTGCAATACGGCCCATTTCTCTTACACCATCGAAGATGCCTGCGGGCAAAGGGATCAGGCTGCAGTGGCGATCTCCATCGCAGACGCCACCGCGCCCATACTCACCTGTCCGCCCAATATCACCATCCCCTGCGACAGCAACACAAGCCCGGATCATACCGGACAGGCTTCCGCCACAGATGACTGCACCGACAACCCTACTCTCAGCTACTCAGATGAAGTAACGGGAACCCTCTGCGAACAGATCATCACCCGCACCTGGACGGCCGCCGATGCCGCCGGCAACGAGGCGAGCTGTGTCCAGACAATTACTGCAACCGATGACCTGGCGCCCATCCTTACCTGCCCGCCCGACATAACGGTAAACTGCGGCCAGCAGGATGTTCTTGACATAACGGGCTTCGCAACCGGCACTGACAATTGTTTCCCCGACATTGCGATTTCCTATACGGATGACCTTTCCGGTTTCCTGAATTGCGAGGGGGATATCATCCGCACCTGGCAGGCAACCGACCCCTGCGGCAATTTCAGCATCTGCCTGCAACTGATCCATGTCGTGCCGGTTGGTTGTGATTTTGTCCCGGTTTTTCAGCCGTTCCCCGCCAACTGCGGGCTCAGTGATGGCGCCATCGCAGTTTCCCTGAGCCCCCCGGGCGATTACCTCTTCAACTGGAACACGGGCGGCAGCGGCCCGGGTTTGTCCGGTATTCCCGGCGGGTTATACGTCGTTTCCATCACAGACCCCTCGGCCAACTGCACCCAGGTTTTCCAGCTTGTCGTGGAGGAAATTCCGCCTGTATATGTCCAGGACATCAACACCACGCCCGAATCCTGTATGCAGACAGGCAACATTATTCTGGATTTGGGGTCTCTGAGCGCCGGCAACTTCACCGTCACCGTCACCGGGCCGGTAGAGTTCACACTGAACGGCCTGCCTCCCGGCCCGGTGAGTTTGGCTGATTTCACTTTCCTGCCCGCCGGAGATTATACCATTCAGGTGGTTGATGAAGCGATCAACCTCACTTGCGTCGATCTGTCTATCGTTACCCTGCCTTATGTTCCGGCCTATCAGCTTGCAGTATTGCTCATAATCCCACCTTCTTCGCCTTCAGCAGCAGACGGGCAGGTTTCTTTTACTGTGACGGGCGCCGGGCTGACTTTCCCGCTTGACGTGCTGGTGAACGGGAATTTCCTCGGGCAGGTAAACAATGCCAATTTCACGGTGACGAATCTTCCGGCGGGTTCCTATACCTTCCTGATCATAGACAATGGCGGGGCCGGCTGTGAATCCAATGCCGTAACCGTGGACCTGATGGCCGTGCCGGGGTTCAGCCTTCAGGCGCTTACACACGGCAGCCTGATGCCGGACTGGCAGGCCTGGCGCCGCCAAAGCTTCGACCCCGCGCCTCTGTATGAGTGGATGGATAAGCAGGGGATCGAGCACCCCTTATTGACCCGGGAGCCCGATTTCGACTATGGCGTATCTTTGCCGGTAACCGTTGCTTTTGCCTGTCCGTTGGGTTCCGCGATGGAATTGCACTGGATGGCCGGGCTCTATCAGGGTTATGCCACAGCCTGTCTTGGCGAGCTCCCTGGAGGAGAGGCGTTGCAAATAGGATCCACCTTCCGGGGCTGGAGCAATTTGCTGGGGCTGCGAAAGTACACAAGCCGGAAGCCCTGGGCGCCCTTTTTTAGCCTGAACGGCAGCTGGAACCGCCTGGCCATCACCGAAAACCGGTTTTGGGCGGGGCGGCATACCGGACGGAGCCTGGAGCCCTGGCATCAGGATCGCTGGGAAGCCAGCATGTCTGCCGGCTTCCGCCTCAACCTGAGCGATGGTTTGTTTATGGAACTGGAGAGCCGCCTGCTCAGCCTGCCCTGGCAGGCGCCATCCCTGAATTTGTCGCCACAAATGGGAGCACGGGCGAGGTGGAGGTTCTGATGTTTTTTACCCGCAGCCAAAAGGCGAGGGGCTGCCTGAATTTTCCTGCCACTTCAGAGTTTCTCGGGCTTTCAGCAGCCAGGAAATAAGGCAATATATTTTGGCCGCCATGATGCGCCATTACCGGGCGCCATGCCTGCCGTTAATTTTGTCGGGGGCTTATTTGTCCAATTTATTGGCAAAATTTTTATAGCTTAAGCCCTGTTTTCCGGATTTTCCGGCCGGCGCTGCACATTGGGCCCCGGCGCACGTGGAGCAGGCGCCCCATGAAAGCCGGAATAACTGATTATCAACAACTTAAGGCTGGAAATTGCAGATAGCCCTCCGGCAGGAAAAAAACAGGATAAAAGGGGATATGCCCTCATCACAAACAACAGGTAAAGGACAGGAAAGCCTCTCGCTGCATCTGACTACTTCCCCCGAAAGTAGCCTTCCGGTGTTTATAGCCGGAAATTTCAACGGCTGGCGGGCCGGTGAAGAAGCCTTCCGCATGAACCAAAAAACTCCGGGAGAATACTGGTTCGAATTTCCGGACAGGCGCCTCCTGCCCGGGCAGCTCGAGTACAAATACCACCGCATAGACTGGAACGGCGCGGAACTGGACGAGTACGGCAACGCCCCGCCCAACCGCCAGGCCGATACCCTTGCCCTTGCTCAACTGCACGATTTCGTTCCCCGCTGGATGGAAAACGGCCTCTTTTACAAGCCAGGCTTTCTCCCGCTGCCCAGCATCATCTCTGAACAGTTTGAAATCCCTCAGCTGATCAAAACCAGGCGTATTTCCGCCCTCCTGCCCCACGATTACCACCAAAGCGGCAAACACTACCCGGTTCTATACCTGCAGGACGGCCAAAACCTGTTCGACGACCACGCCCCCTTCGGCAACTGGGCCGTCGACAAAAAGCTGGCCGTCATGGCTGAGCGTGGCATGGGCGACATTATCATCGTCGCCATCGACCATGCCGAAGAACAGCGCATCGCCGAATTCACGCCTTCCTACCGCACCAAACTAGGCACCGGTGACGGAAAAAAATACGCCCGCTTTCTGACGGATACCCTCAAACCCTATATAGACAAACACTTCCGCACCCTTCCGGGGCGGGAACATACCGGCATCGGCGGCAGTTCGATGGGCGCACTGATCAGTATCTACGCCGGGCTGATCTATCCCGAAGCCTACAGCAAACTCCTGATCTTCTCCCCTTCGCTCTGGGTGGCCCCTCATATCCACTTCCATTTCTTTAATTTTCAGGAACCTCAGGATATGGACATTTACCTCTACGGAGGCGGAGCAGAAGGCGCCAATATGATCCCGAACATCAGGGACTTCAAGCAATCTTTTGAGGAACAGGGCAAAGCCCACATCCGGTTTAAATTGTCAATCGACCCGCTGGGCAAGCACAATGAGGCCCGCTGGGGCGAGGAATTCCCCAAGGCCATGGAGTGGCTGTTTTTCCGAAACAAAGAAGCCTGAGCAATGGTGATAAAATTTCCTGATACCCTGAAAAGCTTACCTGCCGCCATCATCATCCCCCTGGCGGCAGGCGGCCCCCTCGAACCGGCGCTGGGCCATATTGCCCGTACGGTGGGGCAGCCCCCGGCAATGCTGCATCAGGATTTCAAAGCAGACCAGGGGGAAGTGCACACCCTGTACCATGAGCAACAGCGCTACTACCTGCTGGGCCTGGGCCAAAACCCCTCCTTTCCCGAGATACTGAAGGCCTTCCGTTCCTTCTCCCACAAATACCGCCAGAAGATGGGAGCCCCTCTGGGCATAAGCCTGCTACACGGCAATCTCAGCGGCGAGGCGCCCTCCTGGGTGGAGGCTGCCGTCAACGGGCTGATTCTCGGCTCTTATTCGATCGGGCGTTTCAAAAATTCAGGCAACGCCGGCCCCCATCCCCTGGCCGGAGCCGGAGCCTCGCTCGAAATCCTGGCCGACGAGGATTTGCGCGAGGAATGCCTGGAAGCAGCCAACCGGGGCCAGCAGATGGCCGAAACGCAAATGCGCATCTTTGACCTGGTCAACGCCCCAAGCAACAAGAAAAACCCCGAAAGCCTGGCCCAATGGGCCCTGAACTCGGGCAAAACCTATGGCTTTTCCGTTCAGGCCATGGACAAGGCCCGGATCGAGTCCAACGGGCTGCACGCCCTGCTTGCCGTCAACCGGGGCAGCGAATACCCTCCCTCCTTTATCGTCATGGAATACCGCCCTGAGGAAAGCAGCGGCAAGCCGCTGAAGAAAGTCGGGCTGGTGGGCAAAGGCGTCACTTTCGACACCGGCGGGCTATCGATCAAACCCTCGGCCAATATGCACTACATGAAGAGTGACATGGGGGGCGCAGCCGCCGTATTCGGCGCCATGGAAATGGCGGCCAAACTCCAGCTGCCCCTCCACCTCATCGGCATCGTGCCCGCCACGGACAACAGCGTGGACGCCCGCTCCCTCAAACCCAGCGACGTCATCGATTCCTACAGCGGAAAGACCATCGAGGTCATCGATACCGATGCGGAAGGGCGCCTCATCCTGGCCGACGGGCTTTCCTACCTGGCCCGGAACTTCAAACCGGATATCCTCATCGACCTGGCTACCCTCACGGGCAGCACGGTGCGTACCTTCGGCTACCACGCCGCCGGCCTTTTCTCAAACAATGACGAACTGGCCGCCCAGCTTTTCCAGGCCGGCGAACGCACCGGCGAACGCATGTGGCGCCTCCCGATCTGGGATGTGTACAAGGACGACATTAAATCGGATGTGGCCGACCTGCGCAACTACAGCGGCAAACCCATGGCGGGAGCCATAGGGGCAGCCAAGTTCCTGGAAGCCTTTATTGAAAACCATACGGCCTGGGCTCACCTCGACATTGCCGGGGTGGCCTTCAACGACTCGGAATTCGCCTCCCAGAAAAGCGCCACCGCCTATGGCGTGCGCATGCTGACGGATTTCCTGAGCCGGCTCGGTTAAAAATATACGCAACAGAATCCAGATACAATCCAACGCCTTATGCCGCAACCTTTGACCTTCCTTTGCATTTCCACTTATTTCAAAGGCCAGGACTTTCTGCGCGCCTGCAAGGAGGCCGGCAATACCGTGTACCTCATTACCCGCAAGGTGCTCGAACACGAAGCCTGGCCCCGCGAGGCGGTCGACGAATTCTTCTACATCGAATCCGATGACAACGGCCCGGAAAACCTGGCCTCGCTGGCGGCGGGCGCCGCCTGGCTGCTGCGCAGCCGCAAAGTCGACCGCATCGTGGCCCTCGATGATTTCGACGTGGAAAAAGCCACCTATCTCCGCGAGCAATTCCGCATCCCGGGTATGGGCCAAACCACGGGGCGTTATTTCCGCGACAAGCTGGCCATGCGCATGAAAGCTGCGGAGGCGGGCATCCCCGTACCGGCTTTCAGCCCCCTGTTCAACGATGAGGAAATTACCCAGTATGCCCTGCGCACCAGCCCGCCATGGGTGGTCAAGCCCCGGGCGGAAGCCTCGGCGACAGGCATAAAAAAGGTGCACAGCGTGGAAGAGCTCTGGCAAGTGCTCGAAGCCCTCGGCGAGGAGCGGCACCGATACCTGATCGAACAGTTCAAGCCGGGAGACGTGTACCATGCCGACGCCCTGACTTTCGCCGGCAAAGTGCTTTTCTGCCGGGTATCGCGCTATTTGAATACGCCCCTGGAAGTGGCGCACGGCGGCGGAATATTCCGCTCCCACATCATCGCTTTCGGCAGCGCGGAGGACAAGGCCCTGCAGAAGCTGAACGCCGATGTCATGAAGGCCTTCGGCATGCAGTTCAGCGCCTCCCATACCGAATTCATCCAATGCCGGGAGGACGGGCAGTTTTATTTCCTGGAAACCTCCTCACGCGTCGGCGGCGCCCACCTGGCGGAAATGGTCGAATTTTCCTCCGGCATCAACCTGTGGCGGGAATGGGCATTACTGGAAAACGCCGTGGCCCGGCGCGAATCCTACCGCCTGCCGGAAGCCCGGCAGGATTATACCGGCATCATCGTATCCCTGTCGCGCTTTCAACAGCCCGATGACTCCCGGTTCGACGATCCTGAAATCGTCTGGCGCCTTCGGAAGGAATACCATGTAGGCATGATCGTAAAAGCGGCAGGCAGGGAAAGGGTGCTGGAATTGCTCGACAACTACGCCGAACGCATCGGGCGGGATTTTCATGCCTCTGCACCGGCAGACAAAAAGCCGAGCCATTGAAACGGCAGAGCGCCTCCTCCTCAGGCCGCCTCCAGTTCGTCGAGGCGCACCTTGTAGCTGTAGCGGGGAGTTGCCTGGTAGAGTTGCCGGTATTGTTCGAGGGCGCGCAGCCGGTATTGCGGCTCTCCGGGGAGCGCCTTCCAGAGTTCAAAATTCACGGCGGCCTGTTGGCTCAACGACAACTGCTTCGACTGCAGTTCCTTTAGCATGCCAACGGCCTTATCTTCATGGCCAAGAGCCTTCTGCTGAATGGCTTCCAGTACCCTGGCTTCGAAAATCAGGTCGGGATTGCCGAGTTCCCGGGCTATTTCCAGGGCTTCGCGGGCGCATTCCCCCAGTTTTTCCAGCTCGCCCAGCACAAGGTGCACCATCCCTTTTTCCACCAGGCTGTACCCCAGCACCAGGCGGTTGTTGATGCGGCGGGTCACTTCGATGGCCCGGCCGTAGAAGTGCATTGCGCGGTCGTACTGGCGGGTGTAAAAGAACACATCCCCCAGGGTATTTACGGCTTTGGCGATACCCTTCTGATAGCCGAGTTCTTCGCAGAGCATCAGGTTTTTCTGAAGGTATTCGATGGCCTTGTGGAAGCGCCCTTCGATGCTGTGCAGCTCTCCGATGAGGCCCAGCGCGATAGCCGTGCCCTGTTTATCCCCCAGTTCTTCGCAAAGCGCCAGGTCGTGCTGGAAGTTTTCCATGGCGCGCTGGTAGTCGCCTTTTCGTTCATAGATGCTGCCGATGCAGCCGATGGCGATCGAAGTCAGCATCTTATTGCCGAGTTCTTCACTGAGGTTAAGGCCTTTTTGGTAAGCTTCGAGCGCAGGGTCGTAGTCGCCTTTTTCGAAAAAGACGATCCCGATATTGGTGTACAGGGTAGCCATGCCCTGTTTATCGTTGTGCCGTTCGCAGATTTCCAGCTGGGCCTGCTGGCAACGGATGCCTTCGTCGTAGTTGCCCTGGTTCATGAAGGTGAGCCCGAGGTTGGCGGCTACCTGGGCGTTGGTGGTGGGGTCGATGGCGTCGTGGCCGATGCTGATGCTTTGCACGAAGTATTCCTTTGCCTCGTTATACTCGCCCTGTCGGAAATAGAGGTTGCCGAGATTGCCGTAGGCCTTCGCCTTGCCAGCCCGGTCGTCGATGGATTCGAAAAGCCCGGCTGCCGTCTGCAGGTAGCGCATGGCGCGGGTGTAATCCCCTTTGAGCATGAGCAGGTGCCCCAGGCTGTTGTTGGCCTGCCCGAGCAGCAATACATCGCGCGACTGCTTGGCCAGTTTCAGGGCGCGTTCGTAAGCCTGTTCACATTCATCCCACTTGCCGATTAATTCCAGCACCTTGCCCTTTTTGAGGTGAGCCCGTATCTGGTCGGCCGTATCCTTCTGGCGCCCCAGTTTTTTCAGCAGGCGCTCGTAGTAGTCCAGGGCCTGCTGGTTCTGATAGTTGTTGCGGGCATGGTCGGCAGCCTTGAGGAGGTATTCGCAGGTTTTGTCAAAAACCCCTGCCTGGTCGTAGTGGAAAGCAAGGTCAACATATCGTTCTTCCAGCTTTTCACTGTACAAGCCTTCTATGGCTTCCGCTATCATCTGGTGCAGCCACTGCAGGCGGGTGCGCAGCTGCATGCTGTAGGCGGCTTCCCGCAGCAGGGAGTGGCGGAAAATATAGCGCAGCTCGTTCATGGCGTGCCATATCTGGCCCTCTTCCGCCCGTTGTATCTGTTCTTTTAGCAGCTTGGCCGAATTGCCGTTGCGGCGAATGAACTCTTCCTGCCGCTTCATGACCTCCGACAACACCGGAACCTCGAACTCGCGCCCGATGACAGCGGCGGCTTTTACCGTTTCCTTCACCAGGTTGGACAGGCGGTCGATGCGGGCCATCAGGATGGCATTGATCGAGCTGGACAATTTGATGTTTTTGTCCCGGATCGTCCATTGCCCGGCCTCCTCTTCGATGAGGTGGCTTTCTGTGAAATACTCCAGTATCTGCTCCAGGTAAAAAGGGTTGCTGTTGGAGGCACGGGCTAAAAGCTCGAAAAATTCATCGTGTATCTTCCCTCCCAGCCTGGACTCTGCGAAGGCCCGGACGGCCTCGGGGTGCAGGGTGTTCAGGTCGATCTCCAAGACAGGAAGGTTCAAATCCTCCATAAGGGTGCGCCCGATGATCTCCGGTTTGCTGCCATCGTCCTGGTAGCGGGAAGTCACGACCAGAAAGAGGGGGTATCTTCCCATCTGGCGGACAAATTCGGTGAGCAGCTCGCGGGAATTGTCGTCCAGCCAATGCCCATCCTCCAGTTCGACGACCAGGGGCTGGTGGAGGGATTCAGCTATCAGGAGGTTGATGATGGCGGAAAGGGTATTCTGATAGCGCCCCTTGGCATCGAGCTGGCCCCAGATGGAATCCTGCAAGTCCAGGCCGATCAGGGCGGCCAGCACGGAGCGGGTACGGATGAGTTCGCGGCGGATGATGCCGGCCTCCGGCCTTTCCATGGAAGAAAGCTTGTCGAGCAGTTGTTGGTAGCGGTTCTCGAAATGCTGAAGGTTCGAGCCGGAAGGGCGTTCGGTAAACTGCTCGAAATAATTTTTCAGGAAATAGATAAAGGGGTTAAAAGGTTTTTTGAGTATCTGGTCGGCCTGGCAGGTGTGCCACTGTATCAGGTTCTGTCCGTAAAGGTTGTTTTTCAGCTCGTACAGCAGGCGGCTTTTACCGATGCCGGCTTCGCCGTAGATGAAGGCCATGCCTGCCGAACGCCCCTCGAAAAGGGGCGTCGTGACTTCGGACAGTTGCTTCATTTCCTTGTCGCGGCCCACCATTTCCCCGGCGTAGGCTGCGTGGCTTTCATAATTGCGGCCAACCAGCTTGAAGGTCGGAACATTGCCTTTAATGCCTTTGTACTGAATATCTCCGCGATGGAGGAAGTGGAAGTGCCGGTTCTTCTGGATGTCGACATCCACCAGCACCTCGTCCCAGTCGGCATAGGTCATCAGGCGTGCGGCGAGGTTGACGTGGTTGCCCACGGCGGCGTACTGGCAGCGTTCCAGCCCGCCCACAATACCGGTGTAGGCCGTGCCGATGGTGACGCCGGCCCGGTAGCGCAGGCTGCTTCCGGATATCAGCCCGGCCAGGTTTTCCCGAAGGGTGTGTACGAATTCCAGCGCCCGGTCGGTATTATTCTCGAAAGAGACCGGGGCGCCAAAAAAAGCCACCATGACGCCGCCCTTGTCGCCGAAGTCGATCTCTTTAAAATAACCTGAAAAATTGTTAATCTGCTCCAGCACCACCGAAGCGAAGTCGTTGAGTGCTTCGTGGCTATCCACCCCATCGAAGGATATGAAGACCGATATGACCGTCCGGAACTCTCCATCCTGATTGTAGCGTGCTACGGCTTCGGGCAGGAAGCGCAGGGCCACCTCCCGCTGGAGATGGGGGAGCCCGTTAGCAGCGGGCGGCATTTCCTTCACCGGCACATTGCTCCGCACTTTGTAAAAGCCGGGCTCGGCCGCTTCCAGTGAAAACTGCCCTTTCGCAAGCTGGAGGCGCAGGGCTTCATCGATGACGATGTCCTGCCCTTCGGCTTCCATCTGGCAGGCGGCGCAACCGTCGATAGGAGCGCCGCGGAAGTAGTACGATTGATACTGGCCGCCCACAATGCCCCATTCCACAATCCCGTAGGAAAGCCCGAATTTGATGCCGATGGTAAAATCGCTGAAGCGGAACTGGCGCTGGCTAAAGTGGTTGCGCGCCGCCATGGCGGCAAAAACGATCTCGCTGCTCCCCACCCCCGGCGCCGAGAGGGGGAATATGGCCGTAAAGGCATCGCCGGCAAAATAGGGGATGAACCCGCCCTTGGCATAAACCAGGCGCACCAGGGGCTCGAAGACCTCATTCAGGATATTGGACAACTGCTCTGCTCCACGGTTGCCCTGCCGCATGAGGGACTCCGTCAGGGGGGTGAAGCCCGAAAGGTCGACGAACATGGTATATGCCTCCACTTCGCCGCGGCTTAAACCCTTAAGAAACTGCTCCTGAATAAAATGTGGGATTAGGTTCTTCAAAATCGCTGTACTCGTTCTGGATTGAAGAAGCAAATTACAAAATTATAACGAGCCCTGATAACTATCTCTACCTCCCCCGGTCAATATGCCTTGGCAAACAACACCCGCCCTTTGGAAGGCTTGCCGGTCAGTATGCAGCGCCCCTGTTCCTCCTCCGCATCCAGGGGGATGCACCGGATAGTGGCTTTGGTCAGCTCCTTGATCTTCAGTTCGGTCTCCGTAGTCCCATCCCAGTGTGCGGAGATGAAACCGCCGCCCCAGGACTCGGACCACTCCGGATGCGGGGTTTCCACCAGGCTTTGGAAGTCGTCGAAATTATCCACCCTGCTGGTGTGGGCATCGCGGAACTGCCGGGCGCGGTTGAAGAGGTTCTGCTGGATGTCCTCCAGCAGTTGGCCCACATAGTCCGCCACGCCGTCGAAGGGCACGGTATTTTTTTCCCTGGTGTCGCGGCGGGCCACTTCCACCTGGTTGTTTTCCAGGTCGCGCAGCCCGATCCCGATGCGCACCGGGACGCCTTTCATTTCGTGTTCGGCGAATTTGAAGCCCGGCCGGTTTTTGTCGTCGCGGTCGTATTTGACGGTGATGCCTTTGGACTGAAGGGCTTTCATTACTTTTTCGGCTGCCTCGCCTATTTCCGGCGAAGGCTTCGGAATGGGCACGATAACCACCTGCACCGGCGCCAGCCTGGGCGGGATAACCAGCCCGTCGTCATCCGAATGCGTCATGATCAGGCCGCCGATCAGGCGTGTGGAAACGCCCCAGGACGTGGCCCAGACGTATTCCTCGACGTTGTTCTCGTTGACGAACTTTACGTCAAAAGCCTTGGCGAAGTTTTGCCCCAGGAAGTGGGATGTGCCCGCCTGAAGGGCTTTCCCGTCCTGCATCAGCGCTTCGATGCAGTAAGTTTCTTCGGCGCCGGCGAAACGTTCGTTAGGCGTTTTGACGCCTTTGATGACCGGCATGGCCATATAGTCTTCCGCGAAGCGCGTATAGATATCCAGTATCTGCAGGGTTTCCTCCACGGCTTCGGCCTGGGTGGCGTGTGCGGTATGGCCCTCCTGCCAGAGGAACTCCGCCGTGCGCAGGAACTGGCGGACGCGCAGCTCCCAGCGCACCACGTTGGCCCACTGGTTGATGAGCAGCGGCAGGTCGCGGTAAGACTGGATCCAGCCGCGGTAGGTGTCCCAGATGATCGTTTCGGAAGTGGGGCGCACGATGAGTTCCTCCTCCAGTTTGGCGGAAGGGTCAACGATGACGCCGCTGCCGTCGGGGGCGTTCATCAGGCGGTGGTGGGTGACCACGGCGCATTCCTTGGCGAAGCCCTCGACGTGCTGGGCTTCCCGGCTCAGGAAGCTCTTGGGGATAAAAAGCGGGAAATAGGCATTGACGTGGCCGCTCGCCTTGAACATGCGGTCGAGCTGGTCGCGCATGTTCTCCCAAAGCGCAAATCCGTTGGGCTTGATGACCATACAGCCCCGAACCGCCGAATTGTCCGCCAGGTCCGCTTTTTTTACGATATCCAGATACCACTGCGAGTAATTCTCGCTGCGTTTCGTAATTTCCTTCGCCATGAATTTGATTTCTTTTTCTACCTTTGAATGCCAAATGATTATGAAAGCCTTAACAAATCCTTAACAGGCATTTTTTAAATGTTAAGTATTGTTACACCAGTGTTCACACTACGTCTTAACATAAAAGAAAGTTCCTGTTTCCGGACTTTAACAAGGCGCAGGCGGCACTTTAAAAACCCCTTAACTAAAAATCAGGCACAAAAGTAATAAATTACGTGTTGTTAGAAGTACAGAGCGTTCCGGTAATTACATTAAAACCACCCTTTATGAAAAATTATAGACTGGCCGTATTCCTGACCCTCCTCCTCGCCGGAGGCCTTAGCCTTACTGCCACTGCGCAGTACGACGACCTCTACTACGACCCGGACAGAGACAGCGAATACAACTACCAAGGCAATTATAGCAGCGGTGATAACACCTACATCACCAATAGCGGCGTCAATTACGACGACAGCGAATATGATTATTATGACGACGAAGAGTACGATTACTACTACTCTTCCCGCATTCGCCGATTCCATCGCCCTTACTACGGGTTCAGCTATTTCGACCCCGTGTATGTGGATATGTTCTATTATGACCCCTTCTTCACCCCTGGCCTCACGATGCTCATCTATGACGACTTCTATGGCTTCAACAGCTGGAACCGCTGGAACAGGTGGAACCGCTGGAACAGATGGAATAGCTGGAACAGCTGGGGCTGGAACACGTGGGACCCCTGGTACGGCGGCTGGTCCTCCTTCGCCTGGAGCCCCTGGAGCTGGGGGTACAACCCCTGGAGCCCGTGGGGCCCGCGCAATAACTTTTTCTTCGGCTATTCGAATTTTGGCTATTCCGGTTTCTACGGCGGCGGTTACTATTCCAACTTCTACTGCCCGCCTTCCTGGGGCAACGGATATGATTACAATACGGTATCAACCGTCAACAACACCTACTACGGCCCGCGCACCAGCGGCACCGTCCGGGTGCCGAACACGTCCAAACGCGAGCTGGGCATCCAGCAGGAATCGCCCAAAGACGTGACCAACAACCGGGCCGACATGGGCCGGGCTTATGACGGCAACAGCAGGAAGGATAATCCCGGCGCCACCACCGAACCCGGCCTGGAGCGCAGCCGCGTGACGCCACGCGAGGCCGAAACCACCCGCAGCCGCACGTTCGACACCAGCCCGAGGGCCGTAGAGCCCGCAAACCCGCGCTACGACCGCAGCCGGGAAGGCGGCGACTCCAGCTCCCCCGGCCGGAACTACAGCCCGCCGAGCCAGCCGAGGCGCGACTACACGCCGCCCGCTTCCAGCCGGAACACGCCGCGGACGTACGAGCGCGGAAACAGCCAGCCCAGCACGCCGAGGTCTTATGAGCGCAGCAACAGCCGGCAGAGTTCTCCAAGGTCCTATGAGCGCAGCAATAGCACGCCGAGGTCCTACGAGCGCAGCAACAGCGGCTCCAGCCGCTCCTCAGGCAGCTACAGCCCAAGCCGCAGCGGCGGCAGCTCCTCGCCCAGGTACAACAGCGGAAGCAGCAGCGGCTCGTCGTCCAGAAGTTTCAACAGCGGAAGCAGTGGAAGCAGCAGATCTTCGGGCAGCAGCGGCAACAGCAGCCGCTCCTCTTCTTCACCGAGCAGGCGAGGCGGCAAATAAACGAATGGACTGATTACTGAATCTTTCAATAAAGTGGGAAAGTGGGTGGAGATGTCACGATTTCCACCCATTTTTTTTGATACGCCACAACCCCGGATTTTTCAAAACAAAAGAACAATCTTATGTCTAATCGTATTCTCTCTCTCATGGTGCTGAGCGTACTGATGTCCGCCGGCCTCCAGGCTCAGTCCTTTACCGACGCCCTGCGCTATTCCCATTTCGAAACGGGCGGCACGGCCAGGTCCATAGGAGCCGGCGGCGCATTGGGCGCGCTGGGATCCGATTTTTCGGTATTGAGCACCAACCCGGCGGGGATGGGCTGGTACCGCTCCTCCGAATTCGTGATCTCGCCTTCTTTTTTCAATGCCAATACCGAGTCTTTGCTGGTCAACGACAAGCAGAACACGCCCATTGAAGAAAACCGCACCAATTTCAACCTCAACACATTCGGGATCGTCGTCGCTTCCCGCCCACGTTCCGCCGACTGGGCCACCTTCAATTTCGGCGTCGGGCTGAACCGGCTGGCCAATTTCAACCAGAACTATTTCTACCGCGGCGAGTCGGAAGGCTCCATCGTCGACCGCTTTCTGGAACAGGCCAACAGCAATGACGGCATCAGCGATTTCGAGTCGGGCCTGGCCATCGACGCCGAGGCCCTTTACGACCAGAACCCCCAGGACGGTTTTTATGAGTCCGACTTCCAGCTTGCGCCCGACGCCCTTGTCCGCCGCCAGCAGAGTGTGGACACCCGCGGCTCGATCAACGAGCTGGTGTTCTCCTTTGCCGGCAACTACAAGGAGCGCCTGCTGCTCGGCGCAACTATAGGGGTTCCCTTCCTGAGCTTCCGCGAGGAGAAGGGCTATCAGGAAGATGACCCCAACAATGAGGTGCCCTTTTTCACGGACCTGGCCTACACCGAGCGGCTGACCACCACCGGCGCCGGCATCAACCTCAAACTGGGCATGATCTACCGCGTCCACCAGGCCATGCGGCTGGGCTTTGCCGTGCACACCCCTACGGCCTACTCGCTGGAAGACAGCTACCGCAGCGCGATGGATTACAGCTACCTCACCAGCGATGACGGCAGCGGCGACCTGATCAACGGCAGCGCCGAATCGCCTGACGGGCTGTTCGAATACAAGTTGCGCACCCCCTGGCGGCTGATCGGCAGCGCGGGCTTTATCTATGAAAAAATGGGCTTTCTCAGCGCGGAGATCGAGTGGGTGGACTACAGCAGCAACGAACTGCGCTTCGACGGCTTTGCCGACGCCGAGCGGGAAGCCAATGCCGGCATCAGCGGCCAGCTCGGCAGCGCCTGGAACCTGCGCCTCGGGGGCGAACTGGCTTTCGAGGTCTTCCGCTTCCGCGCCGGGCTGGGGCTGCAACAGTCGCCCCTCATCGACGACACCACCATCAGCAATACCATCAGCGCGGGACTGGGCATTCGGGAGAAAACTTTCTTCCTCGACCTGGCCTATCAGCGCCGCAGCGCAGAAGAGGATTACAAACCCTATCTGACGGCCATATCGACCGAGCAGATCGTACAGAATAATGTAGTCCGGAACCAGTATGTATTCACGCTCGGCTTTCGCTTCTAAAAGCTGAAAGCCCGTGAAAGAGCCGGTGTGGGGTATCCTGTACCGGCTTTTTCTTTTCCCCGCCGCAACCTACCTTTGCTCCTGGTGTTTCTCCTTCTGGTTTATATAACGAACACCCAATGGATTCCTTAACACAGATCACGCTGGGCGCCGCCGTAGGCGAAGTGGTGCTCGGGCGCAAGGTGGGCAACCGGGCCATGCTATGGGGCGCAATCGGCGGCACCATCCCCGACCTGGATGTACTGGCCAACCTCGTCACCGACGATATGAGCTCGCTGGCCTTTCACCGGGCCATTACGCATTCCTTTACCTTTGCCTTCCTGGCGCCGGTAGCGCTGGGGTATCTGCTCCATTATTTGTACGAAGGGAAACGGTACTGGCCGGCTTTTTTCAAGGTATGGCTGTCCATTATTTTGCTAATTGGCATCGGAGCTATTTTCATGCCCATCCCTCCCCTGGAAGTAGGCAAGGTCGCCCTGGCGGTGAGTGTCGGCATTCTGCTGTTCCCTGCCGTGATCTGGGTGCGGCACAAACTGCGCCGCCGCCCCAGCCAAAACCCCAACGCCTCCTGGCGCGACTGGGCCTGGCTGCTCTTCTGGGCCATTTTCACCCACCCGCTGCTCGACTCCTGCACCACTTACGGCACCCAGCTCTTCCAGCCCTTCTGGGATTACCGGGTGGCCTTCAATAATATTTCGGTGGCCGACCCTTTTTACACCCTGCCCTTTCTGCTTTTCGTGCTGATCGCCTTCCTGGCAGGGCGGCGCAGCCGCTGGCGCCCGGTGTTCAACTATATTGGCATTGGGGTTAGTTCGGCTTATATGCTGTTCACCTTCTACAACAAGTATCAGGTCAATCAAGTCTTCAAAGCATCTTTAGCGAGAGAAGGCATTCAATATGAACGCTACATGACCGCCCCAACCATCCTGAACAACATCCTCTGGCAGGGCGTTGCGGAGGGAGATACCGCTTACTACCACGGCATGTATTCCATACTGGACAAAAAAGCGGAGGTGCTGACTTTCACCATCATCCCGAAGCAGCACCATCTGATCGAAGGGCATGCGCAGGATCGGGACATTCGCATCCTGCGCTGGTTCTCCGACGGCTACTACAGCATCCTACAGCGCCCCGACGGCCAGTTGCAGTTCAATGACCTGCGCTACGGCTCCCTGGGCGATTCATTTGACCGGCCGGAAGATTTCGTGTTCCACTTCCTGCTGGAGCAGAAAAACGGCCGGTTGGAAGCCAGGGAAAGCTGGGACCGGCCGCAGCGGGAGGGGGCGTTTCAGGAATTGGTGGAGCGGATACGGGGCATCTGAACTGCTCAGGCCCAGGGCAATCGCATTTAAAATAATCCGGTAGCCGGATAATAAACAGTCGGCGCATCCTGCCTCCTGCCATGCCCACGACACAGCTGGATAATGGCCGACAAAAGCTAGTCGTCCGACGACTTTACCCGGCTTCCCGCAGGATGCGTATGCCGGTAGCCGATTCAATAATGCCACTGCCGCACATTAATTTTTGTTTTTCAAATTCCGCATACTGCGTTTTATCCTGGTGCTTATCCAGATAATTCAAGTACCGGTTGACGAGCTGGCCCGGGCGTTTGAAAACCTCCGGCAGGTTTCGGCAATTTGCCGGGCATTTCCATCCCAAAGCCAATCTTTGAACTTCTGCGAGTAGGCCTGCCGCTGTTTTTTGCCCACCCGTTTGGGCATTTGCTCCACCAGGCTATGAATATACCCGGAGGCATGATAGTAATCAAGCATTTCCACAATGCGCCCTGGCGGTACTTCCAGGCTCAACAGCACTTGCTTCACATTATTCCATATCCAGGGAGCGCCATCTGCTATAATCTGCACCTGTTTGGCTTTTGCTATATGGAGCCGCTTCAGATAGCGTTCCAGCAAAGCCAACACATCAGCTTCGGCAAAACGGCGCCCATAAAAGGGCAGTTCGTGGCGCTGAGGCTGCCCATGCTCATCCAGCACGTCGATGACGAATAGTTTTGGCTCACACCAGGCGGTTTGGTAGGTGGCATTCCCTGAATCGTTATAGTTGCCATCATAGCTTCGGGTGCGGGATCTGCCTCCATCCACGGAAATCACCACCCGCTTACCCTCCAGCGTCTCGCCTGGGCTGGCGATTACATTTTCTTCGCCCGATTCATAACAATGGTTCGCCAGGCTTCGACGTGAGCTCAGCCGAACGGCGGTTGGTAATATCGCGCACGGAACTCAGGCATAGCTGTACCCCAAATTTGCCCAGCGTCTGGTGGGCCATCTCATACGAGGGCCCTAATGCAGCGCAATAGCCTACTCTGTCATATAATGCCGGGCTGGCCCCATCGATGATATTCCAATGGACAGCCAGTAATTGCCGCGGCCCATTCCAGCCTTTTCCCGGATGCTTGACATAAGGGCTTTGAACTTCAACCTGCTGGCCAGTGGCTATTCGCAGCTTAAAGGGCCGTACTTCAATCTTGCGCCCGACGGCCGCCCGGCCTTGCGCCACCAGTTGGCCAACAATTTGAAGGGCTGCCTCTGGCAGCAACTGCTCGTTGATAAAATCGTAAAGCCCATGAATACAGCCAAGAGCCTCCGTTTCGAAGGCGTACAGTTGCCCCTCCCTTAACAATTGCGCCCATGCCTTTAGCTGGCCGATGACGTTTTCTTCAATGAACTTCTGTATCTTTGAAAGGGCGGTGAGGTGCGACATTTTTTTGGATTTAAGCACCCTAAAGATGCTCAATCCTCGCCACCTTTTTTTTATTTCAAGCCGGGGGACAAATTACAACTGCGCCCTTGACGGAACAGATGACGCCTGCTCCAATTCCATTACCCCTCCCCCCCTGGCCCGCAGGAAGACAATGAAAACTATCTGCTCAAAAGCTTAGGAATGGGGCCTTCGAATCGGAAGCCTTTGAAAGCGCGCTGGAATGGACAGGCCGCCGCCACCTGTACAACGGCCTTCAGGAACGGCAAAGCGCGGATGCTTACTGGGAGCAGGCCTTCGTCCATACCGCTTCCCAAAGCAGTTTGGGCAGCTTTTATGAAATAGATGCCCTCCTGCGCGGCGCCCTTCAGGCGGATGAAACAAGCGCATCGGCCCTTCAGGAATTCGAGGCCCAATTGGTGCAAAAACTGGATAGCCTGCACCAACTCGATGTGGAATTAGGCGCCGATAGTACTTACATGGATAGCTTGCTGGGCCAGCGCCGGGCCCTTCTTGATGGCGTAACTTCCATCGATTCCCTGGCCAGGCTAAGCCTGAACCCTCTGTTGGAGAGCCGTTCCCTGGCTATTGAAAATGCCTGGTATGTGAACCACACCATACAGGCAGATTCTATCTACGAGCTGAATGAACGGGATTTCAACAACTTATTTATTGAATCCATTACCGTCGGATTGGATAGCATGCCGGAAAACAAGCTCCTTGCGCTTTGGAACCTGGCTAACCAATGCCCCCTGGCTGGCGGCGACGCCGTATTTAAAGCAAGGAGCCTGTATAGCCTGATTGACCCGCTGATCAGTTACGATGATGGCCAGCTCTGTAACCCGGGCCATCAACCACTGAGGCGGGCCTCGGATAAAACTCCGCTTGGCTTCAGCTTATATCCAAATCCGGCAAAAGGCATTGTAGTCGCTCAGTTTTCCAGGAGTTTGGCTTACCCCTCAACACTGGCCCTCTATGATGCTCAAGGCCAAATGCGGCTTCAAAAGCCAATCCCGGCAGGTGAACAATCCGCTTTCTTGGATACTTCCGGGCTCCCCGCTGGCCTCTATTATTGTGTACTTAAAGGAGTGGATACCACTCAAAAGGCGGAAAGACTGGTAATTATTCGATAATAAAATGGGCATTCCCGGAGTCATCATTGCCGGGAACGCCCTTTACTATTTTTTGCATTATGAGAAGCCTGACGTCTTTTTTTCTTTGTGGTATTTGTAGCTTCTATTGGGAATGCGCAAAAGCACGATTATGTTTGGATGTTCGGTTATAACAGTAATGCCACCTCCGAATTTCCTGGCATTGAAGGAAGCCTACTGGATTTTAAGCAAACGCCCCTATCAGTGGCTTACCAACCAATAGCGTTAAGCCTTAATGTCAGCAACGCCAGTATTTGCGATGCAAATGGAGATCTGCTTTTTTATTGTAACGGCTGTGCTATTGCAAATAAGGAGCATGAGGTTATGGAAAATGGAGATAGTTTAAATATTGGAGAAATCCATAATTTATATTGTATTGATGGTTATCCTGCGGGAAGCCAAAGTGTTTTAATTATTCCTGCTCCTGATTCCGAAAATATATACTACGTTTTTTATAAATGGATGCAATTTGAGAATCCGCAAGGTCTATTTGTCACTTTTGACACTTTATTCCTTGCAGCGGTGGATATGAGTTTGAATAATGGTTTGGGCACGGTTTTAGAAAAAAACGTTCCCATTATTACGGAAAAAATGACAGCGGGGCAGCTTACTGCCGTTAAGCATGCCAATGGAAGAGATTGGTGGATACTTACTTCTGCCGATACTTCAAATATCTATTTGTCCTTACTGATCACAGAGGATGGAGTATTGGGCCCATTTGAACAAACGATTGGGATGAAGTCTAGCAAAAATGGTTCTAGGGGTGGGCAGGCGGTATTTTCACCAGATGGTGAAAAATATATTCGATATAGCCCACAGGATGGAGTGTTTTTATTTGATTTTGACAGAACCCAGGGAACTCTTAGTAATTTCATCCATTTGCCAGTAGAAAATGGCGGCTTAGGTGCAGGGGTGGCCGTTTCTCCAAACTCAAACTTCCTTTACGTCTCTGCAAATGATACACTTTATCAATACAATCTCCAGTCGGATGATATTAATTCTTCAAGTACAATTGTAAGCATCTACGATGGCTATCTGTCGCCATTTCCAACATTGTTTCATAACGCCCAACTGGCCCCCGACTGCAAGATTTACATCAATTCCTTTGCAACCGTTGATGTTCTTCATGTTATTCAAAACCCGGACGAACCTGGGCTGGCATGTAATGTTGAACAACATGCTATCCAATTGCCTTTTAATCATCGTCGCTCTCTACCATCCTTCCCCAACTACCGCCTCGGCCCTCTTGTAGAAGGCGAAGATCCGCCCCCCCTTGCCAGCCGGTAGTATCAGTACAGGAAACAACGAGAGGAAACACCCCAAGGGCGTACCTTTTCCCCAACCCAGCCCCGGGTTATTTCAAGGTGGCTTTCGATGCGGCGCCATTGCGGCCCGGGCAGATTTTGCTATACAATAGCCTGGGGCGCCTGGCTTACGAGGGCTTGCTGGCGCCCGGCCAGCGGGAGCAGCGCTTTGAGGTGCAGGGGCTGCCGCCGGACCTCTATTTTTATGCTGTGGCGGTGGGCGGCCAGCTTTGGCGCAGTGGGAAGGTGGTGATGGGCCGGTAGGGATGGAATCGTTGTAACGATTCCATCCCTACCGGCCGCGTCTACTGCATCATATCCATCCCTTCCGTATTCATATTCGTATTCTTCCGCTTGAAGAGCGAGGCATCCATTTTCCCGAAACGATAGGAAAAGTTCAGGCGGGCCACCTGCGGGTCGCGGATGCGCCAGCTTTCCTGGACGAAGAAATCCGATGCAGCGTAGGAGCCGGTGCGGCGGCTGCGGAAGATGTCCTGAATGCTGAGCACGACGGAAGCGCGGCGGTTCCAGAGGTCTTTGCGAATGGCGGCGTCGACGTGCCAGTTGGCGATGGTGTACCCCTGCGCAGTGCTGGTGGGGCCCCAGTGCCCGAAACGCCCGCCGCCGCTGCTGGGCGAGTAGGCGGCGCGGCTGCGGTATTCGCCGTTGAGCTGGAATGTAAATTGTGCCGGCAGTTTCACCGACAGGTTTTCCTTGAGGAACCAGCTGAAGCGCTCATCTATAAGGCCGGATTCGATGTTGGAGGCATCTACCCTGGAGTTGTACAGGTTCAGGTTGGAGGTCAGCTCCACTTTTTCCCCGAAAGTGTTCTTCAGAATAAATTCCACGCCATAAGCCAGGCCGCTGTTGGAGTTATTGAAGCTGGAGACCACGTACTCCCGGCCCGTTTGCGCATCGGTTTCTGTAAACTGATAAGTCGTGATCAGGCCGTCGGCCTGTTTGTAGTAGGCCGTGATCAGCAGGTTGTGCCCTTTGGCGAAGAAATCCTGGTAAGACATCTCGAAGGAGTTGGTAAACTCAGGCAACAAATCCGGGTTGCCCCGGCGCAGGTTGAGGGAGTCCGAGAAGTCGGTAAAGGGCATCAGCTGGAAGAAGTTGGGCCGGTTGATGCGGCGGGTGTAGGACAGTTGGATGTTGTCCTCCTCATTGAGCTTGCGGGTGACGAAAACACTTGGGAATAGGCTGATCGGGTAATCGTTGTCAAAAATATCGCCCGATTCGGGCAGTTTGCCGGTATAGGTGCTGCTTTCCGCCCGCAGCCCCACCTGGTAGCCCCATTTGGGCAACTGATGGCTGAAAGAGGCGTAGGCGGCGTACACTGCGTCATCAAACCTGTACTGGTCGGCAAAATTGGGCAGCGCGATCCAAACGTTGGCATCGGGGTCGAAAAACTGGTTGGAGTTGTTGTTGTCGAAACGGCGGATAGCGGCGCGGGCGCCGGCTTCGAGCTTCATCTTGTCGTTGATGGGGTCGACATAGTCGGTCTGGGCGATGAGGAAATCCGTGCCGCCGTTGCCGAGCTGGCGTTCCTGGCTTTCGAAGCTGGAGCCGGCAAAGGTGGTGTTAAAATACCCTTCGTTCTCATTGGAAATGCTGTTGTAGCTCAGGTCGGCCGTCCATTCTTTTCCCGCTTTGGGGAAGAGGTGTTTGTACAGAACCGAACCACCGAGGTTTCGGAAGTTGCGCTCCGACCGGGAATTGCGGATGGCATCGCTGGAGGTAATCCCGCCGGGGAGCAGGGAATCCGTATGGATATCGATCACATCCTCCGGTTTGAACTGCCCACGGACCAGAGAGCCTGAAAAAGTGAGCGTATTGCGGTTGTCCACAAACCAGTCGAGGCCGGCGCGGGCCATGCCGAAGAAGCCTTGCATTTCGTTGGTGCTGGACTGTATCTGGTTGGTTGGCGGAGCGCCGAAGAAATTCTGGCGGTCGGTTTCGCTTTCCCCACGGCTGCGGCGCTGGTTGAAGTTGCCGCTGATGAAGGCGTTGACCTTGCCTTCGCGGGCGTTGACGTCGCCGCCGGCGTTGATGCCGCCGCGGGTGTCGGCGCCGAGGCGCAGGTTGCCGTTATAGCCGATGCGGCGTTCTTTTTTCAGCACGATATTGACGATGCCGGCCTGCCCGCCCGAGGCGTCGAATTTGGCCGAGGGGTTGGTGATCACCTCGATGGATTCGATGGCGTCGGCAGATATCTGGTCGAGCGACAGGGTGGTGGGGCGCCCGTCGATGAACAATTGCGGTGCGGAGTTGCGCAGGGTGAGGTTGCCGTCGAGGTCGACGGAGAGGGAGGGCACATTGCGTAGGGCGTCTTCTGCGGTGCCCCCAACGGCCATGGCGTTTTTATCCACCCGGAAGACCCTGCGGTCGAGGGTTAACACGGCGGCGCTGCCTTCCGCCACCACGTTCACCGTTTCCAGGGTTTGGGCTGCTGCAGCCAGGGAAATATTGCCAAGGTCAACATCGAATTTGCCCGCCATGGCGGCCATTCCACCCGAAGGCCTGCCGCCGCCGTTACCCGGCCCTGTCATTCCGAACGATACTTTCTGATTGAGTTCGGCGTATCCCAGGAAGCTCACCTTCAGGGTAAATTCCCCCATGACGGGCAGGTTTTCCAGGCTGAAATCCCCGTTGTCTTCGGTAATCTGCCCGGCGATCAGCGTTTCCTGGGGTTTGCGGCTTGCGGTGTCGAAGCGCATGCCCAGCAGTTGGACGGTGGCGTAGGCGACTCCTTTGCCGTTTTCATCTACGACCTTGCCATAGAAGCGCCCGATGTTCATCTGGGGGCGTGCAGCGGGAGCGCCGGCCGCGCCAGGGGTTCCGGCGGGTGGAGACTGCGCGGGCAGGGCGGTGGACAGGGACATGGCGAGGAGCAGGGCGAGGAGCCCGATTCTGGCGGAGGCCGGGGGATTTCCTGAAATTTGCATAATAGGTAGTTTATTCGGATGATAATTTTCAGAATGCAAAGAAAGCGGAAAAAGGGATGCAGGGGGGCAAGTGTAGATGTGCGGCCCGATTCTGTAGGTAAAAACCCGGAATAAAACGCTTAGCCGGCCAAAACCCGGAATCAGCCGGTTTGATCGCCGCAATGCCCTGTTTTGTCGCCTTCTTCAAAAAATCAGGAGGTTATGCGCTAAATTTGCGGCATTCATAGTGATGTCATGGCCATATTCGGGATAAAGATCAACGCGGACAAATTGTACCGGCTATTGTTTCACCTGCTGTTCTGGGGCATGCTGCTGGGCTGGCCCTTCCTCAGTTCGGCCGGCAATGAAGAATTCCGGCGTTACGTCATCAAGGTTTTTCCCGTTTCTCTGACCAACATCCCCCTTTTCTTTCTGAACACCGAATGGCTGGCGCCCAGGCTGCTTCGCAAAAAAGGCGTAGCCGCCTACCTGCTTGGGCTGGCCGTTTTGGTGGCCGTATTTACCGCCCTTCAGATCGTGATGAGGGAATGGCTGCTACACGACAAGGATCACGCTCCCTGGCACCGGCATCTCTTCATAACCCTGATCTTCGTGCTGCTGGTCACAGCCATCGGCATGGCGTACAGCCTGATCACCAGCCTGGCCAGCCAGGAGAAAGCCCGGCAGGAAGAACGCCAGGAGCGGCTGCAGTCGGAGCTGGCCTTCCTGCGCTCGCAGATCAGCCCGCATTTTATTTTCAACATCCTCAACAGCATCGTTTACCTGATCCGCACCCGCTCTGCTCAGGCCGAACCGGTCACGATCAAGCTTTCCGAACTGATGCGCTACATGCTGTACGAATCGGCCGACGCCCAGGTGCCCCTGGAAAAAGAGGTGGAATACCTCAAAAACTACGTGGAATTGCAGAAATTGAGGTTCGAAGAAGATGTGGATATACGGCTGAAGGCCGAAGGTTCGTCCCGGGGCCAGCTCATCGAGCCAATGCTCATGATCCCCTTTGTGGAGAATGCCTTCAAACACGGCGTGGGGCTGATCAAGGAGCCGGTCATCGACATTGCCCTGAGCCTGGGCGAAAGGCAACTGGTTTTCTGCGTAAAAAACAAAACCGGCCCCGGCATCGGGGAAGACAAGGACAACAGTTCGGGCATCGGGCTGCGCAATGTAAAACGCCGCCTCGAACTGCTCTATCCTGGCAAACACAGCCTACGGCTCGGGCCGGAGGGCGAATGGTTTGTGGCGGAGCTGAAGCTCAGCCTGTGAGGGGAAGGCCCGCCTACCGCCGGCCGCTGTAGCCCCGGGCCAAGGCGCCCTTTGGCTTTGCCTGGAAAAAATGCTGTAATGCGCCGAATCAGCGAATGAATTCCTTTACACCGGGCCGCCCTCAAACCCGGCCTTAACCATTCTGAACCCTCATAAGCACGCGCATGAAACTGAGGTGTATCGCAGTTGACGACGAAAGCCTGGGGCGCAAAATGCTGGAGGAGAACATCCGGCAGATACCCTTCCTGGAACTGGTGAAAACCTGCCGGAACGCTTTTGAAGCCATGGAGGCGCTGCAGGCGGAGCCCATCGACCTGATGTTTCTGGACATACAGATGCCGGGCCTGCTGGGCACGAAATTTCTGGCCAGCCTGCCGAAAAAACCGCTTGCCATTTTTGTGACCGCCTACTCCCATTACGCGGTGGAAAGTTACGACCTGGACGTTGTCGATTACCTGATGAAACCCGTGAGCCTGGAGCGCTTCACCCGGGCCGCCTACAAAGCCCTGGAAGCTTTCCGGCACAGGCAGGAAGCCCCTGCCCCTCCCGCCGAAACGGAGCCGGGGCACTTTTTCGTCAACGTGGAATACGCTCTGGTCAAGATTCCCATCCAGGACATTACCCATATTGAAAGTATGAAGGACTACGTGAAGATATTTCTGGCCGGCCAGCCCAAGCCGGTGCTGACCCGATCGACCCTGAAGGCCATAGAAGAAAAGCTGCCGGCGCGCGCCTTCATGCGGGTGCACAAGTCCTACATCGTCAACCTGGACAAGATCGAGTCCATACGCAGCCATCAGATCAATATCGGGCGCCATGAGATACCCGTCAGCGAGGGGAACATGGATGAGTTGCTTGCCCGGTTGAATTACGAGCGGTGAACTGCCGGCAATTCCATCACTTTGGCCAGTTCCTTTTTCAGGCTTTGGAGGTGCTCCGGCTCCATGGTGGTCAGTGGTATGCGCACTTCGCTGCTGCAGAAGCCCAGTAATTCCATAGCCCCTTTGATGCCCGGCGGGTTGCCGTCGATATAGAGCCAGGGGTGTATGCCGAGCAGCAGGTTGTTGAGGCGGCGGGCTGTGGCGAGGTCGCCGGCCATGGCGGCGCGCACCAGGCCGGAGAATTGCCGGGGCAGGGCGTTGGCTATGACGGAGACGGCGCCAGTGGCGCCGCAGGCGATGAGCGGCAGGGTGAGCGGGTCGTCGCCCGACCAGAGCTGGAAGTGTTCCGGTTTGTCCCGGAGGATGTGCATGGCCTGGAGCAGTTCACCGGAAGCTTCTTTGATGGCGATGAACTTATCGCTGGCGTGGGCCAGCCGCAGGGAGGTGGCGGCCGTCACGTTGGAGCTGGTTCGGCCGGGCACGTTGTAGATGATGATGGGCAGCGGCGAGGCTTCCGCCAGCGCCATGTAGTGCCGGTAGATTCCTTCCTGCGAAGGCTTGCTGTAGGCCGGGCTGCTGGACATGATGGCGCCGACGCCCCCGAAGTCGTAGCTGCGCACCGACTGGACGAGCCTTTCCGTGTAGTTGCTGCCGAAGAAGCCGGCAACGATGGGCAGCCTGCCGTTGACGGTTTTGATGGTAAAATCAAGCACCTCCCGGCACTCCCGGGCGCTGAGGGTGATGGCTTCGCCGGTAGTGCCGAGGGACACGATGAAATCGACGCCTCCCCCGATGACGTATTCGATAATGCGTTCGAGGGCAGGGTAGTCGATGGCTTGATTGCGGAAAGGAGTGATCAGGGCGACGCCGGCGCCGCTAAACCCGGGCTGGCTCATGTTGGACGTTGGTTTTGCCAAGCAGAAATTCCATTTGCTCGATGAAGCGGCGCGGGCCTGCGCCGGCAGGGATATCGATCATCAGGTCGTAGCAATACGTATGGCTGGTGGAGGGCCCTACCCGCAGTTTGGCCTTCGACAGGGCTGCGATGTATTCGGTATGCACTTTGGAAACCGGGTCGATATTGAGGAGGAGGTCGAATTCCTGAGCGATAAACCCCCTGACGTCTTCGGTATTGGGGCGCAGGGCCCAGTCCATCTGCTTGCGGTTAAAAAATTTGAAAGCGTAGTTTTCGCTGTCGGCTGCATCGTCGAAATAGCCCAGCAGGGAGACGCGTTTGCCGAGTTTGCGCAGTTGTTCCGCATATTCCAGCACCACCTCGCGGGCCGGCAGTTCCGTGGCGTCGAAGAGGATGCCGATGGAAGCGGCGTTTTTGAGGTTTACGGCGCCTTTGCCCCTGGGGGCGGCCTTATGGCGAAGCTGTTGCGCCAGGCTGCGGCGGTGGGCCATCAGCCGAATATCATGTAGCAATCCCATAGTTTATTATTCTTTACCCTCCACCTCGGAGGGCCTTACATCAAAAACGCCCATGGAGGCATACTTATTGATGCGCGCTTCGATCCTTTCGTCGGGCGTCATATCCTGGACTTCGCTGATCGCCTTTTTGATCTGCCGTTTCAGCAGTTTGGCCATTTCTTCCGGTGCGGAGTGGGCCCCGCCGACGGGTTCGCGGATGATGCCGTCGATGAGCCCGAATTCGAACATGTGGTCGGCGGTCAGTTTGAGGGCTTCGGCGGCCTGTTCCTTAAAGTCCCAGCTTCGCCACAGGATGGAGGAGCAGGATTCCGGAGAGATGACCGAGTACCAGGTATATTCCAGCATATAGACGCGGTCGCCAAGGCCGATGCCGATGGCGCCGCCCGAGGCCCCTTCGCCGATGACGACGCAGACGATGGGCACGCGCAACTGGGCCATTTCGAAGAGGTTGCGGGCGATAGCTTCGGCCTGGCCGTGCTCTTCGGCCTCCAGGCCCGGCGAGGCCCCCGGGGTGTCGATGAGGGTGACGACGGGGAAACCGAAGCGTTCGGCCATTTTCATGAGCCGCAGGGCTTTGCGGTAGCCTTCGGGGTTGGCCATGCCGAAGTTGCGGTACTGCCGCATTTTGGTATTGACCCCTTTCTGATGCCCGATGATCATGACCGTCTGCCCGTCGAGAGAGCCCAGCCCGCCGACGATGGCCTTGTCATCGCGCAGGCATCGGTCGCCATGCAGTTCGGTGAACTTGCGGCACATCTGGCTGATATAATACAAGGTATAGGGCCGTTCGGGGTGGCGGGACAACTGCACTTTCTGCCAGCCGGTGAGGTTGCTGTAGATTTCCTTGCGTTTGTTGCGGATCTTGTTATCCAGCTCTCTGACCATCTCGGAGACATCCACGTCGCCTTCTTCGCCGACCTGCTGGATTTTCTCCAGTTGTTCGTACAGACTTTCAAGGGGTTGCTCAAAATCCAGGAAAACCATAGGTTCAGGTTTTTACCCAACTTTCCCGCGATGTGGAGAAAGCACAGGTTTTACACTAGAATGGCTGCCCGCTGTGGCTGCCGCCGGCGCTGGAAAAACGCTGCAGCGGAGGGCCAAACCGGGGCTTATTGGCTTACTTTTCGGGTACAAAAGTAGCAATAAGGGTGCAGTTGGCCCGGGTAGGCAAAACTTTTTTTAATTTTTTACGGGCGGGTGTTGCTTCGTTTTAAAATGTGTCATACATTTGCACTCGCTGAAGGCAAAAGGCCTGAAGCAAGGGCCAGGCCGGGTAGTTCAGTTGGTTAGCCCGTCTCTTCGAGCCGGGTAAAAATGCCTGCCTGCCGCGCCGCCCTAACAGAGCCTATCGAAGTTTAAAGAAACTTCGCAAAAATAAAGGTCCGGTAGTTCAGTTGGTTAGAATGCCTGCCTGTCACGCAGGAGGTCGCGGGTTCGAGTCCCGTCCGGACCGCTTTCAAAAAGTACAAAGCCTTGTAAGTCAATGACTTATGAGGCTTTTTTATTTCTTGGTTAAACATAGGTTAAACATTTTGAAAATTTCCTTCCCTTGCAGTCCGTTTCTTCGATTTGCAGGGAAAATTCGTTTAACCATCCACTCAACCTCTTTCTTCCTTTCGAATTAAGCATTTCCTTCCTCATTCCTACCGTGCCTTTTGCTGGTTGCCGCACTATTATGAGTTTGACAGCCTGCCTTTCCCTGCCGACCTTTGCAGTTGATTTCCAGTTTTTTTCTAACCAAAAATGTAAAGCTATGGCAAGGCAAAAAGGTCTAATCAAGTATGTCGGCACCATCGGTGATGTCCGGCATTTCAAAATCAAGGGCGAGAAGGGATACTTCGCCGGTCTGGTCGGTGGGCCGACGGCGGAGCAGGTGCTCACCGGCGACGAGTTCAAGCGGACAAGGGAAAACATGGCAGAGTTTGCTGGCTGTGCAAGTGTAGGCAAGGCCATCCGCACTGCGTTCAGCCCCTTGAAGCACATGTTCAGCAGGCGCCTCACCGGGACGCTCATGGCCGTCGTCAAGAAAATCAACCTGGAAGACGGCTCTGAGGCCCGTGGGCAGCGGGCAATCCTCATCACCCAGGTGCCACAGTACCTCGAAGGCTTGGATTTCGACCCCAAGCTGTCGCTATCTTCTGTTCTGCGGATTCCGTTCACCTTGACAGCGCTGGCGGCGAGAATCGGTTCGACACTCGCCATTCCGGTTTTCCAGCCGCAAAACTTCCTGAACGTGCCAAACGGTGCGACCCATTTCAGGTTGTTCAATGCAGTATCGGCCATATCCGACTATGTGTTCAACGCCGAGGCCGCAGTTTATGAGCCGAAGGTGGCTGACCAGAACGGTGTTTCGGGAATGGCCTACACGGATTACCTCGATGTTAAGGTGGCAACGGAAGCCATCAGCCTTGAGGCGAAGCTCCTGAACGACCTGGAGCCAGCGGCTGATGTGGCTGTGCTGAATGCCGTTGGCATCGAGTTCTTCCAAAAGGTCGGTGACAACTACTACCTGTTCGCCTCCGGCAATGCGATGCAGTTGGTGGACGTGTTCTGATTTAGCCCTCGATGAGGGTTCGGTTTGCACTTTTTTCGGGGGCATGGGTAATGAAGTCCATGCCCTCTTTTATCCAAATCAAAATTCATAGGCTTATGGAAACTCAAAAAATGTCCGTCATGGAGCGATTGGGCGCTCCCACACCTAAATTTTTCAAAACCATCCGGAACCTGGGGATTGTCCTGGGTGCCATTGGAGGCACTCTGATTACGGTTCCCGTCGCCCTGCCCGCATGGATTTTGGCTGCGGCCAAGGTCCTGGTTGTTGCTGGTTCAGTCGCCGCAGGGGTCAGTCAGACTACAGTGAAGGGCGACCAATGAGGTAGCGTTTTGGATTTGTTCATGGGATTATACTTTTTGAAGCCTGGGCGGTGAGCCTGGGCTTTTTTGTTTTGTACTATTTTGATAGTAGTATGCCTATAAATATGACTTTTATAGGGGACATTTATGGCTTACCTATTATTCGTAACAGTTTGAAATGTGATAATTATTTTAGAAATTTACGGCTGATTTTAGTTTTTAGCCGTAGAAATGAAAAATTCGACTGAACCTGGTTGTGTGTTTGAAAAGCACGGTGGTGTCGCCAACGCCAGCGAGCTTCTTGAAGATGGTATTACATATTACCAACTTCAGGAGCTACTGGATTCGGGTCAGGTGATAAAGTTGAAACGTGGACTTTATCGGTGGACGGAAGTTCCGGTTTCTGAAATGGTAGAGGTCTCTTACATTGTAAAAAAGGGTGTGTTTTGTCTTTTCTCTGCGGCAGCTTACCATGACCTATCTACCTTTGTTCCCGCTGAATATCATGTGGCAGTACCCAAAAAATACAAAGTTGTATTGCCCGAATATCCACCCATCAAGCTCTATTATTGGGAAGGGGCTGCCTATGAAACAGGCATCATAAATGCGGAAGTTGAAGGTGAAATGGTGGAGATGTACGATGCAGAAAAGACGGTGTGCGATATGGTCAGATACCAGAAAAAAGTGGGCATGGACATTTTGAAAGAAGTGTTGAATACCTATCTCCAACGGAAGCCCCGGAATATTCATAAACTCCTCGAATACGCTTCAGCCCTTAATATCGGGGAGGAAGTCAACAAACTCGTCACCCTCTTGGTATGAAAAACTTCGCTGCCAGCGTCCAGGACAGGCTGAAAAATATTGCCCGTTCTGAACAAAAGAATTTCCAGCTACTGCTCATCCGGTATTTTCAGGAAAGGATACTTTACCGGCTTTCCTGCTCAAGCTACAAGGAACATTTTTGCCTGAAGGGAGGGGCGTTGCTGTACGCTTTGGAAATGGAAAAGAGCCGTCCGACCATGGACCTGGACTTGTTGGGCTTGGGATTGTCAAGGCGGGAAGCGGATTTCCATTCCATATTCCGGGGCATTTTGAAGTTGAATTATGACGAAGATGGGGTGACTTTCGACCTCGACACTATCACTACAGAAGAAATCGCAAAGGAAGGGCATTACAGCGGGATACGGATAAAAGTGATAGCACGTTTGGGCAATATCCGCCAAAATATGCAGGTGGACATTGGCTTTGGGGATTTCGTAACGCCCGGTCCAATGCAGATGAAATTTCCGACCCTCCTTGAAATGGATGCACCGGAACTTTTGGCCTATTCCCCTGAAACGGTTATCGCCGAGAAGTTCGAGGCTATGATTGACCTGGCAGAAACAAACAGCCGCATGAAGGATTTCTATGACCTCTTTCGGTTGCTGCAACCTGGCCGGCACGACCCGGAAATCCTGCGGCAAGCTATCTCGAATACCTTTAGGACAAGGGAAACTGCCTTCACCATTAACCACAGCCTATTTACAAACGCTTTTGCAACGGATGAAAAAAGGATAATGCAATGGCAATCTTTTCTAATCAAATCCAACTTGGAAACTATTCCTTTTTCAGACGTACACCTTCAGATTGTCAAGACCTTGAAGCCATTGTATGACGAGCTATCGAAAGAATTCAACCAAACAAATTTAGAGGATTAGCCGGGGGCAACTACTCCGTGAAAACAGCCTGTCTTTGCCGTGTTTGGCATTAAAGCAGGGGTAGCCGCTGCCATGAACGCAGCCATGCGAAGTGAGATGACTGTGACTACTCCTGCTGCGGGGCGCCGGATACTGGCTAAGGCTTTCCAGTGAAACAGGAAGTCTGAGCTTGCATCCGGTGCTTTGGCTTGTGGGCTTTGGGGCTGTTTTTCACACCACTGAAATGGGTGGGTGGGGCGGTGAGGGCTTTCTTTAAACGGGTGGGACAAAATAGGTCGTGGAAACAGTTGGGTTGGTGGGGGCAAGGCTGACAAGCAGGGGCAGCACCGAAGTGAAACGGAACGAAGGTGCAGTGAAACGGTGGCGCTGCGCCTGCTGCGGGCCGGCGGCGGCTGCCTGGGCTGCAAGGCAAGAGAGGCACGAGCGGGCTTGCAGCCCAGGCTGCGGCAGCCGATTGGGATTGCGTTGGGCGTCCGTTTTCCACTCCGCTTTACTGGGCGGGATTTCTTGCGGGTCGGGCGGGTTGGCAAAAAGCAGTGGCAGCGTCGCCGGAGGCACGGAGGTGACGCTGCTACTGCTGCGGGGCCAGCACCGCTGCCGGGAGCGATGGATGGCGGGTTTGCCCAAAAGGCTGCGGCGCTGACTTGGCGGTGCGGTTGGCAAGTTTTCGGGTGGGACAAGCTGGTGCGTGGCAATCGGATTGGGTTGGTGGCGGGCTGGCAGAAAGCAGGGACAGCGGCGAAGTGAAACGGAACCATGTGCAGTGAATCGGCGGCGCTGTGCCTGCTGTGGGGGCGCTGCGGCTGCCTGGGCTGCAAGCCTGGAAGGGAAACGAACTGGCTTGCAGAACTGGCTGCGGCAGCGCCTTGGGGGTGAAGCGTTTGGTGTCTTCCGATTGCCACACCGCTGCGTTGGGTGGGAGACAGGCCCTTTGTTCGGATGACAAAAAAAGCGGTGAAGGCAACCGGGAAAGGGCTGCCTTCACTGTTTTGGCGCTCATGCGGCTTGCCGCATTTCTTCGGTGATTTCGACCTCCTTTGCCTCGGTTTTGAGCAGGAAATTGGCGGCTTTCTCGGCGGCACTGGCAGCCGTCATCAACAAACGGGCGTCACCATGCAGGGCGTTAATCCATGAACGCAGATAGGCGGCGCTGTTCTCTACCAAATCCTCTACCACGATGCCACAATGGGCCGCAAGAAAACAGGCTGACATTTCAGCTACCAATTCTTCCCGGCTGTATTTTTCAGAACCAAAGGAATTTTTAATGTCCCGGTTCAGGCGGGATTTATGCCCTGTCCAGTGGCTCAACTCGTGAAAATAGGTGTGGTAGAATTTCTCCGGGCTGTGAAAGTCTTTGATGTCGGGCATGAACAGTCTGTCCATCAGTGGCGAATAGGCAGGCTCGCCTTTGCTGACTTCGTGCGGGTTGCTGGACAGAATGGCTTCACATTCATCTATCCGGGCGGGGATGGCTTCGGGCTTGTCTTCCCTGAACATTTCAGCGGTAAAACCTTCGATGTCAAGGACGTTGAAAACCCTGTACTCTGTGACGTAGGGAACGATTTTTTCCGCTTCTTGCCGGGTCTCTACCCGTTTGCCGTTGGCGTCGAAAAACAGGATTTTCCAAAAATAAATGGGAAGGGATTTTGCACCCTTGCGAATGCGGTATCCTGCGGTCTGTACCTGGTTGAAGGTGGCGAAGCGGGGAACCTCGAAACCGTCGAGGATGAAACGGTTGATGCCCTGGTAAATGTGTCCTGAAAAGTGGTTCCGGGCTGCGCCCATTGTGATTTGGTTCCACGTCCTGCGCCAAGGCACAATGCCTTTCTCAAGCTGGGCAATGATGCGGGCTGTCATTTCTTCAAATTTATCTTTTTTCATGGCTGTTTGAATTTTGGCAAAACAGTCTCCGGCTTCCTGATGGCGGAAGGCTGTTTATTGATTTTAAATTTGATGTTGGAAAAGTCCCCCGACCTTTCAGCCGGGGGCGGAGATGGATAAATGACAACAGTTTTTCAGGCTGCCTTTCTTTCCTCTTTTGGTGTGAATTCTGTTAGCAGGGCGGTTTCCCGTTCCTTTTCGGCTTCGATTTCTGCCCTCGTCGGCTCCAAGTGGGTGCTGTAATTCTCGGCAAACAGCGTTTTGGCTTCCATTGTATCGGAACGGTAGATGTGGAAATGGGTGGCTTCGATGTCCTGAATGAGTTGGCGCTGCTTTTCCAAGTCCTTTTTTGGGAGCGGCGTGAAATCGAAGAAAGCCATGTAGTAGGCGGCGCCTTCTTTGTTGGTTTTCTTTTCCAGCTTCACCGTCCAAAGCACCTCGCACAAGCCCCGTTTTTCGTAGAACAGGTCACGGGCCGACTCGCTCAGGTTCTGGACGCTGAACCCGTGGAACATGAACACGCCAACGTGCCCTTCTTCGTTCACAAAATAGACCTCGCACCATTTCTTGACGGGCTGACCGAAAAGCCCATCCTCCAGGCAGCGAAAGGCAACGGGGATGACCTTGAAGCCTTCGCCGGGCTTGGTGACCTGTTGCCTTCCTTCGAGGTTCAAGACGCCTTTTCCCAGGTCGAGGCGGTAGGAGCGGGGATTGCCGGGCATGTAGCGGGTTTCAAGGGTTTCAAGTTTCTTGATGTCTGAAATTGGAAGCAGATTTTTCATAGTTAAATAAAGTTAAATTGTTTTGAAATTGAGATAAAAACGAGGTGGTAACGGATGCCTCGCCCCCGCCTTCCCGATACCGCACGGGAAGGAAAAGCGCCGTTCTCTTTCAGATTTTCCCGCAACCGGGGAGGCTATTTCTCAAAGGAACTGGTTACGAAAACTAAGCCTGTACTAACTGCGCAGTAGGAAATGAAAAACTAAAAAGGAAGCATCCAGCCTTCCAACTCTTCGGACACTTGTTCAGCACTGGCCCAGGGCGCAGCGTGAACAGAGTAACGGCCATTGCCATAAGGGACGATAAGGCGGATGAACTTAAAGCCCTCTTCTTTTGCCGCACCCGGACAGGCTATTTCCGGGAAGAAATAAGGTGACGGCAGATAGACTTTAAATTGTTTGAAAACGGGTTCGATGTCGAAAGGGAATTCGACGGCGGGGGGCGGCTGCATTTGCCGCTCGGCGGAGGCTACACGGGCAGCCTCCACACTTTGAGCAAGATAATCTGTGTTAAACATGTGTCATTTACTTTGATTAACAATACTTAAAGATAAACAAAAAGTTTGATTCAAGCAACTGATTTTCAACAACTTAAAACATTTTTATTTCATCAAATTATTAAAATAACGAGGGCTGAACGGCAGGCAAAAACCACCACCCGCCACCCAAAAAGCCACCCAGCGAAGACCAACTACCCCACCCCGAAGGAGGCACCACGCCAACGGGCAAAAACACCAGCACCGGGACACCCAAACCAGCAGCCAGGGCACACTCAGACCAGGAACCGGAACCACCCGAAACCCAGGAGCGGGAAGGGACAGCAGCAGCGGGACAAACCCCACCCGGAAAACAAACCCAAAGCGGGGCAGGCGAAGCCGCCAAAGCACGAACCAAAGCAGCAGCACGGGCAGCAAAGGCACGACGGCCCAAACCACGGAAAGCAGAAGCCGAGGCACTGAAAAACCGGCAACCGGGAAAGGCAGCCACCACCACAGATGGCGCACCCGCACCGCAGGAAGTGAGCACCGAGAAAGCCGGGACACCCGCACAGCGAAGCGAAGCAACAAAGGCAGAAGCAGCAGCACCGGAACAGGCAGAGGTGCGACGGCTGCCACCTACCCCAAAGGAGGAGAAAGACGAGAGGGAAAACATATTAAAAGATTAATAATTAGAAAAAAGAAAAGGGAAAAAGCGGGACAAGCCCCCACACGGACTAAACGCCAAAGACGCCTGAATGGTAAAACTCGACCCAGGCCAGCAGCGCATCAGAGGCCGAAACACCAACGGCGGCCATGAGCGGTGACAGCACCGGGGACGATGCATACCAAAAATCATCAATCTGAACTGCGGACACCTCGAAGATGAAAACGAGGAGGGCGGGAGAAATGGAAGTGGTTTGTGTTGTCATGTCATTTATTTAATTAACTCCTACAAAATACACAGATAAAACGACATAAACAACTGACTAACAATAATTTAAAAAAATATTTTTTTAAACAAATTAAAGAAAAAAGCAGGCAAAAAAGAGCGGAAGGAAGGAGCAAAAAGCAGGCAGGAAAGGCCGGGCGAGGCAGGAGCGGCAAGCCGTACACCACCCCTAAATGCCTTTAAGTTGTGAGGGCTTTGGGAAGGGCTGTCACGGCGGGCGCATTGGCAGACAACTGGCTTACCTACATCGATGATGCGCCCGCACATGATGCGCAAGGAACGGCGCCCACTATGCGCAAGCGGGCTGAGCGGCGCAAATAAAAGGCTGCGGGCTGAGCAGCCGGGAAATGCCGCTTTAATCGGTAGAGCGCCAGCGGAGCCTCAACAATGCGCAAGTTTTACGGCGCTCAATAAACTACTCGCTGCCTGCGGGCAGCACGACAGAATGGAAGCCCCCTCCTACTTTAGGGGGCTGGAATGGTAGCAGCAGAACGGAGTGGAGCGCTAATAAAGCCCCGTCAGCCTTGCGGGGCGGAAATGCCGATGGTGTCCATTAGAAGGGCTGTCAGGAGGGTTGTTTTTTGTGATAAAAAAGTGTCAGCGAAGCGTTGTTTTCACTACAATTTCAGCGGGGATTTGCGTATCTTTGAAACGTCATTTATTTGATTAACACTGTTAATCGAAACAGGGCTGCCTTTGCGGGTGGCCCTTTTTCTTGGCAGTCAAGAACTCAAAAAATTCTATCGAATATAGATAGTCTCATTTTCTTTAAACTAAAAAAGACATGGCGTTTTGTTTTTCAAATTTGCAACCTCCACTTTACCAATTCAAAAATAACTGGCCATCCCAAATTGGAACCCCGCCGTTTTAACCGCCGGGTTGCCAAGCAAATCGGTGTCCCAGCGGTAGCGGTAATTCACTTTCAGGAGCGTATTGGGTGAAAACCGGAGGCTGAAACCCGGGACAATGGCCAGCAAATGGTCGCCAATATTGCCGCCCGTTTCATCGAATATACCAACGTTGTAATCAATGGCCTCGAAGCGAAAGGCAGCATTGAGTTTGACATTCTCCCAGCCAAACAAACCGCCGCTCCAAATTGGGTAGATGACATCGGCGTGGATGCCCCACTGGGTCTGCCCGAATGCCTGACCGATGGCCGATGGCACTTCGGTTTTTACCAGGGCCGCTTCCCCCAGCATTTTTGCTTTTCCAAAGGAAAAATTATAGTCAAACGCAAACACGAAGACCTTTCGTTTTTCGTCCACCCGCAACCCGTCTTTTTTGAAAGTATTGTAATATCCGCCAAAACATGAAAACCCAACTTCTCCAAGTCCTCTTTTTTTCATCGCAATCCGTGCGGCAAGGGAGGGAGAACCATTGTTGTCCTCCCCGAACCTTTCTTCGTTTTTCCCTGCGGGGAGGAAGGTGCGGTTCGATGTATTGGCAAGGATACCATCCTGCAAGCCATTCAGGAGATATGTTTCATAGGTAAACGAGAGGCTGTTCAGCGGTATCGTGCCGTGCAGCCCAAATCCCACATCGGAGTACGTGGCGGGAATGAGCGTGGTAGAAACCAGGGGCCGGTCAATAAACTCCCATTTGGGGCTGTCGTGGTTTTGGTTGAAATAACCCAGAGGCACCAGCACAATGCCCGCCCGGAATGCCAGGGCCGGGGCCAGTTCAAAATCCAGCATGGCCGTTTCCAGGGCTATTTCTTCTGTGCCGTGTTCAAACTCCAGTTCAGCTATAAATTTGATGCGCTCCTTCAGTGTCGAATAAAGGAAGATGTTGAAACGGCGCATCTCCATAGAAAAGCCTTCGCTGACGCCATCTGTTGAAAAGTAGTTGGTATTGGCTTCCAGATAACCCCCGACTGCTGCGGTCAGATTGCCCTTTTGGCCTTCAAAAATAAAAGGGCGTTGATAGACCGCATCTTTATTGGCACCAAGGCTATCGGGTGTTTGTGCGCCAAGATATTGGATTAAGATTGTCCAAAACAAAAGGATAGAAATTGGCTTCATAAGTTATTTGATAAAAAGGTTTTCGTCGTCCTCGACCACCTCGAACCTGCGAAGAGGACGCTCGGCAGGACTTTCCAATACTTCACCGGTTGGGCTGAAAACACTGCCGTGGCAAGGGCACTGCAACTCCTTGCCCGACGGCCGGACCTCGCAAGCCCGGTGCGTGCATTGCAGCAGGACTGCCGAAAAACCGCCACCCTCCAGCCGGCACAGGTAAACCGGAGCCGGCAGATTGGCGGGTTTGATTAACACGAAGGGATGTTCCGCCAAGTCTGACTTTTTCACCTTGATTTTTTCATCCTGCATGGCAAACGGCACATAGGCTGCCCCTTTGCAGGATTGGTGCAAAACGGGGGGGAGGACACACACGCCCGCCAGCACTGCGCTTTTTTTAAGAAAATCCATTCTGTTCATGCAATAGGGTTTTACAGGCTTTCCAAAAATTGAATGATTGCATTGCGCTCCTGCACCGAGAGCTGTTGAAAAGCATTCCTGCTTTTTTCCGCCTCTCCGCCGTGCAACAAAACTGCCTCTTCGATGCTCCTTGCCCTGCCGTCGTGCAGCAGGAAAATACTGCCGCCCTGTGCATTGGCAGACAAGCCCAGCCCCCACAATGGTGGCGTCCGCCATTCGGCACTCCCGGCGCTTCCTTCCGTGTAGCCGTCGTCGAGGGCGGCGCCCATATCGTGCAGCAGTAAATCGGTATAGGGATGGAATTCGATTTCCGATAATGCTTCAATGTCGCTTATGCCGGTTTTCATAGTTGGGATATGGCACTTGCCACATTGAATATCCATGAAAAGCTGCCTGCCCTGCACTACTTCGGGGTCATGCTGGTCCCTCGGCGCAGGCGCTTTCAGGGTGCGCAGGTAAAATACGACGCTTTGCACCGTCGCTGCTGGGAGTTCCGGGTCGGCCACAGGGTCAGTAGGGTGGCTGGTTACGGCATAGTTAATGGGGTCTTGCAAATCGAAATCGGAAGTGATGCCCATGTCCTGTTTGTAGGCGTTCACAGTCTGGTGCAGCAAATCCACTGCCGCTGCTTTTTTGCCAAACCTGCCAATGTACCTGCCCTGTGCATCCGAGTGATGCCAAACTGAAGGGATAAAAAACGAGGGTGGGTGGACGTAGTTGACCCTGCCTGAAATGCCGTCTTCGTTCACATCGTCAGGGTCTGCCAAAGCGAGCAAAGTTTCATCGGGGACGGCAGCCAGCAAGCCAAGTCCCGTCACTGCCGGCGGGGTGAACCGGCTGATTCCGGTAGCCTCCGGGGGGAGCGTTTCAGCCGTATAGCCAGGAATTGCCCGGTTTTGCAGTTGTCCGCCGCCCAAATGGAGCAAATGGTCGAATTGCCCGTTAGTGTAATTTCCGAAGCGTGTCAGTGTGGTAAAGGGATGCCCCTTTCCGTCACCCACATGGCATCCTGCGCAGGAGGTGGCTACGAATATTGGCCCAAGCCCGGTCTGGGGACTGAAAATCTCTGCAAAGGCTTCGTCGCCTTCCAGGAATATTTGCAATTGGGTTGGCGACAGCCCATCCATCGGCCCGTCCAGCACTTCATTATCAGCGGGTGTTGGGGGTAGCAGCTTTTCGCAGGAGAGCAGGGAGATACCCAGTAAAGGGATGAGGGTAAGCCATTTTTTCATTGTTCTATAAATTTTATTCACTAAACCTAATTAAATATTTAGGCTAATCTAATTATTTGACAAAGGTAGGCTAAATGTTCAATTTTTATAGCAACTATGATAAAGTTGGCTGGTTGGCATGGATGGGGGTTTAAAAAAATTGACCCGCCATTTGGCGGGTCAATTTTCTTGTTGCTATTTTAAACTGGCATTGGTCAGGTTTTCAGGTTTCAGTCCCCGCTATCGAAAAGGATGTTCCCTCCCCCGTCGAACACCAACCTTGCACAATCCGACAACCGCAGGAAATAATTGCCATTGAATGTTTGCATGACGTGTTCAATGGTGACGTCGGTATGGTTGGCGTTTATATAAGTCGTGATAGCTGTGGGAAGGTCGCCAATAGAAAGGCTCGTGCCGCCCCAGCAGGGTTCGTTCGGGCCTGAATGATTGCCCATGTTGCCATTGTGGCCTCCAGTGCCGGAATGAGTTCCATGGCCCTGACCCATTCCGCCATGGTGTCCTCCTCCCATACCCCCGTCGGGGTCGCAATGCCAGCCCGGACTGCCCATGCCACCATGTTCATGCCCGTGACCGCCGGCAGCCTGCATGCCGCATTCATGGAAATAATTTCCACTTGGGCCGAACATCAAAACATTGCCGGTGCTGATTTCCACGGCCAGCTTGCCACTGGGCTTGAGGACGACCGTAAGAACAGTTGCCCCCGGATAATTGGCTGAGATATGATTTAGTGCGGCTTGCGGCAGGGCGGTTATATCCAGTGTATCCCCTGCCAGGCAGAAATTGACGCCGGGGCCGCCGCCGTGGTGGTTGCCCATGTCACCGTGCATGCCGTCGTGGTTGAGGTGGTTGCCATGCTGGTCGAAATAGAGGCAAAGCCCGTTTTCGAGGAAAATTTCATAACCATGCTGCCCTGCACGAAATGCGAGGTCAATCCCAAGCGGGGCGTGGTTTTGTTTCACATAGCTGGAAATGGGGGATGGCAAATCTGCCACGCTTACCGCCTTGACGGTGGATGCGTTGACAATATGACCGATGAGCATTTCTTCATTCGCTGATGGCAGCGGGTTGTCGTCTTTTTGGCAGGAGAAATAAAGCAGGGCCGCACTTACCAGGAGGGCTGCAAAAATCAATTTTTTCATGACGAATACATTTTGACTGACTCGCCCCGCCCGCTGACCTATTAGTCGTCGCTGATACCCCGGTAGGCGGGGCTGAAATTTTTGTATCGCCGCAAAGTAAGGGGGTGAAGGGAAGGGATGAGGTGACTTGTGTCAGGGCTGAGGGTGATTTTTGTGAACGCTCTATGGCTATTTAAACTTCAATATGACTGGTGCTAATTCCCGGAATTTTTGGATGTGCTTTGGCCGGTTGAGCCACTTTCCAACCGGTACAAAATCTTCTTCATCTGCGCAATTTCCCGCCTTTGGGATTCGATGATTTCTTTGGCCAGTTTTTCCGTTTCAGGGTCTTCGAAGGTGGCCTGTTCACTCACCATGATAGCGGAAGAGTGGTGCGGAATCATTGCCTTCATGTACGCCACATCCTTGACGGGCACTTGTTTGCGCAGCCCGTACAGGCACCAGACAAACACCAGTGCGGACAGGGCGAGAATAACATAGTTCAGTTTCTTGTTTTCATACATGACCCACATGAACAGCACCATGCTGATAGCCATCGGAGCGACCATCAGAAATGACATATAGGTTCGGGTAGTGCTGAGCATGATGTGGTCAAACTGGTCAACGTTCAAGAACATCACGGCGTACATTGTGATAAATCCAACGCCCATCATTAGGGCAAATTTTTGATAGCTTCCTTTTTTCATGGTTCATCGTTTTTCAATGGTCTCTTCTACCTTGCCGCATTTCAGCATTTTATCGCCAAAATAGGGGTTGCGGATTCCTTGCACTTCGGAAAACCAAGATGCCCCCTGCTTGTCAAATGCCATTGGGCAATATTGCTTGTAAATGGTGCCACCTGATATGCCTTCTTTGAAAAGCGTTTCCAATTGTTTGGTCAGCGTGAAAAAGAATTCCCGCTGTTTTTCCAGGTCGTCGGTGCCGGCGATTTGTTCTGCCGTAGATTTAATGGTGGCCCGTTCTCCGGTGAAACTTTCAGCGAGGTTGCCAGCGGCTTTTTGGGCTTCCCCAGCGTCGGACTGCACCAGCGCATCTTTCAGGTGGAGGTAGTTTTGAAATGCCTTTTCCGTCATGCCATCGGTAAATATGACATCAGCCGAATCGTCCGTATTTTCTTCTTGTTGTTTTACTTCTTCGGGTGTGTCCACACCGACGCTCCTTTTTTTGTCTTCATTCCCGCAGGAAAAAAGAATAAGGACTGCCAAACCCACCATTGCGAAGCACTGTATGATTTTCAGCTTTTTCATTCATTCAAGTTTTAAAAAATCCGGTTCGTATAGGTAAATACGCAACTGGGCCAGGAAGACGCACCTGGGGTTCGTGATTTTAAAAGCTTCATCCTGGACTTGGTGAATATCAGTTATGGTGTAAGGCTGAAGTAGCCTCTTTCGCCATTTTTCTGCATTCCTCCGCACAACGTCTGCAAGCTTCGGCGCATTCCTGGCAGTGGTCCTTGTCATGTTTTTCGCATTCTTCAGCGCAGGCATCGCAAACCTTTGCACACAAGTCACAGAGCTGATAGGAATATTGGCTGCCCAATGTCATCATCTCAGCAGCCGAGCGGCAAATAGCGGCACATTCCAGGTCGGTCTGAATGCACTTGGTCATGTTCTGAACGTCTTCTTCCTGCAGGCAGGAAGTGGCGCAATGGTTACAGGCGGTGACGCATTCCCAACAGGCGTCAATACAGCTTTGAAATTTTTCGTGAGCCATGTTTTAATTTTTTTTGGTTAAAAAAATAGCATGCACGGAGTCAGCTCATGCATATGCACCCGTGTAAAAGTTTCCTTAATAAGAGCGACAAGAAGGCGGATTTGTTCAAATCTATCCGGTAAGTTTTTTTCGCAGCAACTGCGCATTCACTGCCACTATCACTGTACTCAGGCTCATCAAAACCGCCCCTATCGCCGGGCTCAGCACAAAGCCCCAGGGATACAAAACACCCACCGCCAATGGTATAGCAATGGCATTGTAGCCCGTTGCCCAGGCGAGGTTTTGAATCATCTTTTTATAAGTTGCTTTTCCGAAAAGAATGAGGTTGGCGATGTCTTTCGGGTTACTGTTCACGAGGATGATATCCGCTGTTTCAGCGGCTACGTCTGTGCCGGAGCCGACGGCGATGCCCACGTCTGCCTGTGCCAATGCCGGGGCGTCGTTCACGCCGTCGCCGGTCATGGCTACGAACTCCCCTTTGGCTTGCAAGTCTTTGACGATTTCCACTTTTTGGTGGGGCAACACTTCGGCAAAGTAGCCGTCCAGCCCCAGCTCCTCGCTGACGGCTTTCCCGACCACGTCGTTGTCACCTGTCGCCATGTAAACCTTGATGTTGTTGTCTTTGAAAGTTCGGATGGCAGCAGCGGATTCCGGGCGGATTTCATCGGCAAGGGCAATGTAACCTGCCAGTTTTCCATCCATGATGACAAAAACGACCGTCTCGGCAGCGCTGCCGAAAGCGCCTTCGGGGATGTCTATTTTTTCATCCTTCAGATAGCCGGGACTGACCACTTTCAGTTCCTTCCCTTCGACTGTTGCCTGCACCCCTTTCCCGGTAATGGCTTGGAAGTTTTCAGGCTTGGGGATATCAATGCCCATTGCCTTGATTTTTTGCACGATGCCCACGGCAATGGGGTGTTCGGAACTTTGTTCCAATGCGCCTGCCAGCCGCAGCATTTCGTTTTTGTCCAGCCCGCTGGTGACAGCCTCGTAACGGGTAACGCCAAACTTGCCGATGGTCAGTGTTCCTGTTTTATCAAAAAGCAAAGCGGTGATTTTTCGGGACTCCTCGAACGCCGTCCGGTTGCGGATGAGCAGGCCGTTTTGGGCGGAAATGGCTGTGGAAATCGCCACGACCAGCGGCACCGCCAGCCCCAGTGCGTGCGGGCAGGAAATGACCATGACCGTCACCATCCTTTCCAGTGCAAAAACAAAATCCTGTCCGAGCACCAGCCACAAAACCAAAGTGCCAAACCCTACGGAAAGTGCGATGTAGGTCAGCCATTTCGCTGCCCGGTCGGAGAGGTTCTGCATTTTCGACTTGGTCTTCTGCGCCTCCTGCACCATGGTGATGACCTTGTTCAGATAGCTGTCCTTGCCCGTATGCTCCACCTTTACTTTCAGAGAGCCGTTGCCGTTGATACTGCCGCCGATGACTTTTTCGTCCCGGCCTTTTTTTACGGGCTTTGATTCGCCCGTCAGCATGGATTCGTTGAGGTAGCTCTCGCCCTCGATGACGATACCGTCGGCAGGGACTTTTTCACCGGGTTTTACCAAAATAATATCCCCGCCCAGCAGGTCTTCCAGTTTTATATCCACCACCTTGTCCCCCTCCATTTTGTGGGCTTCGGAAGGCATCATGCTCACCAGCAATTCCAGCGCTTTGGATGCGCCGAGCACGGATTTCATTTCAATCCAGTGCCCCAGCAGCATGATGACAATCAGCGTGGCGAGTTCCCAATAAAAGCTTTCTCCCGGCAAGCCAAACGTAGTGGCTGCGGAGTAAAAATACGCCACCGAAATCGCCATCGCAATCAGCGTCATCATGCCCGGCGACTTGCTTTTCATTTCATCAAAAAACCCTTTGATAAAAGGCCAGCCGCCATAGAAATAGACGACGCTGGACAGTGCGAACAACAGGTAGCTGTCTCCCGGAAACCGCCACTCGACGCCCAGCCAGTGCTGAATCATGGGCGCCAGCAACAGGATGGGAACGGTCAAGACAAGGGATACCCAGAAGCGCTTCCTGAAATCGGCAATCATCATCCGGTGGTGGTCGTGCCCCATCTGGCCATGGGCCGGATTGTCCCCGCCACCATGCCCGCCGTGGCCGCCGTGGCCACTGTGGTCGCCCTGCATTTTTTCTGCTTTGGCTGGCGTGGCCTTTTGCGGAGGTGGTTGCTGATGCCCGGTGTGACCGGAATGGCCGCCGTGGTCGTGGTGCATTTTTTCGTCCGGGGCGACGGTCTCTTTTTCGGCGTGGCCGTGGCTGTGGTCATTTCCGTCGGAATGGACTTCCTGTTGGTCGTGACCACCCCCCATTGCCATTTTGAGGCTGTAATTCCCGGCAGCCGCCAGTGCCTCGTTCATCGCATCTTCGGAAACATGGTGGTGCATCGTCACAATTGCAACCGGAGGTTCCAGTGTGACCTCGGCAGAATGAATGCCCTCGATACTTTCGAGTGCTTTTTTGACTGTTTGGACGCAATGGTCGCAGGTCATGCCCGTGATTTGATAGGTATGTGTCATTGTCGTTTTGATTTTTCTGATTTATAAAATGAATAAGTGGCTAAGGGCCTCCGAATGCTCTATTCAGTATTATCCTTATGTAGCAGTAGCATCATCTCTATAAAGTAGCTCTCTGTCCATTGTTTTCATGGATTTGGATTGACCAACCGCCAACCTGCCTCTGCTCTTAAATTCACCGGCAGTTGATTTTCAGTATTCATGTGTATCATCTGACATATTGAAGAGCCAATCCAAGAACTATGAAAGCTATAATCCCGGCAACCAGGAGATTAAAAATCAATCGAAATAAGGAGCGAGGATTGCCGTTGTTCGCATCCTTGCAACATGATTTCATACCGCAGTTTTTCAACAAGAAGGCGGCAGGCAAACAATATTTTCATATTCCCCACCTGCAGCGCCTTCTCTGTATAAAGAATTAATACCCTTCTAACTTTTCGGGCGCTCGTACTGGCAGCAACCCGGCAGGTTACCGTACACTTCGTCTTTCGCCCGGAACTTGTCCGTGTCGTGCCCCGCTTCCGCCACTTTTTTCTTGATGTCGTCGAGCGAGATGGCGGTATCGTCGTACTTGACAGTCAGCACTTTCGTGTCCACGTCCCAATCAGCAGAATGGACGCCTTTCACCTTGGAGAGCGCTCCTTCAATCCGCCGCTCGCACATGCCGCAGTTGCCGTAAACCATGAAAATATCCGTTACGCCGCCAGCGGGCATTGCTTCGGTTTTGGCGGGTTCCGCCTTGTGGCCATGACTGCCATGGTCATGTTGTGCCTGTACCTGGATGGCCAGGAATAGAAAAAATCCGAGACTCAGGATTTGACTTAAATACTTCATGTTCGAAATGTTTAATGCCTGCCTGTCATCCCTTCGGGAGATAAATCGGCAGACTGGTTTGAAAAATCAGTGATTATGTCCCTCATGGCCACTTTGGTCGTGCTCATCAGGTTGGTGGTTTTCATTCTTTTTGTATTCCATCCCACACTTGGGGCACTTGCCCGGTTCATCGCTGCCGCTGCCCTCGCAGTGCATCGGGCAGATGTAGGCGGAGGTGTATTCCTTGCCTTGTTTTGATTCGGAGGATTCCGAATGATGATTGCCGCCGCATGAAACGGCGACCGCCGAAGCAGCAGCGAAAAACACGAGAAATGCCAGAATTTTTAATGACTTCATTGTCAAAAGGATTTTAATGCCTGCCTGTCAGCTTCGGGCAGCCAGGGCAGACTTGGTTATAAATTAGTTCACTTTATCGTCTCCGTCACGCTCCCGCACTTTAGCATTTTATCGCCGAAATAGGGGTTGTGGATTTCTTTGTCCAGGCTCAACCAGTCGGCCCCGGTGTTGTTGTCCGCCATCGGGCAGTGCTGCACATACACCGTTTCGCCGAAGGGGCCGAAGGCTTTTGCCAGCGCCACCATCTGACCGGAGAACGGTTTGAAATATTTCCTCGCCTCCTCCACGTCCCTGGCAACGGCTATTTTGTTCAAAGCCTCCACCGCGGCGGCACTGTGGTTCATCCAGTGGTTGTGGGCTTCGCCGGTGAACAGGCCCATGCTGGTTTTTTCAAAAGCTTTTTTCAAATCGGCAGCCTGCTTTTTGGCAACCACCAAATCGGCTTTTACCAATGCATCTTTCATGGGAAAATACAGGTCAAGCAACTGCTTGACGGCAGCTTTTGCCTGTTTGCCCACCTCCACCGAAGCCATCGGTGCAGCAGCAGTGGTAGGGCTTCCGCCGTGGTTGTGCCCGGTCATCACCGTACCACCTCCGGGGTTCATCATGCTGGGTTTGCCTGCCAGTTGTGCAGCGGCATCAATGGAAAAGGTGCCGTTGACGGCAATTTCTTCTCCTGCTTCCAAACCTGACTTTATCACGTATCCACCACCCGTTAACGGGCCAAGCTGAACCTCCCGCATCAGGAAGTTGGTACCGGTATCCGTGGTTTTTTTTAAATACACTACCGAACGCTCGCCCGTCCACATGACGGCGGATTTCGGGACGACGAGCTGGTCTTTTTTGCCCGCCAGTTGGGTCTTTATGATGCCGCTGGCAAACATTTCCGGCTTGAGCTTGCCGCCGGGGTTGGGCATTTCCACCCGTGCTTTCGCTACCCGTGTCATAGGGTCTATGACGGGGTCAATGAAGGTGATTTTCCCTTTGAAATTTTCGCCCGGAAGCGACTGGATGGTGAAATCCACGGTACTGCCCACCTTCGCCCAGGGCATGTCGCTTTCATAAACATCGAACAGCACCCAGACCCTCGACAAATCCACCACCTCGTACAGCGGCATGCCCCGCATGACGTAATCGCCGAGGTTGACCTTTTTTTCCAAAACAATCCCGCTCACGTCGGCGTGGATGGGGAAGCGCTCCTGCGGCGTTCCGGCGGCGATAATGCTCTCGATTTGTTGGTCGGTGAGCTTCCAGTTTTTCAGCTTCTGCTTCGCTGCGGTGAACAGTGCTGGCTGCATGTCCTTGATTTTCACGGCTGAAAACAGCTCCTGCTGCGCCGTCACCAGTTCGGGCGAATAAACGCTGGCAATCCGCTGCCCCCGCCGCACCGGTTCGCCCGTGAAGTTGATGGCAAGCTGCTCTACCCGTCCGTCGAGGTGGGTCACCTGCGAGTATTTCAGCCGCTCGTCGGGCTGCACCTTGCCGTTCATGCGCACTTCCTTGGTGGGCATCCCGTAGCCGACGATAGCTGTCTGCACGTTGGCCAGTTGCATGGCCGTGGGCGACATCTTGATTTCCATCGGGTCGCCCTCTGACATGTTGTCGTCCAGCGGTATCAAATCCATTCCGCAGATGGGACATTGGCCAGGTTCGGGCTGGCGTATTTGCGGGTGCATGGAGCAAGTCCAGGTAGTGGCCTTTGAAGATTCCGTGCCTGCCATTTCATGCCCTTCGTGGCCAGTGTTTTCGGAAGCGGATGGTTTGGCGAGCCAGCCGATGAGGAGTCCGGCCGCCAGCATGACGATGGCGGCAATGAGTGTGGAACGATTGATTTTTATCTTTTTCATTGTTGAAATTTTTGAACCCTGCTTTGCACCGGTCCGGCGGCAGCAAAGCCCATTCGGATGATTTGGTTAATTCATTTTCCCTGTCAAATAATCCAGTTTCACCAACATCAGTTGGTACTCCGTCTGCGCCGAAACCTTTTCCGTCCGGTAGCGGAACAACTGCTGCTGCAAGCGCAAAACCTCTTCGAAATCCTGCCCCGCATTGCTGTATGCTGCCATCAAAAGGTCAATGGCCTGCTGGGTTTTCACCATTTGCAGGTTGAGCAGTTCGACCATTTGCGCCATTTTTTCCAGTTCGTAAAAGGTCATTTCGTACATGGCGGCGAGGTCGTTTTGCATGTCCTGTTTCATGTCGGCATACATGACCTGCATCAGCCGCCGCTCTTCGACGGCGGCATTGTATTTTTTCTTCCAGATGGGCACGGTGACGGAAAACATGGGCATCACCATGTCCCTGCCGGTGTTGGGGGGAATGTCGCTGTTAGCCCGTTTCGCCAACGGCATGTATTGCAGCCCGGCGCCAATCATCGGCTTCCGCATGTAGTCCGCCACTTTCTCCTCGGCTTGCGCTGCCTGTATTTGTTTGTCAAAAACCGTCAGCATGGGGTTGTTGCCGATAAGGCTGTCACCACGGGCAGCAGCGCCGGTCACCGGTTCCGGCAGTACGCCGGAGATGGTCACCGGCAGGCTGTCGTCCCGGTTGAGGAAGCGGTTGAAAGCGACTTCCAGCGGCTTGCGTTTTTGTTCCAACAGGGCGATTTCGGTCTTCACCTCGTCTATCATGATGTCCGCCCGGATGGGGTCCACCATAGGCGCCATGCCCTGCTGGAACATGACGGTGGCGAGTTCCTTGTCTGTTTCGAGCAGGCGCAAAAGGTCTTGCTGGATGCGGATTTTTTCCTCCAGCTCGAACAGCGGAAACCAGCCGTTTTTTACCTTGAAAAACAGCTCGTTTTGTGCCACCTGCACCGCCTGGAGTTTCACCTCCGCCATCCGTGCCGCCTCGTTTTCCATGGCGTCGAGCGCCCCAAACCAGGGAAACATTTGCATCGCCGAGATGCTGCCCAATTGGTTGCCCATTGGCAGCATCATCGGGCGGATGAACCAGGAAGCGTTCACCGTTGGGTCGGGCAATGCTTTTGCCTGCGGCAATTTTTGCAAGGCAGCCTGAACCTCGGTCTGCCGGGCCTTAATGCCGGGATTATTTTCGGCAGCGATTTTCAGGTAGTCGTCCAGCGTTTGGGCGGAAAGGCTTCCCGAAACCAGGATTGAAATAATGATGATTATACTGCGCATGATTTTTTATTTTTTGTTAAAAAACTTGATTGCCATCAGCTTGGCGTCACCCTTGAAGATGCCTGCTTTTTCACTACCGTTTCCCGCCAATACGCCTGCAACACCGGCACCACGAACATCGTCATCAACTGGATTGTCATCCCTCCAAATGTCGGAATCGCCATCGGTACCATGATGTCGGCACCCTTCCCGGTGGAAGTCAGCACGGGCAACAAGGCGATGATGGCAACGGCGGCCGTCATCATGGCGGGGCGTACCCGTTTTTTACCTGCTATCAAAACAGCCTCACGCACTTCCGGCACGGTCTGCGGTTTTCTTTCTTCGAAGACCTGGTGGATGTACGTACCCATGATGACCCCGTCGTCGGTGGCGATGCCGAACAGGGCGATGAAGCCCACCCAGACCGCCACGCTGAGGTTGATGGGGTGCAGTTGAAACAACTCCCGCATACTCACTTCGGCGATGGAGAAATTCAGGAACCAGTCCTGCCCGTACAGCCAGAGCATGATGAAGCCGCCGGCGAACGCCACGAACACCCCCGAAAAGTGGATGGACGAAGCGATGACCGTTTTAAACTGGAAAAACAGCAACAAAAAGATGGTGACGAGGCTGATGGGAATGACGATGGACAGCCGTTTCATCGCCCGTAACTGGTTCTCGTAGCTGCCGGAAAACCGGTAGCTCACCCCGGCAGGCACGGTCAGCTCGCCATTGTCAATCCTTTGCTGGATAAAACGGGTGGCTTCTTCTACCACATTCACTTCTGCGTAGCCCTCTTTTTTGTCAAAAAGCACATAACCCGTCAGGAATGTATCCTCGCTTTTAATCATCTGCGGGCCACGGACATATTCAATTTCCACCAGTTCGCCGAGCGGCACCTGCGCTCCGACAGGGGTCGGCACCAGCATTTCTTTGATGCGCTCCGGGTTGTCCCGAAGCTCACGGGGGTAGCGCACCCGCACGGGGAAACGCTCCCGGCCTTCCACCGTGTTCGTCACGGCGATACCGCCGATGGCGGTTTCGATGAACATCTGCACGTCTTCGATATTCAGCCCGTAGCGGGCGGCAGCGGCACGGTCGATGTTCAGGTGGAGGTAGGGTTTGCCCACGATGCGGTCGGCAAAAACGGCCTCTGACTTTACGGAAGGCACCTCTTTCAGGATGGCTTCGAGCTTCAGCCCGAAATCCTCGATGGTCTTCAAATCGGGGCCGTAAACTTTGATTCCCATGGGCGCCCTCATGCCGGTCTGGAGCATGACGAGGCGGGTTTCGATGGGCTGCAATTTCGGGGCGGAAGTGACGCCGGGCAGTTTGGTCACCCGCACGATTTCGTCCCAGATGTCGGCAGGTTTTTTGATTTTCGGGCGCCAGTTGCGAAAGTATTGGCCGTCCGGGTCGGGAATGAGTTCGGTAGGTTTCACACCCCGTTCCAGGGCTTCCTCGTTCGTGAGCGAATCGCCCGAAACAAGAATGAAGCGTTCTTTTTTATCCGCCTTGAAAGTTTCCCGCTTTCCGTCTTCATTGATTAAAAACTCCGGTTTGTAATTGATGACGTTCTCGTACATCGAAATCGGGGCGGGGTCGAGCGCCGTTTCGGCACGCCCGGCCTTGCCCACCGCCAGTTCCACTTCGGGGATGTTCGCCAGCAGCATGTCGAGCTGTGCCACCACCCGTTGGTTTTCCTCTACCCCGGAGTGCGGCATGGAAGTGGGCATGAGCAGGAAACTGCCCTCATTGAGCGAGGGCATGAACTCCTTGCCCATGCCGGGAAATTTGTGCGTCATGGCGCTCCAAAACCCGGTGGTGCGTACGTTCCAGCCGACCTTGTCGAAGCCCTTTGCCACAAAGCCGAACGAATTGTTCCACCCCAGCCAGATAACCAGCCCGAACAGGATGGTGAACAGCGGGATAAGCATGAACTTGCCTTTGTTCACGAGGCACCATTTCAAAACAGGTTCGTAAAAATGGACAATGGACAGTAACGCACCGAGAATGATGCCGAGTAGCATCAGCACAAAAAGGTAGTTGACAAACAGCGAATTATTGTGCCCAAGTGGTATCCATTCTTCCGCAAGGAAAAAAGTGGCGACCAGCACAACAACAGCGACATTGATAAAATTGGGCGCCGATTTCCAGCGTTCCGGCCATTTGTTTTCAAGCAGGTTGTTCAAACCGATAACTACCAGCCATACGGGCAGCCATGTTTTATAAACGATGGCGAACAGGATGCCTGCGGCAATGAGCGACACGTTCCAGATGCCACGAACCCTTTTTTTGTCAAAATTCAACGACATCACCAGGTGCGCCAGTGCGGGCAGCACAACGATGCCGAGCACGAAGGAGGCACCCAACGCAAAGGTTTTTGTGAATGCCAGCGGCTTGAACAGCTTGCCCTCCGCTGATTCCATCGCAAAAACTGGCAAGAAGCTCACCACTGTCGTCGCCAATGCTGTGGTGATGGCGGACGAGACCTCGACCGTCGCCTCGTAGATGACTTCGAGCAGACGCCTGCCCCGGACCCCGTGGTTTTCCGGTAGTTCCAGGTGCCGCACGATGTTTTCAACAAAAACAATCCCCACGTCCACCATCACGCCGATGGCAATGGCGATGCCGGACAGGGCCACGATGTTGGCGTCCACCCCGGCGTAGCGCATGACGACGAAGGTCATCAGCACCGCCACAGGCAACATGCTGGAGATGAGCAGCGATGCCCGCAGGTTGAGCACCAGCACGATGACCACAATGATGCTGATGATGATTTCGTGCGAGAGCGCCCGTTCGAGCGTGCCGAGGGTTTCATGAATAAGTTGGGAACGGTCGTAAAAAGGCACGACAGTCAATTGGCTCACCGTCCCGTTGGCCAGGGTCTTTTTTGGCAGGCCAGAGGCGGTCGCCTTGATTTTTTCTTTGACGCCGTTGATGACGGCGAGCGGGTTGGAGCCGTAGCGGGCAACCACCACGCCCCCGACCACCTCGGCACCGTCCTTGTCGAGCAGGCCCCGCCGGGTAGCCGGGCCCAATTTCACGACGCCAATGTCCTTGATACGGATGGGCACGTTGTTGTTGACCGCAACGACCGCCAGTTCGAGGTCTTCCACTTTTTTGATGTAGCCCAGCCCCCGGACAAAGTATTCCGCCTTGTTGATTTCGATGGTCTTTGCGCCGACGTCCCGGTTCGACTTTTTAACAGCGTCCATCACCTTTGTCAAGGGGATGTTGTAGGCTTTAAGGGCATCGGGGTTCACATCCACCTGGTATTCTTTGACGTGGCCACCGATGGAGGCGACTTCGGAGACGCCCTCGACGGCATTGAGGGAATATTTTACATAAAAATCCTGCACCGTCCTGATTTCGTTCAAATCCCATCCGCCGGTGACGTTCCCGGCGGAATCACGCCCTTCTATGGTGTACCAGAACACCTGCCCCAGGGCAGTGGCATCCGGCCCCAACGACGGCTGCACCCCGGTTGGCAGCAGGTTGGAGGGCAGGGAGTTGAGTTTTTCCAAAATCCGGCTGCGTGACCAGTAAAACTCGATGCTTTCATCAAAAATGATGTAGATGCTGGACAAGCCGAAAATGGAGGAACTCCGGATGGATTTCACCCCGGGGATGCCAAGCAGGAAGGTTGTGAGCGGGTAGGTGATTTGGTCTTCGATGTCCTGTGGGGAGCGCCCCATCCAGTTGGTGAACACGATTTGCTGGTTTTCGCCGAGGTCGGGGATGGCATCCACAGGCACGGGGTCGGAGGGCAGGAAGGTCTTCCAGCCAAAGGGGGCGGTGGCAATGCCCCACCCGATAAATATCACCAGCAGCAGCAGGGTGACGAATTTGTTTTCGAGGAAAAACCGAATTGTTCCGTTAAGCATGATGAACCATCATTTATGGTTGAAATAAATCACGCCGTTGCCGGCGCAAACCAAACGACTTTAGCCCCTGCGGTGGGTTTCACCGAGCGGCAAGTGCATACTGATGGCTAATTACAAACGGAACGTCTGCAACATGGACTGGAAATCGTCGCAGACAATGGGCGGCTTGTAGTTTTGGTAGGTGAGAAATTGGGTTTTGTCAACCGGCAGTTCGATATTAAAGATGACCAAGACGGCTGCAAGCAATACCGGGGCTTTTAACGGTTTGAACTCAAGCGATTGGGCCTGTTTTTCCTGGTCGAGCTTGTAATACTTTGCGGTGTTGTTGCAACAGCCGTTATCATCTTTATCGGAATGCGAACAGCAATGGTGGCTGGTGCTTTGGCAAGGAGGCGTTTTGGCATGTTGGCAGTTTTTCGCTTTCGCAAACAGGCTCACATCCTGCAACTCTTTTTGGCAAAAGTGTTTGCTCAAGGTGAAGCCGGTCGTGCTGAACAGAACCGACAATGCGAGGATGATATGTAGGAACTTAGCTGCCATTGATTCAAAAATCACTGCAAAAGTAAAGGTTTAAATGGAATAATGCTTTATGAAATTATGGACGATTGTTGCAAAATGTGGGGCAAAACAGACTCCGGTCACTGAAAATAGTAACGAATTTACTCAGCCAACCGAAAATCAAGATAATTGCCCCCAACTCACCCGACTTGGTAATAACCACCTTGTAGTAGCCATTTTCCAACCAGACACCATAAGGCGCCGAGGACGTTCCGCAAACACCACTGCAAGCGGGGTGATTTTTGTGAACGGTCCTTGGCTATCCAAACCTCAGCATGAATGGTGTTTCATTCCACCCTATGCGTCCCCGCTGAAAACCCAAACCCGCCGTCCGCATGGGGGACCATCACAAAATACCCTGCCGTCGGGGCTTTGGTATTGCCATCCTGCACGATGCCCCGCATGTCCACCTGCAAATTGTAAAACCGCAATGTATCCCCGTCTTTTTCGACCGTGTAAAACCCTTTGGCAAACCATTTCATCCTGTCCACCCACATTGGGTTTACCCCTTCCAGCAGATGGTCGTTGGTGGAGAAATATTCAAAGGGAAGCCGTTCGTTTTTGAGGATGGAATATTTGTGCATGTACAGGCCGTCCCTGGTTTTCGCAACGCCGTACCAGTTGATATTGGCCACGCCGACGGGCATGGTGAGCAGGGAGTTATAAGGAATATTTTGTTCTGCCAATTCTGCCCGGAAATGTTGCTCCACCCTGTTTTTTATCCCCAAAGTGCCCAATAGGTAAAGGGTGCTAATGGCCAACCCAACATAGTTGCCTACAGGTCTCGACGGCCTGTTTTTAAAAACAAAAAGACTGAAAAACAATCCGAAAATCAACGGCAAAGTATAGACTGGGTCAACGACATTAACGCTGTCGAAACCTATCCGTTTATCAGAAAATGGCAAAAACAATTGTGTGCCGTAAGCCGTAAAAGTATCCAGCAATATATGGGTGAACAAGGCCAGCCAAGTGAAAACCCAGCGCCGCCAATAGCCCACCGTTTTAGTCCATTTTATCCTTTGCAAAATATAGGCAATCAAAAACGCACCGACGATACTGAACAAAATGGAATGGCTGTACCCCCGGTGGATGCTCAACATTTCAAACTTGTCATAAAAAAGGTAGAGCGCCACATCGAGGTCGGGGATGGTGGCGACGGCTGCGCCGAGGATGGCCCCTTTGCCCCCGGTTTTTTTGCCTAAAACGGCTTCTCCTATGGCTGCGCCCAGCACAGCTTGCGTGATACTATCCATGATTGTTTTGTTTATACCCCAACAACCGCAGCGCATTCCCCACCACCACCAGTGTCGAGCCTTCGTGCGCAACGACGGCGGGGCCTATCTCCGCAATCCCCAAAATGGTCAGCGGTATCAGCACGGCGACCATGCCGAGGCTAATCCAGAGGTTTTGTCGGATGATGCTGCGGGCCTTTCGGCTCAGGCCGATGGCAAAGGGCAGTGTTTCCAGTTTGTCGCCCATGAGGGCGATGTCAGCGGTTTCGAGCGCCACGTCGCTGCCCGCAGCGCCCATGGCAATGCCGACCGTGCTTTTGGCGAGGGCGGGGGCGTCGTTCACGCCGTCGCCGACCATGGCGACTTTGCCTTCTTCCTGCCGCAGTTTTTCGATGGTTTCCACTTTGTCTTCGGGCATCAGGTTGCCGAGCGGGTCGGTGATGCCGATGGATTTAGCGACCGCATCTGCCACTCGCTGGTGGTCACCCGTCAGCATAATCATGCGGCGGATGCCGAGGGTTTTCAGCGTCGCCAGCGTCGCCTGTGCCTCCGGGCGGGCCACGTCCATGACCGAAATGATGCCGAGGTATTGGTCGCCCCGGTGGACTATCATGGCGGTGTGACCCTCGTTTTCGAGTTCCTCCATTTTTTGGGAAAGGTCGGTGGGAACGGGCTTTCCGGTCAACTCCTCGAACAGTTCCCGATTGCCGATGTGGACGGTTTTGCCCTCAAATTTTGCTTTCACGCCCCTGCCGGTGATGGCCTGCAGGTCCTGCGCTTCGGGAACAGTTTTGCCGTCGAGTTCTTTTTTTGCGCCTTCCACGATGGCGGCGGCCAGCGGGTGGTCGCTCGTTTGCTCCACAGCCAGCGCCACTTTCAGCAGGTCTTCCTTGCCCGTTTCGCCGAACGGGACAGCCCCGGTAAACTTGGGTTTGCCTTCCGTCAGCGTTCCGGTTTTGTCGAAAGCGATGGCGGTCAGTTGCCCCAAATCTTCGAGCGGAGCGCCGCCTTTTATCAACATGCCCGCTCTCGCCGCCCTCGCCACGCCTGCCAGCACGGCGCTCGGCGTCGAAATGGCCAGGGCACAGGGCGAGGCGGCGACCAGCACCGCCATTGCCCGGTAAAAACTTTGACTGAACGGCTCATCCATCACCAAGAAAGCGAAGCAAAGCAACAAGACAAGCACCAGCACGGCAGGCACGAACCACTTCTCGAAGCGGTCAGTGAAAAGCTGCGTCGGCGACTTCTGGGTTTCAGCTTCCTTCACCAGTTTTATCAGGTGGGAAAGGGTGCTGTCTTTGGCTTCTTTCAGCACCTTTACTTCCAATACGCCAGCGCCGTTGATAGCCCCTGCGAAGGCTCGGTGTTCGGCGGGAATGGCGCTTAAATCCTTGAAATCCTTGTCGGAATTTGGGGACGGAAATTTGTCCACTGGCACGCTCTCGCCCGTGATGGGTGCCTGGTTGACGGCGCTTTCTCCCTTCACCACCACGCCGTCGGCGGCGATTTTGGTGTTGGGCTTGACGACGATGAGGTCGCCGATTTTCAATTCTTCGATGCCCACTTCCACCGTGCCGCCGTTGCGTTTTACGAGCGCCGTCGGCGGGGCGAGGTCTGCCAGCGCAGCGATGGACTTCCTCGCTTTTTCCATGGCAAAATGTTCCAGCGCATGGCCGAGGCTGAACAGGAACAACAGGAACGCTCCTTCCGCCCATTCGCCCAATATAGCTGCCCCGGCTGCCGCCACCAGCATCAGGAAATCAATTTCAAAACCGCCCCGGCGAATGGTTTCAAAAGCCTCCTTCGCCGTGAAAAAACCTCCGAAAAAGTAGGCCCCGATGTAGCAGGCCAGCGTTACCCAGCCGGGCAAACCTTCCACGAACGACAGCCCGAACCCAATGCCGAGCAGCGCCCCGCTCAGCATGGCAAAAATCATTTCGGTTTTTTCGCCGAAGATGCCGCCGTGGGCATGGCCTTCTTCTTCGCCTTCCCCGTGTTCGTGCTTTTCTCCAGGTTTGTGGTCGTGATGTTCGCCGGGCTTTTTTTCCGAAATGGTCAGCCCCGCCTTTCGGACAGCAGCTTCGACTTTTTGCAGGTCGGTTTGCTGCGAGTCGAACTCGATGCGCAATGTTCCGGCGGCAGAGGCCACGGACTCGACGATGCCGGGCTGCCGTTCGAGCGTTTCGCCCACCTGCCGGGCATGGCGCTGGTGGCGGATGCCCTGCACGTCGAGCAGGAGGTGGCCGAAGCGGCCGGTGAGTTCTGCCCCGCTCTGCCGGGCGATGGCTTTCACCTTTTCCAGCGGCAGGCGGTCAGGGTCGTAGTGGATGCACAACAGGGGCGGGTCGCCGTCCTTGACGTGGGCTTTTTCGATGCCGTCTTTATCCTCCAAAATGGAAATGAGGCGCTCGACGCAGGCATCTTTTTCGTCGGGTATTTCCGAGAGGAGGAGGGGGATGTCGAGTTTGAGTTTTTTCATGATGAGTGTTGTATGAAAAAGATTTACCTGGAAAGGATGACAGGTTTGGTAAGTTCAATGGGCGCTGCATTTGGGTTTGCCGGGGTCAACTGCCAAGGTACATGCCAGCAGACCAGCCGGTGTTTTATAAAAACAGGCCTACTGTACGGAAAACTTTTTTGCAGCCACGAGCCGCCCATCTTTCGTCCGAACATGTAGAATATACAAACCCGCTGATAGCGTGGAGACATCCAACTGCCCTATCGCAGGTGCATTCGGTTGGGTCAGCACCGTTTGCCCGGCAGCGTTCGCCACCGTCCAGCTTCCCTTGAAATTGGCATCGGCGGCCACGACCGTTAACTCCCTGTCAGCCGGGTTGGGAAAAAGTGCGATGCCCGTGGCAATTTCTTCCTCCCCGGTTGCCGTCTCGCCGTTTGCGGTAGAGATGAAGACCGCCTTCTTCTCAAAATGCAAACCCGAACTGCCGGAATACAGCCTGACCCGCATCCAGCCCGTGCCGGGGATGCCGTTGGGTCGGAAAACCGCCGACAGCGGCGCATTTTCCTTTTGGCTTATGGTAAAAATGGTGTCCTGCGCCGAAGCGGGGAAGCAGCCGTTTTTTTCACAAAAATCAACGCTCCAGCCCGGCGGCAGCTCGGTGGTATCCCGCTGCCAGTACACGTCCAGTTCGAAACCGGAGGCATTGTAGATGGACGAGACGGCTTCGATTTCTGCCGCCGTTGCATCCGCTTCTGCGTAGGCAGTATCGGGGTTTATCCAAATTTCATCCTGCCCGAAGGCAAAGGTGCAGGCAAGCAGGGCAGTGAAAAGTAGGGCCAGTTTTTTCATCATTGGATGATTTTAATAGTGAAGAAATATGATTGCTCATTTGACAATGACTTTTTGTGCCTGTACGTCGCCTTCGCTGCGCAGCACGACCTGATAGACGCCCGCCGCCAGCCCGTCCGCCCGGAAATAGTGCCGGGAAACGCCCGCCGGAAGTTTTCCCGAAAAAACCGTCTCTACCTTCCTGCCCAACAGGTCGCTGATTTCGATGACGGCTTCCCCGGCAATGGTAGCCTCTACCGGGATACAGGTGAGGGCGCTTGCCGGGTTGGGGAAAACCTTGCCGAGCGAGGATGTTTGCACTTCCTCTGCCGCCGTTGCCGGGTGGATGTAAAAATCGAAGTAACCTTCCGGCGCCACCAGCGGGCGCACGACCTGCTTGCCGGAATTGGCAGTGGCGTGGATGTAGTAATACACCGTCGAGCCTTCCGGCTGCTGCGGAATAGACACCGACCAGCGGTTGCTGTCGGGCTCGGCAAGCACCATGTCGAGGCTTTGATAAGCGGCAGTGGTATCTGTGGTGTAAAAAAGCGTCGCACCGGCGATTCCGCTTCGGTGGCGTATCCAGGCGTTCACCTCGTAGCCGGGCGGGTTGGCACCAACGATGTCGTCCAAAGGGTTGTGTTGGATGAGTAGCGGGTCTTGTACCCCCACCTCTTTCACGATGCAATGGATAGCCCCGCCTGCTGGGACAATACTGTTGCAATTGATGCCCACGATATTGTACCCTGGCATAGCTTCCTGCCAGATGCGCAGCGCAGTCGTGTCGTATTGTTCCTCGTAGGTCGGCAGCAACACGGTTTTATTGACGATGAACGAATTGACGTAAGTGCGCAGCGGCGCCCCGGCACTTGGATACTGTCCGTTTTGGGGCGGCATCGGGATGCGCACCACATTGTACGGTGTCCCGAACGGCGTGGTGAAATTGTCCAGCAGGTACTGGATGTTCGCCTCGATTTGGTCACGGTCGGGTACGCCCTCCGGGTACTCGCCGACGAGCAGGGTCGTTTCGTTCAGCAGCTTCATGTGCATGTCAATGTGGTGGATGCCGTCATATGGCAGGTTGGTGAATTTGACATATCGGTCAATGCCGTAGAACCGCTCCATGATGCTGTCCACGCCTTCCTCCGTGTGGTTGCTGGTGCCCCATTGGTTGAGCGGCCCGTTTTCATCGAGAATTAATTTTGAGGAAAAATTAGTCCCCATACCATCCGAGAAATTATTGCCGCCGGGGTGCGTCAGGTCGTAGGGCGCCACGGTAGTGCTGTAAACAGGCAGCCCGAAATAGTCGCCCACCGCATCGGGGATGATATCATCGAGCGGGCGGGGTCGGTTGTAAATCCAATCCACCAGCGCCAGCGAGTCCACACCGTTCAGGTAAATCGGGTTTGCGCCGTAGTCCCGAATCCAGACGCTGTTGCTCGGCGCTTGCATGAACTCTACGTTGTCCGATTGCCAGTCCACTCCGAAGTTGGTCAGTTCCGTTTGGCAGGTAGCGAGGTTGCTGTTGACAATGACGACCCGGACTTCTTCTTTCGCCGCCTGCACGATTTGAGCCAGGATGGGTTTATAGCTGCGCCAAGTGACGACCACTGCCTGCATTTCTTCCCATTCTGCCATTGCCCGCACGGGCAGCGTGGGCGGTTCGGTGATGCCGAAGGCGGCAGCGCCGGGCACGGGCTTGTTTTCTGAAAGCCAGATAAGTTCTTCCGGAGAAAAACCTCTGGGCAGTGGCTCGTCTTGCGAAAAGGCGGCAGCCGAAATGACCGCCGAAAAAAGGAAGGTGTAAAGAAGTTTTTTCATGATGGTGGATTTTAAGATTCAACAACAATTATGTCCTGCCTGCACTGGTGGGCACTTCACATCGCCATAACTGCAAAACACACAACAGTCGCCAGGTTTGGGCTTCAACAGGCTGTGACAGTTTTCACATTCGTAGAAAAACTGACAGGCATCGGTGGGCATGTTTTCCGTTTTTTGGAAACCGCAGTCTGGACAGGTTAGCCTGCTTTTCAGCACAATGTTTCCTGCTGATGGGGCTGTTTTTCTTTTCTGCCATAATTGCCAGCCCGACCAAGCTGCCAATGCAATGCCGAGCGCCATGAACAAGCCGTTCCATTTTTCCAATCCCGCTGTAAGAGATGATAGCCCGGCAGCACCGCCGAATGCGAGGGCGAGCCACGGCAGCCAACAACAACTTGTTGCCAGCACGAGTGCGGCGGCACTACCGATGATGGTGGTTGAATTTTTCATAGTCTAAAAATTGCTATTTCCTGTGGTCATTTCCCCAACTTCAATATCCTGAAAGCCCCCCGGATGACGATTAGAAAAACGATGCTCCCCACCACGAGGTCGGGCAGCCGGGAAGACGTCAGGTAAACCAGCACCCCGGCGATAATCACCCCGATGTTGATAATCACATCGTTGGAGGTAAAAATCTTACTGGCCTGGATGTGCGCCTCCCCGCTCTTGGAACGGTTGAGCAGCCAAAGCGAGGCGGCATTTCCCGCCAGGGCGAGCAGCGAAATGACTATCATGATCTGAAATGCCGGCACGTCGCCCTGGCCCAAAAACCGCCGTACCGTTTCAACGATACCGAGCAGGGCCAACGCAAGCTGGAAATAACCGCTGATGGTGGCGACCCGCTGCTTGGAGGAGTATGCTTTTCCCACCGCCCAAAGGCTCAATCCATAGACGATGGCATCCGCCAGCATGTCCAGCGAGTCGGCCACCAGGCCCATGGAACCGGAAATCAGCCCTGTTGCCATTTCTACAATAAAAAAAGCGCCATTGATGGCGAGCACCATCCAGAGAAGCCTGCTTTCAGCCGCCGGTTTTTCGTTGCCGGGCAACGCTTCCGCCGGTTGGGAGGAAAGACGCTCGGCGCCCAGGTCAAGACCTGCCAACGATTGCTCGATGACCGGTAGGCCATTTTCGTGGTACACCGTGAGCTTGCGTCCTGCGAGGTCGAATTGCAGGAATTGCACCGCTTTTACCGGCTCCAGTTTCAGGCGGATGAGCTGTTCCTCGGAAGGGCAGTCCATGCCGGGGATTTTGAAAATGGTTTTTTCCATTTCTTCAGATTTAGTACTTGCTGAACGTTTTGAGACCTGAATGTTCATGAAGCTTTTCCGCAAAACTGAACTTCTTTTGATTTCAAGATTTATGGTACGCTCCCTTTACAAATCATACCGCTTGAGCGATTCCCCCGACTTAATCCGGTAGGCATCCTCGATTTCGGTCAGGTAGATGATGCCGTCGCCGGGTTCGGGCGAGCGGGCGTTTTCGCAAATCAACCGGATGGCCTCCTGGGCTTCCTCGTTCTGGCAGACCAGTTCCAGTTTGATGATTTCGCTATTGGTGAAAAAGAACTCCAGGTTGAGGCTGGCATCGGGGCGTTCGTGGGTGCCGGTCCCTTCGCCTTTGGAGATGGTCACGCTGTCGAAGCCTGCTTTTTCGAGGGCTTCCACCACATTGGTGACCCTCGATGGCTTGATGAATGCTTTTATTTCTTTCATGATTTTTTTGCGTTTTAAAATGAAAAACAGGCCCGGTGGCTGTCCCCGTAGGAACGGCCACCGGGTGTTCGGTCAATGCTCGTGCTCCAACTCCCCGGCTTTCGATTGGGCATACACGAAGAATGCCCCCTCCGTCACGATTTTCATCCCTGCGGGTAACGAATCAAGCAGCTTGATGGAGGTAAAACCTTTGTCCGTAACGCCGGGGATGACCATCACTTTTTCAAACTTGACCTCATCGCCGCCCTGCTGGTCGTCTGCCACATAGACATAGGAGGAAGCACCGTCTTTGATGATTGCCTTTTCCGGCACGGCCTGAACCGTCTGGTCGGTGAGCCAGATTTTTGCCTCGATGAAGAGGTCTTTGATGAACTTGGGGCGCACTTTTTCCAGATGCCCGTGGATGCGGACGGTCTTATTCCCGGTATTGAACTCCTTGCCGATGATGTTCACTTCGCCCTCATACACCTTATTGCCCAAGGCCGGGACAGTGTAGCTGATTCGCTGCCCTTCCTTCACCTGGGCAATGTCTTTTTCAAAAACATCCAGTTCGAGGTGCAGATGGTCTTCGTTGACAATCTCCATGAGTTCCAGTTCGGGGGCGACGTACATGCCGTCGTGCATTTTGATGGAAGTAATGTAGCCCGTCATGGGGGCCACAATGGCAATCCGTTCTACGATGTTGTCGGGCGACAGGCTGGAGACGTTGATGCCCAGGTAGGCCAGTTGCTTGCCAATCCCTTTCAGGGTGGCCGTTTTCACGCCGACCTCCGATTGCAGTTTTTGCAGGTTTTTTTTCACCCCGGCATTGGCGTCCACCAGCGTCTGCTGGCGTTCGAGTTCCTGGCGCAGGTAGGTCAGTTCGGCAGCCGTTTCGAGGTATTCCCGTTGGTGCTGGATGAACTCCGGGTTTTCCAGATAGGCCATGACCACGCCCTTTTTCACGTACATGCCCTCCACGTACTTTTTGCTGTCTTTGATAAAACCGCTTGCTTTTGCGCTCACTGAAGTCAGGGCATTCGGGGGCAGGCCCAAAGTCCCCGTTGCGCTCACGAAGTCGTTGATTTTGATTTGTGAAACGCCGCCGAACTGGATGTTCATGGTTTTTATCTGTTCCGGCGTGAGGTGGATTTCCCCTTCCTGATGCTCCTCTTCCTCGCCGTGCCCCTCGGCTGCTGTTTCATTGCCGTGATTGTGGCCGTCGCCTTCGGTGTGGCCGTCGCCGCAGGAAAAGAGCAGCAGCAGGGCCGTTATGGACAAGATTGACAGGATTGAATTATGGATGATTTTCATCTTGAAAAATGATTTTATTGATTTGAAAGAAATTGATAAAGCGCCACCGCCTGGTTGTGCGCCAGCACCTGTTCCCAATAGCTCTTGTTGTTGTTGGCCAGGAGTTTCAAGGTATTGAGCAGTTCGAGGTAGGATATTTCCCCGGCCTGGTAATTCAGTTCGGATATCCGCTCGATTTCCGGGTTGATGGTCGAAAGCTGTTCCCGGTAATAATTGGCCCCCTCCGCATAGAGCCGGATGGAATTGTCAACGGAGAGCAACTGCCGCCCGGCGTTCAGGCGCTCGGCTTCGTAGCGGGCGTTGGCCACTTCCACCTGCAACTGCTGGGCTTCCAGCCGTTTTTTTACCGGCTTGTTGAACAATGGTACCTGCACCCCTGCCTGTGCCCCGTACAGCCACCCGCCGTCGAAGTAGTTCTGGGCGGCGTAGCCGATGTTGAAACTGGGTTTCATGCCCGATTTAATCACCGGCACGAGGGCTTGTTCCACCTCCACTTCCTGTTGTGCCAACTGTACCCGCAAGGTGTTGATGCCAGCTTGTGGGGCATAAGGGAGCATCTGCAAACTATCGGTGGCGGTCACGTTTTCGTCCGTGTTCAGCAGCACCTTGAGCTGTTGCTCCAGGGTGGATATTTCCATGCCGGCCTGCCGCTCCAACAGCCGGTACTCGTTCATGGCCGATTGGATGGTCAGCGTTTCAATGGCATTGGCGGCGCCCACTTCCACCCGTTTTTGTGCTATTTCAAAATAGCCGGAATAAGTGCTGGCAAGCCGTTGGTAGAGCGCCCTCAGTTCCATTTTTTGCTGAAGGTCGAAGTACACCTGCCGCACCTGGAGGCGCAGCTCGGCCTCGGTCAGCGACTTTTGCAGGGTGTTCGATTTCACCACCTCGTCCTGCAAAGCATTGCCGGCCCTGTTGACGGCCGGGTTGGGCAGGTTTTGCAGAAAACCGACCTGGTTGACCCGCTGCCCGTTCTCCCGGAACAGCCCGTCGCCCTGGTAGTTGATTTCCGTCGTCCCGGGGCTGTACGGCAGGTTTTGCAGGGCCTGGCTGGTCTGGATTTGCAGGTTGGCGGCCCGGACGGAAGGGTGGTTGGCCAGCGCCGTTTGCACCGCTTCGTCAGCCGTGATGGGCCTTTGCTGGGCCTGGGCCTGCAAGCCGAAGAACAGTAGCGGCAGCAAAACCATTGCCCCGGCCGGGGGCAGCGATGCCCTGCTTTTTTGCTCTTTCCATTTGGACAGCCAACTGTACAGAATCGGCAGGACGACCAGTGTCAAGAAGGTCGCAGTTATCAGCCCGCCAATCACGACGGTAGCCAGCGGCCGCTGCACTTCCGCCCCACCGGAGTTGGAAAGCGCCATAGGCAAAAAGCCCAGCGAGGCCACCGAGGCCGTCATCAGGACGGGCCGCAACCGGACGCTCGTCCCCTTGATGATGCGCTCCCGGATATCGGTCATCCCTTCCTCTTTCAATTGGTTGAAATAGCCAATCAGCACGATGCCGTTCAGCACCGCCACCCCGAACAGGGCGATAAATCCGATGCCCGCCGAAATGCTGAAAGGCATGCCCCGGAGTTCCAGCGCCCAGATGCCGCCGATGGCGGAAAGGGGGATGGCGGTGAAAATAAGGGCGGCCTGCGACAGCGAGCCGAAGGTGAAAAAGAGCAGGATGAAAATGAGCGCCAGCGCAATCGGCACCGCAATCATCAGGCGGGCATTGGCGGCTTTGAGGTTTTCAAACTGGCCGCCGTAGGTGAAGTAATAGCCCGACGGCAAATCAATTTCGGCATCGAGCGCCGCCTGGATTTTTTCCACCAGCGTTTCGACATCGGTATCCCCCACGTTCACGCCGATGACGATGCGGCGGTTGGTGTTTTCCCGTGAAATCTGCATGGGGGCGTCAATCAGTTCCACATCGGCGACCGCTTGCAGCGGCACCTGTGTGCCGTTGTCCAGCGTGATGTACAGGTTCTGCACGTTGTCGAGGTCCTGGCGGTAGCTTTCGTCGAGGCGCACCACCAAATCGAAGCGCCTTTCGCCTTCGTAAACTATCCCGGCGCTTTCCCCGGCGAATGCTGCCCTGACGACCTGGTTGACCTCCTTCACCTGCAGGCCGTACTGCGCCATTTTGTCGTACTTGAAATTGATGATGATTTGCGGCATGCCGATGGTCTGCTCGACATTGACCGTGCCCACGCCGTCAATCCGATTGATGACCTTTTCGGCTTCCTTTGCCTTGCTGTACAGCAGGTCCAAATCCTGCCCGTACAGCTTGATGGCAATGTCTGCCTTCGAGCCGGTCATCAACTCGTTGAAGCGGAGCTGGATGGGCTGCGAAAACTCGTAGCCCACGCCGGGGATGACGCTCAGCGATTTTTCGATTTTTTCAAACATCTCCTGCCTGGTGGATGCAGAAGTCCACTCATCCTTGGGTTTCATCACCATCACATAGTCCCCGATTTCGACGGGCATCGGGTCGGTGGGTATCTCGGCCGCACCGATGTTGGTGACCACGTCCTGGATTTCAGGAAAATCATTCATCAGTTTTTTCTGAATCATCTTGGACATCTCGATGCTCTGCGACAGCGAGGTGCCGGGCGGCAGGATTTGCTGCATGGCCAAATCGCCTTCCTCCAGCGTGGGGATGAATTCGCCCCCCATCCGGCTGAAAACAAACAGGCTGATGGCAAACAGGGCCACGGTGGCCAGCACGAATGCGGCCTTGAAGCGCAGTGCAAGGCGCAGCACAGGGGTGTACAGCCTTTGGTTGAAGGCGATGATGCGGTCGGCAATGGTCTTTTTGTCGCTGATTTTTTTGTTCAAAAACAGGGCGGACATCATCGGCACGTAGGTAAGTGACAGCACCAAAGCCCCGCTGATGGCCAGCATGACGGTCTCCGCCATGGGCTTGAACATTTTGCCCTCGATGCCCACCAGTGCAAGGATGGGGATATAGACCATCAGGATGATGATTTCGCCGAAGGCCGCCGAACTCCTGATTTTGATGGAGGCGGTCTGCACCTCTTTGTCCATCTGGGCGGCGGTCAGTTTTTGCCCCGCAAAGCCCACTTGCAAGCGGTGGACAATCGCCTCCACGATGATGACCGCCCCGTCCACTATCAGCCCGAAATCTATCGCCCCCAGGCTCATCAGGTTGGCGGAGATGCCCAACACGTTCATCATCGAAACGGCAAACAGCATGGACAGCGGGATGACGGAAGCGACGATAAGCCCCGCCCGCCAGTTTCCCAGCATCAGCACCAGGATGAAAATGACTATGAGGCCGCCTTCCAGCAGGTTTTTCTTCACCGTGCCGATGGCCGTGGACACCAGTTTGTCCCGCACTAAGTAAGGCTCGATGACCACCCCTTCGGGCAGCGATTTCTGGATTTGTACCACCCGCTCCTTCACCCGGTCGGTGACGGCTGCCGAGTTGGCGCCCTTGAGCATCATCACCCGGCCACCTACGGCCTCTTCGCCGTCACGGGTCAGGGCACCGTAGCGGGGGGCTTTGCCAAACTGGACGGTGGCCACGTCTTTTATCAAAATGGGCCTGCCATTGCGCACGTCCACCACGATGTTCTCAATATCGGCCAGTGTTTTGACGATGCCGTTGGTGCGGATGTAGTAGGTGCTCGGGTTCTTTTCGATGTAGGCCCCGCCCGTGTTTTCGTTGCTGTTTTCCAATGCATCGAACACATCGGTGATGCTGATGCCGATGGATTTGAGCAGGTTGGGTTTCACGGCCACCTCGTACTGCTTGAGGAAACCGCCCATCGTGTTGACTTCCACTACACCTTCAATCCCGGAAAGCTGGCGTCTCACAATCCAGTCCTGGATTGTGCGCAGTTCCGTGGGGGGGTATTGTTCTTCGTACCCTTCTTCCGGCCGGACGACGTATTGGTAGATTTCCCCCAGCCCCGTGGAAATAGGGGCCATTTCGGGGGTGCCCAGCCCATCGGGGATATTGGCCTCGGCCTCTTTCAGGTATTCCCCGACCAGTTGCCGGGAGAGATATACATCCATATCCTCCTCAAATACCACCGTCACCACTGATAATCCGAAACGGGAAATAGAGCGTATCTCGACCAGTTGCTGGATATTTTGCAGGGATAGCTCAATGGGTGTCGTAATGAACTGCTCTACTTCCTGGGTGGCCAAAGTCGGGGAAATGGTGATGACCTGTACCTGGTTGTTGGTGATGTCGGGCACGGCATCAATGGGTAGCTGGCGCAGGGAAAACAATCCCCACACGATAAGGGCGGCTACCAATAGCCCTATAACGAACTTATTCTGTATCGAATAAGCGATAATTTTATCGAACATATTGAAATTAATGTTTTGTTAAACCTGTAAATGCGAGAGGGGCAGGCATGGGTGTCCTGCTAAAAACGGTCTAACAAAACTGCGGCGGTTGCCAGATGAAGGCTGGAAAGGAGGAATGGATGAAATTGGGAACGAAAGAAGGTTTCGTGCCGGGAATGGAGGCAAGCGACCTGACCACAAAAGGCAGCTTGACCGGGGAATCCAGTACCGAAGAACAGCAACTGCAAATGCAGAAAGGCGAGCAAAGGTCGTCGTTGCATGTATTGGAATGTTGCTCGTGGTCAGAAGCATCCTGGTGTTCGATGCCGAAAAAATGGTTGGCAATTTCCACGATACCACCACCGCCGTCGCCGCAGGGCACGAGCGACAAGGCGAACATATAGACGGTGAATAGGTGGATGGTTATTTTCATCGAGCGGCAAAGGTAACGGGAAAAGGTGTGTGGTGCAAACCGGGCGTATTGAAATTCGCTGCCAAAGTGACAAAGTTGCCAAAGTGATAATGTCACCATCCTCACTTTGTCAACTTTGTCACTTTGGCATAACTACCATATTCCTGCTGTGCCAGCCATCCCGCTTCCGTTAGCATTTTCAGAAATCTATCCACCGTGCTATCGCTCATGCCGAGGCTTTCGCCCAGTTGGATGGCTTCTTTCCGTTGAAACTGGGGAGGCAATTTTTTAAATAGCTCCCGCTTGTGGTTTGGCAGTTGATTAAAGGCGGATACCGCTTCCCTCGGCAATTTTTCAAATAAAAACAGGGCATGTTGCAGGTAAGTCTCCACCAGCAAGGAAGCAGCTTGAAAATCAACATCTTCACAAGTAGCTGTTTCCGAGGCATCGGCATTCTCGAAGCGGCGGCAGGCGGTGAGCGTCATGGCAATGCGGAAAAGGATGGCGCCGAGGCGCTTGATGCTCGACAGGCTTTCCGTCCCGAAGAAGGCGTTGGTTTCCTGTAGCAATCGGGTGAAGCGCTCGTTGAGGTTTTGCCATTGTTCTGGCGTTAGTTGGAACAGGACGGGATTCTCCAAAGTGAAGCGGGTTATTTCGAGGGTTCGCTCGGAGAGCCGGGAGAAGTGCTCTGTGAGATTGATACCCCCGGTAGCAGGAGAGACATCCCGCCAGTTGGGCTGGACGGCATAGCAATAGAACAGGAAACGGCTGAACAGTCCGTCCTCGACGGAGGGGATGAGCTTGAGGATTTGGTTGGGCGTTCCGCTGATGGCGACGCTGAGGCGGGGCTGGTCTATTTCAAAAAACTCGTTGCTGCCCTTGCGGGAGTAACTGATTTTTTCAAAATGGAAGGCTTTGCGGAGCAAGTCGGAGTAACCGCCCCAGTCCTGCTTGAGGACGTTGCCGAGCGTGTCGGCTTCGGTCTCGCACATGATGCCCGTGCCGCCGCCGTCCCTCAGGTGTTTGATGACCATCGCCGAGGAGGAGTTGGCGGGGATGAACAGGACTTTGAAGGGCGGTTTTTCGGGCTCCTGGGGCAGGGTCTTGCCCCGTTTGTAGTTGGACATGAGGAGTTTGTAATCGGCAAGCTCCTGGCGGTATTGCTGCATGGCGAGCTCGTTTTCCTGGAGCAGGGATTTGTGGACGGAATCGCCGAGTTGCTTGGCAAAAGTGAGGGCAGACTTGCCACTGGCGGCAGGGGCGATGATGAAAGCAAAGAGGTTCGGGTAGGTGGTGCGGCGGTCGTACACGCCCTCGATGCCGCTCAGGCAACCGGAGAGTACAGCGAGAGCGCCGGTGAGGAAGACGTCCCGTTCCCGTGGGTCGTCGAAGGCTTCGCAGCCTTCCAGGAGTGGGGATGGGAGGTTTGCGAAGATTTGGTCATCGAGGAGTGGGGTGGTTAATAGGAGGTCATTGAGGTCGGCCTCCCCCTTACCCTCCCGAATTGGTTTCGGGACAGTCTCTCCAGGAGGAGGGGGAGTTGGGGCATCGTTGTGCGGTTGGGATGGAACGGGTCCCGACCTTTGGTCGGGATGAAAAGCAGCGGTGGCATGTTCAGCGGCGTGGTGCTTGTAGGCGCTGGTGATGGATTGGCGGATTTCTTTGGTATCAAGGTCGATGAATTGCTGTTGAGCGAAGGCAAGGGTGTCGGCTTCGGAGATGCCGGCACGGTTGGCGTTGCTGGCGAAGAGGTATAGAAAATTGTTGCGGTTGCCGGGGGTATAGGTGGTTTTGGACTGGGTAAGTTTTAGTAGTTCGTTGAACGTTGTTGGTTGCTCGTTCGCCTGCGGGACTTGAGCAGGTTCTTTGCGAGGAAGACAAGCCGACGAGACGTGAGCAGGTTCCCTCCGGGAATGACAACCTACGGCAGATGACAAGGCGGTGAGCACGGGAAAAATTTCTTTCCTGGGTTTGAACCAGGCTTCCGGGTCGTGGGATAGGAAGCAGAGGCGGGTGATGTCTTTGCCGGAACGGTCAAGCACCCCTCCGGCTCCCCCCAATTGGGGGGAGAGCAATTCTGTGTAATATCTTGAAACTTGTTGGAAAGCCTCGGCATGGTGTTCCGTATCGCTGTCCACCTGGACGACGATTTTGTAGCCGTTGCCACTTGGTGACGTGAACCCGGCCACGGAGAAACGGTCTTGGCGGGATTCTGATTTCAGCTTTTCCAATTGGGCAGGTTCGAGTTTGTCAAAATCGAGGACGATGAAATGTGTGTATTCCACCAAATGTTCGAGGGTGCGACCGCCGTTGAAATGACCGGAAACTGTGAATGCAGGCAATTGCTTTTTGAGGTTGCTGGCCTGTTGACCCTTGCCTTTAGCGGCCAAATGGCGGATTCGGGCAACCTGGTCTTTGAAGTGGTTGCCCTGAATCGCCTGGATAAGCTGTTCGAGGGTGCGATGCCCGGCGACTTTGCTGAAGTGGTAAAAGAGGGTCAGTTTGCGGTCTTGAGACATTGTGCATCGTTCGTTAGTTGAAAGTGGACATGGGAATGCGGACGGAAGGCAGCTCCGGAAATCCTGGGTTCAGGACTGGTGGCCGGGTTGATTCTGGCTTGACCGTCACCAAGCGTTCTTTGCGAACAGGTGGCCTTGGGGGTGGCGCAGAAAGCGTTGCCGGGAAATTCGATGCACCGGGATTGAAGTAAGCAAGCGGGTCGAACGACATGCTGCAAAGCCGGTACGGGTAGTCTGGTTCCGGGTTCAAAGAGACAGGCAACCGTAGTTCAAAGTATTCCAAAAGTTGCTGAAAGTATTGCTGGTAATTTTCAATCGTGCCGCCGGTGCGGACGATGATTTCAAGCCTATCGCCCTGGACGTTCTGAAAACATGCCATTGTGAAAGGGTCATTTTCAAGGATTTGGCGGACTTCCGTCAGCAGGTCGTTCGGGATACATTCCGTTTCAAGTAAAATACAACCGCTGAAACTTATGAGGCTTTCCCGGCGCAACAAACCTTTGAAATGACCCGATGGAGAAAAGCAGGGAATGTATCCGAGTGCTTCCCGGAGGCCTCTTCCTTCGATTTGACGGTAAAACTGCCGTGCTTTTGCAACGGCTTCTTTGTAAGTCCCGGTCTTGATGTGCCGGATGATGTTAGGCAGAGGCAGGCAATAAGATGCCCGCTCTCCCGATGGAAAGATTGAAATAATCATGGCTTGAAAATTTTAATGGTGAAAAATGGATGTATGCGCTGGGGGTGAGCAGGTCCTTTCAGGATGAAAAAATCCGGCTCAGAGCTTCTCCGTTTTGAATGCCTTTTTGTGATGCTTTTCGATGAACGCCTCGACGTCGGCAATCTTGTAGTAAATTTTCTTGCCGATTTGGGAGAAGGAGATAAGGCCTTCGTCCCGCCATGTCTGGGCGGTGCGGGGAGAGATTTTCATCATGCGGATGAAATCGGAGTTGTCGAGGTACTGCTCCAAGAATGTTTTTTGCGGGTCGTTGAGCTTGTGCTTGATGTCTTCAAGGTGGTTGACCAGCTCCTCGTACTGCGTTTGGGTCAGGATAACGGCATTCATGGATTTTAAGTTTTTACAGAGTATGTTTCATTTAGCGTGTTGTGGAGCCAAAGGTAAGGGAAAGGATACAATAAAAACAAATTGTTTTAATAATTGCATTATTTTACTTCTTTTTGAAGTTTATTGCATTTTAAACACAATTTGTTTCATAAAATAACCTTCCTGTCAGTCATTGAAAATGTCCATAGCTTTATCCAGTTCCGAGTTAACAATTTTGGCGTAAACCTGTGTGGTTTTAATGGCCGTATGCCCCAGCAGTTTTGAAACATACTCGATGCGCATACCCTTCCGCAAGGCACGGGTGGCGAAGGTGTGGCGGGAAGTGTGAAAACTGATGTGCTTTTCGATGCCTGCTTTTTCGGCAATGATTTTCAGGTTCTTGTTGGCATAAGCTGTATTGGAGGAAATGGCATTGAAGAGAATGGCGCCCTTGGAATAGTCAATATCATTTTTGAGGAAAGGGAAAATGAAGTCGGTGGGCCTGGAATCCGGTCGCTGGTATTTCTGGATGTATTCCAGCGCCTTGTTCGGCAGCTTTATGGAAACCTGCTCTTTGGTTTTCTGCGTGGTGATAGTGACGTGCGTACCGTTGAAATTATGCCATTTCAGTTGCAACACATCCGAAATGCGCAGGCCACCTGCATAAGCAGCAAAAATGTACATGTTGCGGTGGTGGTTGATGACCTGGTCTTCCGGCAATGGAAGCGTCTCAAGCCACTGGATTTCCTCGTCGGTCAGGTACTCTTTGCTTGTTTTCTCCCAAGCGAGTTTGTAGCGTGGAAATGGATTGGCATAAGGCTCAATGATTTCTTCCCGAACGGCATCGTTCAGCAGTTTGCGGAAAATCTTGAGGTTGGAGTAAACGGTGTTGGTGGTGTTCCCCAATTTGTTACGGAGGTAGTTTTCGTATTGTTTGAGGAAGTGGTAGTTGACTTCTTCGAAGGTCAAGTCACGGCCTTTCAGGTAGGTTTTGAGTTTCAGGTAAACTGAATAGGATTTATCATGGGTGCCCAACTTTTTGGTGTCCTTCAGCAACTCCATGTAGTCCTGGAAGTATTTCAGGAAACTGGGCGAAGTCTTGCCTTTGATGTTCTCCTTGATGGCCAGGCTGGAGACACTTTTCTTTTCGGTCTCCAATTCGAAAGCGATGCCTTCGGCTTCGGCAATTTTTTGAGCGAGGAAGTTGTTGAGGCGGACGGAGTTGGGGTGGGATTTTCGGATGCGTTGCTTCACTTCATCCCATTGTTCGGGGACAAGGTAGATGCTCAATCCAAGGTACTTGGGTTTGCGGTCTTTGATGATTCGAAGGAAAAGCGGCGCTTCTCCTTTTTTGTTGATTTTTTCTTTGACGAGGACAACTTTTACGGATGCCATTTTTCGAGGGTTTGCACTGTTAGTAATGATACCAAAGTTACAAAATCCCGTCGAGTTGGTTAAACAATTGGTTAAACATTTTTCGCTTTTTCTTGCAACTATTTGCTTTAAAATGAAGAATAAATATTTTTAATTGTATTGATTATCAATAATTTATGGCAAAAACAAATTATTTCAAAGTAGGAGTTACAGTCCCGTCCGGACCGCTTAATCGCAACGCCATGTAAATCAGTGATTTACATGGCGTTTTTGTTTTAATTTATTTTTTGCAAGTCCTTGATTATCAGATAAAACCACATTTTTGAGTAGTTGAGTTTTTTACAGTTTTTGTACAGAATTCCCCCACCAAAAAGCGCCCTATCCATAGGAGTTTCATTCCCTTCCGGCTTTAGAAATCCTATTCCTATCCTGTAGAGTTTACTTTTTAAAGGCGTCGATGCTTTCAAAACGCTCTATCAACCCTCTGAAGCCGTCTTCACTGTGTGTATAACAAATTGCACAGAGTCCTGCGAATCTGTGCTGCCCCTGCAAGGGCGGGGCCTTTACAGCCAGGGTAACGCCCCCGGTTAGGAAAAGGCCGGAGGCTGAGGCCTGCCGCCGTCGGCCATAGCCCTTGGCCTGGAACCGAAGGGGCGAGACAATCAGGGTGCCGCCCTTACAGGGCTTAAACCAACTGCCATCGTATGCCTGGGGCGTTGCCCCAGGCAGTGGCCTATCACCCCTTCGGGGTTACGCAAATAGCCCTGGATTGGCATAAAGCCGTAACTTAGGGTGAACTAACAAAACCTGAGTTATGAACACCAAAGAGAAAGTAGATGCCATATTTGAATCGATGCGAGAAGAGGTAGCGCAATTTGTGGAGCAGGAATCCCAAATTGCCTCTTCAACAGAATATGAAGAACGGGTGCTTGAGTTGTCGAAGAAGTTTGCCTTGGGATTAATAGCTAAATCTCAAGGGAAGATGCCGAAGAGCCGCAATTCAAAAAAAAGTATTGACAAGCTTCGGCCGAGTTGAATTGAGAAAAGGCCATGCACTATCAAAGGGTACATCTAAGTTTGGCATCAGTGAACGGATGCGCACCCTATTATGCCTAGTTGGGCAGTCAATGGTGTACGATGAAGCCTGTGAGCTATTTGATGGACTAATGGGCCTAGAAATTTCAGCTCCACAGATTCAGCGGGTTTGTACACATTATGGTAATACCATTGACCCCTTAGTGAAAGCTAATTGTGAGCCTGTTATTCCTGCTTTGGAAGCAGCTAAGGATGAGGATAAAGTCTATGTGATGGTGGATGGCTCCATGATCTACATCAGGGATGAGGGCTGGCGTGAACTCAAACTGGGCCGGCTATTTTGCCAAAGCCAAGTGGTTAATATCCAGGCCAACAGAAGACAAGTCATGGATTCGGTTTATGTTAGCCACCTGGGTAGTGTAGAAGAGTTCTTTCCGAAATTTGAGCGGCATCTGGTAGGCTATAGCAACAAAATAATCATTGGTGATGGAGCCAAGTGGATATGGAATTGGGCCGATGATAATTACCCGGGAGCCATACAAATACTGGACTTTTACCACGCCAAAGAGAAACTGGTATTATTTGCCCGGCACCAATACAAACAGGAGGGCACCCGCTTAAGCTGGATAGAGGAACAGTCGGAAAAACTGCTCGACAACCGTTTAGAGGAGGTGATATCAACTCTCAAGTCATGCAGGGCCAGGAATGGGGAGGCCAAAGTAGCCAAACAAAAAGCCATTGAATACTATATCGAACACGATGATCGAATGCAGTACAAGACGTATCGCCAACAGGGTTTGATGATTGGCTCAGGCCCCATTGAGGCGGCCCATCGTAGTGTCATACAGCAGCGATTGAAGCTGTCTGGACAGAAATGGTCCTTGCCGGGGGCTCAAGCTGTCGCTAACCTGAGATGCTATAAGCACAGTGGGGCATGGAATATCGTCAAGAATATTATTGCCGCTGCGGCTTGACTGTGCAATTTGTTATACACACGTCTTCACTCCGGAACTTGGCGGATATGCAAAATGTTCTTACCTTGAATCAAATAAGCTAAACGGATCATGGACACAGGCGCTGAAAAATTGTACATCATCGAGCAGATCATCAGAATTAAAGATGAGGAACTGATCCATGCGATCAAAAACATTTTGGACTTTGGGCTGAAATATCAACCGGAAGCAGCCCCCGATGATTTTTGGGATAAGCTAAGCGTAAAGCAAAAAGAGCGCCTTGAATCAGCCATTCAGGCGTTGGATGCAGGCCAGGGAATTCCCCATGATGAAGTAATGGCAACCCTTAGAAAGAGGCTTCAGCAATGAACTTACCAATCATCTGGGCCCCTTCTGCAAGAGATGAGTATGCAGTCCTCCTGGAATATGTCGAAAGGAATTTCGGATTGGATGCCGCGCTGAAGCTTTTGGATGAAACAGAAAAACTGCTAGAGGGAATAGCGGCCTTCCCTGGTATGTTTCCTGCCTCAGATAAAAGAAAGGACATCCGAAAAGCCGTTGTCAGCAAACAGACCTCCCTTTTTTACCGCATCTCTCAGGATCAGATTCAGATCCTGCACGTCTGGGACAATAGGCAAGACCCGGATAAACTCGAATTCCTGCTATGATTTTTTCAGTGAAACCCCTCTAAAAGTTCAAAAGCTACCAGGCAAAAGGCTGCTAGAAGCAGTTCTTTCCCCCCACCTCTATTTTTTGTACAATCTGTTGTACAACTTCGAGCTTTGTCCACCCAAGCCATTGATAATCAATGTTTTTCTGGCTAAAATTCGGAGTCCCGTCCGGGCCGAATTAACCATAACGCCCTGTAAGTCAATATCTTACAGGGTGTTTTTTGTTTAATTTATTTTTCACAAACCCTTGATTATCAGCTGGAAACATATTTTTGGGTAGTTGGTTTTCGTACCATATTTGTACAAAATCCCCCCCCCGCGGAGTTCCTTCCAACATTTCGCTGCACGGAGCTCCGCCATTTATAAGGCTTTCCTTTCTGGCAACTCGCCTCACCAATCCTTCCCCGGTATCCAAAACTGCAGCAATGATTCCCGGCCGACATGGTAGCAATATTTAAAACGTTGCCCTCCTGATCCGCTCAATCACTCAAACGACCCCAAATATTCCTCAAATACAAAGACCCGGTTCCGGCTCTGGCCGGTGAATTCTTTCAAGATCCCAGCATCCACAAAACTTTGGGCCAGGCTGCCGCCTGCTTTGGGGCTAAGGCCACGGATAACCTCCATTCCATTTAATCCGGACATTGAAATTTATAACAATCCGGAAAGGCTCAGGCCATATTTTTGCTGGCAAGGAAACCGTTGCCGCTAAAATTCCTTATTTTGTTAGCAAATTTTCATAGACTCTCCAGCTTTATCCGCAGTTCCGGGAGAAGTGATAGTATAACAAATGACACCTAAAATGACCCCTAAAAGCCCGTACTCCAGCCTTGTGGTTGTAGTCCAGTTGTTCTTCTTTGCCGCCCTATTGGCTTTGGCTGCGCCGGCATCCGGACAGGGGAATAGCTACCCCAGCCGTTTTCACCGAATAACTGCAGCTGATGGATCCCAATTTTCCATGGACAACTACTTCGTTAAGGTTTTTCAGGATAAACTGGGATTTATTTGGGGCGTGAACATAAATGGGAAGTTGTTTCGATACAATGGGGTTGAGTTTGAAAAAATTCAGGTCCGGTATGGCTACCACGATGATATCCTTGCCAATCTAAACCAAAACAGTACAACTACAATGGATAATGAGGGCGCCATCTGGTTCGCCCTTGGTTCTGGCGGCATTCTCCGTTTTAATCCCTCTAATTATTCCACAGACTATTATCATGATTTTATCCCCTCGGAGACGGACAATAGTAATAGCCTTATTTCTGGAGTAATGTGCGACCGGGATGGGCAGATTTGGGCTACTACATTCAAGAGCTTATTTCGCTTTCGGCCAACTCTTGGCACTTTCGAACAAGTATATTTTGACGAAAAAGCCACCTACATCCGCCCCTGGTGCGACGGAGGTAAAGAATATTTTGTTTTTCATGTCAAATATGGCACTTATTCACAGTATAAAAAGATCCATAAGGCTACGGAAGAAGTTTCACTAATGCCACCTGTTGCCCCGGCTACTGGATACAGGGTCTCAGGAGGTAGAGGTGATTACGTTTGGGAAATCAATTCTTCAAAGGGTATTGTTAAACGTAACCTGAGTACCGATAAATATCAAACGTGGTTTACCTGGGACAACCCCTACTTGTTGGGATATCAGTTTTTGTCAGAAATTTGGGAAACTCCGGATGGTGGAATATGGGCATTGGAAGATGGTGTCGGGTTACACTATTTCCCCATTGAAAAGGATACCATAGTTTTTTATCCATATGATAAGGAGGATCCATTCGCTTTGCCAGGCCATATCGTGTACGGTATCATTTTAGGGAAAGATGGCAATTATTGGGCCGCAACTTCAGGTGGCCTTTGCATGCTGCCCACACAGAAGAATCCATTTTCTTATTTCAGCTTTGAGAACCTCCTTGAAGGGGTTAAAGAACGGGACGTAGTAGACTCGCAACCGATAACTCTGATTAACGATGATGGCCTGCTAATTGGAATGGATAATGGTATCTATTTATTTGATAAACGGGGAAAGAGGATTATTAAAAGCAGTTTGAAGTATCCCGCTTTAGCCCCCCTGGATGCAAGCAACATTAATAATTTCTTCACAGACCAGCGAGGAAATATTTGGATTAATGAATATTCTACCTCGAGCTGGCCGGCCGTCTGGTACAGATATCAACCTGAACAGGATCGGTTACAGCCACTTCATGAATTTGCCGGCTTTGACAACCTCCCCAAGTCAGCTATTCGCGAATCCTATATGTTTTTTGAAGATAAACAGGAGAACATTTACTTTGTCGACTATCGATTTCCCCAATTGGTAAAACTCGAAGCCACTACGGACAGCATCACTTATTTTGATTACGGTGGCAGACACGAGCTGGGGTACATGGGCGTCTTCGACAAGGAGAAGAGGCTACTTTGGGTCGCCACTAATTTCATGGGGGTTTTCAGATACGATTGGAATGATCAATCCTACAAACAATTTTATTTTGACCCTAATGACCCTTTGAAAACAGCCAATCTGAATAATGGATATCTTTTCCAGAGAAAAAATGGAGATATTCTGGTTACCATTAGCCACTCCATTTTCGAATATGATGAAACCACATCGTCCTTCAAACAAACCACCTCTGGCCTTCCTGGTGATATTTTAGATAAAATAGAGGATGAAAAAGGAAACCTTTGGATAATTATGGACAAAGGAAGGCTGGCCAAGCTCGATTCAAATTTAAATCTCGCAGCGACTTACTCTGTATTCGATGGCCTAAAGGCAGAAAACTGGCAGGGAGGGTCCATTATTTCGGATCAAAATGGTTGGATCTATTTAAGTGACAATTCGAGCCTTACCGTTTTTCACCCTGATAGCATTCCCATCAATAATAATATTCCTCCGGTATACATCACCCACCTGGAGCTTTTTAACCACCCGGTCTGGCCTGGTGGCCCGGACTCTATCTTGTCAAAACCGATACATATCACCAAATCCATCAGATTACGCTATAGCCAAAACGTCATTACCCTGAAATATGCAGCGCTCAATTATCTCGATGCAGAGGAGAATGAATACGCCTATAAATTGGAAGGCTTTGATGAAGACTGGCAGTACGTGGGTAATCGACGGGAAGTTACCTATACCAACTTGTCGCCCGGCACCTACACCTTCCGGGTAAAAGGTTCCAATAATGATGGCATTTGGAATGAAGAAGGTGCCACGCTTGAGATCATGGTCATCCCCCCCTGGTATCGGAGCACACTGGCCTATAGCTTGTATGTACTGGCCTTAATAGCCCTATTCTACGGCTTTTATCGCTTTCAACTCAACCGCCAACTGGAAAAGCAGGAAGCCGTCCGCCTGAGAGAACTCGACGATTTCAAGTCCCAGTTGTACACCAACATCACCCATGAATTCCGGACGCCGCTAACCGTTATTCTGGGAATGGCCGAGCGGGCCCTGCAGCTTTTTGACCTAAGAGACAGTAACAGCTTCAAACAGTCAATAAAACTCGTGAAGCGCAATGGCCAGCAACTGCTCGGGCTCGTCAATCAAATGCTCAGCCTTGCCAGCCTGGATGCCGGAAAGCTCATCCCAAAATGGCAGCAAGGCCCCATTGTGCCCTACCTGAGCTACCTGGCGGAATCCTTTCACTCTCTGGCTGATGATAAAAATATTACGATTCGGCAGGCTCATGAACAGCCGGGCCTGGTGATGGATTTTGATGCGGAAAAACTGGATAAGATTACTTCCAACCTCTTGTCAAACGCCATCAAATTTACTCCAATCGGTGGGATGGTAGAATTGTCTAGCCGACAGGTAGGAGAACAGTTTATCATCCAGGTAAAAGACAATGGTATTGGCATCCCGGAAACTGAGCAAGCCCTGATTTTCGACCGCTTCTTTAAATCCGGTAACTCCAACAGCCAGGCCGAAGGGACGGGCATCGGCCTGGCCCTGGCCAAAGAGCTGGCCAAACTTATGGAAGGGGATATTGAGGTAGAAAGCCAACCGGGACAGGGAACGACCTTTACCGTTTTGCTGCACATACACCGGAAAGCACCATTGGCTGGCGCCCCCACGGAGATAGAGAAAATAGCCTTCATGGCAAAAGGGGACCAGGATAAAGACCTGACAGGCGGCAAAAAGGGCGCCCTGGCCGTGCTCATTGTTGAAGACAACAAAGAGGTAGCCTATTACCTGGCTAGCTGCCTGGAATCACAATACCGGCTCCTCTACGCCCAGGACGGGCAGGAAGGCATCGAGCGCGCCATTAAAGATGTACCCGATTTTATCATCAGTGATGTGATGATGCCCCAAAAGGATGGATTCGAACTGTGCAGAACGCTTAAAACGGATGAACGCACCAGCCATATCCCGATAGTGCTGCTCACAGCAAAAGCGGATGAAGCATCACGCATGGATGGCCTGCAACAAGGAGCAGATGCCTATCTGACCAAGCCGTTTAATGCGGATGAGCTACAGGTGCGCATTGAACAGATGATCGCTCTGCGCAAGCGATTAAAGGCCAAATACCAGAAAGCACCTTCCGATTGGAATAACACTGTGAAAATGGACGATTCCCTGGAGGATGCCTTTTTGCAAAAGCTGCGCGACGTAGTGGAAGCCCATCTCACCGACCCTGAACTGGATGTATCCGTACTCTGCAAAAAAATGGGTATGAGCCGCACCCAGGTGCACCGGAAGCTAGGTGCCCTTGCCGATATGTCAACTACGCAATTCATACGGGCTATCCGATACCAAAAAGCCAAAGAGCTGCTCGTGGGTACCGATCTGGCCGTTTCCGAAATTGCTTATGACGTAGGTTTTAGCGACCCCGCCTATTTTACACGCATGTTCAGAAAGGAAGTTGGCCTCACGCCCAGGGAATACAAACAGCAAAACTCGCCATAATTTTTTTTGCAATCCACTGATTAACAGCTCTTTTTGACCACTGGAACATATGTCCAAGCCTTTGGAACATATGTGCTGGAGATTTCCCGCCATTACTCCGAAGTTTATCTCATCACTTGCTATCACAACTGTGAAATGAACAAACGAATATTTCTGTATTCGAGAAAAGGTATAAAGTATGGCCTGCCTGAAAACAGAGATGAAATCGATTTCCAAATCCAAAATATTAAATACCATGAAAGCACCCATTACCTATTTAATCTTGCTTTGGTTCATAACATCCCTGCCGCATCACCTGATTTCACAGAGTTGGGAGGAGCAGGCTGTGGGGCTACTCCCAACGGGCTACGGCGTATTCGGCATCTCGGTTGTCAATGAGCATACCGTATGGGGGGTGGCCTTCAACCAGAACACAGGCAACGGTATTCCTCAAAATCATATCATTAAAGTGGTCAAAACAACGGATGGGGGAGCGAACTGGGCCGTTTATGACGTTGAAGAAGCCCAGGGAAGGATAAGTTTTGACATCGTCGCATTTGATGAATACACGGCATTCATCACTACCCAGGATTATAATAATGGGAACGGCAGAGGCGTATTCAAAACCGAGGATGGCGGGGAAAACTGGGAGGAGAAGTTCCATAATATAGCTGCCGGGGTCTGGATCCGGTTTTTCAACAGCCAGGAAGCTGTGATCATAAACAGGCAATTTATGGCCACTACTCAGGATGGCGGAGAATCCTGGCAACTGGTGCCGGCAGGCAGTATTCCGGCTTTTCAAAATGATGAATTTACCATCCTTAGTTCGGGAAATAATTCTTGCCAGGTAATTGGAAGCCATCTGTGGTTCGGAACCTCTAAAGGAAGAGTTTTCAGAAGTAAAGATAAAGGCCATACCTGGGAAGTTTTTAACACATCGCTTGGAAGTAGTGCCTGGGTTCTTTCCGTTGCATTTCAAGATACCTTAACCGGTATAGCCATTAATACCAGTACCTTTTTCACCAAATTCAGTAAGACTAATGATGGAGGAGAAACATGGGTAGAGCTCTCATCCAGCCCTGACGTTTCTGTGAGTAACCTAACGGTTGTCCCCGATAGCGAGGGTGCACTAATCGGCATAGCGGACAGGTATACTTCTTCTTTTTATCAGGTATCTGCCTACTCTACTAATTTTGGCCAGAATTGGGAAATCATAACCAATAATATTGCATTTGGAGCCACCCAGTTTATTGGAGCTAATGTCGGTTGGGCTTCCAGAGGGGAGGTTACCTCTTCAGGCCAGAATGCCATGTTTAAATGGCAGGGTGACATTTTTGTCAACACAACAGCAATTGAACCTCATGGAGATTACAAGGTTTTCCCCAATCCATTTGTAAACAACCTTAACATTGAAATCCCCAAGCCGGTAGAAGGGCACTACAGGTTGTATACCACCGCAGGCCAATTCATCCAAGCGGGAAAGATTACCCCATACCAGGCCCCAATCCATTTAGCGCACCTCAAAGTGGGTATGTACCAGCTAGAAATGCTATTCGATGATGGTACGTTTATTACAAAAAAGATCGTCAAAGCCAATTAAAGCAGCTTTCCCGGACTTTCTTCAATTGCATTTGAAAATGCGGCCAATGGTATTGTGACTACTTTTCAGCCGAACCAGGCGGCAAGAACAACCGATGGAGGAGCTACCTGGGCCACCATCCCCATCCCATCCTCACCGAGATTAGCCGCTATTGAGTATATTCCGGGAACCGAAGACACCTATTCGGTCAACGATGGTTTTTTTGAATCCAGCAATTTACTCCTCACAACAGATGGGAGTATGAGTTGGGAAACCATTTCCCATCCTCCATCGATGGATTGCATGCAGTTCATCTCCCCAACAATTGGATTTGGAGGTGGAGCCGTGAACGTGAGCGATAATAGCGGCCTTTATAAATGGACAGGCAATTTATCTGATTCTACTTTTACGAGTACAAAGAAAATACCAGCTAATCTGGAAGTTGTAGAGATACTAACAAACCCAGCCTCATCTTACCTGGCAATAAAAACGAATAATTCATTAGAAGGCAGCAATACTTTGAAGGTTGAAATTTTTTCAGGGTATGGCCAGTTAGCCCTGTCTAAAGTGGTTGATAATAAAGCAATCATTACTATACCGATAGGAAATTTACCCAATGGTATATACCTTCTTTGTTTACGTGATAAAAGCCACTACTTTTCCAGGAGGTTTGTTAAGCAATAAAGGCGAATTTTTTCCAGCGGATAGATAACATCTTCGCCATACAATTCCCGGGCTTTCGCTGCAACCAAAAAATAGAAAAATGAAAAGGAAGATATTCATGTTTATTGCATTTTGTACAGTAATTACCCATTATGTAATTAGCCAAGTGCCAAAGGATAGTATTTTTATGCAAAAGAGAAATTCGCGTGGAGTGAAAATGATTAATATAGTCGGTACGGATAGCGTTTGGACACAAAAAATTGGTATAGGTGAAACAAGTATTTTATTACTGCATGGGGGGCCGGGGGCAACACATGAATATTTTGAAAACTTTCCTACACATTTAGATACAAATAAATATACCATTTACTTTTATGATCAATTAGGATCATATTTTTCAGACAGTTCTGAATTAGAAAACTTATGGGAGATTGGCAGGTTTGTCGATGAGGTCGAAACCGTTAGGAAAAGCCTGGATGTTTCTGAATTAATTTTATTGGGGCATTCTTGGGGAGGAATATTGGCGGTTCATTATGCAGCTACATATCCGGAGAATTTGAAATGTATAATATTGTCAAATAGTCCCTACACATCATATGGTGCTTTTGGATACAGATATGATCTTTCAAAAAAGACAGAAAAGGAACTAAAGAAGGAATTAGGCAGGAAACCTCGAAGAGAAGAGCTGGAAGAAAGATTTAAAAAAATCTATCGTTATGGGATGGATACAATCCCTGAGGTTTTTTCAAGACTTGAAAGGCATTATAATACTGACAAAAACAGGTGGAAAACTGAATTTTTTAAGCAAAAGAAGTGGAGTTTAGAACATGAGGCAAAAGCTATCAAGGTTCCTACCCTAATTATTGGCGGAGAAATGGATTTTGTTGATCCTAATGATTTTAAATCTCTTGACACTGCGATTGAGAATAGTGAACTGGTTATTTTGCCAAATGCACCGCATTTTCCGATGTGGAGTCATAGTGAAAGCTATTTTGAAGCTATTGATAGGTTTATAACGAACGTGGTAAAATGATAAAAGAAAAGGCCGCAGCGAACATTGCATACATCGGCCATGTCGGCTAAACGCCGCCATGCCGTGTATGATGACCGTCAGACTGTGGAAAAACTCCCCTTCCGGCTTCTCCGGCCGGAGCCAATTCCGTAAATTGAGGGATCAACCAAGCGTAAGCATGCGGCAAACCGTAGCATCATCAATGCCTAAGCTTGCCGCGATATCCTGAGAGCTAAACTGCATGTGCAGCATCAACAAAACGGTCACCTTGATAAAACCCGCCGGTCTTTATTCGTGCGCTGTAAAAGCGCAGGCGTTTGATCGTGGCTTCATCAAGGTGGAACATATAGCAAAGTTATTTATTAACCGGTTTTTCGCAAACCACTTTCTTCAGAGTATACTTTCCCTGATCCACACCACCTGATTATCATACAGCCGGCCCTCCAGGTAATCCAGGCCCCGGCCCTCGATCACGATTTCCTTTTCGGAGGTAACCGGATCACTTTCTGGAATGCCGGCCAACTGCCGGAAACCTGGACGGTGGCCGACCTCCTCAAAGAGCATCCTTCAATACCTTATAATCCGGACATTGCCACTGCATTCTTCAGGGCCGGCCTGATCGAAGCCTGGGGCAGGGGCACCTTGAAAATCATCCGGGAATGTGAAGACGCGGGGCTTCCGGCGCCGGGTTTCTCTTATGATCAATCCGGTTTTTGGATTGAATTCAGAAAGGTGGCCGGGGAAATGTCGGGGAAAACGTCGGGGAAAACGTCGGGGAAAATTCTTGCTCTGATCAAAGTGGATGGCTACATCACTATTCCTGAGTTGTCGCAAAAGATCGGTGTTACCGAACGCACCATTGAAAGAAACCTTCAAAAATTACAACAGGAAAACTTACTCAAAAGGGTTGGAGGGGCGAAGGGCGGCCACTGGGAAGTGGTTGATGATGATTGAAAAGTTGCCGCTAAAATGCACCGCTTCTCATTTTTTCCAAAACATTTTCCAAAAGCCAAAGCCGATCGCACAAAACAAAGATTATCAAATACTTAATGCCTGGAACAATGAGTCCCGTCCGGACCGCAAGAAATCACAAAGCCCTGTAAGTCAATCGCTTACAGGGCTTTTTAGTTGTAATTCAGCGATTCCCAATTTGATAATAAAATGCCCCGACTGAGCCTTCTCAGGATTAAATTGTCCCCCCAAAGCCTTGTGCTAAAGCCGATATTCCCCGCGGCCCGTTTTCTAATGGCCCAGCTTTTAGCTGTTCTTCAGCCGGG
>CAUJDW010000102.1 GCA_963169455.1 Bacteroidota bacterium | reverse complement strand
CGGCCTTCGATCCGTCTCCGCAGGCGAGATCAAGGGTCTTCGACTCTCAGAGGGAAGAGGAACCTACCCTGGTCTTCCTGGCTACGACACGAGCGGCATTCTGATCCCCTACCACCAGTGCGAAGACAAGATTCCCCGCTGCCGGATTCGAGCCGACAGACGACTAAGCCGGGTAAAGCCGTCAGGCGGCTAGCCAGAAAATGAGGCGGGGCCGGGGTGAAAAATTACCCCGGCCCCGCGTATTCGTTTATTACCGGATAGTACGGTTATACAAACAACTGTCTCATATCCACCCGTTCGCGGATGATGCCTTCCAGTTGATCGATATGGACGCGCTCCTGCTGAAGGCTGTCGCGTTCACGCAGGGTGACAGTATTGTCATCGAGGGATTCGAAATCGACGGTTACGCAGAAGGGGGTGCCGATGGCGTCCTGCCGGCGGTAGAGCTTGCCGATGCTTCCGGTGTCGTCGTATTGCACGTTGAAGGAGAACTTCAGCTTGTTGAAGATGCCCTGCGCCATGTTGACGATGCGTTCTTCGTTGCGCTTCAGCGGCAGGATGGCGCACTTGACGGGCGCCAGGGCCGGGTGCAGCTTCAGCACCGCGCGGGCGCCTTCGCCGCCGGGCACATCTTCCTCCACCAGGGCGTTGCTCATCATGGCCAGGAACATGCGGTCGACGCCGATGGATGTTTCCACGACGAAGGGCACGTAATTTTCCTGCAGTTCGGGGTCGAAGTACTGGATTTTTTTGCCCGACAGTTCCTGGTGGTTGCCCAGGTCGAAATCGGTGCGGCTGTGGATGCCCTCCAGTTCCTTGAAGCCGAAGGGGAACTCGAACTGGATGTCAACGGCGGCGTCGGCGTAGTGGGCCAGGTTGTCGTGGTCGTGGAAGCGGAGTTTGGAGGAGGATGTGCCCAGGGCCAGGTGCCACTTCATGCGGGCTTCCTTCCAGTATTCGTACCACTTTTTCTGTTCGCCGGGCCGGATGAAGAACTGCATCTCCATCTGCTCGAATTCCCGCATGCGGAAGATGAACTGCCGGGCGACGATCTCGTTGCGGAAGGCCTTGCCGATCTGGGCGATGCCAAAGGGTATCTTCTGGCGCGTGGTTTTCTGCACGTTGAGAAAGTTGACGAAAATGCCCTGCGCCGTTTCGGGCCGCAGGTACAACTTGCCTTCCTCACCGGCGATGTTGCCGAGCTGGGTGGAGAACATGAGGTTGAACTGCCGCACCTCCGTCCAGTTGCGGGAGCCGCTCTCGGGGTCGGCAATTTCCAGGTCTTCGATGATCTGCCGGAGCTCCGCCAGGTCGCCTTTGGTCATGGCGGCAGCCAGGCGTTGCCTGATGGCCTCAAACTGAGCAGAATACTCCATCACCCGCGGGTTGGTGCTGCGGAACATGGCCTCGTCGAAGCTGTCGCCAAAGCGCTTGCGGGCTTTTTCGACCTCCTTTTCGATCTTGGCCTCGATCTTCTCCATCTGCTCCTCGATCAGCACGTCGGCCCGATAGCGTTTTTTGCTGTCCTTGTTGTCGATGAGCGGGTCATTGAAGGCGTCGACGTGCCCGGAAGCCTTCCAGGTTTTGGGGTGCATGAAAATGGCGGCGTCGATGCCGACGATATTGTCGTGCAACTGAACCATGCTGCGCCACCAGTAGTCCTTGATATTGTTCTTCAGTTCCACGCCGTATGGGCCGTAGTCATAAACGGCGCTCAGGCCGTCGTACACTTCGCTCGACTGGAAGATGAAGCCGTATTCCTTGCAGTGGGCTACCAGGTTCTTGAACAGGTCGCTTTGCTGTGCCATGGATGTGCTGTGCTTTTTATTCGCCGTTTTCAGGTTTTTACGGGCCGGCAGGGAAACAGGTTTCCATCTCCACAGCCCGAATCCCGGCTTTTTTGTGATTCAGCGCGCAAAGATCGTAAAATTTGGCAAGAATTGGGCATGGTGGGCTGCTGTGTTTTCCGATTGTTTATCCTGGCAGCCTCATCAAGCCCTAAAAAGCCTTCGACCGGCTCAGCAGCCCCTGCGCTGCTTCCCAGCCTGTATCCTTCCGGGCAATGGCTTCCAGCACCTGGCTGAAAGTTGGTTTACTGTCATAAGCTTTTGCCGTTGCGATTAGCGGGGTGTTGCGGTTTTGGGCCAGCAGGGCATTGCGGGCGCCCTGCACCGCGTCCGGCCATTGGGGCAGGGTGTAATCAGCCATGGATGCCGGGGAGCCGATAAGCGTCCAGCGCAGCCAGGGGCCGGAGCCGGCGTTGGCGGCGTTGTCGAAGAACTGCACCTGCACGGCTTGCACTTCACCCTGCTGCACCACCACCTGAATGCGGTTGGCATCGGGGCGCTGGAAGTCAAAATCAAAGGCAGGGCTGGGGATGGCATCGGGCAGGCCAGGTGCTTCTTTTTCATAATGGATGGGATAAAAAACCTGGCCGTTGTGGAAGCTCTCCTGCCGGGCGGTGAGCTGGAAGGCGCGCACTACATCAGCCGGCGGCAGGGCGGCGCCAAACTCGAACTGCACCAGGTCGGGGGTGGAGGAGTAATCCAGCACCGTGCTGCCGAACTCGCCCGACCCCCGCAC
>CAUJDW010000101.1 GCA_963169455.1 Bacteroidota bacterium | reverse complement strand
TGTCGGGATCAGCCGGGTAAAAACAATATAGCCATATTAACAATATAGCCATATCCCGTCCTCTCCCAACACCTGTCGGGATCAGCCGGGTAAAAACAATATAGCCATATTAACAATATAGCCATATAACCATCAGCCATTCAGTTTGCCTGCCCGGGGCTCACCTGGTTTCCTCCTCTCCCAGTCTCCCTGGGGGTTTCTGGTTGTCACTTCTTGTTCATGAAAAAAAAGGCCGGTACGCCAGGCAAAAAGCCTGCCATACCGGCCTTTCGGCCCGGGGAGCCGGGCCGGCCGCCATTTGGTTTAAAGATTGGGAATGATGAGTTCCTGGCCCGGCTTGATGAGGTCGGGGTCTTTCAGTTGGTTTTTGTTCGCATTGAAGATGGCCATGTATTTGCTGGCGTCGTCGTAGTAGTGTTTGGCGATTTTGGAGAGGCTCTCGCCGCTTTGCACCATGTGCTTGTGGTAGTAATCGGTAACGGCCACCTTGATATCGGCTTTCAGGTCTGCCGGTTTTTCACCGCCGATCTCTTTGATCTTGTCCCACATTTTGTTCTTCTCATACTGGGTCTGGGCGGTGCCGCCGATTTTCAGGACGCCCTCTTCTTCCTTTACATAGCCGTCCTTGACGCCGAATTTTTCACCAAGTTGGAGTACAGCGCGGTATTTGTCTTGCAGAGACATAGCGATAAGGTTTAATGTGTTAAAAAATTGTTGGCGCCCTTGAGACGAAAGAGGGGCTCCAAAGTAACACTCCTGGAGGGTGGGCTGGAAAAAAGTAACTATTTAGGCTGGAATGCTGGCTAGGGTTATATTGTTATATTGTTATATTGTTATATTATTATATTATTATATTGTTATATTGTTATATTGTTCTGCTAAATGTGCCCAACTACTTAGCAAAAAAGAAAAAATCTGATGTTGAAGGAGATAGGGTGGGCCACCTGATACTAAAGCAGCTATTCCAGGAGTTGTTTTCCTACTGCAATATCCGGGGCGTGCTTTTGCCCCTGCAATTTCTGTTTCCAGTTTTTAAACCGGGCCGTATCTTGCGCCGTTTTTTGCAGTATCAGGCCAAGCCTGTTTGCATGGCCAGCGTTTTTCACCCTTGAAATAGGATTAAGCCACTATGAGATGGCCGGTCATTTTGCTTCTGGTTTTATTCCTTACTCCCGGAGCGGGGCTGAAGGCGCAGTCCGTCAGCCGAAGCTTTTTCACAGGCGTTCAGTTGACCAACCTGGCCTCGGGGCAGCGGGCGCGGCAGCCGATGGTCTTTTTCCGGGGCAACCAATCGCTGAAGCTTGGCCGGCAATGGTCGTTGAGCGCCGATGTGGTGGTAGCCAAAAACACGGTGCCCTACAGCCGCTCCGTAGTGGGCAAGGTGATGGAATTTTACCAGCTGAACCTGCCCTTCCACCTCGACCGGCGCCTCGGCCGGAACTGCTTCCTGGAAGCGGGGGCCTTTATCGGCGCTGTGGCCAACAGCGGCAATATTTACCTGACGGAATTCGTACAGGTGCGCTACCTGGAAGAGATGCTCCTACGCTTCGACGCCGGATGGATGGGGGGCATCAGCTTCCGCGCAGGAAAATGGGGGAAAATTCATCTGCGGTACAATCACGGGCTCTTCCCATCCGTTCCTATTAGTGGAGAAAGGGTGGTAAAAGACCGCCTGGTTTCCACAGGTTTGACAATTTTACTCTAGCTAAATAATTTTAGCAGCGTAACTAATTATCATGGGATTCTAATTGTATTTATGGGAGTGCCTTCACGCAGTGTGAAGGCATTTTTTTTGCCCATAAAAAAAACGGGAAGCGCGCGCTTCCCGTTTTGCTAAAAAACCTTAAAGGGTAATGTAGATTGTTTCATTTGATGCAGTAAAAACTGCTTGGGATCATTGCGGTTGGGTGATTTCCGTTTACCCGCCGCCGCTTTTGCGGCGGCAGGTTTGGGTGTCGGGTTTCAGGTATGGGTGTCGGGTGTCGGGTGTCGGGTTTTGAAAATTAGTCGTTTTGACAGGCCGTTTGGTTACAGCCCCGGGTGATTTTTTTACAAATTTCCGGCTTTTCGGGATCCTTTTTCTTGATCCGGATCAAGAACTACCTTCAAAGAACCATGGCTTTGTTTAAAGCTTATGGATATCTCCGGCGATGACCGAGCGGGTGTATTTTTCATCGGGCTCGCCCTTGTAGTGGATGGAGCCGCCGGTATTGGCGCTGGCATCCAGTTTCAGGTTGGCCACCACTTCGGCAACGCCGCCGGTATTGGCCTTTACGAAGGTTCGGCCGCATTCGAGGCCCAGGCCCTCATAGCGGCCGCCGGTGGCGGTGGTCACATCCTGCGTTTCTGTGCGCCCTTCCAGGTTGATGATGCCGCCTTCGGAGGCGTAGGCGTTCAGGGTGTTGACCTCCACTTTCAGTTCCATGCTCCCGCCGCTGGCCGCCCTCAGGTCGAGCATATCGCCGGTGAGGGGGGCTTCGGCGTACACCCTTGCGCCGGCGCTGGCCTTAATGGCGCGAACCTGTTGATAGGTGACTTCGATGCGCGCCCGCCTGTCATCGTGAAACAAGCCTTCGATCAGTTGTAGTTTCAGGGTTTTGCCCTTGACGTAAACCGAGACATTATCCGGGTCGATGCCTTCGGCGAAGATGGCAGCCCGGGGTTCTTCCCCGGCAATGAGGATCAATTCAATATCGCCGGTGACGGAAATGGCGTCGAAATAGTCGAGCCTGCGTTCATCCTGCTGGGCAAAGGCTGCCAGGCCAAGGAAGAGGAACAGGCCCGCCAGGATTGCATTTGAGATCGTTTTCATGATATTTTTTCTTTTTTGAAGAACCTCGGCGCGGCCCGTTGGGTAGCGGCCGTGCAACAGTAGGATGCATAGCGGGAGTGCTCCCCCCTATCGGGCAACGGATTTTTTTCCGGCATCGGCCCCTTTTGTGTCCTGAAAAGCCATTTGCAATGGCCCGCCCCCTTTCCCTTTCCCACAGGAAATGTAACTTTACCGGAAAAAGGCAGTATAAAAAATCCCAAAACGGCACATCACATGGCACGCTTCCTATTCTCCGCCCTTGCGGCTCTGCTCCTGTTCTCCAACTGTAAAAAAGACGAAGGCGATTCCTGCACCGGCGCCGAAGTGGTGTGGTTTACGCCCACGCTGCCCGGCGGCGACAACTGGCTCTGGTTCTCCGATGAGAAGGGGGAAGTGCTGGAAGTTGCGGAGGTGGAAAGCCGTGACCGCTACCGCCTGTCCACCGATGCCTGCGCCGGCGCTTACAGCCTCAGCTTTTTGCAGCAGTACCGCCGCCCGGCCCTGATAGGCGGCCAGGTGGTGGAAGTGGAGGTGTACGAGCTGGAAACCTATATCGGGTTCCCCGACGGCCTTCAATTCGACACCCTGATAACCGCCGCGCCGCTGCGGGCCTTCGCCCTGGAAGGCATCCAGACGGTGGAAGAACTGCTCTGGCCGGCGGAAAGCAAGGAAACTTTCAGCCGCGACATCTACATCGACCCCAATGCCGGTTTACTCAGTTTCGAAATCCCTGTGCCCGATGGGCAGCCGGCCTTCCTCACCATCCGGGCAAACGGGGATGCCGAAACCCGCTTCATCTGGGTTGAGGCCGTGGACGAGTTCGACTATACCTTTGCCTATTCGGAACTGCAGCGCCTGGAGCCCGACGGCCCCGTCGGCCTGCCCAACAACGGCAACTGGCGGTATAGCGTGCGGGGG
>CAUJDW010000100.1 GCA_963169455.1 Bacteroidota bacterium | reverse complement strand
GAGAGGTCGAACCTTAAATGCTTCATTGCCGGAATCTTGCCCTTGTGCGACCTCTCCGAGGTCGAAAAACATAAATTTTCGGTATTATCTACAAATCTACGACCTCTCCGAGGTCGAAAATTCGGGATGACTCATGTTTATGTTTTATTCCTTAACAAGTTTGAGCAGGCCTGTCTCGCCGCCGGCCGACCACTCTACCAGATACAAGCCGGAAGGTAAGCCGCTAACTTGTAGTGGAATGGAATGAGCGCCCGCATCCAACTGAAAGGATTGATTGTGAAGCACCCTGCCGGAAACATCCCTTATCCGGAAGCTTACAACCGCCGGGCTAGCCAGCTGAAACTCGGCCCGGGCTTCCTCCTCCGAGGGATTGGGGAAGATGGTTACCTCCGTATTATTTAAGGGAAAGCCCGTTTTCGTTTTGAAGGCGGCCATTCCCGCTACTTCCTGCTGCTCCTGCACCAGGCAGAACTGGCAGGACTCTGTGATGGTGAAAAAGCTGGATTTGGATGCTTCTCCACATACATTAGCCACGGTTACGGTAGCCCTGAAACACTTGCCGATGGTGTTCTCATTGACAAAAAAGTAGGGCTCGCCGGTGTTCGGGTCTAAAAACTGGTCCAGAAAAAGAAAATTGGCGGGCTGAATACCATCGTTGGCTGGCACGCTTTGCTCGAAAATAATGGTAGCTTCTTGCCCATTTAGGCAATTTACCTCTTCAATTGAATAGGTGATACTTTCCAGGAAGGTTCCACTAATTATATTCGCATCTATACCTATCGAAAGCGGCCCAAGGGCGGGACCCGGGCTTACATCAGAAGTCGCTTCCAGCCCATCAATCGGGTCGCTGCCATTCAGGTTATCAACAGTGAGGCTGGCAATGAAGTTAAAATCCACATCGACTGGCTCAGGATTAGAAACAAATTGCACCAACCCCTGCTGTGTATCCAGGATTACCGGTTCTTCTCCTTCACAACATCTGTATTGCAAAACGAACAAATAATAACCATCCTTGAGGCCCGGTTCCATGGTTATGCTGACGGTGGAAGGGGAACACAAATCCCGGCAATCTACTTCGCTAAACCAGCCTCCTTTTTGAACAGGGGTGGAGGAGGTGATTTCTCCTGCCGCGTTGGATTTATATACCTGCAGCCTTGCGCAGCCGGGGAAGGGCGTCAGGTCACAATCTTCTTCCAACCCGAGTTCCCCCAATACGTCCCAGTAAACATGCAGCAAAGATTCTTCCTCGCAGGCGGCGAAAACAGTGGCCTCGCCGGGTGACAGTGCGGTAAGGCCGGGGCCGCCGTCATAACAATCCACCATATACAGTGGAGTTTGAATATCTATGCCCTCAATTTCGAAATTCATATTCATATTGCTGGGGCTCCCTTTGTAGAACAGGTAGTATCCGGGGCTGGCGCCGTCCGGCTCCGCTACTCCTATGATATACTGCCCTATCGGGTCGCCTGAAGTGATCAGATAGCTCCATTCGCCATTTTCACCGGAAAATACATGGTCAATATACGGCCCGGGGTGGTCAATGAATACCCTGGCTCCTGCAAGGGGAATCCGTTCTCCGCAGATATTGCGGGCTACTGTGCCGCCTATCAGTTGAGACATTCCCAATGCCGGGGTCAATAACAAAGCAATTACAAACAGGGGGGGGTAAAGCGTCTTTTAAAAATCGTACACATTTTCATAAAAAAGGTTTTTTGGCTTTGAATACACTCTATCCAAAGCAGGTGAGTAAATAAATGAGCAGCTTAGTGTTTTGTGTGGGAGTGTTTGTCTATGGCATAAAGCGCGCACGATTACAAATATAAGCAACGCAGCAATGTTGGACAACAGAAGGCGTGTTAAAGTTTCTTCCAGGCGCTTCGCCTGGTGCTGCAGGCTTTCAATAAAGGGGTAATACTGCCCGGGGCAATGCATTGAAAACCAGCACATAACCAGAACTGCATGCTGCCCACTGATCTGGCCGGTTTTTTCGGGGCCGCACCGGACACAGCGCTTTCGCCGGGCTGAAACCTGGAGAAGGTGTATCCGTGGGCCGCAGGCCTGCATTCCGGATAATGCCGCGAAGGAGTCCTGAATAGTTTCGGCTTTTTGCTAAATTCACTCCACCTAAAGAAAGCAGGCATGCGCTACCTTTTTCCCATGTTGTTATTACTACCGGCCCTTTTCAGTTGCAATCAGGCGGAAGAGGCGCCGCCGCCAAAAGTGGGCTACGAGCACCCCATTCCCTACGCCCCCCGGCAATACGTCTGCTACCGGGCAGGGGAGCCCATCACCATGGACGGGCGGGTGGAAGAGCGCAACTGGGAAGCCGCCCCCTGGACGGAAGATTTCGTGGATATCGAAGGCGAACTGAAACCGCCCCCCACCTATCGTACCCGCGCCAAAATGCTGTGGGATGAAGATTACTTCTACTTTGCCGCCATCATCGAGGAGCCGCACCTGTGGGCCACGCTCACCGAACGCGACGCCGTGATGTACCAGAACGACGACTTCGAGATATTCATCGACCCCGACGGCGACGGGCAGTTGTACTACGAGTTCGAGATGAACGCCAACAACGCCATCTGGGACCTGCTGCTCACCCAGCCCTACCGGGTGGACACCATCCGCCCCAAGTTCATCAACAACTGGGATATAAAAGGCATAAAAACTGCTGTCCATCTGGCAGGCGCCCTCAACGACCCTTCGGATGAAGACCAGTACTGGAGCGTGGAAGTGGCCATGCCCTGGAGCGCCCTCAAAGAAGTGGCCCCCGGCGCCCGCATGCCCCGCCCCGGCGAGCAGTGGCGCGTCAACTTCTCCCGCGTCGACTGGCATCTGGATATCCGCGACGGCGCTTACCACAAAAAGACAGACCCCGCTACAGGCCAGGAGCAACGCTGGCCGGAAGAGAACTGGGTGTGGTCGCCTTCCGGGCGGGTGGATATGCACCAGGTGGAGACCTGGGGGTTTGTGCAATTTTCGGAAAAAACAGCCGGGGCCGGTACGGAACCCTTTGCTGAAAAGCCGGAAGAACAGGTGAAATGGGCCCTCTGGCAACTGTACCTGCAGCAGGAACGCCATTACAAACAGTACGGCGCCTATACCGATGACCCCGCCCGGCTCACCCTACCCGCAGTATCCCTTGAAGGCTATACCTTCCGGCCTGAACTGGCCACCACGCCCAGCATGTTTGAGATCATCGCGGCTGATCCGAAAGCCGGAAAATGGCATATCAACCAGGAGGGGCGGTTGTGGCAGAGCCCGATGTAGCCCTGCCCGGCGGCTTCGAAGTGTACGGTGTTTGGACTTTGGATATTCCAGGTTATGAAGTCGGAAGCCGGAAGTCGGAAGTCGGAAGCCGGAAGTCGGAAGTCGGAAGTCGGAAGCCGGAAGTCGGAAGTCGGAAATCGGAAGTCGGAAGCCGGAAATCGGAAGTCGGAAGTCGGAAGCCGGAAGCCGGAAGCCGGAAGCCGGAAGCCGGAAGCCGGAAGCCGGAAGTCGGAAGGTTTACCCGAACGCGAGTGAAGCGAGTGGGCGGGTAAACCTTCCGGCTTCCCACTTAAAGCAGGAAAATCCAAAGTCTAAACAGTGTGCGGAGCAGAACCGCACTTGAGAAAAAGGAGTTAAATTAACTTTGAAACATTCAAGCCCGGCTTTCCATGCCCACCCTTTCCGCCCTTTTCCGCCACCCGCCCAGCCCGGTTGAAGCGCTGCACGCGACGCTTCTGGAGCAGCAGGGCGTCCGGCTGTTCGTCAAGCGGGATGAGCTGTTGCGCATGGGGCCGGGGCTGGCGCTGTGCGGCAACAAGTGGCGCAAGCTGCAGTACAACCTGCAGGCCGCCCGGGATGCAGGGCAAAATACTTTGCTCACCTTTGGCGGGGCCTACTCCAACCACATTGCCGCCGTAGCCGCCGCCGGGCAGGCCTTTGGATTTGACACCATCGGCATCATCCGCGGAGAGCGGCCCGAGGGGCTCAACCCGACCCTCCGTTTTGCGGAAAACTGTGGTATGCGGCTTCAGTATGTCAGCCGAAGCCGGTTTCGGGATAAAGAAAAAATGGAATTCCAGGAGAAGCTGCACCGGCAGTACGGCGGTTTCTACCTGCTGCCGGAAGGCGGAACCAATAATCTGGCCATCAAAGGTTGTATGGATATCGTAGCGGAGGTGGAGCAGCAGTTGGAGCGCTTGCCTACGCACTGGTGTTGCAGTGTGGGTACGGGCGGCACCTTTGCCGGCATTGTCGCAGCACTGGATGGCAGGGCAGAGGCGCTGGGCTTTTCCGCACTGAAGGGCGATTTTCTGGAAGGAGAAGTTCAGCAGTTGCTGGCATCTTCCCCCCTTTGGAGGGATAATCGGGGGGCATGGGCCATCAACACCGATTTCCACTTCGGCGGTTACGCCAAATGGAAACCGGAGCTGGTTAATTTTATCAACAATTTCTATCGGGAGCACCATATCCCGTTGGATCCGGTGTATACGGGGAAGTTGTTCTATGGCTTGTTTCAGCTCATCGGGCAGGGCTATTTTCCCCGTGGAAGTGCAATACTTGCCGTACACACCGGGGGCTTGCAGGGTATAGCAGGTTTTAACGAGCGGTTTGGGGGAGTGGAGGTTCCGGGGTTCTAGCTTCTGGTTCCCGGGAATCCCCGAAAACCAGAAACCAGAAACCTCAGAAACCCTATCAATTCGTCTTCCCGTAGCGTTCCCCGTCCTTATATTCCACCACATAAGCGCCGGAATAGCCTTTGCTTTGGGCCTGTTTCATGACGGATCGGGCCTGGTCGATGGAGAAGAAATCGCCCAGCAGCACGCGGGTGAGGTTGCGCTGCATGATGCGCTCCGTATCGAGGCGGCCCAGGGTGGAGACGTTGTCGAAGCGTTCGGGGATATAGGTGCCCACGGCGGCCAGTTGCACCTTATAGTAAGTGCCCTGCAGGCGGGGTGCGGCGGTTTCGTACTCGTAGTTATCCCTGGGGTCGCGGCCGCGGGTGATGTAGGGTTGGCCTTCCGGGGCGGCCGTCACCGGGCCGGGCTCCACGGGTCGGGTGGGCTGGCCGGGGCGCACCGGTTCCGCCGTCGTCGGCGGCGCCACGGGCTGGGCGGCGCCTTCGGCTTCGAGGAATATCGGCTGGCCGTAGGTGAAAGTGTTCGGGTCATCGGCCGAAAAGCGGTAGGAGCCCAGTTTGTAGCCATAGGCAGACACCTCTACGCGGAAGCGGCGGTTGGGCATGATCTCGAAGGAATAATTGCCCTCGTTGAAAGTCCGGCTGATCAGTTCCGTTTCGCGCCCGTCATCAAAGAGCTGGAACAGCGACACGTCGATATCATTGATAGGTTCGCCCGATTGCCGGTCATAGACATTGCCTTTCACCATTACGCGGCGGCCGCCGACGGCGAATTCGAAGATGTCCTGCTGCGTGGTTTCCGTTTTCTGGCCGGCAAATACCCGGTTGGACACCAGGAAGCCGCCCGTGCGGGAGGTGTTGAGGATGTAGAAATAATCGTCGGCGCTGGAGTTGAACGGCATGCCCAGGTTATCGGGCTGTGACCAGTTCACTTCGTCGCCGGTAGCGCGGAATATATCGAAACCGCCCATGGAAACGAGGCCGTTGGAGGCGAAGTAGAGCGACTGGTCTTCCACGTTGTAATAAGGCGTAATTTCATCGCCCAGCGAATTCACCACGGGCCCCAGGTTGACGGGGAAGGTGAAATCGTTGTCATCCAGGCCGAGGTCGCGGGTGACGTACCAGAGGTCCATGCCGCCGCGGCCGCCATCGCGGTTGGAAGCGAAGTAGAGTACTTCCTGGCCGCGCTGATGGGCGACGAAGGGGTGGGTTGCCGTCGCCCCGTCGAGGTTGATATAATCCGGCAGGCGTTCCGGCTGGGACCAGACGGCGCCGACGCGTTTGGTGACGAAGATCTCGCAGCGGGTTTTGACGTCGTTCCATGGTTCGCGGCTGTCGCTGCAGACGGTGAAATACAGGCGGCTGCCATCGGGCGCCATCGCGCCGTTGCCGAACTGGCCCGACTGGACGACCGGGAAGTTGCGCGGAGGTTCGGCGTTGCCCCATGTTGTTCCCGTGCGTTTGGAGGTATATATCCGGGCGCGGTCGCCCCGGCTGGAAGAGAAGAAAATTTCATTATCAGAGATGGGGAAGGGGGCGAACTCCTGTTTGTCGGAATTGACCCCATCGCCGGGCAACAGCAGTTCCACATCGCGGTTGGCCTGGGCCGGAGCTTCCATGCCGAGGCGGCAACCCCGGATTTCGGACTGGATGATATCCTTCAGGATGTCTTTGCCGTCGCCGGTGTATTTGTCGGCGAATGCCTGGAACTCCTGGATGGCGCGGTCATACTGGCCATCCTGCTTGAGGGAGCGGGCGAATTTCAGGCCCACCAGCGGATATTTGTCGTTCATGTCTTTTATGGGGCGGTAGGCCTCCACGGCCTTGCGGTAATCCCGCAGGGTGTAATATATTTCTCCGGCCTGGAGGATGAGGTCTTCCTTTTTCTTCTTGCGGTAGGCCTGCTCGTATTTGTCGGCGGCATCGGAAAGATTGCCCGCAGCATAGGCTTCCTCGGCTTCTTTTTTCAGTTTGCGCCAGCTCTGGGCCTGGCCGAGGCTTCCAATGGCAAAGGACAGGGCCAGTAAGAGTATGATTTTCCTTGTCATGTTGGCTGTTTATTTTTGATGATTGGATGGTTCGTTTTGTTGTGGGCGCCCGCCCGATACAAGCTGTTCGATGAGCGGGGCAAAGTACCGGTGTTCGAGCTGCTGCACCTTGTGCGCGATATCTTCGGGGCTGTCATCCTGCTCCACGGCGCAGCGGGCCTGAAATATCGCATCGCCTTCATCATAGTGTTCATTGACATAGTGGACGGTGATGCCCGTTTCTCCGTCTCCCGAGGCTCTGACCGCCCGGTGAACGTTCATTCCGTACATGCCTTTGCCTCCGTATTTGGGCAGTAAGGCCGGATGGATATTCACCATGCGCCGCGCGTAAGCGCGAACCAGATAAGGCGGAACGAGCCAGAGAAAACCGGCCAGTACGATAAAGTCGATTTCCCTTGCCCTCAGTTCGTTCAGCAAGGCTTCTGATTCATAAAAAACAGCCCGGCTTATCACCATGGCCTCAATGCCATTGCGGGCAGCCAGTTCCAATACAGGCGCTGCAGCCTTATTGGAAACGACCAACCTAACGCGAATATTCGGTTTATCCCGGAAATATTCAATGATTTTTGCTGCGTTTGTGCCTGTTCCGGAGGCGAAGATTGCAATGTTTGACATGGTTTGGTCTTATAGGTCAATAGGTCAATAGGCCGTCATTCAAACTCCAGCCCTGCGAAGCGGTAGGAGCGCCCGCGTTCTCCGTAGATCATCATGCGGCGGCTGCCGATCTGTTTGCAGATTTTGGGCCGGGTGATGGTGTCGGCATCGCGGTTGAAGAAAAGCGGATAGAGGCGCAATTGCCCGTCTTTGTGCAGTTCGGCCAGGGCGATGACCGAATTGCGGCCGTTGAAGTTGTACAGGCGGTTGCCGCCGTCGTTCTCGAAGTTACGGCTGTTGTCGTTAAATATGAAATACAGCCTGTCGCGCACGATGGACATGGCATAGGAGGAATAGTAGCCGCCGTCGTTGTACGTTTCCTGCCTTTTGGGTATGCGCGTGGCCCACTCTATAGAGCCATCGGGGCGGATGTTGACGACGATGATGTCGTTGTAGTTATAGAAGTAGTCATATCGCAGGCTGCCGTCCCAGAAGCGGTAAACGCGTTCAAAGACGTAGTACTGCTCGGCCACCAGCACGGCGCCGCCGTCGCTGCGGAGGATGAGCTCATCGAGAGAAAAGCGGTAGAGTTCGGGCTGCCGCCCCGTGGCGCCGGCGGCTTCGGCCCGGGCGGCGCGCTGCGCTTCGTTGTCCGTCATAAACTCCGTCCGGAATTCGAAGTCAAAGCCTTTGAGGTTGACGTTTTGTATCTCTTTGGTTTCCGGGTCGATGCGGAAGAAGCAGGTGCCTTTGATGCTGTATGTGCTCCTTTCGGAATAAAAACCGGCGAAGACCAGCCGCTTGTCATCGGCAACGCGGAAAGCCAGGTCGGTGATAAACTTGTCGCCCAGGGTGATGCGGTATTCCTGGGCGTCGCCGCCGTCGCGGGTATAGGCCAGGACGATGTACTGGTAGTTGGGCCGCCCCCGGCGGCGCTCGCGCACGCCGTCGATGTAGAGTACGCCCATGAGGTAGACGCTGCCATCGTTGTCGACCCGGTAGTCCTCGACGGCGAACTGCTGGTCGGAGTAGGGCAGGGTGATGTCGCGGCTCCACAGTTCCCGGAGCTGGTTGTCGAACACCCGCAGTGCGAAACGCTCGGGCTCGCGTTTGTTGGAGGGCAACTGGTTGTATAGCAGCACGCGGGAACTGTCGCGGGATAACAACAGTTTAAAGGCGCCCTCCTTTTCCCTGTTGCGGGCGTCGATCTCCGCGATCTTGGCCAATTCTCTGGAAGGCTGCAGGCGGGCGTTGAGCTTCTGGTAAAACAGGTAATTCTTCTTCTGCGCCTGGTTGTTGAAACTGGTGAAGAGGTAGAGCTGCCCCCCTATTTTGATGACGTCCTCGAAATCGCGCCGTTTTCCTTTGTACTTCAGTTCCATTTCCTGCGACCGCCGCAGTTTCATGTCGCTGTCGTAATACTCCACGTAAACCGCCTCGTGGGACATGCTGCCCTCGTTTTTCTGGCGCAGGACGTGAAAGCCCGCAGCGTTGGCGTCGATGACTTTGGTGATCAGCGTGCCCGCCGGTTCTTTCAGTTCCTCGCCCCAACTGATGCGGGCCGGTATGCCGGAGGGTTGGGCGCCGGCGGCAAGGGCGCCCAGGAAAAATATCCAAAAAACGATATACTGTCGGCTCATGCTTACTGGTTTGAACGCCAAAGATAGTGAATTCGCGGAGGGAATGAAGAGGGGGCGTCCTCTCCCGGCGCCTGTCGGGATCGGGCGGGTAAATAGTCGGAAGTTTTACCCGAACGCGCGTGCAACGAGTGGGCGGGCGGATTAGGCTATTTCCCGGCAAAACTTTGGAAGTTTGCCCGAAGGCTCACCTCATTTCCCCCTCATTTGATCGCTCTGTAATTCGATGCGTTCGAGGGGTCGATCTTGGTCATGATCTGGATGACCGTGTTTTGTTCCTGGGGCGTGCCGCGTTTGAATATTTCGAGGATTTCCGAGGATTTGGTATCGGAGAACATCTGGACGATCATCGTATTGGGATAGACCTGGTCGACGTTGCGCACCTGTTCCAGGGCGGCCACCATGACGGCGCGGGCGGTGGCGATATCGGAGGGCGCCACGTCCAGCCCCTGGCGGTGGTAATCGTACCAGGCCTGCCGCATGGGGCGCACGCGGGGCGAGAGCAGGTTTTCGATCAGCCAGTAGCGGTTGCGGTTGCCGTCGAGGGAGCGCCAGCCCGGGTTGGAGGCTGCTGCGCCCTGGGGCACCGCATTGACGATGTCCATCGCCCGTTGCAAATGGGTTTCCCCGCCGAAAGGCGCGAAGGAGTCGTAGTCGAGCCCCAGGATGATGTAGGCGTAAAAGGCCAGCACGCTGGAGAGGTTGTCGTTGAAGGTGTTGAGGCTGAACTGCAGGGGCTGGAATTGTTCGTAGGTGAAGGTCACTCCTTTATCGATATAGTTGATCAGGGGCGTGGAGTAATCGGATCCGTAAGTGGGGCGGGCAGCCTGCACGGCGATATCCGCCTTGAAGCTGGTAGGCGAAATTTCCTCCTGCACCGTGATCAGCAGGTTGGCCTCTATGCGCTCTTCATTTTCGAAATAGTCGTCGGTCCACTTCTGGTTGTTGAGGAATTCCAGGACGGTGGATTCCAGGGTCTGGAACACGCGGGGGTCGACATTCTGGAGTTTCTGGACGTTGACCCGCACGGTGAAGTTAAATTCCTGGGCCCCGGCCAGGCCTGCGGCGGCCAGGAGGGCCAGGCTGAATATCCATTTCTTCATAGCTTTCATCATCGTTTAAGGTTGTCGGAGCAGCATTTCCACTTCATCGAGGATATCCTCAGCGACGGCTGCTTTGGGTTTTAACTCAAAATTGCTGATCTTATTGTTTTTGTGCAGGATGCTGATTTTATTGGTATCGACGTTGAATCCGGCGCCGGCGTCCTGGAGGGAGTTGAGCACGATGCAGTCGAAATTTTTCTTTTCCAGTTTTTCCAGGGCGTTGGCCAGTTCGTTCTGGGTTTCCAGGGCGAAGCCCACGAGCAGTTGGCCCGGTTTTTTGGATTTTCCCAGGGCAGCGGCGATATCCGGGTTGAGCACCAGTTCCAGGTGGAGGCTGCCGCTTTTCTTTTTAATTTTTTCGGGGCTGGCTTCTTTGGGGCGGTAGTCGGAAACGGCGGCGGCCAGGATGCCGATGTCGGCGTCGGGGAAGTGCCGGAGAGCAGCCTGGTGCATTTCCTCGGCTGTTTCCACCCGGATGGTTTGGACGGCCGGGTGTCGGGGCGAGAGCCGTGAAGGGCCCAGTACGAGGGTTACCTGAGCGCCTCTGCGGGCGGCCTCTTCGGCCAGGGCGAGGCCCATTTTACCGCTGGAGCGGTTGCCGATGAAGCGCACCGGGTCGATGGGCTCGTAGGTCGGCCCGGCGGTGATCAGCACTTTCCGGCCGGCCAGGCTTTGCCCCCCTTGCCAGAAGCGGCGCAGGTATTCCACGATCGCTTCCGGTTCCGCCATGCGGCCGGGGCCCGTCAGCCCGCTGGCCAGCTCCCCTCCTCCTACCGGGATGAGGTGGTTGCCGTAGCTTTGCAGGCGGCGCACGTTCTCCTGTGTGGCGGGGTGCGCCCACATGTCGAGGTCCATGGCCGGAGCGAAAAAGACGGGGCAGCGGGCCGACAGATAGGCCGCGACGAGGATGTTGTCCGCCAGCCCGCAGGCCAGCCTGGACAGTGTCGTGGCCGTTGCCGGAGCTATGACAATGGCGTCCGCCCACAGGCCCAATTCCACGTGGTTGTTCCAGGATTCTTCAGTGCTGACTTCGGAAAAAACAGGCCTTTTGGTGAGCGTGGCCAGGGTAAGGGGCGTGATGAAGGCCGCGGCCGATGGGGTCATCAGCACCTGGACTTCCGCGCCTTCCTTTATGAGGAGCCGGGCCAGGAATGCCGATTTGTAAGCAGCGATGCTGCCGGAAATGCCCAACAGTATCTTTTTGCCCTTCAAGTTCGTCATTTCGGCATGGATATTCGGGCAGCTTCCTGCGCAGAGCCGGGGAAGCCGCGCAATTCAGGATGAAGGCGGCAAAACAGGGCCCGGGCCCGGCGCCCGGGCAGTCCCTGTTTACTGGGCCTTTTTCTTCGTATCCCGGTAGCGGTAATACACTTCGCCGCTGAGAAACTCTTCCGTAGCGATGATCACCGGATTGGGCAGGCGCTCATAGAACTTGGAAATCTCGATCTGCTCCTTGTTCTCACTCACCTCCTCGATGGCGTCGGAAGATACGGCGAACTCCTCCAGCTTCTGGTGCAGTTCGTACTTGAGGTCGACGGCCAGCTGCTTGGAGCGCTTGGTGATGATGGCCAGGGCTTCGTAGATATTGCCGGTTTTGGCGGCCAATGCGTGTACATCGCGCGCCCGGACGTTAGGATCCAGCCCTTGCACTTTGGTTTTGATGTCGGACATTATTTAAATATTCAGTTGATTGTTCAGAAATATTGCTTGCTTCTTTCAGGAAGCGGCTGTTCGGGTAGCGGGCCATAAATTCGGAAGCCCGCGTCTCCGCTTCCTTATAGCGCTCTTCCTGTTTTTCGACGAAGCTGTTTTTCGCCAGCAGGAAAGCCGAGCGCATCGACATGTATCGGATCTGTTCGGCATTCTCCGTATCGGGAAAATCTTTCAGTACGTTGTCAAAGGTCTGTATCGCGGCCTGGTATTCACGCAGGTCGAAGTAGAGCAAAGCGCTCTCATAGGCTTTGCGCTCCAGCTTTTTCCGGAGCAGGTCGATGAGGCGGTTGCATTCGTCCACCCGCTCGCTGTTCGGGTAGGTGTTGACGAAGAGCTGGAAGCCGTTGATGGCCTCTTCGGTATACTTCTGGTCCAGCCGGAAAGTCGGCGACAACTGATAGTTGGCGTAGGCCGACATGTAGTCCGCTTCTTCCCGGAGGTCGCTGGCAGCATAAGTATTGGCGAAGTTTTTGAAATAATACGACGCCAGGATATACTGCTGCAGGTAGTAATAGGTATAGGCGTATTTGAAGTAGATGTCTTCCGCTTCCCGCTTTCCCCGGTAACTGCTGACTACCAGTTCGAACAGGGTCTGCGCCTTCTGGTATTCTTCATTTTCGTAGTATTCCAGGGCTTTTTTGTAGATGCGGTCCACGTCTCCGCTGGCCCTGATCTTTTCAAACTCGCTCTTGCAGGCGCTCAGCAGAATGCTCATTCCGACGACGGTAAAGAAAAGGGTTCTTTTCATAAGGCTGCAAAATTACGGCATTTCGGTTAATTGTACAATAGGCCCCTTTGCCCGGCCGCTTATTCCACCCTCTTCGCAGGGAAAAAGGCCGGACAGCCTACAAAAGACCCCGGCGGAATGCGGAAGGTTGGCTGGGCCTCGGAGGGGGGGCAGGGTTACATCCGTCGTCTCTGCGAGCCGGATAAAAGTTTTTTACCTGGCTGAGCGTAGCGAGTATTTATCCGGCTGACTAGACGGGCGGGCGGTGCAGGCCAGTCACGGGGTGGCTTGCCTTGGTTTTGCTGAGGTTCAGCCCCCCGTGACTTGTCCGCGGCATTGGTTTCGCCTCCGTCCGGGGCTCAGCTTGTCCCCCCCTCTCCCTTGTCGTTACAGGGGCTGCCAGGGTTTTGGCATGCTTGTTAAAAAGGCGTGGAGAAAGGGTGGGTGTAAAATTTCGGGCGGAGCGGTTTTTCACAATCTTTGAATTACCTTTACTTTTAACAGCAAATCGCGGTGTTTATGCCTGACAAACCGGCGCTGCCGGGGAGCGGTGACGCTTCCAAGGTTAAGCGCATGGAGCAGTTCCGGATCTATTACAACCACACCATCCATCCCGAGCTGATGCGCATGGAGCGCCAGCGGCTTCGGCTGCTGAGGCTGTTCCTGTTCTCCGGCATCATCCTGGCGGGCATCATCCTGATGGAATTTTACCTGAGCATTACGGCCCTTACCCTCTTTCTGGCCATTCCCATCGGCACATACCTCTTTTACCTGTTGTACCGCACCCAGGAGTTCCGCCAGGCATTCAAGCCCAATATCATGAACCTGATCCTGGATTTCATCGACGACGGCATGAACTTCGACCCCAACCACCCGCTGAAATACGAACCCAAACGCAGGATCGAAAAAACGAACTTTCTGAAGAGCGAGATTTTCGCAACCGACGCCCCTTACTACGAAGGGGAGGATTTTATCAGCGGGCGCATCGGGGAAATGGATTTCGAAATGAGCGAGCTGGCCGTCAAGGAGTTTTCGCCGGTCCGAAACCGGCTCAACGACGTGTTCACTGGGGCTTTTCTGCACGCCACTTTTTCCGAAGAAACCCGGGGGCGGGTCATCATCTGGCCCCGCCGTTACCGGCAGCACCTTACCCGGGCGATCAAGAATTTCACCTGGGAGGGCGGCAAGAATGTCGACCATGAAGTGAACAACGAGGCTTTCCGGGAAGCCTTCCTCACCTACGCCACCGAAGACACCCATGTGGAGGGCATCCTTTCCATGCCCATGCAGGACGCCATCGTGCAGTACCGCGCCCAAACCGGAAAGGAAATCTACATGTCTTTCATCAACCGCGAGATATACGCCGCTGTCACCGAAGACAAAGACCTGCTGGAGCCCTACCTCTTCCGCTCCAACCTCAGCTTCGAACTGGTCAAGGAGTTTTTCGAAGACATCAACCTGCTGCTGCGGATCGCGGAGGATTTTGACCAGACGCATTAGGGTGTATTTTACTGTAAAAATCAGCTTATTATCGTTATTTTTAACAGGCAAAGCTGAATTGGCCACCTCAAATCCATGTTATCTCATGAAAGCCTCGACCCTTGCAGAACTGGTATCTCCCGCCGCTATCGGATTCGATGAATTACACAGGAAGTACAAACCGATGCTTGGCCTTGTCAACGAACTCATTGGCGTCGTCCCCAATTGTGACCCTGCCCTCGAAATCTGGCCTACGGGTTTTCGCACCTACAATCTCCTCGTGCCGAACCTGTTGAACCTTCCTCAAACGCTTTGGATGCGGAAACGCTTCAAAGCCACAATGGGCCTCGCCATGTATGCGGCCAGTATGGCGGCCGGCTGCCCGTACTGCAGCGCCCACACCTGCGCTTTCGCCTTGCGGAGAGGCGCTGCGCAAAAAGCCATAACCGGCGAGCGCAGTCCGGCTGAGGCCGCCGCAATCGCCGTGGCAGAGCGTTTGGGAAGGATTCCCAGCGATCTGACAGCCGAACATTGCAGGGAACTGGAGAAGCACTTCAGCCCGTCCGAGATGGAACAGATCGTTGCCTCAGTTTGCATGATGGGCTTCCTTAATAAGTTTATGGATGCCATGGGAATAGAACTGGAAGCAGAGTCCGTCGCCATGGTTGGAAAACTGCTCGCGGGTTCCGGCTGGGATCCCAGGCGCCATATCCGGGGACAATACATCGTTCCGGAGGAGGTTGCCGAGGCCGGGCAGGATAATTTCCTGGCCTATCTGAGGGTTCTGAGATATGCCCCGGGCGCTATCCGCCTTGAGAGCAGCTGGACGAAAGGCGTACCGGACAGCTATCCGGAGGTGGGCTCTTTTCTGAAGCGGCATACCGGACATTCCTTCCCGATGCTGGAAAAGCTAAAGAAAAAAAGGCAAGCCCGGGCACTGGCAACCGTCTTAAGGGATAACCTCGACCCTTCGAAGACGAGAACAGGATTGAAGATCAAGTGCCTTGCAAGCCTGGTGTTTGCAACGGTTGCAGGCAACAGCACCCTTGCCGAAGAAGCCCGGATCATTGCCGGCCGTTTTTCCCCTGAACTGAGCGAAGCCGATTTTCAGCTGGTACAGATGATCGCATTGCACGATACTCCCTCTGATCCTGATGCCCACAGGCAATTTGCCGGGAGCCTGCCGGCGGTGGATTTTCTCACGAAAAAGGAACTGGCCGCCCTTATGCTGGCGAAGGCTGCATCAACCAGCCCGGCGAAGGTCAGCGACGAGGTGATTTCCGAAACGGCTGAAAACCTGGAAGCGCCGGAAATCATCGAGCTGATGGTTTGGGTTTCCGTTCAGCAGATGCTGCACCGGTTGTACACATTTTATTCGGTTGCAGGCTGAGGCCCGGCGCCGCTCATCCCTGGTCATGCAGCACCAGCAGTGGTACGGGGCTGTTGAACACCTCGCGGGTGGTGACGCTCACGTGGAACACTTCATCCAGGAAGCTCCGCCTGCGGCGCACCATACACAGCAGGTCTGCGTTGTAGTCGGCTACGAAGCTGTTGATGCCCTCGTTGATGCTGGCCTCGTCGAGTTCATAGTGGAAAGAGTGTTCCACCTCATCCAGGTAGATGTCGATGGAAGGGTCGATGCCGTCGTCGATTTCGCCGAGGCCCTGGTGGAAGACATAGACTTTGGCTCTGCATTTTTTTGCCAGCTGCACCAGCATGGAGATGACGCCAGGATGGGAAATACCTGCGGCGTCGACGGCGAAAACGATCTTTCGGATGGGGCGGAAAGCGAAGTTATTGGGGATGGCCAATACCGGCGTGTTCGTATTTCTCAGTACCCCGTTGGTGGTGCTGCCGATGAAAACCTCCTTCAGGCCGGTGGCTCCCTGGGTTCCCATGATGACCAGGCTGTAGCCGGACTTATCGGCCATGTCGGAGATGATGGGCACGGGGTCGCCCCTGATGACCCTGCCTTCCACGCCGGCTTCCCCGCGGAGTTTAGGTTCCAGGCGCCGGATCAGCGCGTCCATTTCCTTGCGGGCGTCTTCCTCGATAAATTTTTCGACCGACAGGAGCATGCCTGCGGAGCTGTGCAGGCGATAGGTATGCAAAAGTGTCACCTGGCCTCCGCATTTGTTGGCAAAGTCAGTGGCGTAGGCCAGGGCATTTTCGGCATTGGGTGAAAAATCGGTGGGAACCAGAATTTTTTTCATCGAAGTATATCTAAAAATTAGGGCGATTGGCGAATTTTCGGGTATCCCCCTTTCATCCCGGATGCAGCAGCACCCTGAGCACGATCGCTATATCTTCGGCGCTGGGCACCACCTGTTGAAAGAGTACCTGCCCGTTGACGGCCAGGGCAGGGATGCCTGCGATCTCGTACTGCATCAGTTTGTCGATATCGGCCACTTCGTAGACCGGAACGTCCAGTGAAAGGCTTTTCAGTGCTTCTTTCAGGTTGGCGTTCAGTTGTTTGTATTTTCCGGATCCCAGCCCCAGCAGTTCTATATACGGAGCCGCGGCCGGCTGTTGTATGCTTATCATGGCGGCTTTTAATTAAATTTCAGAGCCCGAAGCTCAATTGACACAGCCCGGCATTTCCTGCCGGCCCCCCTGAAGGTTACTAACAAAATCGTTGAAATCGGAAATCCGCAGAGTGATTTTTGTCACCTTGCTGTTGTGACTTTGATCATTAAATAAAAAAGCCGATCTTCTCTATTTTGCTCCCTAAACTCATTACAGAAGAACCAAGCGATTTTTATTAGTGAGCGGGCACACGAACAAATCTGAAGCTGCCTTAAGATTGAACGCCATTATTGAGACAGCTACAGACGGTATTATTTCGATAGGGGAGGATGGCATCATCGAACTGGCCAATCCTGCAGCCAATCGTTTGTTCGGTTATGAAGCCGGCGAACTGGAAGGGAAAAGCGTCAATATACTCATGCCTTCCCCCCACGACAAGCAGCATGACGGATATATCAGGGAATACCTGCGCACCGGCAAGGCGAAAATCATCGGCATAGGCAGAGAGGTGCAGGGCAGGAAAAAAGACGGCTCGCTTTTCCCCATCCGCCTGAGCATCAGCGAAGTGCCGCTGGAAGAGCGCCGGATATTTACCGGCATCATCCACGACCTGACCGAACAAAAGCGGGCGGAACAGGCCCTGAAGGAAGAAAAGGAACGCGCTCAACGCTACCTGGACATAGCCAACACCATTATTGTCGTCATCGGGCCCGAAGGGTCCATTCAACTGCTCAACCGGAAGGGTTGCGAAGTGCTTGGGCTGCAGGAAGGCCAGGCCCTGGGTCAGGACTGGTTCGACACGGCCATCCCCCAGGCCAGCAGGGAGGAAATGCGCAGCATTTTCCAATTGCTGATGAAAGGCCATTCCATCGACTACTACGAAAATGTCATTCAGTCCAGAACGGGCAAGCTCCATCTCATTGCCTGGCGCAATTCCATTATGCGGGGCCCCGACGGGAGCATCTCCGCCACCATCAGTTCGGGCATCGATATCACCGCCCAGCGGGAGGCCGAAGACCGGATCATCAACCTCAACGCCGAGCTGGAGCAAAGGGTGGAGGCCCGCACCGAAGAACTCGCCGACGCCATCAACCAGCTTCTGGACACCAACAAAAAACTGAAGCACGAGATCCGGGAGCGCCGATCGGCCGAACAGGCCATCCGGGCCAACGAGTACAAACTCAAGGTGGCCCTGGAAAAAGAGAAGGAACTCAGCGAGCTGAAGTCCCGCTTCGTGTCCATGGCCTCCCATGAATTCCGCACGCCCCTCAGCACCATCCTGTCTTCTGCCGACCTCATCGAGGCCTATACCAGGGAGGACCAGCAGCCCAAGCGGCTGCGCCACACGACCCGCATCAAATCTTCCGTCGCCAACCTGACGGGCATTCTCAACGATTTCCTTTCCCTGAGCCGCCTCGAAGAAGGTAAGATACAGTCTCTACCGATCGTTTTCGACCTGGCCGGCTTCTGCCGGGAGGTTATGGAAGAGGTGCAGAGCCTGCTCAAACCCGGCCAGCAACTGCACTTCGAGGGCCTTCGGGACGGCATGCTGCTGTTCCTGGACAAACAGATGCTCAAGAATATTTTTTTCAACCTGCTCTCCAACTCCATCAAGTATTCCGAAGCCGGCAAGCCCATTTACTGCAGAACGTCCCTGGAGGAAGGCCTGCTCAAAGTCTCATTTATCGACCAGGGGATCGGCATTCCGGAAGAAGAACAACAACACCTCTTTACCCGGTTTTTCCGCGCCCACAACGCCGAAAACATACAGGGCACCGGCCTGGGCCTGAACATCGTCAAGCGCTATGTCGACCTCATGCAGGGGCATATCCATTTCGAAAGCCGCCTTGGCGAAGGAACCTCCTTCTATCTGAGCCTGCCGCTGGGCCCTCTGCCCAAAGAAGCGGTAAAAGAGAATCGCTAAAACGGCCAGGCGCCCAAACATTCCAAGAATCACAACTTTAGTAGTATATTTGTTAGGCCATTTTAATGCCCAGGCCCATGTTATCCGGGAACAAACCAATCACAACCAAGCAAAATGAAGAAAATATTAGTGATCGAAGACAATGGAGAGGTCAGGGAAAACCTGGAGGAGATACTCGAATTATCCGGCTATGAAGTGATCACCGCAGAAGATGGAAAAGAAGGTGTGGAAAAGGCCCTGTCCAATCCGCCCGACCTCATCCTGTGCGACGTCATGATGCCCCACCTCGATGGCTTCGGCGTCCTGAACATCCTCAGCAAAAAGAGCAACACCGCCAATATCCCCTTTATATTCCTGACTGCCAAGGCTGAAAAAAGCGACTTTCGCCGCGGCATGAACCTCGGCGCCGATGATTACATCACCAAGCCGTTCTACAAAGACGAGCTGCTCGACGTCATCGACACCCGCCTGCGCAAAAGCGAACAGTTGCGCAAACAATTCGACCGCACCGAAATGGGGCTCACCGCCTTTATCAACAAGGCCCGGGGCTACGAAGAGCTGCGCAAGCTTTCCGATGAGCGGAAAACCAAGGCCTACAAGCGCCGCGAGCTCATTTTCGAAGAAGGCGATTACCCCCGCTACCTCTACTTCGTCAAGGAAGGCCAGGTCAAGGTCTTCAAAACCAATGAGGAGGGCAAGGAATACATCATCAACATCTGTAAGCCGGGGGACTTCTTCGGGTACATCGACCTCATCAAGGATTCCAAGTACACCGAATCGGCAGCGGCCATGGAAGACACCGAAGTCAGCCTGATACCCAAGGAGGACTTTTCCAAGCTGATGAACGCCAACCGCGACGTTTCCTCCCAGATGATCAAAATGCTGGCCGACAACGTCACCGAGAAGGAGGAGCAACTGCTCAACCTGGCCTACAATTCCGTGCGCCGGCGCGTGGCCGACGCCATACTGCTGCTCAGTGAAAAACAGGAGGACGGCAGCATCAGCATCCTGCGCGACGACCTGGCCCGCATCGTGGGCACCGCCAAGGAAAGCGTCATCCGCATGCTCACCGAATTCAAAGAGGACGGCTATATCGAGATCAAGGACGGAGCCATCTTTATCCTCGACCGCGACAGGCTGGAGAACATGCATGCCTGACACAGCGGGCAGTTTTCCGGTGCGCTAGTGCTGTCGGCACTAAATACCGGGATATCAAATGGACTCTTTTGCCGCCATACTGCGTTGTTCGTCGCTCACATAGTCCCGCTATGCTCGCTCCTCACGCCTTGTCTGGCGGCAAAATAGCCTCATTTTATATAACCCGTTACTTAATGCCGACAGCACTAGTTTGCAGCGCCCCGTCGGTGCTGTTTTTCAGAGGGGCGCCTCAAAGGGGATGTCTCCCTGTTCCGTATCAGAACTGCTTCAGCAGCTCCTCGCGGCGGCTGCGGGAAACCGGCAGGGTCATTTTGTTGGCCATGATCAGGTAGCCGCCGTCTGCCCGGACAAATTCCTTTACGTGGTTGAGGTTGGCCAGGTGCGAGTGGTGGATTCGGAAAAAGCTGAATTCCGTGAGCAGGTCCTCGAATTCCTTCAGGGTTTTGGAGATGAGCTTTTTTCTGCCGTCCATCAGATAGACCATGGTGTAGTTGCTATCCGACGAGCAGGCCACGATGTCGTTGGGAAATACGAATTCGATCGTTTCCTTGGTGGCCAGGGCGATCTTGCCGGGCCGCCCCCTCTGTTCTTCCCGGATATTGCTGAACAGCACCTCGAGCTGAGAGCTGGAGAGGGGCTGGCGCGATTTGCGGGTATGCCGTTCGACGGCTTTTTTCAGTTCTTCGCCCTGCACGGGCTTCAGCAGGTAGTCCAGCGCACTGAATTTGATGGCCCGGATGCCGAATTCATCATATGCTGTGGTGAAGACCACGTCGAAAGGCACTTCTTCCAGTTTTTCCAGTAATTCGAACCCGTTTAGCCGGGGCATCTCGATGTCCAGAAACAGCAGGTCGGGCGGGTTGTTCCGCAGATAGTTCAACCCCTCCACCGAGTTGGTGAACTGGGCGGCGATGGCCACTTCCGGGCAGAATTTTTCCAGTTTAAGGCTCAGCGTCTCCACGCTGTGCCGCTCGTCGTCTATGATCACTGCTTTTATCATGCCTTATATGGGTTTTTAGCCTGCAGGGCTCCCGGGCCTAAACCGGTATATTCAGCTCGACCCGGGTGCCGAGAGGCTGCCCGGAATCGTCCTTGAGGTCGATGACCTTAACGGAAGCCCTGGTGTTATACAATTTATTGATCATGGATATCCGGCCCTGGGTGATGTCCATACCCATCGACTTGCGCCGGGTGGCCGTTTTGGAGTTGAGCTGGCGCGCCGCTTCCCGCCCTATGCCGTTGTCTTCGATGACGCATTGCAACCCGCCGTTCTTCCGGGTGATGACGATGTCGAGCCTGCCTTTGCCCTCTTTCTGGATCAGGCCGTGCCAGATGGCGTTTTCGACGTAGGGTTGCAGCAGCATGGGAGGGATTTCGACCTCATCGATGGCCAGCCCCCGGCTCACTTTTACCTCGTAGTCGAACTGCTGTTCAAAGCGAAGGCTCTCCATTTCGATGTACAGTTTCAGCGCTTCGAGTTCTTCCCGCAGGTTGACGTATTCCGAGCGGCTGTTCTGCAGGATCAGCCGGATGAGCCTCGAAAAGCGGTTGAGGTAGTCGGAGGCCTTGTCGGTATCGTTTTTCAGTATGTAATAATCGATGGAATTCAGGCAGTTAAAAATGAAGTGGGGGTTCATCTGGGCGCGCAGGGCATTCAGTTCGACATTGGCCAGCTTGCGGTCGAATTCGGCTTTGAGCGATTCTTTTTTTCTCACCTGCGTGATGCGCCAGCGCACGGCGCCCCAGGCTGCCAGCCCCAGGCCGAACCCGGCCAGCGCCCAGAACCAGGCCGCCCGCCACCAGGGGGTGGTGATGAAAATGTCGAGGGTGTAGGGCTTTTCACTCCATAAGCCCTCGTTGTTGGCCGACTTGAGCCTGAACTGGTAGCGCCCTCCTCTGATGTTGGTATAGGAAGCATAACGCCGCCTGCCGGCGAACACCCAGTCGTCATCCACTCCAACCAGCTGGTAGGCGAAGGTATGCTGTTCCGGCAGGTTGTAGCCGATGGCGGAGAACTCGAAGGAGAAGAAGTTCTGGCGGTAGCTGAGGCGCACTTCGCCGCCGGGCGCAGGGTGTTCGAATTCCTGGCCGAACACTTTGAAGGAAGACAAATAGGGGAGTGGAGGCTCTGCGTTTATCCGGAGTTTGTCGGGGTGGAAGGTGCAGAAACCCTTGCGCACGCCGATGGCGATCTCGCCGCTTTTCAGCGGAAAAAGCAGGTCGGTGTTTTTAGCCGGCATGCCGTAGCCGGGCCCGAACAGGTCGAAAGTCAGCCGGAGCGGGTCGAACCGGACAAGCCCGCGCTCGCTGTCTATCCAGAGGAATCCGTTGTGATCCAGGAGCAGGGCCTGAGCGTTCCGGCATTTGAGGCCGTCTTTTTCCGTGTATTTCCGCACGATGCCTTCTCCGATACGGGCAGGGTCGGCCAGGCCTATACCTTCCTCACCACCAGCGATCCATATCCGCCCCTGTTGGTCTTCGGCGAAGCCCCGCACGTTGAGGAAAGTTTTGCGGTGTGCTTCTTCGTTTATGCCATAGGGGAAGTGCAGGATGCTGTCGCGGTGGGGGAGGTAAACGGCAAAGCCCGAAGCGGTGCGTATCCAGATATAACCGCGGCTGTCGCGAAACAATTCTTCCACCCATACCCCCTGTCCGGAAAATTCCTCTTCGTAATGCCGCACGGCGCCGGTGGCGAGGTTTACCCGAAAAAGCCCCCGGCGCCTGCTGCCGGCCCAGATTTCGCCCTGCTCTCCTTCGATAATGGACCGGAAAACAGGCGCGTCCACCCCGAAATCGATGCCGGCATCATAAAAGCTGCGCTTTTTTTCATCGAAGAACAACAGAGCGGACTCCGACAGAACCATCAGCCGGCCATCGCGCAGGCGCAGCAGGCGGGCCCCGAGGAAGCCGCCCTGCCTGTCGTAGTGAGAAGCGGGCGGGCGCACAATTTCCCAGGTTTTGTGGGTTCTGTCATACACATACAGGCCTTCGCCCTGCAAAACGGCGAGGTAGAGGTAGCGCCCGTCCCGGCTTTCGGCCATGCTGCTGCTCAGATAATAGAGCTCGTCATCGGCAGTGGGAAAATAGTGGCTTCTGACCTGATTCCGGATGGGGTTATAAATATAGAGCCCATGTTCGGTAGCCGCCCAGGTGCGGCCCTTGTCGTCCGCCAGGGTGGCGCCGTAAAGCTTGCCCTCATTGGGTTCGTTGTAATAGAGGTGCTCCGGGCGGAAACTGTCGGTGTTGAAAAGGGCCAGCCCATGGCCATAAGTGATCCATATCTCGGAGCCCGATTTGGGTAAAAAAGCAGTCACCATCCGCCGTGCTATGGAACGCCGCCCTTCGGCGCCGGGAAAATCGATCAGCCGGAATTTCCCGCTGCGCGGGTCGAACGCGCCGGCGCCCGACCAGCTGCCGACGTATATTTGGCCGTTGGTATGCGGATGCACCAGCCTCATGGAATTGAAGCTGTTCTGCAGCCCTTTGTCGTCCGATACGAATGAAAACACTTCGTGGCCCTGGGTTGAGGTATTGAAACGCACCAGCCCTGCCAGGGTAGCCAGCCAGAGCACGGAGTCTTCCATGCGGGCGGGCCGAATATCCAGGACGCTGTTCAGGCGGCCGGATTCCAGCCCTTCCCCGATCCCGGCAGCCTTCAGGCGGAATGCGTCGAAACAGCCTGTACAGGGGCTGTAGCGCACCAGCCCGGCCCCGCTGACGCCCAGCCAGATATAGCCATGGGCATCTTCATACAGGGCCGACACCCGCCCGGGCGGGAGCTGGCCGGGAATATCCGCCTGCCCGTAGATGTTGCGGAAGTGGCCTGTTCCCCGGGCCATAATGCTCAACCCCCCGGGAATCCCCACCCACAAATTTCCTTCGCTGTCGATCAACAGGCAATTGACCTGGTTATTGCCCAGGGAGGAAGAGTCTCCTTCCACAGGCTGGAATACCTTTGCTTCCTGGCCGTCAAAGCGGCATATACCCTGGTTGGTGCCTACCCAGGTAAACCCATCCGGGCCCACAACCACGTCCGATACGATGTTGGAAGGAAGCCCGTTTTCCTCGGTGAGCACGATGGGGTTGCTGAAATCGGGCTGCGCCCCTCCGGCCAGTCCGAAGAACAATGAGCAAAGTGCGCCGATATGCCTGGCCTTCCGTATGACATTCATAGCCCCTAAATTACGGATTCCCGCGCTTATTCGCCTGCCGGGCTGGCCAAAAGCGGATATTCCTATTAAGCTGCGGGCTCTGCTGAGTATTTGGGAATTCCAGCCCCGGCGCCGGCCATATTCCCACAGAAAGTTGGAGCAGGTTTTAGAAAAGCTAGGGTAGCTGTTGTATCTTTGCCCGCGATTTGCGAAACGGCCTGATCTCGCCGGGCCAAACAGAATTCCTGCTCATGCCGAAAGATTCGTCCATCAAATCCATTCTGATCATCGGAAGCGGCCCCATTATTATCGGGCAAGCCTGCGAGTTTGATTACTCCGGTTCGCAGGCCGCGCGCTCGTTGCGGGAGGAAGGTATCGAAGTATCCCTGATAAACGACAACCCGGCCACCATCATGACCGACCCGGTCACCGCCGACCATGTTTACCTGCTGCCCCTGACGGTGGACAGCATCCGGCAGGTGCTCGAGGAACGGCATATCGATGCGGTGCTGCCCACCATGGGCGGCCAGACGGCGCTGAACCTGGCCATAGAGGCCGGACAGCAGGGCATCTGGGAAAAATACAACGTCCGCCTGGTCGGCGTCGACCTGGCCGCCATCGAGCTGACGGAGAACAGGGAGGCCTTTCGCAAGCACATGATCGACATCGGGCTGAGCGTTGCGCCTTCCCGTATCGCCAACTCCTTCCTGGAGGGTAAGGAGGCGGCCCAGGAGATCGGTTTCCCCCTCGTGATCCGCCCGTCCTACACCCTGGGCGGCACCGGCGGAAGCTTCGTACACAAGGATGAGGATTTCGACGCCGCCCTGCGCCGCGGCCTGAGCCTGTCGCCGACCCACGAAGTCCTGGTGGAAAAGGCCGTGCTGGGGTGGAAGGAATTCGAACTGGAACTGCTGCGCGACGCCGCCGACAACGTGGTCATCATCTGTACGGTGGAAAACCTGGACCCCATGGGCATCCACACCGGCGACAGCATCACCGTGGCGCCGGCCATGACCCTGTCCGATACGGCTTACCAGCGCATGCGCGACGAAGCCATCCACGCCATGCGCTCCCTGGGTAACTTCGCCGGCGGCTGCAACATACAGTTCGCCCTCAACCCGGATACGGAAGACCTCATCGTCATCGAGATCAACCCCAGGGTCTCCCGCTCTTCGGCCCTGGCCAGCAAAGCAACGGGCTACCCCATCGCCAAGGTCGCGGCCAAACTGGCCATCGGCTACCATCTCGACGAGCTCAAAAACCAGATCACCCGCACCACCTCCGCCTACTTCGAACCCACGCTGGACTATGTGATCGTGAAGATGCCGCGCTGGAACTTCGAAAAGTTCGTGGGCTCCAATTACGAACTGGGGCTGCAGATGAAATCGGTAGGAGAGGTCATGGCCATCGGGCGCAACTTCCTGGAAGCCCTTCAGAAAGCCTGCCAGTCGCTGGAAAATAACCGCACGGGCCTTGGCGGCGACATGAAGGAGTGGATCAGGACCTCGGATATCCTCGAGCGCCTGGAGCACGCCAGCGAGGACCGCATTTTCCGCATCAAGGACGCCCTGCGGCTCGGCGTGCCCGAAAAGACGATACAGAAGCTGACCCGCATCGACCCCTGGTTTATCCGCCAGATCAAACAACTGGTCAGGATGGAACAGCAACTGATGCGCTACAACGTGCCCGAGGACATTCCCGAGCCCTTCTTCCGCGAACTCAAACAGGCCGGCTATTCCGACGCCCAGATCGCCTGGCTGATGCGGGTGAATGAAGAGGAGGTGACGAAAGTGCGCAAAAACATCAACATCCGCCGAACCTATAAAATGGTGGACACCTGCGCCGCCGAGTTCGAAGCCCAGACTCCCTATTTCTACTCCACTTTCGACCATGAAAACGAAAGTGTGCCCGTTTCCGGCAAAAAGAAGGTCATCGTGCTCGGCTCCGGCCCCAACCGCATCGGGCAGGGCATCGAATTCGACTACTGCTGCGTACACGGGCTGATGGCCATCCGGGAAGTGGGCTATGAGGCCATTATGGTCAACTGCAACCCCGAAACCGTATCTACGGATTTCGACATCGCCGACAAACTCTACTTCGAGCCGGTTTTCTGGGAACACCTCGAAGAGATCATCGAACTGGAGCAACCCGAGGGAGTTATCGTGCAACTGGGCGGCCAGACTGCCCTGAAAATCGCGGAGCTACTGCACAGGAAAGGCATTAAGATCATCGGAACATCCTTCCCCGACATGGACCTGGCCGAGGACCGCGGCGCCTTTTCCGGCCTGCTCAAGGAACTCGGCATCCCCTATCCCGATTATGGGGTGGCCCACGATGCCGACGAAGCCCTTGCCGTGGCGCGGCGCACCGGCTATCCCGTGCTGGTGCGGCCCAGTTACGTGCTGGGCGGCCAGCGGATGCGGATCGTCATCAACGACAACGAACTGGAACACCAGGTGCTCAGCATCTTCAAACACATGCCCGGCAACCGCGTCCTGATCGACCACTTCCTGGAACGGGCCAAAGAGGCCGAGATCGACGCCATCTGCGATGGTGAAGAGGTGCACATCATGGGCATCATGGAACACATCGAGCCGGCGGGCATCCATTCCGGCGACAGTTCGGCCGTTCTGCCGACCTACAGCCTGTCGGTGGATGCCGTCAATACCATGGTGGAATATACCGGAATGCTGGCCAGGGCCCTGAACATTCGAGGCCTGATCAACGTTCAGTTCGCTATAAAAGACAACAAGGTGTACGTCATCGAGGCCAACCCGCGGGCCTCCCGCACGACGCCTTTCATCGCCAAGGCATACCAGGTGCCCTACCTGAAAATCGCTACCAAAGTGATGATGGGAACCCATAAGCTGAAAGATTTCGACATCAAACCCCGGCCCGGCGGCTTCGCCATCAAGGTGCCGGTGTTCTCATTCGACAAGTTCCCCAACGTGGACAAGAACCTCGGCCCGGAAATGAAATCCACCGGTGAAGCCATCCGCTTCATCCGCGACCTGTCCGACCCCTTCTTCCGGGAACTGGACCGGCAGCGGTATATGTACCTGACGAGATAGGATGCTTTCCGGAACGGGCAGCGGCATTCCGCCTGCCCAACCAGAGCTCCCTGCGAAGTGTTTTAAGAAAGAAAATCCAGCTCATGAGCGATCAGCTTGCCTCAATAGAACGTTTGCAGGAAGAAGTACACCACTTACTGGAAGAAGCCCGCGAGAACAACCGCATCCTGGCTGAAACCCGGGAAAAGGCCATTGCCTCCTACCTGCAATCCCATCAGCAGATGCTTGCCCATGTGGAAACCATCAGCAACCTGCGGCAGGAAATTTTCGGGCTTATCGAAAGCTTGGAAGGAGCGCCCGGCTTTGGCGAAGAAGCATTGGAGGAGCTTGGGATATTGGGGGATAGTTTGCTGAATGCGCCGCTTTTCCACCCGCAGTATGAAAAAATGCTGGCCCGCCTGGCCGCCGCGAAACAGAACGGGCGCCCCGTCGAGGCGACGCTCCGGGAAGAGATCGAAGAGCAGCTCCGGGATTTTGATATGCTGCCGGATGAAGATGAAATCGAGGCGGGGAAAATGATCCTGGATGCCCTCAAGAAGAAAGGGGAAGCAAGCCAGGGCCAGGATATCGAGCTGGCTACCCGGGGGCTTCAGCCGCTGGCGGGCCTGGCGCTTCAACACGGCCTGGCCGGCAGCCTGCCTCGGGAGGAGGGCATCAGGCTGCTGCAGAACATGAAAGAGGGGCTGAAGGAAAACGCCAGCCGGCTGCAGAGCGAAAACCAGCTGATCTCCAATTCCAAATACGGCCGCCGCGCGCAGAAAAACGAGCCGCAGGAAAACCTGGAAGACCTGAAAAACCTCCAGGACATGCTCAGCAGGCTCAGGGAGGCCCTCGAAGATTCCCGCCGCCTCGGCGCCCCGTCTCCCATGCTGGATGAAGTGGCCGAACAATTCGGGCCGGAGGACGAAGAGGAATACCGCCAGGCGCTCGTCGATGCTTTCCTGGACGATATGCTCGACGAATCGGAAGGCCTGATGTTCAGTGAAGACTACGATGCCGATGACGACGGCTTCTTCCCGGATGAGGAAGAGGGATGGGAAGATGAGGAGGACTGGGAGGAGGTGGAAAACCCGCGTTACCCCGTCGGCAGTTCCGTGGAAGTGATCAGGAGTGAAACGCCCTTCAGGGGCTTTCCAAAGCTCAACATCCAGGGCTGGCAGGGCCGCGTCGAGCATGTTTACACCAACGGGGAACTGGTGGTTTACGAGGTGTCGCTCGACAGCGTAAGCCTCCGGGCGCTGCCGGAAAAGTTTATCAAAAAGTCCTGCGAGGAGGAATACGGCAATTTCTTCCTTTTCGAGTTCGAGGAGGAGGGCCTGCGCCCGGCTGTCGCCCGCGACACCGAAGACGAAGCCATAAGCACCAACCGCAGGCTCTTCCACCGCTACTTCTGGGGCAATGTCGATGAAGACAAACAGGCCGCCCGCGTTTTCGGCATTATGATGCGCCAGCCCGCAGCTGATGACATCGACAACTGGCTGGCCTACTTCCGCGATGAGGTCGAATTCCCCTTCGACGCCCAGGTGGAAGGGCTCATCCTCCGGCAGATCGAGCCGGGCACCGCGGTTGAAGTGCTCGGCATCGAGGGGGCCGACGAAGAGGAAGGGTTCGGGCTCGTCGCTTCCATCCGCAAAGGCCGGGCCATTCTATCTTACCCCCTCATGGAGCTCATGCCCGTCAACGACAAGGACCCCAAAGCCCAGCCTTTGCTCGACTACCGGTTTTGGGCGGATCTGATGATTTAGAGTATGTTGGGGAGGCTGTTCTTGGGGTTAAAACGGCACTAGCCACCCATCCCCTCATCGAAGGTTTCAACAAAGCTCATGATCTTCTCGGTAATCCGCTCCACGATGGCCTTGCGCTCCAGGATTTTTGGCTTTGTCTTCAGGCTGGCCACAATCGTATCTCGTAGAGGCTTGCGGCCTGTAAACAGATAACTCTCGATCACCTCCATGAGCTGCCCGGAGATCAGCTCCTCATCCTCGCATAGGGCCTTAAACGCCGCCTGGCGCTCGGCATCCCAAAAGCTCTCAAAAGCATCGGGAATGTCGTCCGTGTCCTGAATATGGGGCAAATTCTGGTCGATAAACTTCTCGATCAGCTCTTTCTTGCTGCGCAGCTGCACCTCGCCGCCAAGCAGGGTGATGATCTCCTCCCGCTGTTTTTGTTTTTCCCATTCCTTGGCTTCGTGCAGTTTACCCAGGAGTTTTAGGATATAGGCCACGTTGATTTCGTCCCTTTGGATCAGCTCCAGCTCAAAGTCCACATCATCCAGGATAGAGACTTTTTCCTTCTCGGTGCTGCGTTTTACCTTGTCATAGATGTCCAGGTACTTGCTCTTATAGTCCTCAAAATCCTGTTCCCCCATCTCCAGGCCTTCAAACCCAAATTCAGAAAACCCGGACAGGATGTTCTTCAGGCGCATGAGGTCGCGGAAGGCCTGCACAAACTCTAACTCATCTTCCTCGCTCGGCAGATCGTTTACGCTATCGACGCTCGGCGCGATCTTGTGGAGCCTGGCGAGAGCCGCGTTAAACTGCTTGACATACGCCTCATAGGGCTGCATGAGGATGACTTCCTTTGCCTCCGGGTTGGAGAACAGGGCGATGGCGTCGTCCGTGGCTTTTTTCAGGTTTCTAAAGCACACGATATTGCCGTGGGACTTTACCTCGTTCAGGATACGGTTGGTGCGGGAAAACGCCTGGATCAGGCCGTGATGGCGCAGGTTCTTGTCAACGTAAAGGGTGTTGACCTTTTTGGCGTCAAAGCCGGTCAGGTACATATTGACGACCAGGAGAATGTCCACCCGGTTTTTGTCCAGGAAGGACTTTTTCTCGCGGTCTTTGACCCGCTTGGAGATGTCTTTGTAGTAGTTGTAAAAGCTCTGGCTGTCCTTCGTTGAAAACCTGGTCTCATACATCGCATTGTAATCGGCGATGAACTGATCCAGCTTCTCGCGGGAATGGACGTTGACCGGCGTATCGTCCCGGAAATCAAAATCAGGATCGCCGATCAGCCCGTCCGCGTCCTTGTCGTCCTCATTGGCGCTGTAGCTGAAGATCGTCACTACGCGCAGGTTATGCGCTCCGGCCTCCTTCCTGGCTTTGAACAACTCATAGTACTGGATGAGGGTTTCAATGCTGCTCACGCAAAAGATCGCCGTAAAGTCTTTGCGGTGGGTCTTGCGCTCATGGTTGGCGATAATGTAGTCGGTGATCTTCTCCAGGCGCTGCGGGGAGTCCAAAAGCTCTTTCGTGTCGATGGCTTCGACCTGGATATCGAGATCGACTTCCGTGCCTTCCTTGTGTTTGTAGCGCCCCACATATTCCACGGAGAATTTAAGGACGTTCTCGTCCCTGATCGCGTTCGTGATGACGTATTTGTGCAGGCATTCGCCAAACAGCTCGAACGTCGTGCGCTTGCCGAATTTATTGGATACGGCATTCTCCGCGAAGATAGGCGTGCCGGTGAAGCCGAAAAGCTGGCTGTTGGTAAAGAACGCCCTGATGCGTTTATGCGTTTCCCCGAACTGGCTGCGATGACATTCGTCAAATAAGAAAACGATCTTCTTCTGCTCACCGTAGTTGGCCGGATCTTCGGCGGCCATCGACCGCTCCATCCGGCTGAGGTAGCGCGTGCGGGAAATAGCGTTGTTCAGCTTTTGTATGGTGGTAACGATCAGTTTGGTGTCGTCGGAAAACTGCCGCACCAGGGTGGCGGTATTGTCCGTACCGTCCACGCTGCCCTCCTGAAAGTAGTTAAACTCGCGGGTGGTTTGGTAGTCCAGGTCGTTGCGATCCACCACAAACACCACTTTTTGTACCTGGGGCAATCTGACCAGGATTTGGCTGGCCTTAAATGAGGTCAGGGTTTTTCCCGATCCGGTCGTATGCCAGATATAGCCGTTCTTGGTGCTGTTTTGCACCTGGTCGATCATGGCTTCGACGGCGTAATACTGATAGGGGCGCAGTACCATCAGGATTTTGTCGGACTCATGCAGCACCGTGTATTTGGAGATCATCTTGGAGACATGGCACTTCTCCAGGAAAGCCTCGGCAAAGGCCTCCAGGCGAGTGATGGCCTTGTTGTCCTTATCTGTCCAGTAAAAGGTCTGCTTGAAAGACTGGCCGCGGTTATTGGCAAAATATTTGGTATTGACGCCGTTGCTGATGACAAAAATCTGAACGTATTGAAACAGGCCGTAGGATGACCAAAAGGAATGGCGTTGATAGCGGTTGATTTGGTTAAAGGCCTCTTTCATTTCCAGGCCGCGCCGCTTCAACTCGATCTGCACCAGGGGTAGGCCATTGACCAGAAGGGTCACGTCATAGCGGTTTTTGTAGGTGCCTTCCATGCGCACCTGATGCGTGACCTGATACTGGTTCTGGCACCAATATTCCTGGTTCAGGAATTCGATATAGATGCTCTCGCCATTATCACGGGTGATCTGGAAGCGGTCGCGTAAGGTCTTGGCGCGTTCAAAGACGTTACCCTTGTTCAGATGATTCAGAACTTTGGCAAAGTCGCTCTCTGTAAGCCGGACGCCGTTGTGTTTCTCCAGTTGGCGTTTGAGGTTGGCCAGGAGATCGGCCTCGTTCCTGATCGGCACAAACTCATAGCCCAAGGTAGTGAGCTGTTTAACGAGGCTGTCTTCAAGGGCTTGTTCGGATTGAGGCATTGATCCGGCGGTTTTTCCTGCTTTATTACAAAAATAAAAATATGCAGTGCATTCCCAACTCCCAAACCCGGAAATTCCATCAGGGTTGCATGGAATCGCTGATCAGCAGGGCAATAAGCCGGTCAATACTGGTGCCTAATTGTGAGAACAGGTCCACCTTGCCATTGTCGGTTAGTTGCTTGTTTCTGTCAAGAGCCTGTCCGACCTGAGGAATGATCTGGCCAAAGTCCGGATTGGACTTATTGTAGGCGCCGAGGCGGGAGATAATCCTTTGTTCGCAGTAGGTTCGGGAACCGCTTTTCTGGTTTTCCAGGACTTTTTGCCTGGTCGCTTCATCATAATCATTGGCGTCCTCCAGATGAAGCAGCAACCAAAATTCAAAGCAGGGGTTAGTAAGGCCAAAGGCATATTTCTTCTGCTTACAGAGTTGCTGGACTTCCTTGAGCTGTTTCGGCCCCCAGGATTGATGGTCGCGATCGACCATGATCCATAATTCATCGCCCGGCCTTAGTTTATAATCCCTTTTGAAGGCATTCATCCGGGCAATGGCCTGTTGGGGTGAGCTTTGCCCATCCCGGGCCGGAAGGACCTCCACATGTACCCTGGTGCTGTAGAAGTGTTCTTTATCGGTCAGGGTCTCGAAATAGTGCTTTTCCGTCTTCTCACCTTCCGTAGCGATAACAAAAAGCCGGGCATCTCTTACCCCGCTGGTGCGCTTAAAGTCTTTTCGCTCCCTGCCCATGCCAAAGCCTTAATTCGCACCCCAGGGCGCTTCGGTGCTAAAGGAAAAGCTTGGGATCGCCTCATACCGGCCTTTGAGGTAGCCGGTACGAATATCGACGTCCTTGCGCTGACTGAACTCTTCCAGGGAATAGAGGGCGGACTCTCCGTCTGCGTTCTTCCTGACGAACCAGATCTCATCCTTCCTCAGCAACTGCTGATCCAGTAACTCGCTTTCGTGCGTGGTGCAGATCAATTGGCTCCGCACCCCTTTTGAGCGTTGGAAGAACAACTCAAAAAGCTTGGCCGTCAGGTTTGGATGCAGGCTGCGGTTGATCTCATCGATGACGAACACCTTATCCTCCCGAGCCAGTTCCACAATGGCCGGAATGAAATCCATGATGCGTTGGGTGCCGTCCGATTCTTCATTGACCTCAAAGGTCGCATACTCGTCACTACCCTTGATCTTATGTTTGGTCATTAGCTTAACGGCGTCAATATCGCCGTTCTCCTTTCGGATCAGGGAGTACGTGATATTGTCTATCGAACTGATCATGGCGCGTTCTCCAACCTCCAGGTTCTGGGCGATCCGTTCCTTGATCTCATCCGGCAACTTAACCTCATTGCTGAAAAAGTCCACGCTAAAGGTTTCCAGGCCAGAGATCCCCGTTTCAAAGGCCGAGAGGAACCACTGGTACACCTGCCGCATGGCCTGGTCGCTGTCGATATTGATCTCCAACCCCATGAATTTGGAATCCGGAAAGATGACCGTCAGGGCTTCATCAAACCAGTTGTAGGCATTGAGCAGGTGAAACACCCCTTTAATGTCTTTGATGTTCCGGTGGTTGCTGGCCGTCAGGAACAATTCGTGCGGAAGCGTGTCCGCTCCAATGAACCGCAGGCGATCCAGGTTTTTGGCGCTTACCTCCAGATGCTCAAAGGCCACTTCCACCTGATCTTCTTCCGTCTTGCGCTCAAATAACTTCCAATCCCTTTGCTTATCGAAGCGGTACAGCCACTCCTCGTATATCCGCCGCCGGTCGAACACAAAACCATAGGCGTAGTTGTGGCCCCGGTAGTGAAACTCCACCTCCATCCGGGAAGGGCGCTCCAGCGCCTGCCGGTCGAGCTTGAACTTTTCGTAGTGGAGGAAGGAACTGCTGCGACGGCTGGTGACCAGCCGCTTCAGGAATAGTAAAGCCTTTGTGAAGTTCGATTTACCACTGGCATTAGCCCCGTAAATAACTGCCGACTTGAGGATGCCCACATCCCGCCGGCTCGCTGCCGGAATGATATGCTCCGGCAAATTTCTCGTCCGGCCTGGAGTCAGCAAGACCTCCGCTCTGTCATTAAAAGACAGAAAGTTTTCAACAGTTGCACGAATAAGCATATCCTTACCTTATTTAGATGATCATAACGAGACGAAATCTCGTTTCATGCACAAGTACCGCCTTTTTCGTGAAAAAAGCAAGATACCGATCCGATTTTCCGGAATCACATCCATGGCCATCCGTTCACCAGCCGTTCGGTAGCGCCCTTCCCGTACCGGATGCACGGCTTCTACACAAATAGCTGCTGCAAGAGGCCTTTTTTGAAGCGCTGCACGTGGTCAAGCTGGTTTTTGGTGTGGGTGATTTTCTGGTCGATGGCGCTCAGGAAATTGGCGATCTTTTGTTGTTCGGGGAGAGTGGGGAGATTTAATTTTAGCTTCTCAAGTTTTGAGAAATACATGTATGTCCTCGATCCTCCTTGTTTTTGAATTAGAGAGTATCTCTTAAATTCTTCTCCTTCGTTTAAAATCGTTTTTAGAAAGTTATCATCAATGTCTTTAGTCGTAGTAAATACAGGATAGAGGGTGCTGACGATGCCTCTATCTGCTATCGTATTGATATTGAATTTAAAAATAGTAGTATCGCTCATATGCCTATAAGTGAAATAACCTCTAGGCACAACATTATATCCAGTGTTGTCTTTACTCGCTACGTCTTGCCCAGCAAAATAGTCCTTTTGAAAAAACATACCTTTATGTGAGGAAGTAAGAACTGGATATTGATTATTCTCAGTTGATTTCTCGTCATGTTTTATCAGGAATTTTCCTAACTTCTTCTCCTCCCAAGCAGGAAAATCCCGCCCCTGGTCATCCTTAAAGCGTATCTCCTGGGAGAAAATCTTCTGTAGCACCCCTTTTTTGTACTGCTCCAGCAAATCCACCTTCCGCGTGAGCTGCTGGATGCGGGTGTCGATGGCGGTAAGGAAATCGGCGATCTTTTTCTGTTCGGGGAGGGTGGGAATTGAGACCGCTATCTTTGCAAGATCATTTGAATTTATTGCAGGGTAGCTGGTCCCTGTACACCTAACTAATACCTTTCTAACAAAGCCTTCTGTATGAAGGAACCAGTATAAGTACCTGGGAATTTGCTTCGTTCTTATTTGAGCATATCCTGTCGAGGCAACGTAACCTTCACCTTTATAAAAGAAGAAGTTATTTCTCTGATATGGTCTTACCGTTTGGAAAAGAATATCGTTATTTTGTAGTACTCTCTGAGCTCGACTTGGCGCATTTTCCCTTTGAATAACGTCCTCTTTCTTCAAAATACCCTTTTCAACACTTTCAAGATCGATGTAAACAAAAGTATCAGGAAGACCATTATATCTGGGATTAATCTTGCTTATCTCTCCAAGCCTCTTCTCTCCCCACACTCCACTAAACCCAGGGAAACGCAGCGCCGGTACTTTTTTTTCTGCTTGTATTGTCATACTCATCCGGTTTTAAAAAGGGGTATCAATGCCCAGTTCGTTACAGAACTCGGCGATCTTCGCATCATTCACTTTCACCTCGCCCTCCAGCTTGACCAGGGCATCGGAGACCGCGCCCAGATCGATCGGCTCCTCTTCCTCGAACGTGTCCACATAGCGCGGGATATTGAGGTTGTAATCGTTCTCCTTTACTTCCTCCAGAGACGCCACATAGCTGAATTTTTCCTTCGCCTCGCGTGCCCGGTAGGTGTTGACAATCCGCTCGATGTCCTCATCACGCAAGCGATTCTGGTTGGTACCTTTCTCGTAATATTCCTCCGCGCTCGCATCAATAAAGAGGATGTCTTCCGGATTCTCCCGGCATTTTTTGAACACCAGGATACAGGCCGGAATGGACGTGCCGTAAAAGATATTGGGCGGCAAGCCGATCACGGCGTCCAGGTAATTGCGATCCTCGATCAGGTATTGCCGGATGTGGCCTTCTGCACCACCGCGGAATAGCGCCCCATGCGGCAGAACAACGGCCATTTGCCCGTTATCATCGAGCTGGTAGATCATGTGCTGGATAAAGGCAAAATCGGCCTTCGATGCCGGGGCGAGTTTCCCGTACTGGCTGAAGCGGTCATCGCTCAGGTGCAGGGGGTTGGCGCTCCAGTTAGCCGAGAAGGGCGGATTGGCGACGATGGCCTCAAAGCGCAAATCCAGGTGTTGCGGATGTTCCAGGGTGTCTTCCTGCCGGATGTCGAATTTCCGGTAATGCACGCCGTGCAGGATCATGTTCATCCGCGCCAGGTTGTAAGTCGTGCGGTTCATCTCCTGGCCGTAAAAATTGGCCACGCTGTCAACTTCCCTGGCCACGCGCAAAAGCAGTGATCCCGATCCGCAGGTCGGATCATAGGCAGATTTCAGTTTGGCCTTGCCGGTCGTCACCAGCTTGGCCAGGATTTTGGAAACTTCCTGCGGTGTATAGAATTCCCCGGCCTTCTTCCCGGCTCCGCTTGCGAATTTCCCGATCAGGTATTCGTAGGCATCCCCCAAAACGTCGATATTGGTTTCCTCCAGGTGGAAGTCGATCTTGTCCAGGTGCGAAAGGACTTTGGAGATCAGTTCATTCTTGGCCGATTCCGTGCGGCCCAGTTTAGTGGAGGTGAGGTCGAGGTCTTCGAAGAGTTTGTCGAAGTCGTCCTCGCTTTCCGTGCCCATCGTGCTTTGCTCGATGTTGTTCAGGATGCGCGCCAGGTCATCGAGGATAAATGCGTTTTTGCCGTTGCCGTTTCCACGGCTGGCAATCGCGTGAAACAGCTCGGAGGGTTTCAGGAAGTAACCAAGCTGCTCGATGGCCTCTTCCTTGACTGCTGCCAGGATTTCCCGGCCGTCGGGGCTGTCCTCGTCAATTTGGCCGTAGGCGATCCCGTCCTGCTCCAGGAGTTTGTCAGCATACAGGTGCATGCGCTCGGACAGGTATTTGAAGAAAATAAATCCCAGGATGTAGTCCCGGAATTCATCGGCGTTCATTTTTCCTCGCAGGGTATTGGCAATATTCCAGAGCTGCTGCTCCAGTTGTTTTTTGTGATCTTCTGACATTGAAAAGGGTTTGTATGTGGTAATGTTGTCTTGTGCAATCAATGGCTCGCCCATGCCTGTCTCCTCATTCGGGCAAATATAATATTGAAAACACTACAGCCCTTCGATTCCCAAAGGATAAAGGGTTTTTAGATCATGTTTGAAGGTTCTTTCTGCTGCAAACCGGAGATTTGTAAACCTGGCGCCCGCTTTTATCGGCCGCCTGGCTTGCAAAGTTCCCTCAAAAGCTGTTAGCCAGAACCACAAATCCTTTATTTTCGAACAACGGAGGCAATGCGAAAGGCTCACTTCCCAGGCATTGAGGGCCTATTGGCCAAAGCTTTTCGAACCCACTGGCTGGCGTTCTGCTTACGGCCCACTGCCTACTTCCAACTCAACCACCACCTTCCCCGTCGTTTTCCCACTCTGGAAAAGCAGGATCGCCTCCTTCAGCTGACCGAACCGAAAGACATGCCCGACATGGGGCCTGCCAAGGTTCAAAGCAGCAAGTTCCCCCAGCAACTGGTGCATCAGTTCCACCCGGTGGTAGAGCCAGATGAGGTTGAAGCCGAGCACCCCTTTATTGTTCTCAGGCATTTTCTGAGGGTCGATCCTGGGGCGGGTAAGGAAAAGGTAGATCAGCCTCAGGTAGTCAGGCCTGTTGCCCACCGAGCCATAACGGGCCGAACCATACACCACCATTCGCCCCTGCGGGGCCAGCAGTTCATACCCCTGCCTGAGGATTTTCCCGCCGATGCACTCCATGATGATGTTCAGCTCGCGGCCGCCCAGGGCATTTATCAAATCCGCTTTGAAGTTTTTACTGCGGACGATGCCCTGATCATAGCCCTCCTGCCTGAGCCGTTCCAGCTTGTTCGTATTGCCCACCGTGCCGATGGTGTAGGCATTGAACTGTTTGGCGATGCGGTTGGCCCATAGCCCCACCCCTCCGGCGGCGCTGTGGATGAGCACCGCCTGCCCTTCCCGGATGTTGCCCAGCTCTTTCAGCCCGTAATAGGCGGTCAGCACCTGGACGAGATAACTGGCCCCTTCGGCGAAGCTCCAGCCTTCGGGCAGGGGGACGAGGTAGCGGGCATCGATGTTGAGGTGGGACGCATAGGCGCCGAAGCGGGTAACGCCCATCACCCTGTCGCCTTCCTTCAGGTGGGTGACGCCCTCTCCCACTTTGCAAACAATGCCGGCGTATTCCAGGCCGGGCACGAAACTTCCCTTTGGCGTGGCGCTGTACAGGCCCCATATTGCGAAAATGTCGGCAAAGTTCAGGCCGATGGCCTTCACTTCGACGGTGGCTTCTCCCGGGCCGGGAGCAGGCAACTCCTCGGTTTCCAGTTTCAGCCTGGCGAGGCTGCCGGCGGTAAGGCGGTAGGCGTGGCGGAGCATGGTTTTCGGTTATTTGTTGTTTTTTGTTATTCGCTATCCGTTTATCAGGCGCCACCTGGCTGCCTGCCCTTCCTACAGCCGCTGCCACACCGCCCGGGCCTGTTCATTCTCCGGGTTGATGGCCAGCACGCGGCGGATGAGCTTGCGGGCCGCGGCCAGGTCTTGTTGAGCCAGGCGCAGGGCCGCTTTGTTGAGCAGGGCCTGTTCGTAGTCGGGGTCCAGGGCGATGGCTTTGTCGTAGAGCGCTTCCGCCCGGGGGAACTGCCCCTGCAGGGCGTAGGCGAAGCCCAGGTTGGTGAGGGCGACGGGGCGTTTGGGGTTCTCTTTCAAGGCCCATTCCAGGGCCTGAACGGCCTCCGGCAGTTGCTGCATCTGGATGTAGGCTGCGCCGAGCTTTTCCCGGAACTCCAGGTTATAGGGCATCAACGCGGCGGCGCGCTGGTAGAAGGCCAGGGCGCGAGGAAAGCCGCCGAGTTTGTAGAAAGCCTCCCCCATGCGGTAGGCCGTCCAGCCGTCTTTCAGCCGGCCAGGCTGTTGCCCGTCGGCCAGTTGGGAGATGGCGGGGTAGTCTTCGCGGGCAAAGTGGTAGTGGACGAGGGTGTTCAGCTTCTCCGCGGTGGGGAGTTGGGCGCGGTCCAGATGCCATTTGGCGGAATCCAGCATAATGGGTGAGGAGACGTATTTTTCGAACAGCGCAATATAGCCTTCCGCCATTTCCAGCGGCGTGGCCTTTTCTTTGGTGAGTATCTGCAGCCCCAGGAATCGGGCTTCCCCCTTGTCTTCTTCCAAAGCTTTTCCCTTGATATTGAATCGGCTGATATTGTGGTCGGTGATGTTGACGTGCGGGATGTCGATGCTTCCCGAGCGCGGCATGTGGCAGCCCGAGCAGTCGTCCCCTTCGGCCTGCCGGGCTGCCATGGGTGCGGAGCAGGCCTGTTCGCGCCGGCCGCCGTGGCAGGAAATGCAGGCGTTGTTGTATTTATCCCGGCTGGTGGATTCCACGCTTTGGTGGGGGTTGTGGCAGGTGATGCAGGTCATTTCCGACTGCAGGTAACAGGGGCTGAGCCGCAGGCGGTCGGCCTGGGAAGCCATGATGAAGCGTTCGTGGGAGTTGGTGTAGCGGGGCAGGAAGACGTTGAACACCTCGCTGAGCTTCATGCCGGGCCTGAAGTCGAAGAAGCTTTTGCCCTCCCGGAGCACGGCCACGCCCTGCAGGTGGCAGCGCTGGCACAGGTCCATCTGCAGGTCGCGGGACAGGTTGCGGGGGTTGACGATGGTGTAATCGATGAATTGGGAAGTGTCCACGATATGGCCTTTCAGCTTCTCGCGCACGTGTACTTCGCCCGGGCCGTGGCAGCGTTCGCACTCGATGCCGCCGGGCATGCTGCTGTATTTGTTGAGTGAGCCCTCCACGAAACCGGGCAGGTTGTTGTGGCAGGTGATGCATTCGGTAGTGAGCAGGCGATCGAAGCGGATATTGTCGCCGCGGAAACCGGGCGCCATATCCCAGCGGCCGTCCTGGGTGTAGTAGGTGACGGGCGCCTGGTAGATGTAGCCGTTGAAATCGACGATATGGGAATTGGTGTGCTGCCCGGAGCCGACGATGTAGGCGATGCGCTCCAGGCGCCGGTGCACGGTATCGCCGTTTTCCAGGCGGAATTCCAGGACGTACATGGCGCTGTCGCGGAAAAAGGGTTTGTAGTAGAGGTTGGAGGCCGTATCGTACACCAGGGCGTGGCCGCCGAAAGTAGCGGCGCTTTTCTGAGGGGTGGCCCTGTCGAAAGAACGCCCCATGCCGGTATGGATGAAGGTGGCGTGCACGTTGGCGTGGCAGGTCTTGCAGGTGTTCATGCCCACGTACTGAACTTCCGGGGCGAGGTTGAGGTACTGCCCGTCCCCGCCTGCGCCGGGCAGGTTGCGGCTGCAGAAGAGGAGCGCCAGGGCGCTGATGGCGAGCATCAGGTAGATGAAGTACCTCATGGCAGTGGGTTGTTCCGTTGTATGCACCGGCGGTAAAATTAAGGCGGCGGACGGGAGTTAACAAAGGAGGCTCCACAGAATTTGGCCTGAAACCGTCAAAGCGGAGAAAAGGCGGCGCCCCCGGCATGCCGCCCCATCAGGGATAAATGACAATTTTATTGTTGTCCGGAAAGTACCGCTCCATTTTGGACGGAAGGTTCTCCAGCAGGTTCATGGAAGAAACGGAGCCCTTCCTGGCGGAAACCAGCACCATCAGGTCATCCCGCCTGATGTCTCTGGACAGGATGAGGAAATCCTGCCAGTCCTCGAAGTAGTGGAAGGTGGCGGAAGAATTGCTTTTTTGCTTTTTCCGCTTTTTCCGGATAGCCTCCTCCGTGTTTTTGTTGCAGAAAAACTGGATGGGGGCGCTCAGTTCCTGAGCCAGGGCGGCCATTTTCAAAACCCATAGCGGGAAGCCCGTTTCGTGCTCCGACAGGGGCGGCGCAGCGATCAGTATCCGCTTGTGCGCCAGCAGGGGTTTGGCGAAGTGGCAGATGAACAGCATTTTATCGGTGTTGCTCAGGATGATCTCCAGTTTTTCCCCCAGCAGTTTTTCGATGACACCGGGCCGTTGGGGCCAACCCAGGATGATGATGTTGGCCATGATCTCCCGCGAGGTGCGGGTGATGCCGCTTGCAATATTGTAGTCGATCGTAGCGATCACGCTGGTTTTGGTTTCGGAAGCGGATGCCTGCCTCACAGAACCTTCCAGTTTTTTCCGGGCTTTCAGGATGTTCAGTTCGGCCTCTTCATTGTTCGACACAACGGACAGGATGGAAACGGGGTTGGCCGATTTTTTATCCTTGATGAGGATGGAAAACTCGAGCAGCTTTTCGATGTTGGCAATATTCCCTATGGGCAACAGGATTTGTTCGGCGGGGAGTTGTGCCCCGGTTTCGCTTTCCGGGCTTTCATCATCTGAAAGCACCAGTATTTTTTTTGCCGCTTTTTCCGTGGCCAGGGAAGCAACGATGCAGGTGATCAGGATCAGTATGATGGTGCCGTTCAGGATGTTCTCATCGAGGATGCCTGCCTGGTACCCCACCAGGATAACGGCGAGCGTGGCGGCGGCATGGGCGCTGCTCAGCCCGAAGATCAGCTGGCGCTGCACGGGCAGATACTTAAAGGATATCTGGGTAAACCAGGCGGCGAGCCATTTGCCGGCCAGGGCTACTACAGAAAGCGTGCCGGCCACGATCAGGGCCGTAGGGCCCTTCAGGATGACCTTCACATCGACCAGCATGCCTACACTGATGAGGAAAAAGGGAATGAAAAGGGAATTTCCGATGAATTCGATCCGGTTCATCAGGGCGGAGGAATGGGGGATGAGCCGGTTGAGGGCGAGCCCCGAGACAAATGCCCCGATGATGGGTTCGACCCCGGCCACTTCCGCCAGAAAGGCGGCGAAAAACACGACCGACAGGACGAAGATGTAGTGCGAATGTTTTTCTCCTTCCAGTTTCTGAAAAAACCAGCGGGCCACCCTGGGGACGAGCAGGAACATGATGGCGGAAAAAATGGCCAGCGAAATGCCCATTCTGATCCAGAACTGCTGATTCAGGCTCCCCTGGCTGTTCCCCATGATCACAGCCAGAATGAGCAGCACCGCCGTGTCGGTGAGGATGGTGCCGCCCACGGTGATGGCAACTGCCTGGTTTTTGGACACGCCCAGCTTGCTGACTATGGGGTAGGCCACCAGGGTGTGGGTGGCGAACATGCTGGCGGTCAAGAAGCTGGCGTTGAAATCGTAGCCGAGCAGGTAGTAGCAAACGGGGTAGCCGACGGCCAAAGGAATGGCAAAAGTGAAGAGCCCGAACAGGAGGCTTTTGTTTTTGTTGGCCTGGAACTCGTTGAGGTCCAGGTCAAGGCCTGCAATGAACATGATGTAGAGCAGGCCGATGGTGGAAAACAGGTCAACGGCGGAGTTCTGTTCGAGGATGTTCAGCCCGTTGGGCCCAACAATGACGCCGGAAATGATCAGCCCGATGATGCCGGGGATATTGACCCTCCTCAGCAGAATGGGAGAAAGCAGAATGATGAACAGGATCAGTGAAAAGATCAGCACGGGATTCTGCAGGGGCAGGTCGAACTCGTGAAGCAGGTGCCCGAAAAAGTCAGCCATAAAATTCTATTTGAAGGTAGAAGGAGTTTCCATTGGCCCGCCATCCTGCGGGTTATAGATATTTTGCTCCGGGTAGATCAGCAAAAAGCTGATGTCCCTGAAATGTTTTGACAGATAACGGGGGATCCTGTTCATCCATGGATGATGGGAAACGGTCTTTTCCCGCGCCTGAATGGTGATGAACAAGGTAGAGGCCGTGACTTCGCGGCTGAGGACGAGGATGTCGTCCCAGTCGTCAAAAACCCGGCTTTCGACGCCAACGACGGGTTTTTCCTTTTTTGCGAACTCCACCACCCTCCCGATGGTGGGCTCCGGCCCGGCAAAGAACAGCTTGCCGGTGGTCTGGCTGGCCAGAATCCGCAGGGTCGCGATCCAGCGGGAAAACCCTTTTTCCAGCTCGGCGTTCTGGGGGACGATCACGAAGATCTTTTCCACGGTGTTGAGTGGAATGAGCAGGCGCGTAACCAGTATTTCCCTGTCGCAGTTGGCCAGCAGGTAATCCAGGACGGTGCCGAAGAGGAAGTCCTTGGGGTTGTAGGCTCCGTGCCAGCCGACGATCACCTTGGTGATCATCAGCTCCTTGATGGCCCGCACGATGCCGCCGCCGACGTGCAGGTCGATGCGGGTAATGGGCGTCAGCGTGGTATCGGAAGCTGCGGCATGCTGCACGGCTTTTTCCAGTTCTTTCTGCAGCGCGAGGATGCGGGCCTGCGCTTCTTCGTCATCATTGATTACTGCAAGCGGGTACACCGGCTGTTCGGATTTCGGGGGCGTGATCATCACCGCCAGGTCTATCAGCGGCATGATATTGCCGGGATTGGCCACCGGCACCAGGATCCGTTGCTGCTCTTTCGGCGCTTCCGGGCGCCGGGTTGCTTCCAGGACGACGAGTTTCCGGCCGGCGGATTCCACGACCAGAGCGCTCACGACGCAGGTAACCAGGATCATGATGATTATTCCGTTGAGCACGTTATCGTTGACCAGCCCCAGTTTGTAGCCCACCAGGGCGGCTGCCAGGGTGGAAGCCGCCTGAGCGACGCTGAGCCCGAAGATGACCCGCCTCTCCTCGGGGCGGTAGCGGAAGATCCTGGCGGTCAGATATGCCGGCAGCCATTTGAGTATGAGCGACAGCGATACGATCAGACCGACTGCTATCAGGGCGGCCGGCCCGTTAAACAAAATGGCGAAGTCGGCCAGCATGCCCACGTTGATGAGGAAAAAGGGGATGAACAAGGCGCTTCCCACAAAATTGATCCGGTTCATCAGCGGGGAAGTCTGCGGCACCAGGCGGTTGATGGCGATGCCTGCCAGAAATGCGCCGATGATGGGCTCTACCCCCGCGATTCTCGCACCGAAGGATGCGGCGAATACGAAAGAAAGCACGAAAATATACTGCCGCGCTCCGTCGGTTTCTATATTCCGGAAGAACCAGCGCACTACCCTGGGGCCTATCCAGATGACCAGGTAAACAAAAACAGCCAGTGAAGCCAGCAGGTTGTACCAGAAAGACGGCGTCAGCTCGCCCCGGGTCGAACTGACCACTATGGCCAGCACCAGCAGAGCCAGAATGTTGACCACCAGGGTGCCTCCAAGGGTGATGGTGACTGCTTCGTTTTTCACCAGGTCCATCCCGCTGATGATGGAGTAAGCCACCAGGGTGTGGGAAGCAAACATGCTGGCCAGCAAAATAGCCGATGGCCAGTTCAGCCCCAGCAGGTACAATGCGCCCAATGTGCCGAATATCTGGGGAATGGCAAAGGACAAAACCCCGAAAGCCAACCCCTTGTCCCGGTTTTTCCTGAACTCGTTCAGGTCGATCTCCAGGCCTGCCTGAAACATGATGTACAGCAGCCCGACCGTTCCGAACAACTCGATGGCCGCGCTGCGTTCCAATACGTAAAACCCATGCGGGCCGAGCGCCGCGCCTGCCAGGATCATCCCGATTATTCCGGGCATTCTGATGCGCTGGAACAGTATGGGGGCCAGAAAAATGACGAACAACACGATGGCAAATACGACAACCGGATCGGTCACAGGCATCCCAACTGTTTGCTGGAACAACAAATTCAGCATATCATCGAATTTATCCTGTTTTGTTTAGGGGCCGGAGAAAAATAAGTTCCTTATTTCAGGCGAGCTATTTTTTCGCCAGGCAAGGCGCGAGGAGGGAAGATAGCCGGAGCTACCTGACCGACGAGCAACGCAGCATGGCGAAAAAAGAGCCGTATCAAATTGGGAAGTTATTCTTCTCCGGGCCCTTAGGAGGAACGCTGGCCTGTGGCCCGCGACAATGATAAAATTTCGGCTTTTCCCAAGATATAAAAAAACGGGGAAAGAAGGCCATTGTGGAGATTGCCTTCAGAGAAAATCCTTTTGAGGAGAAGGGGGCGACAGGCTTATGATTTTTCCTCCGTTCTGCGTTTGCCGGTATCTTCCAGCATAAAGCGGAGGCTGCGCACGCCCGCCACGGGGTCAACGCGCATGTACTGTTGCAGGGTGATGGTGTAATTTCCAGCTTTGTTAAAATAAGCACCTTCCTGAATGGGAATGCGCAGGGTGCAATAGCCCTTTCCACAGTCTCCCAGCCAGAGCCCGCCCTTGTCTGTCAGTTCCAGAGACAGCAGTTCCCGGATTCGCTCGCCGCCCGGGAAGCGGGTGTACACCTGGGTATAGAGGTTCTGATAGGCGTAAGCGGTGCTGTGTTCCAGTTCGATATAGAGGTTGTAAATGGCGGTTGTGTCTTCTATGGAGAATGAAAAACCGAGGGTATCGGCGTAGGCCCACTGTTCCTCCTCCAATTCGCGGGATTCATCAAACTGGAAAGCAGGGCCGCAGGAAGCGAGCAGGGCGGAGGCGCCGAGGAGCAGAGAAACTGGAAATTTCATAGGCAGAGCTTGGCCGGCCGGATGGCAGATCAGGACGGCTACTTGAAGTAGTCTTTCATTCTTTCGAAAAAGGTTCTTTCCGACTTGCCCGGCTGGGGCTGGAAATTGGGCATTTCCCGGAGTTTTTCCAGGAGTTCCCGTTCTTCATCGTTCAGTTTTTTCGGCGTCCATACGTTGATGTGGATCAGTTGGTCGCCCACGCCGTAGGCCTGTACTGAAGGCAGCCCCTTGCCCTGGAGGCGGAAAATCTTTCCCGACTGGGTGCCGGGGGGCACCTTGATCTTCACCCGGCCGTCGATGGTCGGCACTTCCGTGGAGATGCCGAGCGCGGCGTCGGCGAAGTTGAGGTACAGCTCGTGGATGAGGTTCATGCCGTCGCGTTGCAGGAACTCGTGGGGCCTTTCCTCGATATTGATCAGCAGGTCGCCCGGAGGGCCGCCCTGCGTGCCGGCGTGGCCTTTTCCCCGCATCGAGAGCTGCATGTTTTCTTCTACGCCGGCGGGGATCTCGATATCGATGACCTCTTCGCCGGCCACGCTTCCCTGCCCCTTGCATTTGGCGCAATTGGCGATGACCTGCTGGCCGGAGCCGTTGCAGGTCGGGCAGGTCACGGTGGTCTGCATCTGGCCGAGGAAGGTGTTTTTCACCTGGCGCACGTAACCGGCGCCCCGGCAGGTGGGGCAGGACTGGACAGAACGGCTGTCTTTGGCGCCGCTGCCGCCGCAGCTGTCGCAGGTGACCTGTTTTTTAACTTTGATGCGTTTGGTGACGCCGGTGGCGATCTCTTCCAGGGTCAGGGCGACCTTGATGCGCACGTTGCCGCCGCGCTGTCCATGGGCGCGGGTGCGCGCCCGTGCTCCGCCGAAGAAGGATTCGAAGGGGCTGCCCGACTCGCCGAAGATGTCGCCAAACTGCTGGAAGATGTCATCCATGGTCATTCCACCGCTGAAGCCGCCGCCGCCCTGGCCGACCCCTGCATGCCCGTATCGGTCGTAGCGGGCTTTTTTGTCTTCGTCGCTCAACACCTCGTAAGCTTCGGCCGCCTCCTTGAACTTGTCCTCCGCTTCCTTGTCGCCCGGGTTTCTGTCGGGGTGGTATTGCAGGGCCAGCTTGCGGTAAGCCTTTTTGATCGCTCCCTGGTCCGCATCCCTGGGCACGCCCAGTATTTCGTAATAATCTCTTTTAGCCATAGAGTTGCCTTGCGGTCTGTGCTGCCGGGCCTGCGCGGGCCTGACAGCTAACCATTATCTTACTTTCCGACCACTACTTTGGCGTGCCGGATGATTTTATCGTTGAGTTTGTAGCCTTTTTCTATGGTGTCGACGATCCGTCCCTTCAAATCCTCGGAGGGGGCGGGAATTTCGGTGAAAGCCTCGTGCAATTCGGGGTCGAAAAGTTCTCCATCGGTTTCCATGGGTTCCAGCCCTCTTTGCTTGAGGACGCTGTTCAGCTTCTGATAGACGAGCCCGATGCCTTCCTCGAATAATTTCACCTTATCACTGTCGGTTGCTGCCTTTCTGGCCCTGTCAAAATCGTCAAGGACCGGCAGCAGAGCTGTCATCGTGTCCTGCGCCGCCGTTTTCATCATCTCCATTTTTTCGCGGATAGTCCGCTTCTTGAAGTTGTCGAACTCGGCGAAGAGGCGCAGGTATTTGTCTTTCAGCTCGCCATATTCTGTTTTCATTTTCTGATATTCGGCTTCCAGCCCCAGGTTTTCTTCTGTTTCCTGCCCTGCCGTTACCTGGTTTTCCGGAGCTTCATCCTGGCCGACGGCTACTTCCTCAGCAGCTTGTGTTTCTTCCTGAGTATTTTCCTTCTTTTCCTTTTCGCTCATAATTCCATTGTGTTTTGGATGACACAAAGTTAAATTATTCCTTTTGCTCCCAGCAATTTCTTTGCCAGTCGCTGCTGAACGCCAAATTGGCAGGCTCACAGCCCCTGCTCCATTTTTTCTTCCAGCAGCCGGGCCAGTTCCTGAACCGAGGGGTTGACGGCGATGATCTGCCCTTTCGGGTTCAGCAGGTATTTGGTAGGCAGCTGTTTTACGCCGAAAATGGCGGCGATCTCGGAATTGAAAAAGCGAAGGCTGCTTGCCAGGTCCAGGATGTGGTAGGGCCAGGACAGCCCGTCCTGCTCGATGGCGCGCCGCCATCGGGCCTCATTGTCTTCAATGCCGATACTGACGATGTGGAAGCCCTCGGCGTCTTTGAAGCGGGCCGCGCCGTAGCGGGCGTACAACTGCACCAGGCCGGGGTTCTCCACCCGGCAGGGGCCGCACCAGCTCCCCCAGAAATCGAGCAGTACGTAGTGGCCTTTGAGGCTGGAAAGCCGGAAATTTTCCCCACCGAGCGTCGTTGCGGTAAAATCCGGCGTTGATTCGCCCTGTATAAAGCGTGGTTTCATGTAAAAATGCTTGCCGATAAGCAAGCCGATTACCAGGACGAGCAAAATATTGAGGATGGTGTTAAACTTAATTTTCATTTAGCCGTACCTAATTTTATTATCATTCTCAATAATGGATAACGCTTTTGCGTCCATAATTATCGAGTGTAATTCGTAATTTGCGCCGCTTCTAAAAACTGCCCAGGCTATGCGGATAATCGACCCGAAGAAGACACCCACACCGGACCTCCACCAGTTTCTCCTTGGCATCGTGGCTCCCCGGCCCATTGCCTTTGCCAGCACCGTTGACGAAGAGGGGCAGCCCAACCTGGCGCCCTTTAGCTTTTTCAATTGCTTCAGTTCCAACCCGCCCATCGTCGTTTTCTCCTGCAACAGGCGGGTGTCCGACAATACCACAAAAGACACTCTGCACAACATCCGGGCTACCGGAGAAGTTGTGATCAATGCCGTAAGTTATCAGATCGTCCGGCAGATGGCCGTGGCCAGCACCGATTACCCCAAAGGGGTCAGCGAGTTCGTCAAAGCGGGCCTGACGCCCCTGCCCTCCACGCTGGTGCGGCCCTTCCGGGTCGGGGAAAGCCCGGCTCATCTGGAATGCAGGCTCAAAGAGATCATCACCCTGGGCGACAGGGGCGGCGCCGGGCACCTGATCATCTGCGAGGTGCTGCGCATCCATATCGACGAGGCGGTGCTGGATGAGAACGGCCGCATCAACCCCCACAAAATGGACCTCATGGGCCGCATGGGGCGCGCCTACTACGTGCGCGCCAGCGGCGAAGCGGTGCACACGATTTACCAGGATATGAGCCGCCCCGGCATCGGGTTCGACCAATTGCCCGGCAGCATCCTGCACAGCAGCATCCTGACGGGCAACAACCTGGGCATGCTGGCCGGGCTGGCGGAAATTCCCGCCGAGGCGGATGTGCTGGCCGCCAAAGGGGATGAGCGGGTGCAGGAGGCGCTGGCCTCGGAAAACCCGCTGGAAGAACTGCACCGCCTCGCCCAGAAGGAACTGGCCAAAGAGAACCGGGAACAGGCGGCGAGGATCGCCTGGCTGGGTGAGTATTTGTGAATGGTGGGATATTGGAATGCCGGGCCAATGAAGGGCTGCCAACTGGCGTACTTTTAATCAATAAATGGGGCTGTTCAAAGTTTCAGGTTACAGGTTTCAGGGTTACCCTGGGCTCACCTCGTCTCCCCCTCTCCCAGCCTCCCAGTCTCCATTGGGTGTTTCAGGTTTTTACCCGGCTGAGCGCAGCGAGGACGGGGCTGGTTGCAGGTTTCAGGTTTCAGGTTTCAGGTTGCAGGTTGCAGGGGTTGCCGCAGGCTCACCTCGTCTCCCCCTCTCCCCGTCTCCCAGTCTCCATTGGGTGTTTCAGGTTTTTACCCGGCTGAGCGCAGCGAGGACGGGGCTGGTTTCAGGTTTCAGGTTTCAGGTTTCAGGTTTCAGGTTTCAGGTTGCAGGTTGCAGGGGTTGCCGCAGGCTCACCTCGTCTCCCAGTTTCCCAGTCTCCATTGGGTGTTTCAGGTTTTTACCCGGCTGAGCGCAGCGAGGACGGGGCTGGTTTCAGGTTCCCCTGATAACCAGGCTTTTACGGTGGTGTCGGCACAGTTATTTGAAGGCGCCCCAACAAACCCTTCATCTGCCTCAGCGAGGGGCAGCTCGCAGCCCGGGGAGCCCACCTTGGGCGCCTTCGGCGCTCCTACGATTTCGGAGCGCTGAGGTCTATCTCCGTATTGTCCCCGATATTGAGGCTGTGCCGCATGCCGGTGATGGCCGTGTCGTTGCCGACTACGGAGCGTTGCAGGATGACCTCCTGAAGGTGGGCGTAGTTGCCGATGATGGAATCCGAGACGATGGCCCGGCTGATGCGGGTATGGTTGCCGATGGTGACGTGGGGCCCGATGATGCTGTCTGCAATCTGGCAATCCTTTCCAATACTGACGGGGTGGATGATGATGGAGTTGTCGAAAGGCGGCAGGCCGTCGGAAGCGTAACCGGCGCGGTCGAGGAAGGCGGCGTTGGTGTCGAGCAATACTTCTTTTTTGCCGCAGTTGAACCAGTCGTCCACCGTCACCGTAGAAAATTTCACGCCGCGCTCGATCATGCGCATCAGCACATCGGTAAGGGGGAATTCTCCGCTGGAGCGGATGTTGTGGCTGATGTTGAATTCCAGGGCTTCGATCAGCTGGGGCACTTCCCGAACCTTGTAGAAACCAACCATCGCCATATCGGATTTGGGTATCCTGGGTTTTTCGACCACCCGTTTGACCAGGCGGTTGCGGCCGTACTCCACCACGCCGAATTCGCGGGGGTCGGCTACTTTTTTGATGCAAAGGCAGGAGTGGGGGTTTTCCAGGACTTTCCTGAAATCCATATCGATGATCACATCCCCGAAAAAGATGAATAACTCATCCGTATCCTGGATCATTTCCCGCGCCACCCAGATTGCGTGCCCGGAGCCGAGGCGCACATCCTGCACCACATACTCCCGGTTGATATCCGGGTATTCCCGGTCGACATAATCCCGGATCTTTTCCCCCAGATAACCGATGACAAAGACGAAATCCCGGATGCCAATCCCCACGAGTTGCTCAATGATAAAGGAAATGATGGGCTTGCCGGCCACCGGTATCAGCGGTTTGGGCTGCGTGTATGTCAGGGGGCGAAGCCGCGTCCCTGCGCCGGCAACGGGGATGATAGCTTTCATGGCATGGTGGCGATGAACGCGGGAAAGATACGCAGAGGAAGTGGGAAGTGGGAAGCGGGAAGCGGGAAAAAATGCCGGGGGCCTGGGGAGAGGGCTGGTTCCCGGGCTTTTAGTGGGGCTGTTCAAAGTTCCAGGTTCCAGGTTTCAGGTTGCAAGTTCCAGGTTCCAGGTTCCAGGTTCCAGGTTCCAGGTTCCAGGTTTTAGGTTCCAGGTTCCAGGTTCCAGGTTTTAGGTTCCAGGTTTTAGGTTCCAGGTTTTAGGTTCCAGGTTCCAGGTTTTAGGTTCCCCTGATAACCAGGCTTTTACTGGGGCGTCAACACAGTTATTTGAAGGTAACCTTTTTAGTTCCTTGTTTCTGGCTCCTGGTGATACTCAGGAACCAGAAACAAGAAACCCCGGGAACCAGAAACCAGCCCCCTTTTACCCCTCCCTCGTAAACCAGATATACAATACCGGTACCAGGAGCAGCACCAGGGCGGTGGAGGTGAGGAGCCCGCCGATGATGGTCCAGCCCATGGGCGCCCAGAGGGAGCCGCCGCCCAGGGTCAGGGGCAGCAGCCCCAGTATGGTGGTCAGGGTAGTCATCACGATGGGCACGAAGCGGACTTCGCCGGCGCGTTGTGCGGCTTCCAAAACAGAAGCCCCTTCCTGCCGGAGCTTATTGGCAAAATCCACCAGAATGATGGAATTGTTGATGGCGATGCCGATCAGGCTGGTCAGCCCGACGAAGGCGGTGAAGGAGAAGTTGATGCCCATGGCCAGTAGGGCCAGGATGGAGCCGATGATGGCCAGCGGAAGGGCCGAGAAAATGATCAGCGGCTGGCTGAAAGAGCGGAACTCGATGATGAGGACGCCCATGATCAGCAGGAGGGCCATCAGCGAGGCAACGCCCATGCCGCCAAAGGATTCGTTGCGGCTCTCCAGGTCGCCTTTATAAACGAAGGAATAGCCCTCCTCCCAGTCCATCTGCCGCAGTTTCTGGTCGATGCCGCCGATTACCTCGTCGAGGGTGTAGCCCTGCTGCAGGTCGGCCAGAACGGTGGCGGTGCGTTCATTGTCGAGGTGGGTGATGCGGCTGGGAGCTTCCTCAAACTCCATGTCCGTCAGATGGCGCAGTGGGATGAAGGCCCCGGAAAGGGAGGGGACGCTGATCTTGTCGAAATCTTCCAGGCGGAACTGCCCCTCGTAATCGTACCGCATGACGATGCCGTAGTCTTCGCCGCCTTTGTCGCGAAAAACGCCGATTTCCGAGCCGTTGACAAAACTGCGGATGGACTTGTCCACCACGTGCAGGGGCACACCGAGCATCATGGCCTTGTCGCGGTTGGTTCTGAGGTAAATATCGGTGCTGTTGGTGCGCAGGGGGTTCTCCACATTGATCGCGCCACGAGTAGCGCGCACGGCTTCCTCCACGGCCTTGGCATAAGCCTGGAGCCTGGCCAGGTTCTGCCCCGTGATCTTGATCGCTACCGGAGCCTCGCTGGGCGGCCCTTGCACGAATTCCCGGACGTCGATGCGGGCATGCGGATAGCCTTCGAAGATTCTTCTCAACTGATCCAGCAACTCGTAAAAGCGGCCGATCTCGTATTCCTTCAACACCACGAACAGGTCGCCATACGCATTTGAATAGTTTTCAGGGGCCATGTTGTAATAAATTCGGGGATTGCCATGGCCTACATTTGAAGCGTAATAGGCAATGTCGGGGATGCTGTCCAGCACGTTTTCCACATACCGCACGGCCCTGTCGGTTGCGTCCAGGTTGCTGCCGTTGGGCAGTTGCACCGTGATGCGGAACTGTGGCTTTTCGGCCTTCGGGAAAAAGGATATGCCCACCAGTGGAAACAGGGCGATGGCGCCCAGGAAAGCTGCGCCCGCCAGAAAAGCCGTGATCCTTTTATGGGCCAGCACCCACTTGAGGGTGCGGCGGTACGGCCCGGCCACAATGCGTTGTAATACCATGAACCCCCGGGTGGGTTTGCGGGCCCCGGCCAGGCCTTCCTTCAGCATGCGGCTGGCGATCAGCGGGGTAATGGTCACGGCCACCACGAAGGAGCCCGCCAGCGTGGCGATCACGGTCACCGGCAGGGCCTTGATGAAGGCCCCTGTGGTTTCCGGCATCATCATAATAGGAATAAAGGCCAGAATGGTGGTCAGGGTGGCGCTCGCCATGGGGGCAAACAGCTGCTGCGCCCCCTTAATGGCGGCTTCCCTGCGGGAATAACCTTCATTGAGGAAACGCTCTATGTTCTCCATGATGGCGATGGAATTGTCCACCAAAAGCCCCAGGGCTACCACCAGCCCGGCAATGGACATTTGCTGCAGCCCGAAGCCTCCCCGGTCGACTACCCAAAGCCCGATGAGAATGGAAAAGGGAATGGCCAGAATGACGATAGTGGCGGAGCGGGCGCCCAGCACCAGAAAGATGACGAGCCCGACCAGGATGATGCCCTGCACCAGGTTGGCCAGAAAGCCCGATACGCGTTCCGTAACGCCTACCGACTGGTCGAAAATGTATTTCAACTGGATATCGCCGGCCAGGTCTGCAGCCTTCAGTATCTCTTTTATGGGGTCCGACACGGAGTAGATGTTATATCCGTCCTTTTGCTGGACGGTGAGGTAAAGGCAGGGCTGCCCGTCGTAGCGGGCAAGCCAGCGCTCATCCTCGTAGCCGAAATCCACGTCGGCGATATTCTTCAGGTAGATGAGCTTGCCCTGATAGGCGCCCACGACGGTGTTGCGGATCTGCTCCAGGCTTTCGTACGCTCCGGAAGTTTTGATGTTGAACAGCTTGTCCGACACCTTCACCGCCCCACCAGGAATATTGGCGTTATTACTCTGGACAGCGCGTTCGACATCGTCCGGGCCGATGCCCATCTCCTGCATGACGGGGGCCCTGAGGGCAATGCGCACTTCCTGCTCCGGGTAAGCCAGTATCTGGACTTTGCGTACACCCGGTACATTTTCTATCAGCCGTTTCAGGCGTTCTGCTTCCGATTTCAGCAGGGCGTAACCAGCCGATCCCGATACCAGCCCCAACTGCATGATGGGGACGGTATTGGTAGAAAATTGTATGACGTTGAGCTGATAGAGCCCCGAAGGCAAATCGCCCCGCACCTGGTTGACCTGGCGCTGCACCTCGTCGAATTTGTCGTCGGCGTCGACGCCAAAATTGAATTCCACCTCCAATGTGGCCACCCCGTCGCGGATGGACGTCTGTATCTCCTTGAGGTCATCCAACTCCTGAATGGACTCCTCCAGCACGTCCACCACCTGGCGCTCGATGTCCTCCGGGCTTGCCCCGGGGTATACCGCAACGACCAGGGAAGTGGGGATGTCCAGCGCGGGGTCTTCCCGGCGCGGCATGTTGAGGAATGAGGTAACGCCCATTACCACTATGAATACAAAAGCGGAAAGGGTCAGCTGGTGGTTGTTTATGGATAGCGTGGGGATATTCATGGCTTAAAGGTATAAAGGCCGAAAAGTCTTATGGACAACGGGGCCGGGTGCTGCTGTTCACCGCTGGCTGATCATCACCGGTTGCTGGTCTTCGAGATAACCGACGCCGCTGGTGATGACCAGGCTGGCGCTGTCCAGGCCGTGCTGTATGAGCAGTTTATCACTCAGGATTTTGTAAATGGTGACGGGGGCCTTTACGGCTTTGCCGTCTTCTACGAGGAAAACCTCGCCATTGAGTTCATGAGCCCTGAGCAGGGCGTTGATGGGGATTTCCATCAGGTTGGGCTTTAGCTCTGTAATGATCTCCACTGAAGCGATGAAGCCGGAGAGCAGGGTTTTGTCTGTGGGGCCGACTTCGGCCTCCACTTCGTAGGTGTTGGTATAGGGGTCGGCCAGGCTGGCTATTTCCCGGACTGTTCCGCGGAAGCGCTCCCCGGGGTAAGCGTCGAAGCGCAGTTCTGCCTCATCGCCCAGGCGTATTTTTATGATGTCCTTATCGGTGATATTCACCCGGACGACTTTGGCTTTTTCTTTGGAGCCGAAGAGGAAGACAGGCATGCCCGGGCCGGCCATTTCATTGGCTTCGGCCAGTTTTTTCAGGATGATGCCGTCGGCGGGCGCTGTGATTCGGGAGAATTTCAGGTTGAAGTCGGCCACCTGTACCTGTTCGGAGCTCATGGCCACGGCTTTCTGGGCGGCGGCGAGTTGGTTGCGGGCATTGTCGAGTTGCACTTCCGCATTCTGCAGTTGTTCGAGGGTGGCGACGCTGTCGCGAAACAGGCCCAGGGCGTTCTGATAATCCCGTTCGGCCAGCTTAAGGGCGAGCCCGGCGCTTTGCACGCCGATCTCGGCCTGCTGCTGCCCCAGGCGCGCCTGCTGGCTTTGTGCGCTGATCTCGTCCAGGTTCAGTTCGGCCAATAGCTGGCCCTTTCGGACGAGCTCCCCTTCGGAGGCGTATATCTGCCGGATAATGCCCCCCGTCTTGAAGCTCAGCCTGGCCTCTTCTTCGAGTGACAGTTTGCCGGTGGCGAAGATGGTTTCGCGGAAGTTGGCGGGCCTGGCTTCAGCCGTTTCCACAATGCGCACCGGCTGCTGGCCGTTTGCCGCTTCTTCCTGCCGGCCGCAGGAGGCCAGCAACCCGGCAAGCCCTATTAACAGAGCGGTTTTTCTGTGTTGGAGGATCATGGTATTTTCCCCTTTAAATGGTGGAAGAAATTTATTCGAACGGATAACTTGCGGTTGCCCTTTCGAATACGGCCAGTTTGGCCTGGTAGTCGAAGTAGGCGATCGAGCGGTTTTGTTCGGCCGTGGTCATCTGGGTGCGGGCGTTGGTAAATTCCAGGAGGTTTGCCTGCCCCTGGGCGAATTTTTTATCCACGAGCCGGAATGCCTGCCGGGCTGCTTCCATTTCGGCCTGCGCCTGGGCAATGCGTTTCCGGGCGGCTTCCAGGCCGTAATAAGCGCTGGCTGCCTGCAGCCCGGCCTGCTGCTGCAATTCGGCCCGCTGTTTTTCCAGCTCCAGTTTGCCGATCTTTGACTGTTGGACCCTCGCGTTTCTGCCGGGGTCGAAGATGTTCCAACTCAGCACGGCAGAGCCGAGGAAGAAGTCGGAATCGCCGGTGATGGCGTAGTTGACGCCCTGAATGCCGTAGTCGGCTTGAATGTTGATCTGGGGCAGGAAGCTGCCTTTGTCCAGTTGCACCTGGTTGTCGCGGGCCGAGAGGTAGTAGTTAAGTTGCTGGAATTCCTCCCTGTTCTGGATGGCCAGGCTGCGTGCTTCTTCTGCGGAAAGCGCCATTTCCGGCAGGCTGGCTTCGGCAGGCAGTATGATGGCGGCTTCGTAGTCGCGGTTGAGCAGGAAGTTGAAATAGGCCCTGGCTACCTTTTCGTTTTTTTCCGCTTCGGCCAGCTGTTGCTCCACTTTCGCCACTTCCGCCCGGGCGCCGTAAACGGCGTCGGGCGCCACCTTGTTGTTGCGGTGCAGGCTTTCCGTCGTGCGGAGGTTTTCCTCAACCAGTTGCAGGGCATTCTCCAGGATGGCCGCCCCCTGCGCGGCCTGCGCATAGTTGAAATAGGCCACTTTGACTTCCTGCACCAGTTCCCGCTTATATATGTCGGCCGAAACCTTTTCCGCGGCCGACAAGTTCTGCCGGATACGGTGGTTGTAGAGAATGGCATTGTTGAAAACCGGCATCTGAAGGCGCACCACCGTCTCCTGCTCCGTTTCCCGCAGGAAGTTTTCCTGCACATTGTCGATCATGGGATATTCGGGGATGGTGGGATAATCCGGATAGGCGATCTGCACCAGCCGGTTGAGTTCGTTGAGGTTGTGGTAAACGGGGTTCATCAGGTCGCCTACCGGGATGGTAAAGGCCCGCCCGCCACGCGCCACGGAGTAGCGGGCCTGAGCCGACAGCCGGGGAAAGAACAAAGCTTTCGACTCCTGCAGGGCAGCCAGGCTTTTCTCATAGGAGAGCTCCTTTTTTTGCAGAGCAATATTGCCGGACAATGCGGCCTGAATATATTCCTCGAGAGGAGCCTCCTGGCCTTCTGCCGCCAGGCAGGACAGCAGAAAAATCCACAGCGCCGGGATGCTGATTTTCATATCGGTGTGCTTTTTATTGCAAATGTCTGCCTTTGTATTGCTCCTGTCCACTTTTTTAAATTGAATTGTCATATCGGAATGGTGAAATGTAAATTCCTGAATATCGATCGCCCCAACCCCGAATTCCCCGATTGCTTCAGAATCTTGATTGCCTAAATGACCCCGATGACCTCGAATACCTCGAAGACCCCGAAGACCCCGAAAAACCCGAAGAACCCGAAAAACCCGATTGCTTCAGAATCTTGATTGCCTAAATGACCCCGATGACCTCGAATACCTCGATGACCTCGAATTCCCCGATTGCTTCAGAATCTTGATTGCCTAAATGACCCCGATGACCTCGATGACCTCGAATACCTCGATGACCTCGAAAAACCCGAAGAACCCGAAAAACCCGAAAAACCCGAATTCCCCGATTGCTTCAGAATCTTGATTGCCTAAATGACCCCGATGACCTCGAATACCTCGAAAAACCCGAAGACCCCGAAGACCCCGAAGACCCCGAAAAACCCGAAAAACCCGAAAAACCCGAAAAACCCGAAAAACCCGAAGAACCCGATTGCTTCAGAATCTTGATTGCCTAAATGACCCCGATGGCCCCGATGACCCCGAATACCTCGAATACTTCGAAAAACCCGAAGAACCCGAAGACCCCGAAAAACCCGAAAAACCCGAAAAACCCGAAGACCCCGAAGACCCCGATTGCTTCAGAATCTTGATTGCCTAAATGACCCCGATGACCTCGAATACCTCGATGACCCCGAATACCTCGATGACCCCGAATACCTCGATGACCTCGAATACCTCGAATACCTCGATGACCTCGAAAAACCCGAAGAACCCGAAGAACCCGAAGGCCCCGAAGACCCCGCCCCCCCTTTTCACGCCAGCCTGGCCGAGAGTTCTTCCCGCAGCGGATGATCGTTGTCATCGGCCACGAAAACCTGGCCGGCCCGCCTTGCCAGGCGGCGGCGTAGCGTTTTTTCGATGTGGCGGGCCAGGGAGGGCTGCGCCTGCTCCGTTTCCAGCCAAAGGATAAAAACCAGCTTGCCGGGCTCCCGGGCCAGGTGGTGGACGTGGGCCCAGAACTGCCAGTCCCGTCCGTTGGGGGAAAGGCGCAAAAGCAGCGGGGACAACAGGCGAAAGAGCCATTTCCGTTGGTAATAACGCCATATAGCGTCGATGCCGAGCAGGGTGTCCAGTACTTTCTGCGCCATTTCTTCGGCGAATGCCTCCGGTTGGCCCTGTATGGCGTCCAGTGGGTTTTCCTGTTGCCAGGCCTGCCGGCGGCGGTAGTTTTTGGCCTCGCACAGCAGCAGGCGGCTGCCGTCGGTGGCTATGAAATCCACTCCCTTCAGGCCGGCGCCGGATAAGCCCTGGAAAAAGCGGTGGGCGTCATATTTTTTCACCACCCAGCCCGGGCTGAAGTGAAAATGAAGGCCGCTCTCAATATACTCCGCCACTTTAGCCGATTTGTATTTGTAATGTAATAAAACCACGCTTTTGCCGGCGCAGCAACACTGCCCGCCTTTTTTTTTCCCAACTTTGCCGGATTGCATACCTTTAAGGTAACAATTACCGGCGCCCTTCCGGCCCGGGGCATCCCGCCGCTGAAGTTTATCCCGGTTCGGCCCGGGAATGCGGAAGGCTCATGTTTTTTCGAAACTTTGGCAGTATAAAGATGGCAGCATTAATCTTAAAATCTCCACCGTCATGAAGCAATTTTTGAACACCCTACTGCTTTCCCTGCTTTGTCTCGGCGCCTTTGCCCAGATCACTCCTCTGCCTAATTACCCAACCGCCAAAGAGGCCGAAGAGATGCAGGAGTGGCTGCAAAGGCCGCGCCCCTCTCCGGGCCGGGTTATTCCAACCCCGCCGCCCGCGCCCGTCCGGACCATGGCCGAATGGGAAGAAGTACAGGCCGTGATCATCACCTGGGCAGGGTACACCTCCATCCTCAGAGAGATCGTGCGCGCCGCCGTCAACGAATGCCGGGTGATCATCATTGCTGAAAACCCCGCTTCTGTAGCCGCCTACCTGACGAACAACAACATTCCCCTCGATATGGTGGACATCATCCAGGCGCCCTTCGACTCCATCTGGGTGCGGGATTACGGCCCCTGGGCGGTTTACCACAACGACGTGGACAGCCTGATGATCGTGGACTGGATTTACAACCGCCCTTCCCGGCAGAATGATGATAAAATCCCCGGCATCATTGCTCAGCACCTGGGGCTGCCTATTTTCGAGGCCACCCAGGCGCCCTACGACTGGGTGCACACCGGCGGCAACAACCTGAGAGACGGGCTGGGCGCCAATTTTTCCTCCGAACTGGTGCTTGAGGAAAATCCGGGCAAAACCGAGGCCCAGATCGATGAAATCGCCCAGCTCTACCTGGGAGCCAACCGCTACGTCAAATTCCCGGTACTGCCTTACGACCTCATCCACCACATTGACATGCACATGGTTTTCATCGATGAGGAGACGATCATCGTCGGGCAATATCCTCCCGGGGTGGCCGACGGGCCGCAGATAGAAGCGAATATGGAATACCTCGTCAACGAAGTGCCCACGTCCTTTGGCAACACCTACAGGCTCATCCGGGCGCCCATGCCGCCACATAACGGGTTGTATCCCAGTAATGGCGGGGATTACCGCACCTATACCAATTCGATTTTCATCAATAAGTCCATCCTGGTGCCGATCTATGAAGAACAGTACGACACTACTGCCCTGCGCATCTACCGCGAAGCGCTGCCAGGCTATAATGTGGTGGGCATCGACTGCAACAGCATCATTCCCGCCTACGGCGCCCTGCATTGCATCACCAAGCTGGTCGGTGTAAACGACCCCCTGTGGATCGCCCACCCCCGCCTGCGCGATACGGATGATTCCGAAAACGATTACCTCGCCTCCGCCATCATCAAGCATCGCAGCGGTATAGAAGGGGCGACGCTCTACTACCGGCTGGCGCCCGACACGCTTTATTCCGCGGTTCCCATGGTGCTGGCCGATTCGGCCACTTCCACCTGGGCTGCGGCCATCCCCGCGCAGCCGGAGGGCAGCCGCGTGCAATACTACATTCATGCCACTGCTTTTTCGGGAAAGGAACAATGGCGCCCGCTGGTGGCCCCGGAGGGCTATTTCGAGTTCCGCGTGCGCGCATTGTCGCCGAACTTCGCCGTATCGGGCCATTTGCTCTGCCCCGGTGGAACGGTGCAGTACCAGGACCTCTCGGAGGGCGCCGTAAGCAGCTGGTTATGGCAGTTCCCCGGCGGTGAGCCGTCCTCTTCGGCCGAGCAAAGCCCCGTGGTTGCCTACCCGGAAGCCGGAGTGTACGGCGCCACGCTGATCGTGGGCAACGGCCAGGTTTTTGACACCCTCACACTGGAGGATATCGTCGTGGTTGACGGGGGCATTATCCCTTATTACGAAGCATTCGAAGCCCCTCTGTCCGGCGAGGGCTGGGCCGTTGTCAACCCGCAGGGCGATGCGGCGGCCTGGTCCATGAGTTCCGATGGGCTTTGTTATTCCGGTGCGCTGGTAATGAACAACTTCGACCATGATACCCGCAACACCAGCGATTATCTGCGCGCCCGTTTCGACCTCAGCGGGCTGACGAGCCCCCGGCTGCAGTTCAGCCTGGCCTACGCGCCATACAACCTGCAGTTTTTCGACGGGCTGCGGGTAAGTGCTACCGACTGCGAAGGGGAGAAAACCGTGCTTTACGAAAAATACGGCCCGGAGCTGGCCACCGCCCCGCCCACAACCAGTGCTTTCGTGCCGGCCGGCTGCAGCCAGTGGCGCTTTGAGGAGCTTTCTCTGGAAGCCTTCGCCGGACAGGTTGTCACCATAGAGTTTGAGAATATCGGCGGTTATGGCAACCAGCTCTACCTCGACAACCTGGACATCAGCGCCCCGGAGCTTGCCAACCAGGCCCCGGAGGTGGCCATTGCCAATCCGCCGGATGGAACGATTTACCTGGACGAATTGCCGGAAATGGACATCCAGGTAAGCGCCGGCGATGCCGACGGCTTGGTGCGGGCGGTTACCCTATTCGTCAATACGGACTCCGTCTCGACGGCCAGTTCGCCGCCCTTCGCTTTTAGCTATACCTTGCCGGACTACGGCATATACAGCCTCCAGGCCCGCGCCACCGACAACGACGGCGCTTCAGCCTTTTCTCTGCCGGTACAGGTAACAGCCGAACGCTCCAGCAGCCTGGCTATGCTGCCCGGTTCAGGGGGGCTTGCGTTTGATGCCTTCCCCAACCCTGCCCGCGGAAGCCTGTCCCTTCGTTTCAGCAGCCCGGAGGCCGGCGAGCTGTCCCTTCGCCTCACCAACCCGCTGGGCCAGGAGGTTATTTCGCGCCAGGTGCAATTGCCTGCCGGTGAGAGCCAGCTCAGCCTGCCACTGGGCCAATTGCCCGCCGGAGTATATCAACTGCTCGTGTTCAAAGGGAATGCCAGGGCCGGTAAAAAGATAAGCGTGCTGGAATAAAACGCCCGGCCGCCGGAAACAACCTGCCGCCGGAGCCGGAATAACTGAACTTCAGCCCCGCTTTTATTTGTTAATATTTGGGGGGAATTTTTATGCTTCCATCAGGCTAAAGAAAAAATAAATTCGTTACTAAGGCACATTTTATTGTCTAAAGTGCAAAAACCAACAAACCTAAATTGAACTATTATGAAAGACAAACAAGGCTTAATCATCCTGGCAGTCATTTTGGGTGTCCTGCTCATTGGCGCCGCCATTTGGGGTGTTACCCAAAACCGGGCCAAAAACCAGCTGAAGGCTGAAAACACCGAACTGACCGGCACCGTGGAAGAACTGGAGGCCCTGCGGGCAGACCTGGTGCGTGAAGTGGACAGCCTGCAGCAGGAATACACCATCCTGGCTGAACAAAACACCGAGTTGCAGGGCTCGCTGAGCGAAGCCCAGGAGAAAGTCGCCGCAACGGAAGCTGCACTGGCCAATGCCAAAGCGCGCAGCTCCTCCGAGATCAACAGCCTGCGTGCCGAGATCCAGCAGTTGATGGCGCTCAAGGCTGAACTGCAATCCAATATTTCCGCCGTACAGGCCGAAAACGACTCCCTGCGGGCCGTTACCGGCATACTGGAAGCCGACCTCAGCGCCGCACGCGATGAAAACCAGGCCCTGGCCAACCTCAACCAGTCCATTCAGTCTGAAGTGGAACGCCTGACCCTGGCCAACTTCAAAGCTACCGCCTTCCAGGTTGACCTGGAAAGAGGCAATGAAAAAGTGACAGCCAGGGCGCGCCGCGCCCGGACCATCCGCATCAGCTTCGACCTGACGGATGTGCCGCCGAAGTACCAGGGCCTGCGAACCCTCTACCTGACTATCGCCGACGAACAGGGTACGCCGATCCAGGCCGCCAACCCGGTAAAAGCACAGACCGTGGTCAATAACCAGACCATGGATATCATCGCCGTAAAAGCCAAAGACGTGGATATCACCGCCAACCAGCGCCTGTCTTTCGTGTACGACCTGGAAGACAAGCTCAAAGCGGGTTATTACCGCGTCGGCGTTTACACGGACATCGGCATGCTGGGCGCTTCCAGCATCCGCCTCCAGTAAGCGGCCGATTCTGTTGGCCATTAGCCCCGGGCATCGTACCTTTGTATTTTGCCGAAGGCTAATGGCCAACAGAACTCAAACAAAAGCTCATGAAGCATTCAGTCGCACCTGTTTTCCCGCTCTTCCTCCTCTTCGCCCTCCTGCTCCTTTCCTCCTGCATCAGTAAAAAGAAACACCTGGAAGTAACGGCCGTTTACGACGGCAGGGTGGCCTCCCTCACGCAAAGCCTCGACTCCACCGCGTATATCATCCGCCAGTTGGAACTGGAACTGGCTCGCACCCAGGGAGAAAACAGCGCCCTGCTGGCCGCTCAGGATAAACTCCAGGATCGCATCATCGCCCTCGATGACGAGATCGAACGCATGCAGTCGGAATCCGCCTCCAAAGTGGAAAACATGGATCAGCGCCTGCAGCAACGCGACGCAACTATCTCCGCCAAACAGGCCCGCATTGACGCCCTCCTAGCTACGCTCGAGCAGCGCAACGCTGCCATGAACCAGCTGATGTTAAGCCTCCGCGACACGCTCAGGCAAGTGGACACCACCGCATACGACATCGAAACGGACAACGGTTATATTTCCCTTTCCTTTAGTTCCGATTTCCTCTTTTATCCGGGCAGCACCAGCAAAACCCATACCGCCGGGCGGCAGGCCCTGGAATGGATAAGCCGCACCCTGGTTCTCTATCCCACTCTGGACGTCCTGGTCATCGGCCATACCAATAACAGCCCCCTGCGGCGCAGCACAGTCGAAGACAAATGGGATTTCAGCGCCCTGCGCGCCGCCAGCGTGGTGAAACTCATGGTTCAGCGGTTCGAACTGAGCCCCAGCCGGGTAACCGCCGCAGGCAAAGGCGAATTTGCCCCCCGCGCCTCCAACGTCACCTCCGAAGGCCGCGCCCGCAACGAACGCATCGAAATCCGCATCTTCCCCAGCCAGGAGAGGCTCATCCGGGATTTGAAACGGGTGCTGGATTAGAATTTATAAAGCGGGCTCACTCCAAATGCCACAATACCCCGAAATCGAAGGGCGCCCATAGCGCCGTTGGCTCCCCGGCAGCTTTCAGTGCATCATTTACCCACACATTGCAGGTGCGGAAGGAGGTGTACTCCCCGTATGCTTCGAAAAAACAATCGCCCGGAGGATAGCCTGCCGCTTCGACGGGAAGAAGGCGGGCGCTGCTGTCGCGCCGGAAGGAATCGTTGAGGTAAGTATTCAGGGCTTCATACTGGCCGGGGCACAATTCCACCCGGCGCCAGCCGGAATATGGTTCCCGCGAGAATGACACGTGCATGGCGGCCGGGGTTTTCAGGAACAATGCCCGGAATGCGGTGCATAATTTCAGGTCGCCCCAGGTAGGCGTGCTGCGGTAAAACTCGCGTTCGCCCCAGCCAAAGTAAGCAAAACGGGCGCCGGGCGGAACGGGCAAAGCCCGGCGCAGCGTATCCGCCAGAGCCTCCAGCGGAAGAACGAGGAATAAATGCACGCCGTTGGTAGTTACGTAGGCAGGCTGTTTTTCCTCGCAGGCGGGTATTGGGGGATGGGTGTGAAGGGCGGACAGCAGCAGGGCCGTAAGCAGGTAACTCAGCAGCAGGGCCAATAGTATTTTAAAGGCCTGGCTGAGAAATTTCATGGCAATGAACCCGCCGTGCTCCTCCGGTGACATTTTAACCGATAGTTACCCGTTCCCCTTTCGCAGCCGCTTCGAATATCGCTTCAACCACTCTGATGTCCCTCAATCCTTCCTCTCCCGGCACGGCCACTGGCCGGCCTTCCAGTATAGCCAGCGCGTCCTCATCCATTTGTTTGGCCTGCTGGTTGGGCGTGTACGCGTCGAAGCGGCGGCCGTCGCTGGCTTCACCCCGTATGCCGTTGTAGGCCTGGAAGGGTTCCAGTTGCGCCCAGCCCTTCTCATAGGTGACGTGCAGCCGGTTCATGCTTTGGCCAAAGCTGGTGGCGCACTCGGCGCGGGCGCCGCCGGGAAACTCAAGCTCGAAATGGGTCGTTTCATCCACTTCGGTATATATCTCCGGGCGGGTGGTGCTGTGCCTGGCCGTGACGGCGACGGGCTCTTCTCCCGTGCAGTAGCGGGCGGCCTGCAGGGCATAGACGCCCATGTCGAACATGGCGCCGCCGCCCATGGCCTTTTTCAGCCGCCAGTGGCCGGAGCGGCCGTCGTAGAAACCGGCAGAGGCTTTTACCAGTTTTGGAGCGCCGAATACCTTTTCCCTGCCAATGCGGATGAGTTCCCGGGTGTTGGGCTCGTGTTGCATGCGATAGCCGATGGACAGCGACACCTTGTTGTCGCGGCAGGCGCGGATGGCGGCTTCGCATTCGGCTGCCGTGACGGCCATGGGCTTTTCGCAGAAGACGTGTTTGCCGGCATTGGCGGCCCGGGCGCAATATTCGGCGTGCATGGAGTTGGGCAGCACCACGTACACGATGTCGATGGCGGGGTTGTTGGCAATCTCGTCAAAGTTCCCGTAATCGTAAATGTTCTCGTCCGGGATGCCATATTGCTTTTGCCAGGCTGGTATCTTATCGGGGCTGCCGGTGACGATGCCTGCCAGGTAACAATGTTGCGTCAACTGCAGGGCAGGAGCAAGCAGGCCGGCGCTGTAGTAGCCCAGTCCGACAAGGGCTACGCCCAGGCGCGCTTTCTTCGGCCGGCAGAGGATGCCGGGCAGCAGAAGTGCGCCAGCACCCAGAGACAGGGTTTGGATAAACTCGCGGCGGGTGGGGTGGGAGTGGAGCATGTGCTTGCAGGTTTGGCCACAGCGATGCTATATCGCTAGGTAATCCGGAAATCAAAGGGAATGCCCTTTTCGAAACAGGCCTTGGATCGCCCGGGCATTTTGCTTCTCTAAAGATAGGGCTTCCTTTAAAATTCCACAAAAACAAATAATTTGCAACTTATTGTTGCTTCTTTTGGGGATTATTTTTATCTTTCTCCTGTTCCACACCCGAAACACCCGAAACACCCGAAACACCCGAAACACCCGAAACACCCGAAACACCCGAAACACCCGAAACACCCGAAACACCCGAAACACCATGCCCCCCCAACTCCCCTTTGGCCTGCGCGACGGCCGGTTGCTGCGCGTGGAAGAAGTTGCCCGCGGGCTGTCCTGCGGCTGTGTATGCCCGGCATGCCGGGAGCCGCTGGTGGCGAAGAAAGGCGCCCGCCATGCGCCGCACTTCGCCCACCACCGTGGTGGGAGCTGCGCCCATGCGCTGGAAACCGCACTGCATCTCAGGGCGAAGGAAATACTGGAACAAGCCCGCCGCATTGCCGTGCCGCAGGTATGCCTCCACCGCCAGCAGCAGCCCTTGTTCCCCGCGCAGCTCATCCGTTTCGACAACGTTCGGGTGGAACAGCATTTCGGCGGTATTGTACCCGACCTGCTGCTGGAGGCGGGCTCCAGGCGGCTGCTCCTGGAAATTGCGGCCACCCACCCCGCTCCGGAGAAAAAACTGAAACGCCTGCAGCAACTGGGCCTGCCTGCCCTGGAGATCGACGTACTGCATATAGCCAATGTGCCTTCGGGCTTCGACAGCGATCTTATCCATGGCCTGGCTCACAAAAGATGGCTCTTTCACCCCAAAAAGCAGGGCGTTGAATACCGCCTGCGCAGGGAAGCCGCCGCCCGCCCCGTGCGCCACCGCTATTTTAAGGGGCGCCATAGCTTTATCGTACCTGGCTGCCCGCTCTATAAGCGCCGATGGCAAAGCGGTTTCCGCAAAGGCCAGGGGTATGCTTCGCTCTGGCAGGACTGCCTGTATTGCTCCCGCTGCCTCGAAATCATCTACAAGCTGGAAACCGTAGGGTATCGCGCCACACCACAGGAGCCCCGGCAGGTGCTCTGCTGGGGCCACCTGCCGCTGCCTCAGGCGCCGGAATGGGTGAGCACGGTCTGAGGCGGAGGCCGGAAGGCCTGGCGGCCTCCCCATCAAGCGTTTAAATGTAAGTTGAAATTTCTGAGCCCCGATATATTTGCCTACCTTGCCTCCCGCATTTTCCCGCGATTTCAATCGTGGGCGCCTGTGGGGAAACGCCCGTGGGTGCAAACAAATCCTGGCTTCAAACCAATCTTTATGACAATCAACAAAAACAAAGTCGTCACCCTTCACTACAAACTCCAGGAAGGAGACGCAACGGGTGAACTGGTCGAGGAGACCTTTGGCAGTGAACCGCTGGTGTTCCTTTACGGAATAGGGCAGATGATCCCCGAATTTGAAAATCAACTGGCGGGGAAAAAGACGGGCGACGCTTTTTCCTTCGGCATCAACAGCGAAGATGCTTACGGCACGTACGACCCCGATGCCGTCGTTTCCATTCCCAAAGACACCTTCGTGGTCGATGGCAAACTGGATGAAAACCTGCTTCAGGAAGGCAAGGTCATTCCCATGCGCGACCCCGACGGCAATCAACTGCTGGGTACGGTTATGGAGATACAGGACGATGAAGTCGTCATGGACTTCAACCATCCCATGGCGGGCGTCGACCTGTACTTTACGGTCAGCATCGAAGATGTCAGGGAAGCTACCCAGTCGGAAATCGAACACGGCCATGTGCATGGGCCTGGCGGGCATCACCACCATTGACCTGCATCTGGCGCATGCCCTAAGGGCGCAGCAATCCCGATCCGGGCCTGTAGGGGGCGGCGCCCCCTGCCGCTGTTTTTTACAAGGCGCGCTCCTGTTATTTGGTTCCCGTTGCGCTATGCTCCGAAAGCGCGCTGTACGACGCCTGCCTGCTGTTCGTCGTGCACCTTCTTGAATCCCGTCGCAGGCGAAGCGCTCGGTTTCCGGGCGAAATAGCTCAATTTAATATCCGGGCCGATTTCGGTGAGTAAGGTGTTGTTGATGTATTGCCAGGCGCCCATATTGGAGGGTTCCTCCTGTACCCAGTTCACCGTTGCATTGGGGTATCGGCTGAAAATGTCCGCCAGTTGTTTTGCCGGCAGGGGGTAGAGTTGTTCCAGGCGCACGATGGCTACATCCTCGCGCTTGTCGTTCCGTTTCTTTTCCAGGAGGTCGAAGTAAACTTTTCCGCTGCACAACAGCACACGGCTTACCTTTTTCCCGCTGCGCGGCCCTACCAGGGGGTCGTCGTAAACTTCCTGGAACCGGGTTCCTTCGAGGAAGTCTTCCACCGGAGAGACACATTCAGGATGGCGCAGCAATGATTTGGGCGCCATGACGACGAGCGGTTTGCGGAAGGGCCGTTCCAGTTGTCGGCGCATGAGGTGGAAGAAGTTGGCCGGGGTGGTGACGTTGGCCACCGTCATGTTGAAATCCGCGCAGGCCTGCAGGAAGCGTTCGGGGCGGGCGCTGGAGTGTTCGGGCCCCTGGCCTTCGTAGCCATGAGGCAGCAGCATGACCAGCCCGCTCATGCGTTGCCACTTGCTTTCCGCAGCGGCAATGTACTGGTCGACAATAGTCTGGGCGCCATTATAGAAGTCGCCGAATTGCGCTTCCCAGATAACGAGGGTGTCCGGTGAGGCCAGCGAATAGCCGTATTCGAAGCCCAGCACGCCGAATTCGGAGAGCAGGGAGTTGAAGATTCGGAATTTGCCCTGGCCCTCCTGAATATTGTCCAGCCGGTTGTGGGGCTCATAGGTCCGGGCGTCGCGCAGTACGGCATGGCGGTGCGAGAAGGTGCCGCGGCGGACGTCCTGGCCGCTCATCCGCACGTCTTTGCCCTCCTGGAGGATGCTGCCGTAGGCCATCAGCTCGCCCATGGCCCAGTCCAGCTTGTTTTCATCCAGCAGGGCCTGTTTGCTCTTCAGCAGGCGGTTGACCTTGCTCAGCGGTGTAAAGCCATTGGGGATGGCCATCAGGTGTTTGGCCAGCTTGTCGAGCCGTTCACGCGAAATGCCGGTTTCCGGCGAGTATTCGAAGTCTTTCGGGTCTTTGGTTTTTTTCAGCGCCCGCCAGGCCTGTTCAGGTTCCTGGTATTCGTAGGGCAGCGGCTTTTCGCGCACTTCGTCGAGGCGCTCCTGGAGGTGGTTCCAGAAAGCTTCCTCCATTTCCTCGGCCAGTTTTTTGTCCATCTCACCCCGGTCGGCCAGCTTCTGGATGTACACCTCGCGGGGGTTGGGGTGGTTTTTGATAATGTCGTACATCTCCGGCTGGGTAAACTGGGGGTCGTCGCCTTCGTTGTGGCCGTGCTTGCGGTAGCAGACCATATCGATGAACACGTCGTTGTTGAATTTCTGTCGGTATTCGACGGCGAATTCGACGGCGAAGAGCACCGCCTCCGGGTCGTCGCCGTTGACGTGGAAAACAGGGGCCTGAACGACGTTGGCCACACCCGTGCTGTAGGTGGACGAGCGGGCGTCGTCGAAGTCGGTGGTGAAGCCGATCTGGTTGTTGATCACGAAGTGGATGGTGCCGCCGGTGTAGTACCCTTCCAGCTGGCTCATCTGCACGGTTTCATAAACGATACCCTGCCCGGCCAGCGCCGCGTCGCCGTGGATGAGGATGGGCAGGATGCGGTCGTAGTCGCTGCCGTACAGCAGGTCCGCTTTGGCCCGGGCAAAGCCTTCCACGACGGGGTTGACCGACTCGAGGTGGGAAGGGTTGGGCACGAGTTTGAGGTGCACGGTTTTTCCGGAAGGCGTTTCCACCTGGGAGGAAAAGCCGAGGTGGTACTTGACGTCTCCATCGCCGAAGCTGAGGTCGGGCACAGCTATGCCTTCGAATTCGTTGAATATCTGGCTGTAGGTTTTACCCATGGTGTTGGCCAGCACGTTGAGGCGGCCGCGGTGCGCCATGCCGATGAGTACCTCTTCCACCTTGTCCTCCGCCCCTTTGTTGATGATGCCGTCGAGTGCGACGATGGTGGTCTCGCCGCCTTCGAGCGAGAAGCGCTTCTGCCCGACGTATTTGGTGTGCAGGAATTTTTCAAAAACCACTGCCCCGTTCAGTTTCTCCAGGATGCGGCGCTTTTTTTCCATGCTGATGCCGTACCCCTTGTCGGGGTCGGAGGATTCGATCTTGCTCCGTATCCAGCGGCGCTTTTCGCGGTCCTGGATGTGGTGGTATTCGATGCCGATATTGCCGCAGTACACCTTGCGCATGCGGGCGATAATCTGGTTGAGTGTGGCTTTCCCGATCCCGATTTCCGAGCCGGCGTGGAATTCGGTATTCAGGTCCTGTTCCGACAGCCCGAAGTCCTCGAGGTTGAGGTTGGGGCGGCGGTCGCGGCGCCGGCGGATGGGGTTGGTGGTCGAAAGCAGGTGCCCCCGGTTGCGGAAGGCCGTGATCAGGGCCTGAACCCTGGCTTCTTTTTCAAGCACTTCGGCAGGAATGGCCGTGGCCGCCCCGCCTGCTCCATGGCCGTTGGTGCTGTGGGCAAAATCAAAACCCCGGAAAAAAGCCCGCCAGCTCTCTTCGACCAGGTCCGGGTTCTGCTGATATTGTTCATACATCGATTCGATGTAGGAGGGATGTGCGTTCGCAATAAATGAAAAGTCACTCATCTGCTTCGGTGCTTTATGATTCGGCAAAAATATACAGGTACTTGGCGTTGTTTTATTTTTCGGGCAAACAAATTACCCTTCTTTAAAATCAGCGCCCAATTAAAAGGTGCTTTCCCACAAAAGCAAGAAAAACAGCATAAAAAGGTTTTGGGCTTGTCTTTATTGATTGGTAACAAACGGAGAAGCCTGGGTGTTCTCGGAATGCAGGGGTGAAATGCCTTGTGGCCGATGCGCCAAAAGGCCGGTTGGTTCATGTGCCCTATGCCCTCACTTATAACCCGTGCCGAAAATAAAGCCCCGGCTGCCGCACATGGACTGGGCGATGCCACCCACCCCGAAAGTGACTTCCAGGTACAGCCCCAGGCGGAAGGGGCGGGTTTCGGCGTAGGTTTCGAAGTTGGCGTATGGGGAAGGATAGCCTTCGGCCTGCCCTTGTTCGGAGATCAGGTCGGTCAGGGCGTATTCGGCGCGCAGGCCTGTTTTGACGGTGAGGACTTGAGAGGTGGATACAAAGCCGCCGACGCCAAAGGCGGCGGAATAATACTTGTCGGCGTATTTGTCCGTCACTTTGGCCCAGTCGGTTCCATAAGACTGCTGGGCTTCGCGGATGTAGGTCACCTTGGGCCCCAGTTCCAGGAACGCCCCGTTGTCGCGGTACCAGCGGTACAGGAAGTAGAGGTCGGTGCTTTTCCACTCCATATTGATAGCGTTGCTTGTTCCGCCATCGTCCCGAAAAGTGAAGGATTGATGATGGGTGGCCCCCAGCCCCTCGATATTCAGCCCGTGGTATTCGCCGATGTTGATGGCGGCCACTGCGCCTATGGAGGTGGCCAGGCCGAGCTGGCTGTCATGCCGGCTGTCATTGGAGATATTTTTGTTGCGGAAGCCGGTGAATCCCATCATGCCCTTGGCGCCCAGCTCCAGCCAAACCTGGGCCTGGATGGCAGTGGAAAAAAGGAGGAGTACTGCAGCCAGTGTAGCGTTTTTTCTCATAGGTAGGCGTCTGGTTAACGTTTTGTTTGCGGGGAAAGATACTATTTACAGCCCGAAACGCTGCCTGAAAAGCCCGGGCTTTTTTTGTCCGGCGCCCGGCAATCAGCCTGCCCGCCGGCAGCGGCCCGGCGCATTGCCGGCGGGGAGTGAATAAAATCCCATTCCGGCTTTGTCTTTTACAAAAAGAAGGTTTAACTTTGCACCTCGTTTGGAAAATCAGTCAAAAAGAAAAAATCTGGTTATAAATGGCACACCATAAATCAGCCAAGAAGCGCATACGCCAGGACGCTATCCGCCGCATCCGCAACCGTTTTTACAAGAAGACTACGCGCACTTCCATCAAGCAGCTGCGCTCATTGGAGGAAAAGGCTGCCGCAGAGCAGTTTCTGCCCAAAGTCCTGAGCATGATCGACCGCCTTGCCAAGCGCGGCACCTGGCACAAGAATAAAGCCTCGAACCTCAAGGGCAAGCTCATGCGCCATGTGGCCCACCTGGGCTAAGCGCTCAAACCCGCCCTTCCTATACTACAGGCCGAAAAGATACAACTAAACCCGTGAGGTTTAAAAAAACCTCACGGGTTTAAAAAAAAACCTTCCCCCGGCCATGCCGAAATTCCATACCCTGGCTATCAGGGAAATCCGCCGCGAAACGCCTGATTGCGTCACCCTGGCTTTCGAAGTGCCGGAGTCGCTCAGGGAAGAATACCGTTTCACCCAGGGCCAGCACCTGACGCTCAAGGCAACTATCGATGGCGAAGAGCTGCGCCGATCCTATTCCATCTGCGCCAGCCCCCTGGAAGGAAAGCTCAGGGTGGCCGTCAAAAAAGTGGAAGGCGGCAGTTTTTCCACCTTTGCCAATGAAAAACTCAAGGTGGGCGACAGCCTGGAAGTGATGACGCCCATGGGCCGCTTCAATACAGAGCTTTCCCCCGCCAACGCGAAGCACTACGTGGCCTTCGCCGCCGGCAGCGGCATCACGCCCATCCTGTCCATCATGAAAGCCGTGCTGGAAGGGGAAGCCCGCAGCAGCTTCACCCTCTTCTACGGCAACCGTGGGTTGGATTCCATCATCTTCCGGGAAGAGATCGAAGGGCTGAAAAACATCTACATGGGCCGCCTCAGCGTGCACCACGTGCTCAGCAGGGAAAAGCTGGGCAGCCCGCTCTTCACCGGGCGGATCGACGCGGAAAAGTGCCGGGCCTTCTGCCAAAAGCTCATCGATCCGCTGGAAGTGGATGAGTTCTTCCTCTGCGGGCCACAGGAGATGACTGACGCCATCCGCGGCGTACTCCTGGAGCAGGGCGCCGAACCCGGGCGCATCCACTTTGAACTCTTCACAACCGGCCGCATACGCTCAAAGCAGCCCAAACAGCAGAAGGAGAACGCAGGCCCGGCAGTGGAATCCCGGATCATCATCAAACTCGATGACAATACCTTCGAATTTCCCCTGGCTTCCAATGGAGACACCATCCTGGACGCAGCCCTGAAAGCCGGCGCCGGGCTGCCCTTCGCTTGTAAGGGCGGGGTCTGCTGCACCTGCCGCGCCAAACTGCTCGAAGGCAAAGTGGATATGGAGGTCAACTACGCTCTCGAACCGGATGAGGTGGCGGCAGGTTATATCCTTGCCTGCCAGTCGCATCCCGGCACGGACAGGGTAGTGCTGGATTTCGATGCGTGATTGTCTGGCAAACCCACGAGGACATGGCCAACGAGCGCGAGCAAGCCCCCGCGGGTTTTCTAACATATCCCTAAAACCATGCCCACTACCGAAAAGAACAAAACAAAAAAACAACTCATCCGGGAAGCCGCCGCACGGCTTTTCCGCGACAAGGGCTATCCCGCTACCTCCATGCGCGACCTGGCCGATGCGGTGCAGCTCAGGGCGTCGAGCCTCTACAACCACATCAGCTCCAAAGAAGAAATCCTTAAAGATATCTGCTTCGGGAATGCACAACGCTTCCTTGCCGTCATGGAAGAGGTAGAACAGATGGAGGGCAGCGTTACCGAAAAAGTAATGGCCCTGCTGCGGCTGCACATCCGCACCGCCACCGAAGACCTCACCTCCGTTACGGCCTTCAACGACGAATGGCGCCACCTGACCGAACCACACCTCAGCGAGTTCAAAGCCCTGCGCAAAAATTACGAGGGCCGATTCCAGGCCATCATCGAGGAGGGTATCCGCAGCGGCGAATTCCAGGCCGTGGAGCCGGCCATCGCCCTGCACACCCTCTTCTCCGCCGTGCGCTGGCTGTACGACTGGTATAAGCCGGGGAAAAAGATCACCGCTGAGGTGTTGGAGGAACAGGTTGGGGGGCTGCTGATGAAGGGGTTGGGCCGAAAGTGAAGGATGCTATCTTTATCTGAAAAGGATCGCGCAAATTTATTGGCCATTGTGGATGCCATTCTCAAGGTTCAAATTCCTCAAATATTCCACCACCATCCTGATCTGCCCATACGTATAAGCCTCCTCAAAAAACGCCCTGGCCTCCGACAGCGGCCCGTCGGGGTGGGCGGCCAGGTATTCCGCGATCTTCGCGACATCCTCCTCGGGAATTAGTTCGAAAACGCTAAGTTGCCCCAGGCCGACAAAATGAGCCAGGTGGCCTTCGACGGTCGAACGCACCAGCCCGCGCTCCGCGGCGATTTCCTCCACTTTTTTACCCGCCTGGTGGAGCTGCAAACTCAGTGTTTTGGTATCCACTTTAGGCGCGGTAGGAGGGGAGGCCTCTTCTTCCTCCGGCGCCGTATCCGGGCCGGTGTGGATGTGGTGTTCGGTGCAATAGTTTTCAATGATGGCCAGGATTTCGCCGCCGTATTGCCGGATGCGGCCCTTTCCGATGCCGCGCACCTTTTTCAACTGGCTGGCATTCCGGGGCAGGGCTTGCACCAGGCCGAGCAACGACTGGGCCGGCAGGATCATATAGGGCGCCGCGCCATTCGCTTCGGCGGCAGCCTTTCGCCAGGCGTCCAAACGGGCGTACAACTCGGGATAAGGGGTGGCCTTCGCACCGGCCACAGCCCGGGGGAGGGGTTCTGCCTGAAATTTCGCCTGCTGGAAGTCCAGTTCGGCATTGGCCCGGGCGCGCAGGTGCCGCCGGGTGTCGAACCCCTCCTGTGCAGCGGCGAAGCAGGCCTGTTTGGTGAAAATTTCCCGCTGCAGGTTTTCCAGCGCCTCGCCGGCGGCTTTCCGCACCTGCCTGTTGTCGGAGATAATGGGGATGCCCTTTGCGGCCGGCATCAGGCTGTTTTCCATTTTTTCCGCAAACCAGGCGCTGGCCTTGCGGGTGCGCTCCTGAAGAGCTTCGTTCGCTTCCGGCGGCCCGCCCTGCGCGAAGAAAGCCTGTAACTGCCGCCGGAATTTTTCGGCCACCGGGAAAACCTGCTCCCCGGCCAGGGCCTTTAGCGCCTGGAACTGCTGGCCGGCGCCGGGGTGGAGGCTTTTTTCGTGCTCCAGCAAAATCCGGTTGAAACTGTCGAAGTAGCTGCTCAGCAGGTTGAAACCGAATAGTTCGAGGAGGAGGGACTGCTGAAAAAGAGCTTTGTCCTTCTTCAGCTGGGCTTCATCGGGCGCATTTTTTTCCGCGTCCTGCGTAAAAGTTTTGACTACGGAATCCGTCCGTATGCCGGCAGGAGTGATCCTGGAGCGCAGGATGAGCCCTTCGAAGCTCTTGCACCGGCTCAGCGCCACGTACACCTGTCCGTGCGCGAAGGCCGCCTGTGCGTCGAGCAGGACACGCTCGAAGGTCAGCCCCTGGCTCTTGTGGATGGTAATGGCCCAGGCCAGGCGGAGCGGGTACTGGGTAAAAGTGCCGACGATTTCCTCCTCCACTTCTTTCGTCTGTTCGTTCAGCTGGTATTTTACGTTCTTCCATTCTGCGGGCAGCACGGCGATCTCCTCGGTTTCGCCGGGGCACAGCACGAATACCTCGTCCCCTTCGATGCGGGTAACCTTGCCGATCTTGCCGTTGAAATACCGTTTTTCCGGGTTCAGGTCATTTTTGATGAACATGGCCTGCGCCCCGGCTTTCAGTTCGAGCACTTCATCGGCCGGATAGGCGTGGGCGGGGAAATCGCCGCTGACCTCGGCCCGGAACTGCTGTGCTGCTCCCGGGATGGCCTCCAGCTTCTGCGCATTGATATGATGTGCGGTGGCGTTGTGGGTGGACAGGGTGATGTAGCCCTCCTCCTGCGGAATGTCTTCTTCCGGGAGGTATCGGCTGTTCAGCTCTGCCAGCACCTCCGCGTCGATCTCGTTGTTGCGCACCTTGTTCAGCAGGCTGATGAAGTGGTTGTCGGACTGGCGGTAGATGTGCTTCAGTTCGATGGTGGCTATCCGGGTTTTCCGCAGGGCCTGGCTGCTGAAGAAATAGGGCGTGTCATAATGGTTGCGCAGCAGTTCCCATTCCTCCTCCTTCACCACCGGCGGCAACTGGTGCAGGTCGCCGATCAGGAGCAGCTGCAGGCCGCCGAATGGCAACAAAGGGTTTCTGTATCGCCGCAGCACCTCGTCCACCCCGTCGAGCAGGTCGGCCCGCACCATGCTGACTTCGTCGATGACGAGCAGGCCCAGGCTTTTGATCAGCCTGATCTTTTCGCCCGAGAACCTCCGAAGCCTGGCGGCTTCCCGCGCATTGCCCGGCAGGTAGGGCCCGAAGGGCAACTGGAAGAGGGAGTGGATGGTCATGCCCCCGGCATTGATGGCCGCCACGCCGGTAGGCGCCACCACGGCCATCTGCTTGGGCGCTTCGGCCCTGATGCGGTGCAAAAAGGTGGTTTTGCCTGTGCCGGCCTTGCCGGTCAGGAACACGCTCTTGTCGGTGTTGCAGATGTATTCGTAGGCGAGTTCGAGCTGTGGGTTGGGTTGGGGGTGCATGTTTTGGTCATTGATAGCGCGTAGCTGATTTTGGGATTTAAAAGCTTACCAATATAAGGATTTTTGGGGAATGAGGGAGAATGTTCTGGCTTTCTTTTGGGGAGGGGAACTCCAGGCCGGAAAGCAGCGTTTAGGCGAAAAAAACAGGGACTGTTCAGAAATTTCTGCTTTTGTCTGTTTCTGAAGCTACAGGTAATAAGCTTCACCTGGGAGTATCAGCCCATCAACTCATGAAATTGGAATAGAAAATCAGGGAGGCTTATTACCCGGATATTCTCCCGAAGTTGATAAGTTTCCGAAGAAAAGGTCAATACAAAATTCAGGGGTGCCTTGACGGTTTCGATGGCGTTATAATAAGCTGGGGAGAGTTTGACGGTATTGGAATACTTAACTTCTATTGTAGCCACAGGCGTCAGGCCTTTCACCAGAACCAGGTCGCACTCTGATCCGTCGGAAGTCCGGTAAAAATAGGGGTCGATGCCTTTGGGCAACAAGCTGATAACCTGGCTGAGGGCGTACCCCTCCCAAGAGGCGCCTACATGAGGGCTTACTGGCAATTCATCAGGGCGGCGAATACCGAGTAAGGCATGTAATAAACCCGAATCGCGGATATACACTTTAGGCGATTTGACCAAACGCTTTTTTACATTGGCAAAAAAGGGTGGCAAAATTTGTACGAAAAAGGAACTCTCCAGAAAGTGCAGGTAATGCCGAACGGTATTGCCGCTAACCCCCAATGACCGGCCCAGCGATTCCGCATTCCAAAGGTTCCCATGTACTGCCGCCAGCATTTGCAGAAAATTGCGGAATCGAACGGTATCTGTATTCAGGCCAAGGAATTGCAGGTCCCGTTCAACATAGGTGCGGATAAACTGCTCCCGCCAGTCCATGCTCCATTCATCAGTTGGGGCCAGCCATGCTTCCGGGAAACCGCCGCGCCACCAATGTTGCCGAAGAAGGTTCTCCGTCTGGAGAAGTTCCAGAAAGTGGAACGGGAAAAGGGCTAAATAGGTGATACGCCCCGCTAGGGATTCGGAAGTTTCCTTTAACAACAGTGGGGAAGCTGAACCCAGCAGCAAAAAGCGCCCCGGCACCCGGCGCCGGTCGATCAGAGAACGTAGCTCCGTAAACAAAGCAGGCATCCGTTGCACCTCATCAATGATCACACATTCTTCCTGGAATTGCTCCAGGAAAAATCCCGGGTCTTCTTCCAGGCGGTTATAGTCTTCCAGCCGCTCCAGGTCAAAATACCGCACCGGCCGGCTCAATTGCCCGGCCAGTGACTTTGCCAGGGTTGTCTTTCCAACCTGCCTTGGCCCAATCAGCCCAACGGCAGGGTAGAAATTGAGGGCTCCCAGAATGGCATTGGTGAGATGGCGATTGACCATGAAAAACTGTAAAATTTAAATGTTATTTCAAATTTACAAGCTTTTTTATAGCAATGCAATTTTTTTTAACTTGGCAGGGCCGCCCCTCCCTCTACGCACCGCCCGGATCTTCCTGCGCCCCGATCTCCAGCTCATACGCCAGGCCCAGTTCCGGCGTCGTGCTTCTGCCAACCAGGGAGGAAGCACCTAAAGCATTTTGCTCCACCTTGTTGAAAAAGTCCGTCACCAGGCTGACGATCAGGAAGAGGGAGAAGCCCCCGAAATAGGCGCCAAAACCGGGTGTCAAATTAAAAACAAGAACGGAAAGCCCCGGCAAAATGCCGATGAAACCCAGAATAACGGCCCTCGACTCCCTGAAGGAGGAACCGCTTCCCGAATCCATGTGCTTGCGGGCCGGCTTTCCCCCTGTAGGGGCCAGGGAGCGGGGCAGGCAAAACAAAAGACTACCATTGCTGAAATACTAAGCACCCTATTTACTCCGCCATCCTCATCGACGACGAAGCCTACGCCCTGCAATCCCTCGCCGGCTTGCTGGCCCTGTACTGCCCGGCTGTCCGGATAGTTGGGCATGCCTGTTCGGTGGCGCGGCGCCGGGGCTGCGTTGATGGGTATGCCTCTATGCAGCTTTTCCATCGTATTCCCTTATATTTGCCTGGTAAGTAGTTGGACACATTTAGCAGAACAATATAACAATATCAATATGACAATATAACAATATAACAATATGACAATATGACAATATGACAATATAGCCCAAGCCCCAGGAACAATGCTGTTGACGCCGTATTTCCGAAGCAGTATGAGTTACAATAAATGTGTCCCACAACTTAGCCGCTGATTTCCATACCAAAACGCACTGCCATGGGGCTCGACGAAGCCGGCCTGGAACGGATCTTTCAGCAATACTACGCTGCCCTGGCGGCCTTCGCCAACAGCTTGCTTCGCTCCCCGGAAGATGCCCGGGAAGTGGTGCAGGACGTATTCGTCAGCCTCTGGAAAAACCGGGAAAGCATCGACCCCGAAGGCAACATCCGGGCCTACCTGTACGTTTCCACCCGCCACCGCTGCATCAGCCATCTGCGCCGGAAGCAATTGCCGGGCACGCCGCTGGAATCCCTTCAGCACAGCCTGGCCGACGAACAGCACGGCATCGAAGCGGAGATCGAAGCAGCCGAACTGCAGGCTGCCATCTACGAAGAGGTGGAACAATTGCCGGAAAAATGCCGCGAAATATTCCTGCTCAGCCGGCGGGAAGGCCTGAGCTACAGCCAGATAGCCCAGCATCTGGGCATTTCCGTCAAAACGGTGGAAAACCAGATTGGCATTGCCCTCAAACGCATCCGCCGCCGGCTCTTTGACGGAGATTCCTCCTCCGGCGACGGAGGCTTGTTTGGCCTGCTGGCCGGCCTTGCCGCACCGGGCGGATGGGCCGTCGAAGCGCTGCGCGCCGTTTTTTCTTTTTTTCAAAAAAAAAGCATGGCTTCGGCCTTCCGCTCTGGGGGTAAAGGCAGGATATTGGCGTACTCAGCAGGGGATTAGTCTTTCAACAGCCATCACATGAGCGAAGAACAAGTCAATATATTGATCCTGAAACACCTGGAGGGCCTTGCTTCTACAGAGGAGAAAGCCTTGCTGGCCGCCTGGCTGAACGAAGACGATCGCCACCGGCAGCACTTCGAACAGCTGCGGCAGGTAGCGGAACAGCTGGGCCAGATGGACTGGCGCCTGGGACTGGATCGGGAAGCGGATTGGCAGAAATTGAAGGCCCGGCTGAAAGAGGAAGGAAAACCGGAAAGCCGGGCCGCCCGCTTGTCGCTTCCCCGGTTTTTGCGCATTGCCGCCGCCCTGGCCCTCCTGTTTGCCTTTGGCTGGCTGCTGTATGCCTGGTTAAAACCCCAGGCCTCCCCGCCCGTAGCTGAAAGGGTCGTGGCCCTTCGGGGCGAAACCCGGCAGCTCAACCTGCTCGATGGCAGCACCGTGCGGCTCAATTCGGATTCTTACCTCTCTGTCCCCCCTTCCTTCGGGAAAGGCGAACGCCGCCTGCAACTCTCGGGCGAAGCTTATTTCGAAGTAGCAGAAAATGCCCGGCAGCCTTTTATTGTCGATATCGGCCCGGCCAAGGTGCGCGTACTGGGCACGGCTTTTAACCTCAAAGCCTATTCCGGCAGCCCACTGGCCAGCCTTTCCGTTAAGGAAGGGTCGGTCCGCTTCAGTAGCGTTGCCGCAGAAGGCCTGGAAGTGCAGGCCGGACAGGCGGCCGAGTATGATATCCCCGCAGCTGCATTCAGAAGGGCGCCCTATGACCCCGAAACGGCCCTGGCCTGGCTGGATGGGCGGCTCGTATTCAAAGATACGCCTCTGCGCGAGGTGTTCCTCGCCCTGGAACGCCGGTACAATGTGCAAATCGCCGACCAGGCAGGCATCGGCGAAAACCTCTACTCCGATACCGTCAATTTCCAGGACTCCATCGACAGCTTCTTCCAACGCCTGTCCCTCACCATGGGCATCTCCTTCCGCCGGGACGGCGGCAGGGTCGTGCTCTTCCGGCCGGAATAGGGATTGTCTATTTTTCCATTCATCCATTTTTTCATTTACCCATTTTTTCATTTACCCACGACTGAAGTCGTGGGTTGTGGGGGGGGGCTGGCAGGGCGCTTTGGGGGTATGGGTCAAATCCTGCGTACATGAAAACAGGACAATGAATTTTTAATCACCAAAACCAGGAAATTATGAAACCGGGATTGATCAACACCCTCCTTGCCTCGTATGCGGCGCTCGTTTTCAACCAGGGGCTTTTTGCGCAGAACACCCCCCTTTTTCAGGCCGAACACAATCCAATATGCGCGCCCATGGAGGTTGCCGTTTCCGGCATCGTCGCCGGGGCTTCGGCTTACCACTGGGACTTTGGCAACGGGCTTACCTTCAACCAACAGAACCCCGGGGCGATTACCTATGAGGAACCCGGGCAGTACACCATTTCGCTCACTATTACGCCTGCTGCCGGCCAGCGTGAGATGAAAGAAATCAATATCCTCAGCATCCACTGCTGCAGCTGGTGGGAAATATTCGACAACCAGCCCGACCTGTACGCCGTCGTTTACGATGCGCAGGGCAACTTCCGATTCCGCAGCAATACTGTTACCCAGAATCCCGCCAATGGGCCCGTCCAACTCGAAGTATTCGGCCTGCTGTCGGATGGGCAGTATCAGATTGAAGTGTGGGATTACGACTTGGCAGCCGCCGATGATTACCTGGGCAACGTATGGATCGAAGGTGGTGAGGCAAGCGCTACCCTGATGGATGGTGAATTGTCGCTTTCCTATAATACGGAACTTCCCGCCGGCCAGTACACCTATTCCACCACGGTGCAGGTGGTTGGTTCTCCTTCCATTGAACTGTCGGGCGATTTTCTGGTAGTTGCCATCGATGGCGATTTCGAGGTTCAGATGTATCAATGGTATCTCAACGGGGAGTTGATCCAGGGGGAAACAGCATTCCGGATCATCCCTCCCGGCTACGGCGCCTACACGGCCAGGCTGATTGGCAATGGCTGCATCCTGGATACGGAACCCTTCGAATACCTGATGACAAGCTCCTATTCCGCGGAAGGCGCTGCCCCGTTAAGCGTTTATCCCAACCCTGCCGCTGAACAGGTTTTTATTGCCGGCGACATCCCGGCCGGCGCTCAGCTTTCCATTTACAATGCGGCCGGCGCCCTGTTGCGCCAGTCCCGTATCGAAAAACGCAATGGGGATTTTGCCTTCAGCCTCGGCAACCTTGCCCCGGGCATGTATTTTCTCAGGATTACTTCTGAAGACGGCGCCTTGCTGCATTCCCAGCCGCTGGCCAGGCAATAAGCTTTAAGTTGGAACGCGGGCCTGAGGCCCGCGAAATGATAATCAGTGATCCTTTGGAGGGGCTTTGCCTGCGCCGCGGGCCTCATGCCCGCATTCCTGATTGCGGCTAATTTAAGGAACCCTGAATAGTTACTTCTTTTCTCTTTTCCGGGCTTGCCCGGGCCTAAACCCTTTTGTCATGAAAAACTCCGCTTTTTCTTTTGCCGTTGCAGCCATTCTTGCTGCATTGCTGGCCAGCAGTTGCGGCCCAACCCTCTATATCCCGAATATGATCAACGCCCCGCTTCTGAGCGAAAAGGGGGATTTCAAAGCTGTCATCGGCGGCGCCGGCATGGCGCCGGACGCTTCGCTCGACCTGCAGGGCGCTTATGCCTTGTCTGATAATCTGGCCGTACTGGCCAACGGCTCCATGATGGGACACAGAAAACGTGTGGAATGGGCAGGCTTCAGGCAGGAATTGTTGGAGGCCGGCCTGGGCGCCTATACGGCATTCTGGCCCGATGAAAAACATTTCAACCGGGGCAGGGCGGAGGTTTTCGCCGGCGCCGGCGCCGCCTGGTCGGAAGATGGAAGTATTTATAGCGGGCGCGGCCAGTATGACTACTACCGTGGCAATTACCAGCGGTTTTTCCTGCAACCCAGCCTCGGCATCAAAACCCGCATTTTCGACGCCGCCATCAGCACCCGCCTGGCCTGGGTGAACTTTTCCGATTTCCGGCATGCCAGCGGGGGAGAAACCCTGGAACAGGGGCGATTTGGTTTCCTTACCAACGAAACTGTGCTCAGCCTGGGCCTCGGGTACAAATACGTGAAGGTGTTCCTGCAGGTAGGCAGCGTCAACCCGCTTATCAACCGGCTGTACTATCACCGGGTTACTTCCGGTTACTTCGACAGCCACTTTAACGGCGGGCTGGCCTTCACGCCCTGGAAGGAAAAGCCGGCCGCGGCGCCGCCTCTGGCCCTGGCGCCGCCTGCGCCTCCGGAAGAAAAAACGCTAACCGACAGCCCGGCGCAGGATACTTCAGCACATGCCGCCGCCTCACTGGCCATGACGGTTGGCGTGCGGCCCGGCAGAGCCACCGTGTGCATCCGGGATAACGGATTTCCTGACGGCGACGTCATCTCCGCCAGTTTCAGAGGCGCTTACCTGCTCCGGGATGTGGAATTGCAAAAAACGCCGCGCTGCCTCGAACTCGAGCTGTGGCCGGGGGAAAACAACGCCCTCTTCATCCACAGCATTTCCTCCGGAAGGGTCAAACCCAATACGGTGCTGGTCAGCATTGCCGACGGGAAAGAAGAGCGGCGGTTTATCCTCCAACTGGAGGAAGGCAAAACAGAAAGGATTGATTTTTTAATCAGGGCGGATTAACCGGGATGAATACTGTATTTTGCGGAATAAAATTTCGAAATTCAAGCAGGAAAATTGACTTTCGCCTTGAAGCATGCCCACCTCTTTCGCCCGGCCCTGGTGGCGGCTGGCCTGCTGCTTGCCGCCCGCCTGAGCGGGCCACTGTACGCCCAGGAATCGCCCCTGCAGCAGCGGATAACCCTGAAGCTGGAAGGCGCGAGCCTGCCCGAAGCCTTCGCTTTGATCCGGCAGGCCAGCGGGCTGTCTTTTACCTATGGTGCGGAATACATCCCGGAGGTGCGGCTGGACAAGGATTTTGAGGGCGCGCGCCTGGACAAAATACTGGACGAATTGCTGCATGGGCTTCCCCTGGCCTACAAACTGGAGGGCGCTCACCTCGTAGTTTTCCCCCTGAAAGAGGAGCCGCCTTCGGACAGGCTTACACTGAGCGGATATATACGGGACGCCCTCAGCGGGGAGGAGCTCATCGGCTGTTATGTCCTCGGGCAGGGGCAGCGGGCCGGCGCGGCCTCCAACGCCTATGGGTTTTATTCCCTCAGCCTGCCGCCGGGCCGGCACGCCATCCAGGTGCGGTATCTGGGCTATGAAGCCCGGGATACCGTCATCGAACTGGCCGGGAGCCGGCGGCTCGACATAGGCCTGACTCCTGGTGTAGCTCAGTTGCAGCCCATCATTATCAATACCAGCGCTGCCGGCGTTGACGTTGCCGCCGAGCCGCCTCAGGCAGCCAAAGAGATCGAGCTCGACCTCATCAACGAGATGCCGGGGCTGCTGGGCGAACAGGATGTGCTGCAAAGCCTTCAACTGCTGCCGGGCGTGTGCAGCTCCGGCGAAGCTTTAAGCGCCATCAGCGTGCGGGGCGGCGCATCCGACCAGAACCTCTACCTGCTGGATGAAGCGCCCGTTTTTTTCGACTCCCACATGAACGGCCTCTTCTCCGTGTTTAACCCGGATGTGGTCAAACACGTGCGCCTGTACAAAAACCACATCCCGGCCAGATATCAGGGCCGCCTGGCCTCGGTGGTGGATGTCCGCACCGCGGAGGGCAACAAGGAGCGCATCCGGGCCGGAGGCGGAGTAGGGCTCATCGCCACCAGGCTCAAAGTGGATGGCCCCCTGCTGAAAGGCAAGGCCAGCTTCCTGCTCGCCGCCCGCCGCAGCCACCTGGAGCTTTTTTCTTTCCTGTTCTATGCCGACGGCAGGGAAAGCGGGGCCCAGAATTTCTTTTCCTTCGCCGACTTGAATGCCAAAACGAACCTCCGCCTGGGGGCTAAAAGCAGGGTTTTCCTCTCGGCTTATTTCGGCCAGGACCTTAGCGAAACCAAATTCAACTTCGGCGCCGCATTGCCTTCCGGGATACGGGCCCGTACGCAATGGGGAAATAAGGCCTTTACGCTCCGCTGGAATTACTTGTTCAACGAACGGCTCTTCCAGAATACTTCGGTTATTTTCCACGATTTCCGCTACCTGTCCCGGGAAACCATCCGGGATTCGGCCTTTTTGGCCATCCGGCGGCTGGCTCCTCCCTCGGAGAGCGCCGTCAGTGGGTTTCAGGTGAAAACGGATTTCCAGTATTATCAGGCGCCGGGCAGTGTCTTTAGATTCGGGGCGGGTTATTATGCCAACCGCTTCGGTTATGCCCGGGCCGAGAGCCTGGAAGGCGCCGGGCCTGATGATTCCATACGGCCCCGCTCGCGCACGCTGGGGCTGTACGCCGCTCACGAATGGGAACCCCACAAGCGGATCGCCCTCGACTACGGGCTGCACTTCACCCAATTCGCCGCCCTGGGAAGCGGGCAGTACGTGTACACTTACGACGGAGCGGGCGCCATAGCCGATTCCACCTATTACGCTCCGGGCCAAACCATCCGCTCGTTTTACGGCATCGAGCCCCGGGCCTCGTTGTCTGCCGCTCTGGCCGAAAGACACTGGATTACGATTGCCTACAACCGCACCTACCAGTACCTGCAGCGCATCAGCCGCCCAATCCCCAACGACCCCCTCAACATCTGGCTGCCGGCCAGCCATCTGATAAGGCCCCAGTTTGCCGGCCACTGGTCAGTTGAGTACAGAGCAGGCCTCGCCGACGGGGCCTACGAAGCTTCTCTGGGGTTTTATTACAAAAAAATGAACAACCAGCCCGGCTTCAGAAGCGGCGTAAAACTCGACGGCCCGCCCGCTGGCCTGGAATCCCTGCTCGTCTTCGGAGAGGTGGAGGCAAAGGGCGTGGAATGCCTGCTGCGGAAAAATACGGGCCAGTTCAGGGCCTGGGCCAGCTATACCTTCTCGGCGGCAAAAGCCCACTTTGGCCAGGTGGACGGGGGGCGGCCATTCCCCACCGATGTGCTGCGGCCCCACGTACTGTCGCTCGCCGCCGTTTGGGACGTGAACGAGAAAATCGTAATCGTGGGGCGCTGGATTTACCTGTCGGGAAAAAACCTGACTATCCCGGTAGCAGCCTATTCCATCGACGGGGCCGTGCTGGATTACTTCCCGCCGCGAAATTCCTACCGCATGGAAGATAACCACCGCTTTGACCTGTCGATAACGGTGTACCGCAAAGGCGGGCGCGACAGGGGCTCCAGCCTGAATTTTTCCCTGTTCAACCTCTATGCCCGGCGCAATGCCTCCTATGCCTACCTCAGGGAGGGGCCTGATGGAGCGGTAAAAGCCTACCTCGTCTCCCTGACGCCCTTTATCATTCCTTCACTAACCTACAATTTCCGCTTCTGATGGCAGAAAAAAGCATCTTTTTCCGAAACGGGCGAATGATTAGCCGGCTGGCGGCCTTGCTGCTGCTGCTCCCGGCCTGCACCCTGGAAGGGGAACTGGAGCACCGGGAGCGCGATGCCCCCGGGCCCATCGTGGTGGAGGGGCGGATATCCCTGGGAGAAGGCGCAACTGTCGTCCTGGTGCGTGCTGCCAGCCTGGACAACCCCACCTACTTCCCCCCCGTAACGGATGCCCGGGCCGTTCTGATGGATGACAGGGGCAACAGCGAGGTGCTGATCCACCTCGGGGCAGGCCATTACCGTTCTTTCGCCATTCGGGGCGAGCCGGGTGCGGAATACGCCCTCTCGGCCGAGGCCGGCGGAGAAATAATCACCGGCCTGTCCGCCATGCCGGCCGTTCCGATCAGTGTCGATTCGGCCGTGCTCCGACATGTCCGGATAGAATCCGGTTTTTTCCGCTCCCAGGCCGTGTTGTACTTCCAGGACCCTCCCGGGCAGGCCGATTTTGCCTGGGTGCGCCTGACCACTCAGGAGAATGGCCGGCAAATCAAATTCTACTTTTTCTACGAGGATAAGGGCTCCGATGGCCGTTACCAGGAATTTTCAATGCAACTGAATGATTGGCTAATTCCCGGCGAATCGGCCCGGGTGGAATTTTTCCAGGTGGAAGAGCAGGTGTTTCGCCTCTTTAAGGAAATTCAGGAAGCAACCGACACGGAGGCTGCGGGGCAGCAAGGGGCGGAATCGGGGGAAGTATTCCTGGCTCCGCCCGCCAACCTGTCGGCCAACCTCTCGGGCAGGACGCCCGGATATTTCTTCGCCAACGTCCGCTTTGAAGAATTGCTCATCGCACCCTGAACATAACGAACAAACGTTCGTTTTATACTGAAAAAGCTTATATTTGCAGCCATAGAACCGCGTATATTGCTCCGTCTGAATCCTCGCGGTTCCGCAAACTAAATTTCAGCATGGATCCTAAGCAAAAAGCCCTTGAAGAACAGTTTCAGGCCCGCATCGACGCCGATGAGAAGATCGAGCCGAAGGACTGGATGCCGGATGCCTACCGCAAAACCCTCATCCGCCAGATATCCCAGCATGCTCATTCCGAAGTGGTCGGCATGCTGCCGGAGGGCAACTGGGTGACCCGCGCGCCCTCCTTGCGCCGCAAAGTGGCCCTGCTGGCAAAAATCCAGGATGAAGCCGGGCACGGGCTGTACCTGTACAGCGCTGCAGAAACCCTGGGCGTGAGCCGCGAGGAACTACTGGAAGAGCTTCACACCGGCAAGGCCAAATACAGCAGCATCTTCAATTATCCCTCTCTGAGCTGGGCTGATATGGGCGCCATCGGCTGGCTGGTCGATGGCGCGGCCATCATGAACCAGGTCATGCTCACCCGAACCTCTTACGGGCCCTACGCCCGCGCCATGGTGCGCATCTGTAAGGAAGAAAGTTTCCACCAGCGCCAGGGCTACGAGATACTGCTGACCCTCTGCCGCGGCGCCGAGGCCCAGAAACAAATGGCCCAGGATGCCCTCAACCGCTGGTGGTGGCCCGCCCTGATGATGTTCGGCCCCAGCGACAAGGACTCCACGCATACCCAGCAATCCATGCGCTGGCGCATCAAGCGCAAAACCAACGACGAACTGCGCCAGCAATTCATCGACGCCACAGTCCCCCAGGCGGACTTCCTCGGCCTGACGGTGCCCGACCCGGCCCTGAAATGGAACGAAGAACGCAGCCACTACGACTTCGGCGAGATCGACTGGGACGAGTTCTGGAACGTCGTCAAGGGTAACGGCCCCTGCAACCGCCAGCGTTTGCAGGCCCGCGTCGAAGCCCACGAAGAAGGCGCCTGGGTGCGCGAAGCAGCCATGGCCTACGCGGAGAAACGCCGCCGCCGGCAGGAAGAAAGGAAAGTAGAAGTAGCGTAGTAGTAGTTTATTAACCCGCGAGGTTTGGGAAAACCTCGCGGGTTAATAAACTACTACTACTAAATAAAAAGCCATGACCAACAAAAAAGACTGGCCGCTCTGGGAAGTCTTCATCCGCAGCAAAAACGGCCTGAGCCACAAACACGTCGGCAGCCTCCATGCCGCCGATGCGGAGATGGCCATCGAAAACGCCCGCGATGTCTACACCCGCCGCAGCGAGGGTGTCAGTATATGGGTGGTGGAATCCAGGTACATCACTGCCTCCAGCCCTGACCAAGCAGAATCTCTTTTCGACCCGGCTGATGACAAGGTTTACCGCCACCCGACTTTTTATAATCTGCCTGATGAGGTGAAACATATTTAGAGTTTCTGGTTTCTGGTTTCTGGTTCCTATGCCCCAGAAACTCAGAAACCAGAAACCAGAAACCGTCAACCAGAAACAATGCCCCAGCCACAAGCTTTCTTCGAATACCTCCTCCGCCTCGGCGACAACGCGCTCATCCTGGGGCACCGTCTTTCCGAGTGGTGCGGCCACGGGCCCATCCTGGAGCAGGACATCGCTATGACCAACATCGCCCTCGACCAGGTGGGGCAGGCGCGCAGCCTGCTGCAATACGCCGGCCAGGTGGAGGGCAAAGGCCGCACCGAAGACAATTTGGCCTACCTGCGCGACGTGTCGGGCTACCGCAACGCCCTCCTCGTCGAGCAGCCCAACGGCGACTTCGCCCACACCATCACCCGCCAGTTTCTCTTCGACGCCTTTAACTACTTCCAGTTTGAGGCGCTGAAACAAAGCCGCGACGAACACCTGCAGGCCATCGCCGCAAAATCCTTCAAAGAGATCGCCTACCACCTGCGCTATAGTTCCGAATGGATGATCCGCCTGGGCGACGGCGCCGAAGAAAGCCGCCAACGCATGCAGGCCGCCCTCGAAGACTTGTGGATGTACACCGGCGAACTCACCGAGGTGACGGAAGTGGATGAGCAAATGCTGGAAGCCGGCATCGGCCCCGATTTGCGGAAAATCAAAAGCCTGTACGACGAAAAAGTTGCCGCCATCCTCCAGGAAGCCACCCTGGAACAACCCGCCGATACCTGGATGCAAAGCGGCGGCAAAACGGGCAGGATGCACTCCGAACACCTGGGCTACATCCTGGCCGAGCTGCAGTTCGTACAAAGGGCTTACCCCGGGATGGAGTGGTGAAAGATTTAATTCACAACAAAGGCGGATGCAATTCCTGAAACCACTCCGGCGAAGTATTCCAAAATATTTCTTTACTTGCAAAGAAAACCAGCCCTAACCCCAAACAGGAAGACTTTGGCCTATTCATGAAAGAGGTTATTGAATTTTATCGCAATATCGTCATCCAGATTGCCACGCCCACCAGCACCGGTACGGGTTTTTACCTGAAGGGGCCCAACCTCATTGTGACCAATGCGCACAATGTGGAGGGGAACAAGGAGGCCATCATCAAGGGGGAAAAACTGGGCAAACAACTGGTGCGCGTGCTGTACCTCGACCCCAAATACGACCTTGCCTTCCTGGAAACCCCGCCCGGTGCGGAACTTCCGGAAGTGGGCCTGGCCCTCGACGCCGAAATGCACGACGGCGACCCCGTCATCGCAATCGGACACCCATTCGGGCTGAAATACGCCACCACCCAGGGCATCATCTCCAACGCCAACCTCAAGGATGAGGACAGCGGCGTCAGCCTCATCCAGCACGATGCAGCACTGAACCCGGGCAACAGCGGCGGGCCCCTCGTCAACCGGAAACGGCAGGTGGTTGGGGTCAACACCTTCATCATCAAAGACAGCGACAATATCGGCTTCTCCCTGCCGGCCCAGTACCTGGGCCAGGCCATCGGAGAATACCTGTCCGCCGGCGGCGGAGTGTGCGTCCGCTGCTCGGGTTGCAATAACGTCGTTTCCGAAGCCCAGGCAGACAACAAAAAATACTGCCCACACTGCGGCGCCGAACTGGAACTGCCTTCCCTGGCCGAAGAGTACGAACCCGCCGGCGTAGCCCTCACCATCGAAGAACTCATCGGAAAAGCCGGCCACGACGTGCGCCTGTCGCGCCGCGGGCCCAACAACTGGGAGATACAGCAGGGCAGCGCCCGCATCAGCATCTCCTACCACGAGGAAACCGGCATGATCACCGGCGACGCCTACCTCTGCATGCTGCCCCAGAAAAATATCAAACCCCTCTACGAATACCTGCTTCGCCAGAACTATAAAGTGGAGGGCCTGACCTTCAGCATCAAAGACCAGGATATCATCCTGTCTCTGCTCATCTACGACCGCTACCTCAACCTCAGCACCGGAATGAAACTGTTCAAACACCTCTTCGACTGCGCTGACCAATACGACAACATTCTGGTGGAACAGTACGGCGCCCTGTGGAAGTATGAGGAAGGGGAGGAAGGGATTTGAGGCGCGGCCCCACCTCCTTTAGTTGCCTTCCCGCCTCTCCCTTCGGTCGTCGCGGCTTTCGCGGCGGTCTTCCCTCAGTTCGCGGCGGCCTTCGCCGAGTTCGCGCTCGGTAGCGGCGATATCGGCGGCCATGGTTTCAGCGAATTCATTCAGGAGGTTTTTGTTGGCGGCGATCTTCTCAAAGACGGAAGCATCGGAAAAGTTGAGGGCCTCGATGATGCGGAGGATGGTTTCCTGGCGGTTCAGCCGCGCCTGCTGGGCTTCGCGGTCGCGGATATCATCCCGCTTGTCCTGCTTGTCATCCATTTTGTTGAGGCGGTCGCGGTTGAGGTCTCGCCGGTCGTCGCCGGTGTTGCCGGAGGTGGCGAAGTCGCGGCGGCTTTGTTGAATTTCCCTGCGGCCGGAACGCACCTCCGAGCGGCTGCCGGCCACTTCTTTTTTGTCCTGGTAATACTTGGCTTTGCTCTGTTCGATTTCCCGCCTCATGTCGCTGCACAGGTTTTCATAGATGGCTTTGGCCCGCCCGGGTTCCCGGGCAGCGGCGGCATCATGGAATTCCGCTGTTTTTGCATTGAAAGCCTCCAGTTCCTGGCGGTCGCGTTCCAGCTGGTGTTTTTCCTGTGCGATCTGTTTGTGATCTGCCGTGCGTTCGGCGGCATTGCGGATAGCCTGGGCGCTGGATGTGAGGGCAAGGGCCAAAGAGGCGGCGGCTGTAAGCAATAGGCTGCGGTAGGTCATAGGTATAGATTCATTTTGGTGAATAATGCAAGTACGGCCGCCTTCCTCCTGCCGATGCCGCAATTCGGCAACCGAAGCCATGGCCGATAGGGCCACGAGCCGCATCAGGCCGGCCACAGGCGCATCGGCAGGGGTGTAGGCTTCGCCTTCGCCGCGGAGCCATTGGAGGATTTCATGGAAGTTTTTTAACATAACGGTGTAAAGATATGGCAAAAGTGACTTTCCTGAAGGCGGCGAGTCCAAAAGAACGACAAAACAGCTTGCTTTTTTGGCAAGCGCCGCTTATTCGCTATCTTTGAAAGAATCATAACTAAAAATCAAAACGATGAGTGCAAACCTGATGGACCTGCTCCAGGGCTCTCTTTCCGAAAGCATGGTCAGCCAGCTCAGCCAGCAACTGGGTGGGGCCAGTAAAGAACAGACCGCTGCAGCGGCATCCGGCATTGTAACCACCCTGATGGGGGCTTTGGCCAAAAATGCATCTACACAGGAAGGCGCGCAGGCGCTGAACAACGCGCTCGAGCGCGACCACGACGGCAGTGTGCTGGATAACATCATGGATATTTTTTCCGGCAACACGCAGCAGGTAAACGACCGCGCCCTCAATGGCGCCGGCATTCTCAACCACGTACTTGGCGATCGTCAGAACGGCGCTATCGATATGATCAGCAAGCTTAGCGGGCTGGATTCGGGTAAAACGGGCAATCTCATGGCCATGCTGGCCCCTGTGGTGCTGGGCGCTCTGGGCAAAGCCAAACGCCAGGAGGGCCTGGATGTGGCCGGCATCGCCTCGTTGCTGTCCGGCACGGTTTCCTCCCAAAAGCAACAGAACCCCACCATGGGGCTTGTCGCCAGATTCCTTGACCAGGACGGCGACGGCAGCATCGTCGACGATGTGGCCAACATGGGCATGAAAATCCTGGGCGGCTTCCTGAAGCGCAAACGGTAGGAAGCCGGCAGGCAGAAAAAGGAAAAGCCAGGTGAAACCACGGTTTCACCTGGCTTTTTTGTACCGGCTGCCTTGCCGGCAGGGTGGGGGAAGAAAATTATGCTTTATTGTTTTCCTTTTCTTCGATCTGCTTCTTCTCGGCTTCCCGCATCCCGTCCTTGAACTCCTGCTCAAGGGTGGAACGGGCGGCATTGAATTCGCGGATGCCCTTTCCGATACCCCGCATCAGCTCGGGGATCTTTTTTCCGCCGAAGAGGAGGATGATAGCAAAGAGGACTACCAGCATCTCAGGGCCGAAAAAATTGAACAACAGTATGTTTTCCATGATCGCTTGATTTAAGTGTTGCAAATATAGCCTTTTCAATAGGTACTTTCAAACTTTAAGCCGGGCCCTTTTCGGCCGCCCCGGGTTCGCCCTCTTCCTCATCTTCTGCTTCGTACAGCCTGCGGCCCCGGGCCACCACGAAGATGCTGGCCTCGAAAAGCAGGTAGAGTGGGAGCGCCACCAGCAACTGCGTCAGCCCGTCAACGGTCGGGGTGATGATGCCGGCAAGCAACAATATACCAACAACGGTATGCCTCCGGTAGTTGCGCATGCTGTCTTCGCTCAACAACCCGATGCGGGCCAGGAAATAACAAATTACAGGCAACTGGAAGATCAGCCCCATGGGCAGGGTGAAAATCACCATGTAATTAATGTAGGAGGCCAGCGCGGGGGTATTCTGCACCCCTGGTATGGTGAAGCCCATCAGCCAGTTGATCGATAAGGGCGCCAGCAGAAAATAACCGAAAAACACGCCAAGTACAAAAAGCAGCGTACAGGCGGCCACCGCCATTCCCATCGGTATCCGTTGCCGGGACGGGAGCAGTGAACCCACAAACCGCGCCAGCTCCCAGAGCAGGTAGGGCATCCCGGCCAGCAAACCCGCGAGGAAAGACACCTTGATGCTGATGATGAAGGGCTCTCCAAACCCGATGGCCACTTTGGTGAAAACGGGCGGCTTGATGCATATCAGGTCGCCTGCGCCTATCAGGTGGGAGAAGGCGCAGGCCAGGCGGTAGGCTGCAAAGTTTTCTTCCGAGGGCGCGAAGATAACGGAAGTAAACAGCCATTCCTGGAAAATAAAAAAAACGATGCCCAGGCCGCTGATCACCCCCAGCGAGCGGATGATATGCGCCCGCAACTGGTCGATCTTGTCCCAGATCGAGATCTCGGGCTTCGCCTTTTCTTTGGCGCCGGCCCGGCCGGGAAGCGGCCTGTTTTTTTTGGAGGATAATACTTCTTTGAACACTGCTCAAGGCGTTTTATGGCTGGCCCGGAAAAAAGACGCCGGTTTGATTTCCGGCCACCACTTCGGCCTCCATGATCAGCCAGCCAGCGATCCGGAGCCGGGCGCTCATTTTTTCAGGCCAATTTCCCGAAGGCGCTCGTCCAGGTACTCGCCGGCGGTAATGGGCTCATAGGCCAAAGGCCGGTGTTCATCCACGCATTGAGGCAGGCAACGGAGGCTCATCTCGCTGCGCGGGTGCAGGAAGAAGGGAATGGACAGGCGCGGCAGGAGCCATTCTTCGCGCGGCGGGTTTACGACCCGGTGCGTGGTGGATTTCAGGTAGTTGTTCGTCAGGCGCTGGAGCATGTCCCCGACATTGATGACGATCTCGTCCTCCTCCGGCATGATGGGCATCCATTCATTTTCTCTGGTCAGCAGCTGGAGCCCGCCGGCCGAAGCCCCCACCAGAAGGGTGATGAGGTTGATGTCCTCGTGCTGTTCCGCCCGGATGGCGGAAGCCGGCTCCTGAGTGATGGGCGGATAGTGGATGGCCCGCAGGATGCTGTTGCCGTTGTGTATTTTATCGTCGAAATAGCCTTCTCCAATCTCCAGGTGAATAGCGATGGCGCGCAACAGCTCAGCGCCGGCTTTTTCGAAAGCCTTGTACAGGCGGATGCCGAGTTCGGTAAATTCCGGGATTTCCCTTACATGCACATTCTCCGGGTAGGTTTCCCGCAGGAGGGCGCCGCCTTCCACTTCCTGGCCGATCTGGAAGAACTCCTTGAGGTCAGCAACCCTGGATTGCTTGGCGTGTTCCTTGCCGAAGGATGTATAACCGCGCTGCCCGGCCAGCCCCTCGATCTCATACTGCCGCTTGAGGGGTTCCGGCAATGCGAAAAAGGCTTTGGCGGCATCGTAAAACCGGACGATCAGGCTTTTGGGGATGCCGTGGTTGACCACCCCGACGAAGCCGATTTCGTGAAAGGCCCTGCCCAATGCCTCTACAAAACCGGCCCTCTCTTCCGGAGAGCCGCCTGTGAAGTGGGACAGGTCTACAAGTGGTATTGCTCTTTTGCTCATGTTCCTTATTTTATGTGAATTTCGGCCGCCCTTTGCCAAACGGGCAGGCGGCCCATTCAATAGCGGCATTCTGGGGCAAAGGTACGCATTTTGCCAACTTAAGTAGTTGGGCACATTTAGCAGAACAATATGACAATCCAACAATATAACCCCAGGAACAATGCTATTGACGCCGTATTTCCGAAGCAGTAAGAGTTACAATAAATGTGTCCAACTACTTACCTGCCCGGCTTGTACCTGGACTCGTCCAGTATCTTCTGAGCGTCTTCCAGAAGCAGAAGCTGGGGCATGCTCACTTCGGGATGGCGTTTCATATAGGCCCTGACGACCTGCCAGCCCAACCAGTTGGCCGTCCTCCCGGGAGCTTCCGGCGGCATGCCCGGCGAATGGGGGCTGTAATCGACAAATTTGCGAATATTCTGCCAGTCACTCGAATACAGTAGCTCTTCTTTCAGGAAATAAGCCCACATTTCCAGCTCATTGTCCTCCAGCCATTCCGCCTGGGCGCCCGTCACTTCCAGTTTGATGCTGTCGGGCGTGAATGGCAGCAGATGGTCCAGCACGTACAGTTTTTTGCCGTTGTGGATCATCAGGTCGAGCAGCCGGTTGCCGGCGGGCTGATCTGCAAGACCGTTGATCAGCGCCTGCAGGGCTTTGGAAACGAGGTGCTTTTCCGTGAAGGTGCGCGTCATATAGGCGGAAAAGTTGGGGTTGCCGGGATTGTACTGCGCATAGGGGTAATTTTCACCCAGGAAAAAGTCCAGCCCCACGGCCAGTTCGTTGTCCCCATAAACAAAGGCAGCGATGCTGTACTCCGAGATGAAGGAAGTCACCGTAGGGGCAGGCTCTTCCGGAAAATAATATTTGAAATAGCGAAAGGCTTCCTCAAAATCGGCTTCCAGGGCGGACATATCGCCGTACAGCACCTGGACGGTGTCATAGAGTTTGCGGGTAGGGGGGTGCAGGATAAACCCCCTGGCAAAAGCCGCCGGGCCGCCGGGCACGGCCGCGGTATCGCCGATACCGAGGATCTGATCGAGCAGAATGCCGCTGAATTCAGGATATTGCGCGCGAAGCCGGGCCAGGCCGGCCTCCACATCGTTGGTATCCAGGTTGAACATGCCCTGCTCGAAGCGCCGGATGCTGATGTCCATTTCAATTCCGGAAACGTCAGGGGCGTCCGGCCGCTCATCGCGGCTACAGCCGGCCGACATGATCAGATGCAGGGCGGCAAAGAACCAAACAGCTTTTTTCCAACTCATATCTCCAAAGTCCTTGTTTTTCTGATACAAGCCTTAATTTTGCCCCGACGGCCTTCGTGAAGCGGGCCGAGGCCGGCCTAAAATCGTTCACAAAAAACTGAAGAAAAATGAAAAAAATTGTCGCTTTTTCCGCCTTTTTGGCATTGGCCATCACTGTGGCGCAGGCCCAGGTGAATGGGGATGTCCGGTTTGGTTTCCAGCTTAGCCCCGGCTTCAGCTGGATGTCGACCAGCACCAATAAAATCAACACCAGCGGCTCCAACCTGGGGTTGAAGCTGGGCATGGTCGGTGAATTTTACTTTCGGGAAAATTATGCGGTTTCCACAGGTATCGGCTTTTTCTTCAATACCGGCGGAACGCTGCTGCACGAGAGGCCCGGCAACTTCTGGGTGAATTCCGAACTGCCGGAAAGCTGCAGGGACCTGCCGGCCAAGGCCAAACTGAAATACAGCATGCAGTACGTGGAAATCCCCGTAGGGCTGAAGATGCGCACCCGCGAATTCGGATACATGCGTTACTACCTCGAACCCAACGTCGGGATTGGCTTCCGCACGCAGGCAAAAGGCGACATTACCAACCAGGGCGATGAATGCCAGGACATCAACATCCGCGGCGACGTCAACCTCTTCAACCTGTTCTGGGGCCTGGGCGGCGGCATCGAGTACAGCGTTTCGGAAAGCACCTCTCTGGTCGGCGGCGTCGGCATGCAGTTCGGCTTTGCCGATGCGACAAAGGATGACGACACCGTTATCCTGGAAAACGGCAATCCCGCCGAGGAAAAGTCCAAAGGCGTCGTCCGGGCTTTCATCATCAGGCTCGGGGTGATGTTTTAAGGCTTGTTCCGTCTGAGTGAAACCATAATTTTGAAGCCAAATCAACCAATCGGCGCTATGATAGCAGAAGAGGCAACGACCAAAGTATATCTGGATTCCTTTGTCCGCCAGGCCTTGCATGAAGACGTGGGCGTTGGCGACCACACATCCAGGGCCTGTATCCCCGAGCACTCGCGCAGCCGCGCCCGCCTGCTGGTCAAAGACCCCGGCGTACTGGCGGGGGTAGAGGTCGCCCGGCACATTTTCCGGTATGTGGACCCGGATTCCAGCCTGAAAGTATTCCTGGACGACGGCGCCGCCGTCAGCGAGGGGCAGGTTGCCTTCGAAGTGGAATGCAACACCCGCGCGCTGCTCATCGCCGAGCGCACGGTGCTCAATACGATGCAACGCATGTCCGGAATAGCAACGCTGAGCAACAGCTTCAAGTTTGAGGTAGAGGACCTGCCGGTGAAAATCCTGGACACCCGGAAAACTACTCCCCTGATCCGCTTCCTGGAAAAATGGGCCGTTCGCCTGGGAGGATGCCACAACTACCGCTTCGGGCTGTACGACTGGATCATGATCAAGGACAACCACATCGATGCCTGCGGCGGGATACCGCAGGCCATCAGAAGGGTGGAAAGCTACCAGCAGGAGAACGGGCTCCGGCTTGGCGTTACCGTCGAGGTGCGCAACCTGGTGGAGTTGTACGAAGTGCTGGAAACCGGCGGCGTCAACCGCATCATGCTCGACAATTTTGAGCTTCCGCTCCTGAAAGAGGCGGTCGCCATCGTCGGCCGCCGCTTCGAAACGGAAGCCTCCGGAGGGGTCAACATCCACAATGTGCGCCAATATGCCCTCACTGGGGTCGATTACGTTTCGGTCGGAGCCCTTACCCATTCCGCCCACAGCCTGGACCTCAGCCTGAAAGTGGTGAAATAACAGGAGAGGCCTTTGAGGTTTCAAAACCTCAAAGGCCTCCCGGATGTGCCCTACATCGGGTAGTTCTTCACCGCCAGCCAGGCCAGTATCAGAAAGGAGGCCAAAATCAGCCATAGCCTGACATCCCGGTAAACGGGCGTAGTTTTCTCGTGGATCATGACAGTATGTTTGTTCTTGTTAACCAAAGCGGCCCCGGAGCTTCTTCGCCCTTATACCGCGTTTTCTTTCCTCAGGCAAAAAAGATGCCATAGCTTTTTTTTATAATATCATGGAAAATTAAAATATCTGGAGCCACTGCCCCCCGGATGCAGGGCTGAATGCCATCTTCCCGTTTTTTCCGTAGCTTTCCCGGGAAATTCCGAAAAAAATGGAACGCATACGCCCCCTCGAGATCCTGCTGCTTGAAACCATACTGTACCTGCTGCTGTGGATGGCCGACGATTACCTGGCTACCATGCTCAGCCTTTTCATTGGCGGCATTTTCCTGCTCATACTACTGGTTTCCCTGGTAGTGGAACTGGTGGAGCGCTCGCGGGCGCCGCGCTGGTATTTTACATTCATGGGCGTTTCGGTGATCGCCCCCATCCTCGCCGCACTGCTGTACGCCTTTTTCAACGGAGGGGTGGAGTGGATGAAGGGCTAGCGCCGACAGCACTGGGAGCAGGGTGGAATTGCCTGGCAGCCCCTGCAACGCCAAGGGAGGCTGGGAGGCCCGACTCTGCGAGCCGGGCAAGTCGGGAGAGGGGGAGGCAAGGTGTAATGTCGTCAACTTAACGCTGTCAGCGACTGACTGAGCCTGGACTTAACCTAAGCGAGTCAGCCGCTGACTGACGCGGGAGTAGTCAGCGGCTGGCTCGCGTCGAGTAATCTCTGCTTAGCCAGACGCTGACAGGCCTGCTACGAAAATCTTAAGTTGACGACATTAGAGGCAAGGTGAGCCCCGGGCAAACCCGGAAACCAGCAACCTGCCCCGCCCTCGCTGCGCTCAGCCCACTGCCTACCTCATGGCCGGTGCGGCGCTGTACCTTTCGACGAAAGCCTTCATTTCGTCCACCATATCCGGTGAGCCGATGGCGATAGTGGCGCGTTGGTGCAGTTGTTCGACAGGCATATCCAGGATGCGTTCCAGCTGGCAGGTGATGGCCTTGCCGCCGGCCTGTTCGACGATAAACGAAAGGGGGTTGCACTCATAGACGAGGCGGAGCTTGCCATGTGGGTACTTTCGGGTATTCGGGTACAGGAATATCCCCCCCTTGAGCAGGATGCGGTGAATATCGGATACCATGGAGCCGATGTAGCGCAGGCCGAGGTTCATATCCGAACAGTGGTCGATATAGCGGCGCATTTCCACATCGAATTTGAGGTAATAGCCCTGATTTACCGAATAATGGCTGCCCCTGGCGGGTATCTTGATGTCGCGGTGGGACAGGCAAAACTCGCCGATGGTGGGGTCCAGGGTGAAGCCGTTCACGCCCCGGCCGGTGGAATAGACCAGGATGGTGGAAGTGCCGTACAGGACGTAACCCGCGGCCACCAGCTGGGCGCCTTTCTGCAGGAAATCCTCGAGGCTGCAGAGCCCTTCCGGGTCGCTGATGCGGCGGTAGATGCCGAAAATAGTACCCACAGAGACATTGACGTCGATATTGGAAGAGCCGTCGAGCGGGTCAAAGACGACGATGTACTTGGAGGTTTTGGGCGCAAGAGATGGAATGGGTATGAAATCTTCCATCTCTTCGGATGCGATGCCGCAGCACTCGCCGCTGTTTTTCAGGCAATCGATAAGCTTTTCATTAGCGTAAAGGTCCAGCTTCTGGACGTCGTCGCCGGAGGCGTTCGCTTCCCCTGCAACACCGAGGATGCTGACCAGGCCGGCCTTATTCACTTCGCGGTTGACGATTTTTGCGGCGACGCCGATGTCCCGCAGCAGGCCGGTCAGCTCGCCGGAAGCGAAGGGAAAATCCTTCTGCCGGCGAATGATGAATTCATCCAGGGTTACAATTCGGTTCATATCTGGCAGGCTTTGTTTCCTTGCTTAAAGATAACGCTTCTCAGAGAGCGGTGGGCCAAATAAAAACTTATTTTTGCCCTGTGGGTTAATACATGAGTATTCCAGAAAAGAAGAACCCGATTGCTGTGAAAGAACTGGCCTATCTGAACAAGTTTTTCCTCCGATACCGCGGGCGGTTCCTGTTGGGCATCATTTTCGTGTCTCTGTCCAACTACTTTCGCGTCCTGCAACCCCAGATGATCCGGGAAGCGCTGGACCTGGTGGTGGAGAACATCGGGCTTTACGGGCTGTTCCAGGGCTTCGGGCTGCAGCCGGAGCTTTTCCAGGTTCTCGGAAAGTCTTTGTTGTATTTCGGGCTGCTGGTGCTGCTGCTGGCCCTGCTGATGGGGGTGTTCATGTACCTGATGCGCCAGACCATCATCGTCATGTCGCGGCTCATCGAGTATGACATGCGCAAGGAAATTTTCGCCCACTACGAGAAACTGAGCCTGTCTTTTTACAAACGCAACAATACGGGCGACCTCATGTCCCGGATCACGGAAGACGTCTCCAAGGTTCGCAACTACCTCGGCCCGGCGGTGCTGTACGGCATCAACCTGGTGTCGCTCTTCGTGCTGGTCATCTACTCCATGCTCAGCGTCAGCGTCGAGCTGACCCTGTATTCCATTGCGCCCCTGCCGCTGCTTTCCATTTCCATCTATTACGTCAGCAACATGATCAACAAGAGGAGCGAGGTCATTCAGCAGCAGCTGGCTACGCTCAACAGCAATGCACAGGAGGTATATTCGGGTATCCGCGTGGTGAAGTCCTATGTGCAGGAGGGGCCCATGTCGCGCTTTTTCGCAGCCCTGAGTGAGGACTACAAGCAAAAGTCCCTCTCCATGGCGAAGGTGGACGCCTTCTTTTACCCCCTGATGATCCTGCTGATCGGCGCCAGCACGGTTATCACCGTATATGTGGGCGGGTTGCAGGCCGTGAAGGGCAGCATCACGCCAGGCAACATTGCTGAATTTGTGATCTACGTCAACATGCTCACCTGGCCGGTGACCTCCATCGGCTGGATCGCCTCCATCATTCAACAGGCCGCGGCTTCCCAGAAGCGCATTAATGAATTTCTGAACACCCGCCCTGAAATCAGCAGCCCTCCGGGACCGGCGCCCGAGGCGGAGCCGATCAGGGGCCTTATCGAGTTCGACCGGGTTTCTTTTACCTATCCCGATACAGGCATTCAGGCCCTGCGGGAGGTTAGTTTCCGGCTGGAGCCGGGGCAGAAAATGGCCGTCATCGGGCGGACCGGCTCCGGTAAGACCACCCTGGCCGACCTGCTCGTGCGCATGTACGACCCCACGGGGGGCGCCATACGGATCGACGGCAGAGATATTCGCCAGCATAGCCTCGGGCAACTCCGCCAGCGCATCGGTTACGTTCCGCAGGACGTCTTCCTCTTCTCGGACACCATCGCCAACAACATTTCTTTCGGCAAAGCCGATGCGAGCCGCGAAGAGGCCGAAAAACACGCCCGCCACGCCGCTGTTTACGACGATATCATGGGCTTGTCGGACGGCTTCGACACCCTCGTCGGCGAACGCGGCGTGACCCTCTCGGGCGGGCAGAAACAAAGGGTGTCCATCGCCCGGGCTTTCATCAAACAACCCGATGTGGTCATCCTCGACGATTGCCTCTCCGCCGTCGATACCAAAACGGAAAAACAAATCCTCGGGCACTTGTCGGGCGCGCTTGCCGACAAAACGGCCATTATTATTACCCACCGCATCTATTCGCTCCTTCAGTTTGACAAGATCATCGTCCTGGATGACGGGGCCATCGTCGAAGCGGGAACCCACGAAGAACTGCTCCGGAACAGGGGGTACTACTACGAACAGTTCGAAAAACAAAGCCTGGAAGAAGCCGAGGAGGCTGCCCGGGGCTAAAAAACTTGACTTTTTGCCCATTCCTTCGTAAATAGTAAGAAAAGCAGAAGCCGTTTTCTTCCTGCCTGATTGGCCTGTTTGCCGGCATAAACTCCCTGGGAATGGGGGCTTTAGCAGGCAACGAGGTTTAGCCGTGGCTGCCGGATTGGTTTAACACCACTAAACGATATAGCCATGAAAAACCTCCTTCAAAGATTTAGCGCCTTTTTCCTGCTGGCGGCCCTTGTGGCAGCGTGCCGGGAGGATGACACGCCCCTTCCTGAGCCGGCCAATTCCATTGGGGTTGAACAGATGGCCTACAAAGCCCCTCCGTTGCCGGACTGCGGCGGCCTGCCGCCCTGCGTTGCTGCTGTCGCTGAAGAACAGGAACGCCTGATCCGCCTGGGCGGGGAGCAATGCGGAACGCTGATCTCCGCCGTTCCCTGTTGCGAGGGCGGCCAGCCCATGATGATCATGATGAAATACGCCAATCCCTGTGAAAGCAGGCGGGCGCCCTTTGTCAACTTCGCCGGGGCCGTTCCGCTGGAAGGCAATGTGCTGGGCCTCGAAATCATCCGCGAGGAATGTTTTGCCGGGGGCACGAGCCTCCATGCCGTCTTCCGCGATACGGGCTACCCCCTTCCCATTGGGCCTTTCCTTTTCCACTGGTGGATCGACGGACAATACATGGGGACGGATCCGAGGCTGGAATGCGCCGAGGGGGAAACGGCCTGGCTGCTGGTGCTCCATGTTTGGGAAGGCCAGAAATACTTCTTCGAGATACCCTTGTATTCTACCCTTGAAAGCTTTTAAAATCAGGTGTTTGAACGAAATAAAGGCGCCCGCTCAGATTGCCAATCTATTTTTTTGAATTTTTCCACAATTAATTACTTTTGTATGGGAGTAAAATTTCATTAACTAAACTCAATCAAAGTGGAAAACGAGAGAAACCAGAGAAGATTCGAAAGTGTGTACTCCAAGAAAGTGCGGGCGGGAAAGAGGAGAACCTACTTCTTTGATGTGCGGAAGACGAAGGGCGAAGATTACTACCTCACGCTGACGGAAAGCACCAAAAAATTCAATGGCGAGGGGTATGAGCGGCACAAGATTTTCCTCTATAAAGAAGACTTCAACCGTTTTCTCGAAAGCCTCCAGGAAGCCATCGACCACGTGAAAGGCAACCTGATGCCCGAATATGACTACGATGAGTTTGCCCGCCGCCATCAGGAATACGAGGACGGCCGTGAAGATGACTACGATGATGATTTCGATCCGGAGGACAATGGCTCCGAAAGGGCCAGGCCGCAGGCGAAGCCCAAGTTCGAAGTCGACGGCGACGGCGACGATGATATGTCCTGGTAAGTGGGCAAAAAAAAAGCGCGGGATGTCATCCCGCGCTTTTTTTTTGCCGTTTCTCAGGCCCCGATACTCACCCCGACGCTTGGATGAGCAATGGCATCCCGTCACGGCGTGACGCGCCCCGGTTTTTCCAGCGTTCAGTCACCCCGTGGCTTTTCCGCGGATAATCCCGGAGCCAACCCTGAAACCCTGAAACTTGAAACTTGCCCCCTCCGCCCGGATGAATCCTCCCTGCGCCTGTCGGGATGAGTCGGGTAAAAAACCTTTATCCGGCTCGCACAGCCGGATGGAACCTGTTGAGGCTCTGCCTAATACCCTCCGAAATATCGCCTGAGGAACCATTCTGCCGCCAGCAACCCGAGCAGCAGGAAGAATATCCATTTGAGGTTAATTGCGGGCCGGGTTTTGGAGGTTTCGTAAATCACCGGTTTAAGGGCCCCTTTTTCGCGTATCAGTTCCGGAATGCGGTTCATTTCCCCGGGGTAGAGCAATTGCCCGCCGTACTGTTCGCTGAGCAGGCGGAGCATGCCGTGGTCGGCCGTGGTTTCAAAGGATTCCAGCTGGATGGGCTGCACACTGAACTGGCCGTCGTAGCTCAGGTTTTCGCCGTTGTAGTTGGTAGAAGCGCGGAAGCTGTAGTTGCCCACCGGCAGGATGCCGGCGTTGAGCTGATAGGCATTGCCCACCCTGTTGAAGGTGTAGCTGAAGTCTTTTCCCTCTGCATTGGTGATCACCAGGCTGGCGTCGGGTTCGTTGACCAGTTCGAAGCTCTCGTTGTACAGTTCGGCGTCGAAGTAAATATTTTCGTTCTCGTTGAAGATGTTTTTGCTCAGGCTGGCCCGGAAGCGGCGTTTGTCCTCCTTGAGGCTGAGATACTGCACCGTTTTGGTGACGATCTCGTTGAATATTTCGTGGTTCTGGTGCTGCAGGAAGTCGAAGAGGCGCCATTTCCAGATGCCCTCGCCGCATAAAACCCCTACTTTGGCCCTTCCCTGCTGGCCCAGCACCAGCAGCGGGTAGCGGGTATCGATCTTGCCGATGCGCTGGTTGAGCAGCACCTGGCCGTCGCCGGAAACGGCGTACTCACCGAATGGCGCGATCAGGGGCGGGAAGTTGATCAGTTTGTCCCGCAGCGGTTCCGAAAGTTTGAACAGCCCGAAATCAGGGGCGATGCGGGCCTGCACTTCGTTGGTGTTGTCTCCACCGGCGCTGATGTCTATCAGGTTCTGCATCTGGTTGAGGCGCGGGAAGTTGGTTTGCGCCCCTGTTATGAAGAGGCGGGAAATGTTCTGCTGATTCAGGGTGTTGAGCACCCCTGAGGCGTCATGAACGCGGCTGGGCAGCTGGTGGAGGATGACGAAATCGTAGGCGGCCACATTTTCCCGGAGGCTGCTGATGTACTCTACTTTGACTTCGTAATTCTTGTTGCTGGAAACGGCCTGCCGGATGGCGGCGATGTCCGGATGCGGGGAATTGGCCAGCAGGAGAATTTTCTGGCGGGCGTCCAGCACGTCTACAAAAATATCCCTGGTGTTGTTGGCCGTGCTGGCCTCGCCGGAGATTTCGCTGAGCACCACCCTGAAGCGCTGCACGCCGGCCTTATCGGCGTCCAGTACAAACTCGCGGGTTTCGAAGAAGTCGTTGCCTCCTATATTCACAGGGAACTGCTGGAGCAGGCGCGCGCCGCTGCCCTCCACCTTGTAAACGCTGAGGCGGCTGTTGCTGCCCGCGGCATTTTCGGCCGCGATATCGGCCTGTACGCTGAACTTGTCGCCCAGGTAAGCGATGTGGTTGTGGAACAGCCGCTTGATCACCAGGTCGCGCTTCGGGGTGGTATCGCCCAGGGCGATCGTGTACACCGGCGCGCCCAGTTTATTGGCGGCGTAGGCCGGGTTGCTGCCCTCGTTGTAGATGCCGTCGGTGGCCAGGATGAGGGCGCCCAGGTTCTGGTTACTGTACAGGTTGTAGGCAGTGGAGAGCATTTCCGATATGTTGCTCAGTTTATCGGTAAACGGAAAATCGGCGCCCTCCCGTACCGAACTTCCGAAGGCGTATTCCTTTACATCGTATTGTTCGCCCAGTTCTTCGCGCAATTGTTGCCACGACTGCCGGTAGGCGGCCTTTTCCTGCTCATCCAGTTCGGCGCCCACCGACTCGGATACGTCCTGCGCCAAAATGACAAGCGGTTTTTTCACTTCCGTGATCAGGTGTTTAAGCAGGGGGGTGAGCAGCAGCAGAGCGATGCCCGTTACCGAGAGGAAGCGGAAAAGGCCCATAAAGGCATGGAGGTAGGGCGGCTGTTCGCGGAAGGCCTTGTCGCGGAAATACAGGAACAGCGCAGAAACGAGCCCAAGCAGGACGCAGAGCAAAACGTACCAGTTGGGGTATTGAAAGGTGATATTTTCCATGGAATCTTCTATTCGGACTGCGAATTTAGGGATAAACACAGGACTCGCCGCCCATTAGCCGGGAATTTTGGAATTTAAACGGATTTTCCGCCCCTGTGGTTTTGCCTGATGGCGCTCAGGAGTAAATAGTCAGAAAATCGCGCCCTATTGCGAAGGATCCTTTGCCGGAGGCCTGATCGTCAATCACCTGCTCTGCGATGAACCGAAGGGTCTCCTCCCGCCTGTCGGGCGGCAGGCGGGTGAGTTCTTCCCACTGATTTTCGTCAGGGACGCCAATGATAGCCAGGGCGTCGCCGCCGGCAAATTCCCACCACATCTGGAAAGCCGTTTCTTCACTTTCGAAATAGATGGAGCCGCCCCTGCCGCTGTTGGCATACCGCAGCCGGGGGTTGCCTCTCAGCGCTGTTCTTTTTCCTTTTCCGGAACCTGCCCTGGCCATAACATCCTGTATGGCGCCGACGCAATCCAGGGGCACATCGAGCCACTGGGCAATTTCTTCCGGCTTTTTTCCGGCTTCCAGGTGTTTCCTGCAGAGTTGCCGCAGCAATTCCTGGCGGGAAAATTCCATCAATTGGGCCCGCCGCTCTTCGAAATATGCCCCTGCAATCTTTTCTCCATTGGCTTCGGCGGTTTTTCGGGCTTCCTGCGCGGCCTCAAGTTCCCGTAAAGCCGCCTGCCGGTCCGCCTCCGCAACCGCTTTTATGGCGTCCGCCGATTCAAGGGCGCTCTTGTATGCCTGTTCGATCATTTGTGCAAACTGTTCCTGATCCATGTTTAAAGATTTTACCTGCTCAGCTCACGCAATCCATCAGGGCGTTTTCGACAGGGTGCTGGTTGTAAAGGCGGCGGATCTCTTCTTCGGCCAGTGCGCGGGAGTATACGCGCAATTCATCCAGCACGCCTTTGAAGCGGCGTGCGCCGCCGCTTTGGATGCAGGGGCTGTTGGAAAAGGAAAGCACGGCCTCATTCGAAATATCCACCCCGCTGCAGCGGAAGCTCTCCCGGCGAAGTTGTCCGTTGATATAGGTATAGGCCCGCATGCCTTCCCGCACCAGGGCAAAGTGGATCCAGTTGGTGGTATCGAGTGAGGGGGACAAGCCGCCGTAATATTTCAGGGGCGTTTCGTGGACGGCCGTCTGCACTTCGCTGCTGTTGAGGTCGAGCAGGAGGTCCAGCATATTGTATGCTTCACAATCCACGCGTTTGGAAAGCAGGCTTTGCCGGAAGACCGTGTACTGCTCCGGTTTGAAGTAAAAACTGATCGTAAAATCCGTCGTGTTGAAATAGCGGTTTACTTTGCCTGGAAATTCGAGGTAGCCGTTCACTCCGTCAAACAGCAGCCCATCGTCTTCGATGCCGCACCAGCAGCCCACCCGGCCGAAGAGTTCGCCGTGAGAGCCGTTGCCGCTTTCATCTCTGGCGTCACAGTAATTGAAGGAATAGTAAGCGACCAGGCCTTCTTCGGCCGGGGCCGGAGAAGGGGGGGCGGAAAAGCTTATGGCGGCAATGGCCGGCAGGGCCAGTAATTTGAAATATTTCATAACATGCCGGGGTTTTATTTAATTGAATGAAGAAACATGCCATTGGGACCGCCACAAATCAGTACCGGTATCTGGGCCCAAACTCCGCATCGATGAGATACAGAACGGAAATGCCGGTAAAAAGATAATAATCATTGCGATCCGGGTTGGCGTATGCGCTCAGCCCGTCCAGGTAGTCGGAAAAAGTGGCGCGCACTCCGAATTCTCCGGAAAGCGAGATAGCCTCGGTGAGGTCGAAACGCGCCCCTGCAGAGACCGGCAGGACAATGAAGGCCGATTTGGCGCCGGGCTCCGGAAAGCGGTATTTGTCGATCTGGTACGTGCTTACCTTTGCTTCGGCAAAAGCCAGGCCCAGCCCTGCCGAAATGAAGGGGGAAGCCTGCCGGCTATACAGGCCGGCATTGTTGTAACGGGAAGTGCCCAGGATGTGCCATTCCGCCTGAAGCGCCACCTCCAGCAGGCCGGCTTCCATTTCCAGCCGGCGCGATGCCTGCCTGGGGTCAGCCCGGGGAATATTGGTGTCCGAGCCCGTGATCTTGCCAAAGCTCACCGAGCCCTTCAACCCCAGTTTCGGCCCCACCATATACCGGTAATGGCCGCCAAAAGCCAGGTTGGTTTCATTGGCCGCCAGCGGGCTGGGCGCAAGGTCGCCCATATAGTTGGATGCGCCGAAGAACAACCCGGCCTCCGTGCTCCGCTGGGCATCCAGAGAGAAAAACCAGAGCAGCAGCGGAAAAAAACACACGATCTTTTTCATCAGTAACCTATTGTAAGGGATTTAAGCTGGAATACGATTTTCAAATATAAGGAAAAAACCTGCCGAAGAAAGAACCTGCCCGCCCTTCCCGGCCTTTTTCTCCACCCTGCATGCTGCCCGGGCGCAAAAAAAAGCGGGCGCCTCCCAGAGAAGCGCCCGCCTGATCCAATGCGTATAATCAATTTACAGCTTAACAAAACGTTGTGCCGCCAGCTCGCCGCGCGCGCTGCGCCATTGCAGGAGGTAATGCCCGGCCGGCAGTTCCGCCACAGATATTTCCTGCCGGGAAGGCCCCCCGGGCGTGGCAATCCGAAGCATGACCTGGCCGTACAGGTTGAAAATAACCAGTTCTCCGGCGCCTTCCGCATCCCCGCTGAATTCTACGGTGAGCTGGCCGGACGCAAGGGTGGGGTAAACGGCCAGTTGGCCTTCCCCGCCATTGAATTTCACGGCCACCGGCCCGTGGTAATGCGCCTGCCCGTCGAAGTCCACCTGCCGCAGGCGGTAGTAATTGAGGCCGGGCTTCGGGTTGGGGTGCCACAACTCGTATGACTGGGGCTCCTGCGTAGTGCCGGCGCCCTTCAGGCGGCCGATTTCGGTGAACCGGCGGGCATCGGTGCTGTGCTCTACAGCCATGTAGTCGTTCTGTTCTTCCGTAGCGGTTTTCCAGCTCAGCAGCACCTGCCCCTGGCGGAGTTCCCCCGTAAAGCCGATCAGTTCTATGGGCAGCACGGATTGCCCGGTGTTGATGCCGCCGCGGGTATTGGGCATGGGGCCCATCCAGGCCATGCCGGCCGGGCATTGGCCCGGGCCAATTCTTTGAAGCGAATAATTAAAAGGTGTTTCTCCTTCTTCTATGGCATTGATGAATACGGCCACTTCGCCTTCCGCCAGGCCTTCCTCAGCCGTGATCGAACCGCTGGCCGCCCGCCAGGAAAGGAACTCCACCGTCGTGTCCGCCACCAGGTTGTAGAGCGCTACCGCTCCGGCGGCAAAAATATCCGGAACCGGAACCCATACCGCTCCATAGCCATTGCCTTCATCGTCGATCAGCCCGCTGAGGTAAATTTCCTTATCAAGCAGCCCACCGATTTTATAGACCAGTATGGCATAATCTTCAAGGTTCGTTCCGGCCGGCCCCATGACTTCGAAGCCTTCATCGACATCCAGCCCGTTGTCGTTGATGAAATGGATTTCGTTGATGAACACGCGGCCCTCTCCCCCCAGATCGGAGCAGCCTGTTTCAGGAACTGCCGACACCTGAGCGCCGGGCTGCCAGATATTCTGCCGGAAAGTGTATATCCTGAAGTAGTAAGCCTGCCCGTTTGCAAGCCCGGTAACCTGAGCGAACCTGCCCGTTCCGCGATAAACGGGGCTCTCCGTGCCGGAAAAATCGCCCTGGGCGTCAGTTCCCGTGCCGAAAACGGAGCCGGGGGTGTAGGCGCTGGGGTTATTGCTGGTAGGCACAGCCGCGATGGGGCTTTGGCTGGCCACGACCATCACTTCGTCGTAACAGTTGGGGTTATCCCAGGCCAGATACACCATGCCGCCCGCTGGGCTGGCCCTCAGTTCAGGCACTTCCCCCGGAGATGCGCAGAGGGTTGTTGCGCTGGCCACCGGCGCATTGGCGGCAAGCAGGCAGTTGCTGATTGGGTTGTATTCGAAAGCCGTAAAAAAATACTGCCGGCCTTCCTCCAGGCCCGTAATGGTAGTGCCTGTGCCCCCTCCGTTGTACAGGACGAAGGCATCGGGCCCGACGGCGGCGCCCAGCCCGAATTGAGTATTGCCGGGAACAAAAGGTGTGTTGAAACAGGGGAGCCTGTTCAAGGGGGCGCCGGCGCGCCCAACGATCAGGATACTCCCGCCATTGCCCCGCACCCAGGACAGGTTCGCAGTGCTGGCTGTGACATTGGCCAGGGCGAGGTTGGTTGCCTGGGTTGATGGAGGCGTGCAGGCAGCAGCGGTGCTGCCTTTGACTTTAATGTCGGAAAGGGCCCATTCGCCGAAATTCGTCTCGGCAGAATAGGCGTACCACCGCAGGCACAATGTCTCTCCTTCGCAAACCTTCACCTGCTGGGTATTGAGGATATTGGTGCGGATATTCTGATCGTCGGGGACGTTAAATGCAGCAATCAGGGAGGAGGTTTGGAAACCGTCTTTGGACCACATCAGCTCATAGGCTCTGATGCCTTCGCCGGTGCGGCGTTCGCTGAATTCCAGGCCGTCAAAATACAATGCGAAACCCGTTTTGGGATTGACGCAAACCTCAAAATAATCTGCCGAAGACCTGAAGGTTGAAATTTCCCAGGCCTTCGACTGGCCCCCACTGGGGCCGTAGGTTGGGATGGTTACGCCATTGCCTCTGGTAAAGTGAGAAGCCTGGATGTTATTGTCCGCCATACTGGGCGCCCCGTTGGAGGTGAGCGCCCAGTTTGCCAGGACGCTTTGTCCATGGGCGTTAACCCATGAGCATACCACCGCTATCAGCAGTGTGTAAATCGTTTTCTTCATAGTAGGCCGTATGTTTGTTTTTTACACTTTTCTCATAGCCCGCCGCTTTCCTCTCGTTTTGGAAGCGGTGGAAAAATTGCATTCACCTGATGATCAGAAAATCCTCAATGAGAACCCTGCCAAACAATAGTTTGCGGTTGCTGAGACAGTTTGCTATAGTTTACCGGCTTATAAACCACGGAAGCGCCTGTGCAACGGAGCCAGGCGGCCAAATCAAGGGGTGGGGGGAAGGAAATTCAGGCTATAAAGTTACGCGATTTTTCAGAATGATGCACAAAAAATTTCTTTTGGTGCGGCTTGCAGCAATTTCAGCGTATTTTTCCGGGCTCCATTCTGCAGGGCGCCGGGGCGAGCGCAAACAAGCTTAGTTTTTCTTACTTTTGTAGTCCGGTGGGGGCAACCCTGAAAAACGGAGCCGCGCCGCCGGGATCTTAAGCAACAAATACCGAGTTATGCCGCTGGATCAGATGGATGTGGACAAGTTGGATCAGAGCAAAGCGTTGAGCAACGGCAAGGAGATGTCCTTCCTCGACCACCTTGAGGAGTTGCGCTGGCACATCATCCGGTCGCTGAGCGCCATCGTTGGCGTGGGGATTTTGCTCTTCATCTTCCACAAATGGCTTTTCGACGATGTCATCTTCGGGCCGACCAAGCCGGATTTTTTTTCCTACCGCTTTGCCTGCTGGCTGTCAAAGAACATAGGGCTGGGCGAAGCCATGTGCTTCCAGCCCCCGGAATTTCCCAAGATCGCCATTGGCTTCGGCGAGCCCTTCATCATGAGTATTAAGGTATCCTTCGTGATGGGTTTCTTCATGGCCGTGCCCTATGTGCTGCTGGAGTTTTGGCGCTTCATCAAGCCGGGCCTGTATCCGAGGGAACAGCAGGCGGCCAGGGGCCTGGTAGGGGTTTGCTCCGCACTTTTTATGGTAGGGGTTTTGTTCGGTTACTACATCATCGCTCCTTTTGCCATCAATTTCCTGATGGGGTATAATGTGCCGGGCGTACAGAATACGCCAACCATGTCTTCCTTTATCAATTACATGATCATGTTCACAGCTCCGGCAGGCCTGATCTTCGAGCTTCCGGTCATCGTTTACTTCCTGTCGAAAGCGGGCCTGGTTACGCCGGACGATATGAGGAAATACCGCCGGCACTCCATCGTCGGCATCCTCATCCTGGCAGCCCTGATCACCCCGCCGGATGTGGTGACCCAGTTCCTTATCGGCATCCCGCTTTACATTCTTTACGAGGCCAGCATCTTCGTTTCGGCGCGCGTCGCCCGGGAACATGCGAAAGAAGAAGCCGAACGCGAGCGCGAACTCCAGCGCATCGAACAACAGAGCAATATGTAATGCACACTACATGCAAAGAATTTCCACCAACCTGACGCTTTTTTTAAAACTCTTCATTCCCGTTTTCTGGATTGTCTTCTTCGGCTCCGTTACGGCAGCCGCCATGTTGTATCAATTCGAATACGTGGGTGACATACCCGCCCGGACTTTCCGGCTGCTGACCGCGGCTTTTTACCTTTCGGGCCTGCTGCTGCTGGCCTTCACCCTTATGCGCCTGAAACGCGTGGAAGTGGATGAGGAGTTCTTCTACGTGACCAATTACTTCAAAACCGCGCGTTATCCATTCCACAACATCGAAAAAGTGGAAGTAAGCCATTTTTTCTTCTTCCGCACGGCTACCATCTTCTTCCGCAAACCCGGCATCTTCGGCCGGCGGGCTACCTTCGTGCCCACCGGCTACCGCTTCCGAGAATTCTGGGAAACCCACCCCGAACTGCGGGAACGGCTGCTGGTGGAAGGGGGCCCTCGCCACTAATGCCGTCAACTTTATGGGAATGAGACTTGGTGACTTGGTGACTGGGTGATGGGGTGAGCCCCGGCCGGAGGAGAAACCGTAGCCGTGGACAAGTCACGGGGTAGCCGAACTTCAGCATAATCAAGGCAAGCCACCCCGTGACTGGCCTGCCCCGTCCGTCCATCCGTCCGTCTAGCCAGCCGGATAAATCTGGTCAGCCGGATAAATCCTCACTGCGTTCAGCCGGGAAAAAAAACGGAAACATCCAAAGCTGGCGCGACAAGCTACCTTGCCCTAAGCCGCACTACCGGGCAGATCATTTCCTCCAGTGAAATTCCGCCGTGCTGGAAGGTGTTGCGGTAGTAATTGTTGTAGTAATTGTAGTTGTTCGGATAGAGGAAGAATTTGTCCTCTTTGGCGAAGATGAAGGTGGAGCTCACATTGGGGCGGGGCAGCATGGCCTCCTGGGGGTCGCGCACCTCGAGCACGTCACGGCGTTCGTACTGCAGGTTTCTGCCCACCTTGTAGCGGAGGTTGGTCGTCGTTTCCCGGTCACCCACTACTTTGGACGGCGTGTTGACGCGGATAGTACCGTGGTCGGTGGTGACGAAGAGCTGAATATCGCGCTCCGCTGCGCGCCGGAGGGCCTGCCAGAGGGGGGAGTTCTCAAACCAGGACCGGGTCAGGGAGCGGTAAGCCTTCTCGTCGCCGGCCAGTTCCTTGAGCACTTCCATTTCCGTGCGGGCGTGGGAGAGCATGTCGATGAAGTTATACACGATGACGGTCAGCCCGTTCTGCATGTAATTGAGGATGTTGTCCTGAATCTGCTTGGCGTGGCTGGCATTGGTCACCTTGAGGTATTCGAAGCGGAGGTTTTTGCGGAAGGTCCGGCCGATGAGTTCTTCCAGTAATTCCGCTTCGTGGAGGTTTTTTCCTCCTTCATCCATGTCGTTTTTCCACCACTGCGCATGGTAGCGCTCGATCTCGGAGGGCATCATGCCTGCGAAAATGGCGTTGCGGCTGTACTGGGTGGAAGTGGGCAGGATGCTGTAAAAATAATCCTCCTGCTCGACGCGGTAGAATTCCGACAAAATGGGTTCGATCATTTTCCACTGGTCGTACCGCAGGTTGTCGAGCAGCACCAGCAGGGTGGGCACGCTGTCGTCGATTTTTGGAAAGACCTTGGACCGCAGCAGGTTGTTGGACATCACCGGCCCTTCGCTGCTTTTGATCCATCTGAGATAGTTCTTGGCGATATACTTTGAAAATTCCGTATTGGCTTCGCTTTTCTGGCTGGCCAGAATATCGCTCATTGCCGTGGAGTTGGACTCGTCGATCTTGATCTCCCAGGAAATGATCTTGCGGTAAACCTCCACCCATTCCTCAAAGTCCAGCCCGCTGTTGATCTGCATAAAAATCTGGCGGAACTCCTGCTGGTAGTCCGAAGATGTTTTTTCCCGTACCAGGCGTTTGTTGTCGATGATCTTTTTCAGGGTCAGCAGTATCTGGTTGGGGTTGACGGGTTTGATGAGGTAATCGGTGATCTGGGAGCCCAGGGCTTCTTCCATGACGTTTTCGGCCTCGTTTTTGGTGATCATGACCACCGGCAGGTGGGGTTTGGACTCCTTGATCTTTGCCAGGGTTTCCAGGCCGGTGATGCCGGGCATGCTTTCATCGAGGAAAACGACGTCGATCTCGTTGTTCGACTCGCATTCTTCCAGTGCGTCGTAGCCGTTGGTCACCGTCACCACCTCATAGCCTTTGTTTTCGAGAAACATCAACTGGGGTTTCAGCAGGTCGATCTCGTCATCAGCCCAGAGAATCGTAATTTTATCCATGTGGTTGTTTGAATTATGCGGTAATTGCTTCGCTTTTTCCTGCACGGAGCAGCGGGGGAAATATTTTTTGGCGTTGAAATATAATAGATTTGTGCAGGGAATTATTGCCCCAGAATTATTTACAAGGATTTTGATGAAAAGTTTCCCGCGCACATCATGAACCAGAAAAAGATCCTCAACGACCCGGTCTATGGGTTCGTCGACCTGCCTTACGGCATTCTCTTCAACCTGATAGAGCACCCTTACTTTCAACGCCTTCGCCGGATCAAACAGACCAGCCTTACGCACTACGTTTATCCGGGGGCCCTGCATACCCGTTTCCACCATGCCATCGGAGCCCTGCACCTCATGCAGCAGGCCATCGAAGTGCTGCGTTCCAAGGGCGCGGCCATCACGGACGAGGAAGCGGAAGGCGCCTGCATTGCCATTTTGCTGCACGACATCGGGCATGGCCCCTTTTCCCATACCCTGGAGCACACCCTGATCCGGGTGGCGCACGAAGAGCTTTCACTCCTGTTCATGCAGCGGCTCAATGAAATATTCCCCGGCAGGCTGTCCCTGGCCATGGAGATATTCCAGGGGCGTTACCCCAAAAAGTTCCTGGCCCAGCTCGTCTCGGGCCAGCTCGATATGGACCGGATGGACTACCTCAACCGCGACAGTTTTTTCACGGGCGTACACGAGGGGGTCATCGGCTACGACCGCATCATCAAGATGCTGGCCGTGCGCGACGACGAACTCGTGGTTGAAGAGAAGGGCATTTACTCCATTGAAAAGTTCCTCATCGCCCGCCGGCTGATGTACTGGCAGGTTTACCTGCACAAAACGGTGCTCTCGGCCGAGCAGATGCTCATCGCCGCGCTGCGCCGGGCCATTGCGCTGACGCGGGAAGGCTTCGAACTGCCGGCTTCCAGGGCCCTGCGCTTCTTCCTGCACGAGCAGCCTGCAATCGAAGCCTTCACAGGCGGGCAGCGC